>CAWKIC010000027.1:0-112929 GCA_963849615.1 uncultured Bacteroidales bacterium
GTCAGGTTCCGCATCGACGGCATCCTCTACAACATCATGGCGCCGCCCATGAAGCTGCGGGACGCGATCACCTCGCGCATCAAGATCATGTCCAAGCTGGACATCGCCGAGAAGCGCCTGCCGCAGGACGGCCGCATCAAGCTGCGGTTCAACGACAGCGGCCAGTCGAAGGAGATCGACTTCCGCGTCTCGTGCCTGCCCACGTTGTTCGGCGAGAAGATCGTGCTCCGCTTGCTGGACCGGTCGAAGCTGATGCTGGACATGACCAAGCTGGGCTTCGAGGTGCACTCGCTCGCCAAGTTCGAGGCGGCCATCTCCAAGCCGTGGGGCATGGTGCTGGTGACGGGGCCGACCGGCAGCGGCAAGACCAACACGCTGTACTCGGCGATCTCGCGCATCAACACGTCCGAGACCAACATCATGACGGCCGAGGACCCGGTGGAGTTCAACCTGCCGGGCGTGAACCAGGTGCAGATGCGCGACGCCATCGGCCTGAACTTCGCCGCGGCGCTGCGCTCGTTCCTGCGGCAGGACCCCAACATCATCCTGGTCGGCGAGATCCGCGACTTCGAGACGGCCGAGATCGCCGTCAAGGCCGCCCTGACCGGCCACCTCGTGCTGTCCACGCTGCACACCAACGACGCGCCCAGCACCGTCAGCCGGCTGATGAACATGGGCATCGAGCCGTTCCTCGTGTCGAGTTCCGTCAACCTGATCTGCGCGCAGCGACTGGTGCGCCGCGTGTGCTCGCAGTGCAAGCAGCCGCACCCGGTGCCGCCGCAGGCCCTGATGGACATCGGCTACGACATGGACGAAGCCGAGGGCGTCGTCCCGATGCAGGGGACCGGCTGCGACCGCTGCAACGGCACCGGCTACAAGGGCCGCGTCGGCCTCTACGAGGTCATGGAGGTCACCGACGAACTGCGGGAACTGGTGCTCGTGGGCGCCTCGGCCCTCGAACTCCGCCGCAAGGCCGTGGACGAGGGCATGATCTCGCTTCGCAAGAGCGGACTCCTCAAGATCCGCGAGGGCGTCACCACCGTGGACGAAGTCGTCCGCGAGACGGTCAAGTAGGCGCTCGTCCCGCCAGCCCGACGGTCTGGCCGCCCGGCAGTCGCTCGGCCGTCACCTCCGGTTACGCCCCCGATCCCAGTTTCGTAATCGGCGCGCCCGCCTCGTCACCTCGTCCGCTCAATTCTTCGCGTGGGTTCTGTCGATTCCTTGACGGGGAAGCGCTGCCGTGTGCGGTACCCGCGCGCGGTGTAGCGCTTGCAGGAACGCGACTCATGGCCACTCTGCCCGAACTGCTGAAGGCGACGATGGATCTGGAGGGCTCTGACCTCCACATCACGACCAACACGCCGCCGCAGGTGCGCGTCCACGGGAAGCTCCAGCGCCTGGACCTGCCACCGATGAACGCCGCCGAGACCAAGCAATTGGTCTACAGCGTCTGCACCGACGCCCAGAAGAAGCGCTTCGAGGAGACGATGGAGCTGGACTTCTCCTTCGGCGTCCGCGGCGTCGGCCGGTTCCGCTGCAACGTGTTCAACCAGCGCGGCGCCGTGGCCGCCGTCTACCGGCTCATCCCGGAGCGGATCCGCCAGTTCCACGAACTCGGGTTGCCGCCCATCATCTCGAAGCTGGCAGAACGGCCCCGCGGGCTGGTGCTGGTGACCGGTCCCACGGGCTCCGGCAAGTCGACGACGCTGGCCGCGATGCTCGACAAGGTCAACACCGAGCGGAGCGAGCACATCATCACGATCGAAGACCCGATCGAGTACATCCACCAGCACAAGGGCTGCCTGGTCAACCAGCGCGAAGTGCACGCCGACACGCTCGGCTTCGCCCGCGCGCTGCGCGCGGCGCTCCGCGAGGACCCGGACGTCGTGCTCATCGGCGAGATGCGCGACCTGGAGACCATCGAGACCGCGCTCCGCATCGCGGAAACCGGTCACCTCACCTTCGCGACGCTGCACACGAACTCGGCCTCGCAGACCATCAACCGCATCATCGACGTGTTCCCCGCCCACCAGCAGGGCCAGATCCGCACCCAGCTCTCCCTCGTGCTCGAAGGCATCGTCTGCCAGACGCTGCTGAAGAAGGCGCGCGGCGCGGGCCGGGTGGTGGCGCTCGAGATCCTGGTGCCCGACGGTGGCGATCAGGAACCTCATTCGCGAGGACAAGGTCCACCAGATCTACTCGTCGATGCAGACCGGCCAGGAGAAGCTGGGGATGCAGACGCTGAACCAGAGCCTCGGCCACGCTCTACATGGCGGGGCAGATCACGATGGACGCCGCGCATGAACGCCTCGTCGATGAAGGAAGAGTTGACCGACATGATCAACAGGGGCACGGGGGTGGTGCCCGGTGCGGGACTCGGGCGGGGGCCGGTTCCCGTTCGGCGTAGCTAGTCGAGGACACGTCATGGCCACTTTTGCATTTTCCGGACGGACGCGTGCGGGCCAGTCGGTCAGCGGCGAACGGGTCGCGGACAACGCCGACGCGCTGGTCGCCCAATTGCGGCGCGAGCAGATCCGCGTCGTCAAGGTCGACCAGGTGAAGTCGAGGGAGGCCGCGTCCAAGCCTGCCGAAGGCCAAAGGGGTCGAGCGTCCCCACCAAGAACCTGGCGATCTTCACCCGGCAGTTCTCGGTGATGATCGACGCCGGCCTGCCGCTGGTCCAGTGCCTCGACATCCTGGGCAAGCAGGAGGCGCACAAGGGGTTCTCGGCCACCATCCTCAAGACGCGCGAGGACGTCGAGAGCGGGGCGTCCCTGGCCGACGCCATGCGGAAGCACCCGAAGACCTTCGATCCGCTCTACACCAACATGGTCGCGGCGGGCGAGGCCGGCGGCATCCTCGACACCATCCTCAAGCGCCTGGCCGTCTACATCGAGAAGAACGTCCGGCTGAAGGCGCAGGTCAAGTCCGCGATGATCTACCCGATCGCGGTCATGACGATCGCCGCGGCGGTCGTCGTTCGTCATTCTGTGGAAGGTCATCCCGACGTTCGCGCAGTTGTTCGCCGGCCTCGGCGCCCAGTTGCCGTTGCCCACGCGCATCGTCATCTGGATGAGCAACTCGCTCGTCCTCTACATGCCCGTCTCTTCATCGGCGCGGGCGTCGGGTCGTTCCTGCTGCGGCAGTACTACGCCACGTACCGCGGGCCGACGAGTCATCGACGGCCTGCTGCTGCGCGCGCCGGTGCTGGGCATGATCCTGCGCAAGGTGGCGGTCGCGCGCTTCTGCCGCACGCTGTCGACGCTGCTCAGTTCAGGCGTGCCGATCCTCGACGGCCTGGACATCACGGGCAAGACCGCCGGCAACGCCATCATCGAAGACGCCATCATGAGCACGCGGACGAGCATCGAGCGCGGCGAGACCGTCTCGGCGCCGCTCGCGGCAACGAAGGTGTTCCCGCCGATGGTGACGCAGATGATCAACGTCGGCGAGACGACGGGCGCGCTCGACATGATGCTGTCGAAGATCGCGGACTTCTACGAAGAGGAAGTCGACACCGCGGTCGCCGGCCTGCTGACCCTGCTCGAGCCCATCATGATCGCGTTCCTCGGCGTGGTGGTCGGCGGCATCGTCATTTCGATGTACCTGCCCATCTTCGACCTGATCAGCAAGCTGACGTAGGTCATGGGCCTGCAGCACGGCCTCGGGGAGGCGGCGACCGACACAGGTCTCGCCTCCTCTGGCTGATCGCAATCCGGGCGGTCGTGGCGACCGTGCTGTTCGGCACGGCGATTCTCTTCCGCATCGGGCAGGGGGCGGCCGGGTCGCAGGCCGACGCCTACTTCCTGCTGATCGCCGTCACGTATGCACTGACCGGCGCCGTACGCGGGCACGGTCCGCTTCGCGGATCGGCACCGGTGGCTGGTGGACGTGCAGTTCGCCGGCGACATCCTGCTGGTGTCGGTGCTGGTGTTCCTCTCCGGTGGCGTCGGCAGTTACTTCCCCTCGCTTCTACGGCCTGCCGATCGTCGCCGCCGGCACGTTGCAGCGACGCCGCGGCGGACTGCTGGCGGCAACGCTGAGCGCGGTCTGTTACGCGGGCGTCATCGCGGGGCAGTACTCGGGCGCGCTGCCGCCCACGACGGCTGGCGCTGCTGCTGCCGCCGTTGCACGAGGGCGTGTACCGCGTCGCGATGAACGGCGCGGGGTTTCTCGCCGTCGGCTGGCTGACCGGGTCGCTGGCCGAGGGCTGGAGGGCCGCCGACGAGCGGTTCGCCTCGGCCTCGTCGGCGATGGCCGACCTGCAGGCGCTGACGCGGTGCATCCTGGACAGCCTGCCGGGCGGCGTGCTCACGGCCGACGAACAAGGACGCGTCGCTGGCGGTGAACCGGGCGGCGACGATCATCACCGGCCGCAGTTCGGGGGAATTGCTTGGGGCGGACGTCGTCGCATGTGCTCGAACTGCCAGCGGACGCGGCGCTGCAACGTCGATGGGCCGGACGCACGGAAGTTCGAGTTCGAGTACATGAAGCCGTCCGGCCAGCGCATCGTGCTCGGTCTGGGCGCTGCGCCTCTGACCGGCGAGAGCGACACGCGTGGCCTGCGTCTTCACGTTCCAGGACGTCACGGAGTCGAAGCGCCGGGAATACGAGGCGGAGCGTCAGAAGCGCCTTGCGGCGATCGGCGAGATGGCGGCCGGCATCGCCGCACGAAATCCGGAATCCCCTGGCGTCGATGGCCGGGTCGATGCAGTTGCTGCGCGCCGAACTGCCGCTCTCGGGCGAGCAGGCGCAGTTGATGGACATCGTGCTGCGCGAGTCGAGCCGGCTCAACGAGATCATCCGGAACTTCCTCGCCTACGCCCGCCCGCAGCGCGGCGCCAGCCGGCGCGTGGACGTTCGCAGCATGGTCGCCGACACGTCCGTGCTGCTGCGCAACAGCCCGGATTGCCGGGCCGAACACGTCCTGCAATAAGTATATAAAAAACTGATACAGAAACCATACAGGTCCTTTGAAGGAAAAATCGTCCGGAATATCGATGTTGTTACACTGGATCCTTTTCATTATTCAGCATCTGATACTTCTGTTGGTAAACAAAATATTTTTTCCAAAGCAGGGAATGGGATACATGTTAAAACACAAGGCATCACTATCCGGAACCTGTTGCTTATCCATAAGAATCAACCTTTCAATTCTTTACTCGTTAAAGAATCAGAGCGTTTAATCCGTAACCAGAAATATGTCCATGAGGTTTCTTTCTCTGTAGTGGCGGCAGGCGCAAAATCCGATTCAGTGGATATCTTTATTCGTGAACTGGATAATTGGAGCCTTGTTCCGGGTGGTTCTGTTTCAGCCTCAGGGATGAGCATTGCTTTAACCGATAAAAATTTTCTGGGCTATGGCCATGAATTTCAGAATGCCTTTTCAAGAAATTTTAATCGTGATATCAGTTCATTTAATACAACCTATAACATTCCAAACGTTAGGAACTCTTATGTAAGTTCAAAATTACATCTGGGAATTGACGGGTATGGAAATTTCAGCAGGAGCGTCGGGATTGACCGTCCGTTTTTTTCTCCCCTCGCAAAGTGGGCGGCAGGTGTTTCTTTTTGCTTCTCAGATTAAAAAAGATTCCCTCAAAGATATCAATTCGGTTTATGTCCCGGTGACTTTGAAATTCAGGACACAGGATTACTGGGCAGGCAAAGCGTTTCAGCTTTTCAAAGGAAATACAGAAGATTTACTTGTAACAAATCTGATTCTGGCGGCGAGATATCTGCATATCAGGTTTTTGGAGAAACCTGCCGAAGATTTAGATCCGTTTAATTATTATTCCGGTGAAAATTTTTTCCTGGCTACGGCCGGAATTTCAACCAGGAAATATGTTCAGGATAGATATATTTTCAGATTCGGTGTTACAGAAGATGTTCCGATTGGAAGTGTCTATTCATTAACAGGGGGTTATCAGGTGAAAAATAATTCAGGGAGGTTGTATTTGGGTATGCGGGTTTATTTTGGAAACTATAATGAATGGGGATATCTGAGTTCAAACTTCGAATACGGAACTTTCTTCCATGCATCGCATTCTGAACAGGGGGTTGTGACAATAGGCGTAAATTACTTTACGGGATTATTTGAAATAGGTAAATGGAGATTCAGGCAATTTGTGAAACCACAGTTGACGGTTGGGATAAACAGGTTCCCAACCGATAGCCTGACTATTAATGATGGTTATGGTCTGGACGGATTTAGCAGTCCTGCTTTGTCGGGAATTAACCGTCTCTTATTTACGCTGCAGACACAGTCATATGCCCCCTGGAATGTTTTTGGTTTCCGGCTGGGACCATATCTTACTTATTCACTTGGTATGCTTAGCGATGCAGTAACCAGTTTTAAAGACAGCAAAGTGTATTCACAATTTGGATTTGGAGTTTTAATTAAGAATGAAAATCTGGTTTTTAAAACATTTCAGATTTCTGTCTCATTTTATCCGTTAATTCCCGGAAGAGGGCAAAATGTTTTTAAAATGAACTCATTTAAAACGACTGATTTTGGTTTCAGGGATTTTGAAATTGAAAAACCCGCAAGTACGATTTATCAATAATATGAATTCAAAATCTTACCCTACGCTCGGGAAGGTCACCTCTTAAACGTGTAAATTATGTAACTTTTTCGGGAAATTATGTAACGATTCCGGTAATTGAGTAACATATCTTTGTTAATACATAGTCAAATAACAACTTTTGATTAATACTTATGAATATTATTCCCAACAAAATAATATTAAACAAATAATTAAAAAAACAATAAATTATTAATTAAAAAAATCATTTAAATGAAAAAGATCGCTCTTTGTCTTATGGTGGCATGCTTGTCATTAACATTTCTACCATATCAGTTATCTGCTGCAACTACTGGGGAACCTACCTCAATACCTGCACCAAAACCTGCAGAAAATGCAGAATCTAAAGCCTTGATTCTGAGGTTAGATGAAATTAAAGCAATGGATATGTCGAAATTGAAATCGGAAGAGAAGAAAAATTTGGGAAAGAAGTAAAGTCAATTAAACACAGTCTCAGAGCAATTGGAAATGGCGTTTACCTTTTAGGCGCTGCAATTATTCTTATAGTTGTCCTGTTAATTGTTTTATTGTAAAAAATTAAAAGACAGAAATCATGGAAATTTTACCTTATGTCGTAGCCGTGGTACTGCTCGTCGCATGGGCGATCGGATTTGTGGGCTTTCATGTGGGGGGCATTATTCATGTTCTTCTTGTTATTGCAATTATTAATTATGATAGAGTGGGCAAAAAAATATTATAAGTCCATCCCTTAGATAACAATCATAAAGTCCACCCTGATAATAGCTCACACTGAAGCAACGCGGAGGTGTGAGTGAGAATATAATATTTTTCGGTGTGGACTTCTTTTAATAATTGAAGTATTAATTTAATAATAAAAAAATGAGCTCAGGAAAAGTATTATTCAGTGTATTGGCTGGTGTCCACCGGTGCAGTTTTAGGGATTTTGTTTGCCCCTGATAAAGGTTCTGTCACACGAAAGAAAATATCTGATAAAGGGGAAGATTATGCGGCTGCAGTAAAAGAAAAATTCAATGAATTTCTGGATGACATATCTGCAAAATTTGAAGAGGTGAAAGAAGACGTTCCGAATTTAAGGAAGAGCGTAAGGCAAAATCGAATGCAACCAAAAAAGATATGAATACTGCCGCGGGATAACCATGGAAGACAATGGAAAGCTGATTGAATCACTGCTGGAAAGAGCCACTGAATATGGTAAAACAAGCTTTGAGATTTTAAAGCTTAAAGCCCTGAACAAAACATCGGATATTGCATCTACATTCTTGCCCTATGCGGTTGTAATTGTCTTTCTGGCAGTATTCATGCTTTTCTCAATCTCGGATTAGCCTTTTGGTTAGGCGAAATCCTGGGCGGAATTTTTTTCGAGTGATTGTTCGTGGTAGGCGGCTTTTGTCGGATAGCAGGGGGTAATTGTACATTTCTTTTTGCATGAATGGCTTAAAAAGAAGGTTTCCGATTTAGTCCTTGAGCAGTATAAATAGAATCACATGCAAAAAATAAATTCGACTGCCGAACTTAAAAATGCTATACAATTATTGGAGGCAGAACTGGCTGAAAAGGAAATGCTTTAAAAGAACAGTTTTCCAATGCCGTTGAAAGCTTCAAGCCTTCCAACCTTCTTGCAAGCTCTTTAAATGATATAACCAAATCACCTTATCTGATTGACAACATATTGGGTGCGGGCATCGGTCTGGTTACCGGTTTGTATTCAAAAAAATTAATGTTAAGTCCGTCAGCCAGCAAATTCAAAAAGTTTTTTGGAAGTTGTATTGCAGTTTGGGGTCACAAACCTGGTTGCTCGACATCAGGGGACTTTGAGAGCAATCGGTACCGTTATTTTTCGTCATCTTACCCGCAGGAAAAAAATGAATTCCATACAACCGTGACAGATCAGGAATTAAAATTACCATTTTACGCAAAAGCGACAATCTTTCTGATAGGGCTTGTGGCCCTATTTTCTGTATTATATATTGCAAAAGGTATAATTATTCCATTGGTATTTGCAACCATTCTGGCTATCCTGCTCCATCCGGTAGTTAATTTTTTCGTAAGGATAAGAATAAACAGAATAGTAGCCATTGCAATTACTTTAATAATTACTTTTCTATTCCTTGCAGGTTTTAGTGCACTTTTAATCTCCCAGGTAAGCAGGTTCACCGATTTCTGGCCGGTACTGGTCGATAAATTTACCTTAATAATTAACCAGACTATTTCTGAGGGTGCTCAGATTATTTCAATAGAGATCCTCAGAAGATCCACGAATGGATAGCAAAAACCCAGGGAGAAATTCTGAACTCCAGTGCTGCAGCAATAGGGCATACACTTAAAATGATCGGTGGCGGACTTGTAGTAGTGCTTTTGCTTCCTGTATATATCTTCCTTATTTTATTCTACCAGCCTCTCCTGATTGAATTTATTCACAGGTTGTTTGGTAAGGATAATCATAATCAGGTAAGTGAAATAGTTTCAAAGATTAAAAAAGTTATTCAACGCTATCTTGCAGGTCTTGTTATTGAAGCAGCAATAGTAGCGTCATTGGATACCTTTGCTCTTTTGCTCCTTGGCATTGATTATGCTCTTCTTCTGGGTATTATAGGGGCCTCTTAATGTAATCCCATACGTTGGAGGACTGGTTGCTGTTTCATGCCAATGATGGTTGCCTTGTTACCAAATCTCACCATTATTCGTGTTTTTACATAATGGCTGCTTATTATTTCATTCAGTTGATCGATAATAATTATATAGTTCCTTATATAGTTGCCTCAAAAGTAAAAATCAATGCACTTTTCTCAATTATAGCAGTTCTTGCCGGGAATGCATTATGGGGCATACCCGGTATGTTTCTGGCAATTCCGCTCCTTGCTGT
The DNA here is from genome assembly GCA_963849615.1 of uncultured Bacteroidales bacterium. Taxonomy (GTDB): domain Bacteria; phylum Bacteroidota; class Bacteroidia; order Bacteroidales; family VadinHA17; genus LD21. Next base: position 9,430 of record CAWKIC010000027.1, read on the forward strand.
TATAAAATTAATTTTCGATAATATCGAACCGCTAAAAGCCTGGGGATTTTTATTAGGGATGCCAGTTGCCCCCTTTAATAAAAATAAAACCTATCAGCCTTAACCTGAGGCCTAAGTTGAAAAAGAAGTAACGGTCAATTAATTTATCAATAGTCCCGGCCAGGCACTGTTGAAATAAGTCAAAATCCTTTAACCGCCTGCCGGCAGGCAGGCGCAAAGGGCGCGAAAGGAAAGCACAAAGTTCCGCAAAGAGCTGAATTTATGTGTTTTAGCTTTGCGTTCTTTGCGACATCGTACCGTTCTTTGCGGTTAAAAAAAAGGATTGAGCTATACTGAAACGCTTAATCAAAAGAATGTCTGATCGTTTTCTGAAAGACCGCAGATTAAAGACCTCATTTCATTCTTAAAGAATTGAACATATCAAGTTTAAAAACAAACCGGATCCGGTCTTTAAATGATCCGGTTATTGATTTAATATTATCGGAAACAACCAGGGGAACATAGATCTCGAAAAAGTTCCAAACTCCTGCTTTAAAACCTGCTTCAAAGAATAGGAGCGATCTATTGTTCGTCACGATACCATGATCATTAAGTAAAACATTAACGAAAGGTTTCAAAGGAATCCAGGTAACTTTTCCGGGCAGACTGCTGGTTAACGAGAGTGATAATAACCGGCGGCTGTATCCAAGAGTATCATTCAGGGGAGAAACCAACCCTCCTTCGGATAAAGTCATCTGTCGCGACCAGAAAGTTTTCGGGAACACAGTAAACCGGTCCGGATAAATTCCCTCGTACAGATATTGTTCCCGGCCACCCCTTCCACTGGCTGCAAAACCATAAAACGGATCCGCAGAACTGTTTTTCAGCATGGTGCCGGCAAAAAATCTGAAATTAAGTCCACTTTTTTTACCATAATAACTGTGTGTATAGGTAAGATCCAGGAATGTCTTCTGAAACGAGCTCCCTGATTCAAAAGAAACTGATAAACTGAAGGGATTGATAATACCGGGTCTTTCTAAATTGTAACCGAACTGCAGATATGAACGCATCTTAACTGGCATAAGCAGTTCAATATTATGGAGATCTGATGCAGTTATAAAATATCCAAAGACATTCTGGCTGACAGGATTGATCATATTTTTTGATCTGAGACGAAGGTCTGCTCCTATCTTCGCTTTTTGATAGTTCTGATTACCAGGCGCCCCGAATTTCTCTCCTTCCATTGTAAATGTTGCAATCCTGATAAGATTGTTATAGGGAATTATGTTGAATGAGATTTTTCCAAATCCTGTGAGCCCCTGATTACGAAACGTATAAAAAGGAATGATAAAATATTCAACTTGTTTGGGCATAAGTGTCCCATTATTAAGGACCATCCCTGCCATAAAACCGTCCAGGCTGTTCCAGTCAAAAACGGGGGTATACAATAATGTCCGTTTCTCCGGATCATCAATTGTATATAAGAAACGGAATTGCAGAAGGTCAGCTTTACGACAGGCACCTGATGTACGGATGTTGTTGTTAAGCCTGAACAGTTCAGGCATTTTATGTTCAGGATCTAATTTTATTTCTGAATTGTTATTCCCTGGTGCATTGACCCATTTCTTCCCCTTAAAACCCTCTTCCCAGTATTCGGTAATGTTTGAACCACCTTTTATTCCCGCTATCAGGAGCGGGGCTTCCAACTCACCTTTGTTTTTAATAAGGAGTTTCCGGTCCTGATAACGGACTATTTTATAATCAAGCCGTTGGGTTGTTCCCAGGAAATCCTTAAAGAACCATGAGAGATCTTTGGCTGTGTTGGATTCAAAGACCGCTTTCAGATCCTCCGGACGGGGATGCTTGTTCTTCCATTCGCTGTAGTAATCATGCATTGCTGAATCAAACCGGGAGTCGCCAAGATAAGCCCGCAGATAGTTGAAACCCTGTGCGGCTTTATTATAAATTATACTTCCGTAATTCTCATTACTGTAACCTGTAGCCGCAAGATTAATGGGTTGTTCAAGGTTCCGGCGTGCCGGGATAAGCCATTCGATCTCCTGAATCCGTTGTGCCGGCATTTCATCAATTTTGAAAAACTTAGCCAGTTTCCTGTTTTTAAAATCAATTTCCCAAAGTTTTTTACCGGGATATTTTTCAGTTAAATATCTCGATTCGTATGCACTTGCTATGCTTTCATCCATAAAGGGGAATCTTCGTTCGTCAGATCCGATCGCACTGTAAAACCAGTTATGACAAATTTCATGGGCAATTACTTCATCCAGAAGATAAGGATCGCCCGCAAGTCCAATTACGGTCACACCGGGATACTCCATTCCTGCTCCGGAATTCAGAGCGCTCTGAACAGCGGTAAAGTTATTATAAGGATAGTCCCCGATCCATTTTGAAAAATACATGATCGCGTCATTCACATATGAGATCGCATCTTTCCACAGGTGTGCTTCCTGGTTAGTGAACATCACCCACGTGGTTACTTCTCTTTTCGAATCGGGCAGGGTTACAGTTCCTTTCCGAACATGAAATCTCTTATCAGCAAACCAGGCAAAATCATGAATGTTATTCTCTGTATACCTTAAAGTCTTTACCTGCTTTGATGATTGGGGAAAATCCGTATCTCTCAGGTAAAGTGATTTAATCCGGGAGCTATCAGCGGAAAGAATTTCAAGCATCTTCTTTTCCTCTTCATTCTGAAGTTCACCTGTTGCACCAACGATATAATTAGCAGGCAATGTAATGCTCACGTCAAAACTGCCAAATTCAGAAAAGAACTCAGCATAATCCAGATATGGCATCTGATGCCAGCCCGATCTGTCATATACTGCAGGTTTTGGATACCATTGTGAGATTTGATACGATTCTTCTATATGCCCCAGCCGTGAAGTGACTCCCTTTGGAATTTTTACATGAAAAGGAGTGGTAATGACTATGGTATCACCATTTCCAGGCGGTTTATCAAGAACAATTTTACAAATATCCGGAAACCCCGGCAATAAATCCCACTGCACCTTTTTATCATCAACCTTAAAATCCAGTGAATCGATAAATCCCTTTAACTCCGGATCGTTGAACAATTTGCCTTTCCCATTTATGCTGAATATCTGCCTGGCTAATGCTGTTTTGTTGTTGGAATATGCATTTGGCCAGAGATGAAAATATAAAAAGCTGAGAGTGTCAGGAGAATTGTTAATGTACTCAAGTGACTCGTATCCATTCAGTTCATGCGTCCGGTCATTAAGAGTCACGTTAATTTTATAATTTACCTCCTGCTGAAAATAATCCTGCGATGAAGCATTAATTAAGGGCCAGAATATGCTGGTGAAGAGGAAAAAATATTTTCTGAGAAACTGTTCAAAAGCGAGTTTTTGCATATCAGACTGACCCTGAATTATTAACGCTTGATAAAAATAATACGAATATACTTCAAATGCACGAATGGTTACTGTACATCAGATCGAATCTGTAAATGATGTAACTAATTGCTGAATTTATGTAACGATTCCGGTATTGGGAGAGATAACTTCGCAAAAACAAATCGCCCCCTGGACTGTTCAGGGAATAGGAAGCTATTGTCCAAAATAATAAATTTTATAAATCTATATGATAGCAGTTAAGAAAGAAGGTATTATAATACATCAAACCCAATTTGAATTTGAAAATGATGGAGTTCTGAATCCCGCAGTAATTCGTGAAGGTGATAGCGTTCATATTTTCTACCGTGCGGTGCAGAAAGGAAATCAATCCAGTATCGGTTATTGCAGACTCGATGGTCCGCTTACGGTTGCTGAACGTTGGGAAAAGCCTATAATGGTTCCGGAATTCGACTATGAAAGCACATGGCGTCGAAGATGCCCGGATAGTTAAGATTGATGACCTTTATTATATGACATATACGGGATACGATGGGACAAATGCCCGGGGAGCTCTGGCCACTTCAAAAGATTTAAAGAATTTTACAAAACAGGGGATCATTGTCCCTCTGATAACATATGCAGAATTTGTATTCCTGGCTGAATCTGCAGGTAAGGTAAATGAAAATTATTACCGTAATCACAAATTTTATTACCAGGTGGCAGATCCTGAAAAGAAAATGATGTTGTGGGACAAAAATGTGACTTTCTTTCCCACGGAAAATTAATGGCAACCTGGTATTTCTTCACCGGATCAGACCGGGCATTCAAATTGTTTCTGTCAACAATCTGAAGGAACTCACCTCGGAATACTGGGAAGAATTACCTTATGGATCTGCAGGAGCATATAGTCCTTGATCCGGTTTACGGTCACGAGTTAAACTATATCGGCAGTGGCTGTCCTCCAATCGAAACCGAACATGGGTGGTTGTTGATTTACCATGGAGTGGGGAAATCGGACAGAGGATGTGTATATTCTGCATGCGCCGCACTTCTGGATCTGAATGATCCATCCAAAGAACTGGCACGGCTTCCTTATGCATTGTTTTCACCTGAATATGAATGGGAATTGTATGGTGAAGTGAATAATGTTGTTTTCCCTACCGGTACTGCCATTTTTGGTAATACTTTGTTTATCTATTATGGGGCAGCGGATACGACTATTGCCGTTGCTTCGGTGAATTTACCGGCCCTGGTGGCTGAATTATTAACTTATGCAGGTAATGATGAAAAATAAAAACGAAAATCTGATCTGAAATCCTGTTTATTACCTCATATCCGCCAAGGGTATGCGGTATAGCAACCTATTCGCAGGATTTGATAAAAGCGCTTGCAAATAAATTCAGCAATTCATTATCCATAAAAGTTTGTGCATTGGAATCCGGTGAAACAGAATTTTTGTATGATAGGTGAAGTAAAATATATTCTTAAGACCTCAATAGCGCATGAATATGAAGAATTAGCATTAAAAATCAACAAAGACAATTGCATTAAAATGGTCCTGATCCAGCATGAGTTTGGTTTTTTCAAGTTGCAGGAACAGCCATTTCAGCAATTTTTAAATAAACTTTTAAAGCCGGTCGTTATTGTCTTTCATACCGTACTCCCCAATCCTGATGAACTTTTAAAGACAAAAGTGCAAAATATTGCAGATGCCTGCGAGTCGGTAATTGTTATGACCAATAACTCCGCCCGGGTATTGTCGGATGACTATGAAATCCCTGAGCAAAAAATAAGTGTAATTGCCCATGGGACGCATCTGGTCCCACACCTGAGTAAAGGATATTTGAAAAGAAAATATGGATTGACCGGCAGAAAAGTACTTACTACATTTGGCCTGCTAAGCTCAGGAAAGAACATTGAAACTACACTGGAAGCGCTGCCTGCGGTTATCAAAACCAATCCTGAAGTAGTATTCCTTGTAATTGGCAAAACCCATCCCGATGTATTGAAAAATGAAGGGGAAATATATCGGGAAAACCTTGAATCGCTGGTAATCAATAACCAGCTTGCAAATCATGTAATATTTGTAAATAGCTATTTGCCATTACCCGAACTTCTCGAATATTTACAACTTACAGATATTTATCTGTTTACCACCAACGACCCTAACCAGGCTGTAAGCGGGACTTTTGTCTATGCAATGAGTTGTGGCTGCCCTATCATTTCTACACCCATCCCCCATGCAAAGGAGGTATTGACATCTGAAACCGGCATTATTTTCGATTTTTGTAACTCATATCAATTAGCTGATAGCATTATAAGATTGCTCAACGATGAACCGTTAAGAAAGAATATCAGCACAAACACCCTTCAGAAAATAGTATCCACTGCCTGGGAAAACTCTGCAGTTGCCCATGCCAGGCTGTTTGAAAGGATTTCCGGTGATAAAATTTCACTCCAATATAACCTCCCGGTCATCAACCTGAATCACCTGAAACAGATGACAACCTTTACCGGGATCATACAGTTTTCAAAAATCAACCAACCCGATGTCAGTTCCGGTTATACCCTTGATGATAATGCAAGAGCTCTGGTTTCGTTATGTATGTATTTTAAATTAACAGGCAGATGAGAAGAGCCTGGTTTACATTCATAAATATCTCCGGTTTATACGCTTTTGTCAGCAACCCGGCGGTGACTTTTTAAATTATGTAGACTATTACGGCGAATTTACAGATCAGAATAAAGTCACTAATCTCGATGATTCAAATGGGAGAGCAGTCTGGGCTCTTGGATATTTAGTCTCAGAAAAAGGCTTTCTTCCTGACGAGAATAATATCAGAGGCCAGCGCAATCATACAAAAAGCACTGCCTCATGCGGAGACAATGCATTCTACACGTGCAATGGCATTTACCATAAAAGGACTGTATTACTATTATAATACAACAAAATCACCTGAAACACTTAATCTGATTGAAACACTGGCTAAAAGGCTTGTTCAGATGTATAAGCATGAATCAATTGAAAACTGGAATTGGTTTGAAGGCTACCTGACCTATGCAAATAGCATTTTGCCTGAAGCTATGTTATATACCTGGCTGTTGACAGGAGATACAGTTTATAAAGATATTGCCATATCGTCGCTTAATTTTCTGTTATCACAAACTTATAATGAAAATGGGATAGAAGTTGTATCGAATAAAAGCTGGTTGAAAAAAGGGCAGAAGGCAGGTCATTTTGGGGAGCAGCCAATTGACGTTGCCTATACGATAATGACCCTGAGTAAATTTTATGATGTGATTCAGGACGAAGAATACCGTCTGAAAATGGAAACGGCTTTCAACTGGTTTTTAGGGAACAACCGCCTGCATCAGATTATTTACAATCCATGTACCGGTGGTTGTTACGACGGGTTGGAGGAAACTCATGTGAACCTCAATCAGGGTGCAGAATCGACTGTAAGCTATCTTTTGGCAAGGCTGACGATTGAAAAGTATAAAAATCCGGACAGGATACCTTGCGGGCAGTCGCCGGTTCATTTTGAAAAGAAATCAAAAAAAGAAGAAGTAATGACTCAACGGACTAAGAAAAGATCAACAACATTAATCCCTGATTACCTGTTAACAAATGAACCTGGAATAGGCAAAAAAGAACTGCACAGCTGAAGAAAGTGTGAATAATGTAAATTATACAGATAATTATGTAACACTCTTTCCCTGAGCTTCCTTTAACTTTCAGATTATTATTCATATAAAAGAAGCTAATGAAAAAAGCAGGTATCGTCATTATAATCATTGGTTTATTATTAACCATTTTTACGGCTTTTACTTTCTTCACCAGGGAGAAAGTGGTTGATATCGGGCAACTGGAGATCACTGCAAACAAACGGCACCACCTCAAATGGTCACCTCTGATCGGAATTGCCGTCATGGGTGTTGGTGGATTGGTTTTTTGGCAATCACCAAAAAAATGACAAACAGCCCTGGTTATTTAACATATAAATGATCTGGGGACGCTGCCAACAGGTTACTCCTATTCTTTATGACCCGGTTAACAACAAAAAAGGTTGCTGTAATAGTTGCTCACCCGGATGATGAAACGTTATGGGCCGGTGGAACAATACTGAGTCATCCGTCGTGGAATTTTTTTACCGTTAGTCTATGCCGCGGAGGGGATGAAGAACGAGCTCCCAGGTTTCATAATGCATTAAAAGCTCTCAAATCGGAAGGTGTAATGGGCGACCTTGATGACGGTCCTGATCAAAAACCGTTGGACGAAAAAGAGGTTGAGCGGATAATACTGGACTTGCTGCCTCCGAAGCATTTCGATCTGATACTCACACATAACCCCACCGGTGAATATACAAGGCACATAAGGCATGAGGAGGTAAGTAAGGCAGTAATTAAACTCTGGCATGCCGGTAAAATATTTACCAGCCTTCTTTGGACTTTTGCGTACGAAGATGGTAATAAGAAATATTACCCCAGGCCTGTCGAAACTGCCACTGTTTACAACAAGCTTACAAGGCGGATCTGGTTAAGAAAATACAGCATAATTACAGAAACCTATGGATTTGAAAAAAACAGTTTTGAGGCGGAAACAACACCACGGGCAGAATCATTCTGGCAATTTTCAGATCCGATTGATGCTAAAAAATGGATTAAGAAATGAAAGTATTGGTATTATATGATTACCCGCCTTCACCGGGAGGGCTTGCAACACAGGGCGATCTTCTGTACAGAGGTCTTCTTGAGATGGGGGTTGATGCAAATGCTGTTCATTTCGAATCAGCGCTGGAGAAGGAATGGTACTATCGCTGGTTTGAACCCAACGTGGTTGTAGGTGTCGGTTATTGGGGGCATACACCCCAATTAGTCCTTCACCCGCAACGGTATGGTGTGCAGCCGGTACCATGGCTGGTTGCTGACGGTTATATCGCTAACTACCAGGAGGTTTTGAATGCACTCCCCCTTATTCTGGTAACATCGAACTGGGTAAAGGAAATGTATGTCCGTGACGGTATCAATGGTGACAAAATTGAGGTGTTACCGGTAGGTTGCGATACGGATGCATTTACCCCTCACAATAAGGACGATCCGAAAATTCTGACAGTGCGCGAGACGTTGGGCATTTCACCCGATCAGATAATGATTCTCACCGTTGGTGGTGACGCTGCATCAAAGGGAGCACAGGAGGTAATGCAGGCCCTGGCCATCATTGATTCCAAAGCGCCCGATTGGAAATATGTCTGCAAGGTGTGGCCTCAGCCACGTACCAGTAATCAGAACCTTGCCGATCTGGAAATGGCAACGCACCTTGGCATTGAAAAAAATGTCACTTATGCGACCAACACAATTTCACGTAATTTCATGCCTTATCTTGTCGGAGCATGCGATATATACGCAGCCCCATCCCGGCTCGAAGGATTTGGAATGCCGCAAGTGGAAGCAGGAGCATGCGGAAAACCGGTTCTGGGTATAAAGGCAATGGGAATGCTTGATACTATTATAGATGGCGAAACGGGATTCCTGGCAAATGTAGCCAGGAAAATTATTGTGGACCAGGTAATGCTTGGTGATGAGTCGGGCTATGAAGATAAACACAGAGTAAAATTTAAAGAGCCACGGACAGTGGATTACCGTGCAAATGTCCATGATATTGCGAAGTATCTGATGATCCTCATGACTGATGCAAATTTGCGTGAAAAAATGGGCATGGCCGCCAGAGAGCGGGTTGTGAAAAATTTTGACTACCGCGTTGTGGCAAAACGGTTTGTTCAGATAATAAGCGATAAATTGGATATAAGGTGATTTACAGATTAATATCATGCAAACGTTAAACCGGATAGAGATTGAAGCAGGCAAAGAAGGCAGCTCTTGAGGTGCTGCTTCATAATGCACACGGATCGTACCACGGGCTTCCCCGGACCGCCGGCTGGGGATATCCGGAACCATATACAAGGGACCTGATGTTTTCTATCTTTGGAATTGCTGTTTCTGAGAATAAAAAGCTGACAGAGAGCATCCGGAGAGTATTGGTAACACTGGCAAAGAATCAGACCAAACACGGTCATATCCCTTCTCTGGTGCACGATCCGGAGGATCGTGGATCGAGTGATACCACTCCTTTGTTTTTGCTGGGTGTTGGCATTTTCAGGAAGTTATCCGGAGAATCTGACTTTCTTAATGATGCGGTTGAAAAAGCCTTAATCTGGATGGAGTATCAAAGTCCGTCTGACCGGTATCTGGTTGCACAGCAGCCCACAAGTGATTGGCGTGACGAACAATGGGTTACCGGATATGGATTATTTGTGAATACCCTGGTATATTGCTGTCTCCGGCTTCTTGGCCGGCACGAAAGAGCAGATTTAATGATCGGGGAGTTAAGCAGGTTTACAGTTAACAGGAGGAACCATGCACCATCATGCCCGCGAAGGGCTTGTTGTAAAGACATAAGCCTTATTATGCTTTCTGGTCTTATAAAATTCATAGCAGTGAAAGGTTCGACCTGCTTGGCAACAGTCTTGCCATTCTCTCCGGAATTGCATCACCGTCGCGGGCTCATGATATTATTTCCTGGATTGAAGAGGAGTGTTCAGGAATGAAAAGAAGAGGTGAACTGGCACTTGACCTGCCCCCTAATTTTTTTCCTTTCATTAAACCTGAAGATCAGGACTGGCATTCACGGTATTCAGTATATAACAATCCCGGAGAATATCACAATGGAGGTATATGGCCTTTTGTTTGCGGATTTTATATAGCAGCATTAGTAGCTGCTAAAAGGTACCTGCTCGCCGAAAAAAAACTAGTGGTTCTTACCCATATTATTAAAACTTCCGGAACGAATCTTGATTTCGGATTCAACGAATGGCTTAAAGCACAGAATGGCAAGCCGATGGGGCAGGACTGGCAAACCTGGAGCGCAGCACTTTACCTTTATGCCGCAAAATGTGTTGAAGAAAAAAGAACACCATTTTTTGATGAGATGAGAAGTAATCCGAATCCCTCCGTTTAGTAAAGGCTTACTCCTTAATAATGTGTAAATTATGTAATTTGTTTGTGTAATTATGTAACTTTCCTTGATTGCTTAAGGGTACATTTGTCATAATCATAATTTCACTTCACTGGATTAACCATCATGGATACAACGGCAAACGGTTACTGGAACAGGAAAAAGAAAAAGCTCATATTAAAGTATCCTGTAATAAAGGAACATGATTTGCACTTTAACGAGGGTGAGGAAAAAGAAATGATTGAAACGCTGTCGTACAAACTTGGTATATCTGAAGTAGTTATGCTATTAATTATTGCAGGTTTGTAATAACTCAGGTTGCTGGTTGCTGGTTCCTCGTTACTGGTTTAGTTGTTGATTAACAGAACAATAGGCGATTTTGTTAAAATTTATTTGATATTTTTGCATTAATCATGATGCTCATTATCAAATAACTAGCAACCAGCAACAAGTAACATTAATCATGATGCTCATTATCAAGTAACTAGCAACCAGCAACAAGTAACTAGCAACTATAGGTTAATTAATAAAAAAATGCTACCTTTGCACCCAGTTTTTCAGTAATAATAAATTGAATGTCAAAAATACTTTTTATTGATGGTTTTGCTTTGATCAAAGTTTGGGCCGCCGGATTTTTTGGGTTCCATATTAGCGGCCTGATCCACATACTACCTGCAATAGCACTCTTTGCCATAATGCTTGGTATTCTCCATAATAAATCTTTATTGGGTAGGTTTAACTGATAAAGTGTAACTCAGTCCCGGTTCTGGAGCCAAAAAGCACAATTAATTTTAGAATTTACTACTTCCTTTCCACCTGAACTTTATTTCAGAGTTCATGTGAATTGAAATATATATTCCGGTCATCAGCAAGAGGTTTTTCTAATTTGCAGATTAACATTAACATATTTGTAATGTGTGAATTATGTAACTTTTTCTAAAAAGTTTTGTAATACATTAACGAAACCCGGTAACTACATTTGGTCTTTTAAAAGACCCTTTCTGGTATGGTACAAAACCGGTAACTAATAAATCTGATGTGAAAAATAAAATACAATTATTTAAGTTCCTTCTGAAGAGTTTGTTTCTTATTTTCTTTTCGTTGATGACATTCGCTGTAAAAGCACCTGAGACAACAGTTGCCTTTATCCTGGCTTCAGAACCTGTAGACGCTTATGAAAGACTTATAAAGGCAGTTGTTAAGGTTGAGAGTGCAGGAAATACCCTTGCATATAATCTTGCTGAGGAGGCGGTCGGAGCTTTTCAGATAAGACCGATCAGGATACTGGACTATAACCAGCGAACCGGTAAGAATTATAAAATCGAAAATTGTTACAATTTTGATATTTCAAAAGAAGTCTTCCTCTATTACGCCAGAGAAATCGGGTATCCGGATTATGAAACAATTGCCAGGAACTGGAACGGATCAGGAAAAACCACACAGGATTACTGGGAAAAAGTCAAATCGAATTTGTAGCCAAATGTTTCTCCGGGTTTTTACTAAGACTTGATGTTATCCCTGAAAGAATAGACCGGAAGCAATAATGAAAAAGAAATCTTTCGGGATCTCTGTCAAAATATATAATTCCAGCTCGCACATCATCACCCGGAACAGGATTTGAATCCATAACTCTCCGGTTAGCAATCCATGAAATGAACCTTTCTTTAAAAGCTGTTGTATCATCGGTTCTTTTATTCTTAACCGTAATATCCAATCCATGATAAAGCATGGTCATTTTGCCGGCAGCATTTGTATTATCAGCGCTAAAACTGAAATTCATTTTATCGATTTTCCCGGATGTAGCATAGATATAAGCACTTTTCTCCAGGATTGGATTTAACTCATTTGCTTCCATGTCCAAAAGAGATCCATTAAGTGAAAATGTGTTATTGCTGTCAAATAATCTTCCTTTTAAGAGAATGTTAAGCTTTCCTTTCCCCATTAACAATGCATCAGCTTTAAGTTCAATAAAAGCGCTTTTCGTTTTGTAGATGGCGTTGTTGGTTATGTTGTAAAGTTTAGAATTGATTTCATTGAATCTGATACTTCCTGCTTCGTTGGCTTCTTCAGCATGCACGGTAAAAATGACATTCCCGTCCAAAGGAGCCAGATTGAATCAATTTGCAGAATACCGGGATAGTTATAAATCATATCCTGAAATGCAGGTTTGATCAGGTGCCGGAATTCTTTTCGTTTATCACGGAAAACTTTCATATCCATTTCCCCGATTTCGACATAAGAACTAATTAAGCTCCGGTTTCTGAAATAATCCGAAGCAAGAAAATCATACACGTAAATATTGCTGAAGCCGGCTTCAAAACGACTCATTTGAAATTTATACCTCGATGTGAAATCATAACCACGCATAGTTTGGTTGAATTCTGAAACTGTCGACTTCCAGGGTGTTTGAAGCTGCTGAATAGATTATCCCGGTAGCCTTGTAGGAATACATGCTGTCAGCCCTGATCGAGAAGAGTTCATCAGCACTAAAATCAAATTGTCTGATGATGCCAGGCAATAAGGTGTCCAGTTTGTCAACCTTTAAATCGTATATTTTCATAAAGCCTTCTTTCACAGTATAAGACTGTGCATTTAAGATGTTTCCAATTTCCAGATCAATTTTATTAAAAATCAGATTTGTTATCCGGAGGTTGACCGGTGAAACCAATGGAGGTATTGCATCCTTCAAAAAGTGGGATCTTACCAACCAGGCTGCTATTGGAAATAGTGACTGTTCTGATGCAAACATCCTGTTTCAATATCGCCTTAAAGAGGTGTGATCCCTGTGAGTTTTACGGACCTATTTTCCCGTTTAATTCAAAATCCGGATCACCCTGCTTTGGTATAGTGCATACCTTCCAGTTCAATTCCTGACTTAAATATCAAAGATATGAACCTTTTCAATTTCAACTATGTAATTTCTATTCTCACCATTTAATTCTGCACGTATTCTTCCCCCAAGCCATGGCTCAATAAAAATTAAAGCCGTTAAAAATTTTATCACTAATTAAGAGACACTGTTCCAACTAATATTTTCAAAAATATTTTCCTTTTCATAATTGATATTATGTGTGATTGAAGGGAAGGTTGAAAGGTACACCGACTTGTTTTCAAAACTGTTACATAATTCACTGAATGAATTACATCATTCACATATTAACTCAGATTGCGCGGGCAAGCCTTATAATTAGGAGCCTGACCGGAATGAAAAACCTTACATGGATGCGTAAATCATGTAACTTTTTCGCGGAGTTATGTAACACTTACGGCAATTGCACAGATTAACTTTGAATAATCTAATAAATAATTATTATGCCACTATTAACTATTTTAATCGTACTAATTGTTGCCGGCGTTCTTTTATGGCTGGTCAACAATTACATCCCTATGGACCGTAAAATTAAAAACATCCTGAATGTTGTGGTTGTCATTGTTGTTATCGTCTGGCTACTTAAGATATTTGGGGTTTTCACCTACCTGAAGGATATTAATATTTAAAAGTTCGGCAGGAACGCCAGAATCTTAGTAGAGACGGCCAGGTTGAATATATTGAAGTAGAACCCAATGTACGCCTTCATATTACCGATCTGTGAGGTCAATGCTGTTATTTCGTTGCTGGAATGTCAAAGAATTAGGTGATCTCTTCGGGAACTGCATAAAGGGCAAATTCGAATGCTGGTTAAAGCTATGATGAACATGTATAATCAAATCAAATAATAACATCATGAACAATCTATTAAGAGGAATACTTTCAGGATATGGAGCCTGGAAATTAGGTGGTGGTTGTTTAGGTACAATTGTAGTTTTCTGGTTATCTGGTTTTTGCTTGGGAAATGCAGCTAAGATCATGATGCAGTTTAAAAACTATAAACCACAGGCATTATGACAATTCTATTTAATACCGACAATAATGTAACAGTAAGCAAAGAACTTAGAACTCCGTTAACCAGCTTAATATCAGAAGAATTAAGCAGGTTCAGTCATCAGATAACACGAGTGGAAGTTCATCTGTCAGATGAGGACGGTGATAAGGAAGGGATTAAATGATAAACGATGTACTGATTGAAGTCCGTCTTGAAGGAATGAAGCCAATTGCTGTTACAAACCATGCCAGTAACCATGAACAGGCAGTGGAAGGAGCTATTAATAAACTTAAGACTTCTCTTAATACGATAATCGGACGCATGAGGAATCATTAACCTTATTGATGAATTATTTCCAATAATATAGCAAATGAGCATCACAGGTGATGTGATTGTAGAGAGAGGCTGGAAAATGGGTACAGGTTTATTATTTCGGTGAGTAACTGAATAAAGATGAAAAATATTAAACAACTGGGTATCTGGATGGATCATTACAAGTGCTGTTCTTAATGGAATTAGCAAATGACACGATTGTGACAAAAAGTGTTGTTTCAGATTTATCAAACCAGGAAGCAGAGTTCAATTTTTATAAGGGGGAAAAACTAATTCATAAAAAAGAGCAACATCTGCAATTAAGCTTTTATAAAAAACTGGGTGAGATTATTAAAGAGTATCATGAAGTTGTTCTTTTTGGGCCAACAGATGCCAAAAACGAATTATTAAACCTGTTAAAAGGGACCACTTATTTGAAAACATTAAAATTGAGGTAAAACAATCTGATCAGATGACTGAGTCTCAAAGACATGACTTTGTCAGAAAGTATTTTAAAAAGTAGTCGTGATAACATATCTATTTTAAAAAAACTGTCCAAAGGGGTCCACATTAAATCGATTCTCTACAGTATTTCCAAATCAAACCATAGCCATGACAAAAGTAGAATTTAGTACACAACTCCTGAACCTTGAACGAGGTCTATTTAAGTTCGCATATCGCCTTACCGGGAGTAAATCGGATTCAAAAGATCTTGTGCAGGAAACATATCTGAAAGCATTATTGAATCAGGATAAATATTTCGACAAAGAAAACTTTAAAGCCTGGACCTTCACAATACTGAGAAATTCCTTTATTAACAACTACAGGCGCACCTCCCGTGGAGGCACATTTCAGGGTCAGACTTTAGAGCTATCCTATATTAATCAAAACCTGGCTTTCGCTTCTGAAAACCCGGATTCAGAATATTCAGAATTGGAAATAAAAGAGAATATTGAACAATTAAGAGATAAGCTGCGGTTTCCATTTAAAATGCATATCGATGGGTATAAATATAAAGAGATTGCAAAAGAGCTTAACCTGAATATCGGAACTGTTAAAAGCAGGATTTTCCTGTCACGGAGACAGTTGAGGGATCAACTGCAGGCATGAAAGAAATACGAAAATATATAAATCATGAATATTAGCAAAGTCTGGATTGAAGAAGGTTGCACTGCATGCGGCCTTTGTGAAGAAATTTGTCCTGAAGTTTTCAAACTCACAGATGTAGCCACCGTAGTTGAAGGTGCAAATTATGCTGATTGCGGTGAGAAAATAAAGGAAGCAGCGGACATCTGCCAGGTGGAAGTCATAAGGTATATTGCATAAAGGGGAGATCCTCCTCCGGTAATCGGGATGGCAGCTCATTTTAAGGTGGCAAGGAGAAAATCGGGGTATCTCCTGACAAAACTGCCAAAATCTTTACGATTTTTTTCAGACAAGTATCTGTGAAAGATGTAACTCAAAAAGGGAATTGTGTAACTAATCTGCTGATTTACAGCTTACCTTTATTTGAGAAAATTGTATCCCAATCGAGCGATTTCAACACTTAAAACTATGGAAACTATTTTAGTTTTGGAAAAAACCGGAATTTCCAAAGATCTTGTGCCATCAAAGTTCAGGGAAAGACTACTTAAACCTGAATCAACCAGGGTAAATCGTGTATTAGAAAATATACGTACTGAAGCAGGCGAAGATTTCTATCAATATCTGAGATTGCTTCAACTGGCAGAAATGCCGAACCTGCTGGCTCTCTCATCATTACATCATTACTACTACGATTCTGATGAAATGAAGAAAATCAAAACACTGGTGAACCTTAAAAAACTGAATAATATTAACCACCTCGAAAGTTTTTTACGTGTTGTAGTCCGTATGCTACCCAAAAAGGCCAATTTCGTTGGTCATTTTAAAAGTAATGATCAGGACAGATCTGTTTTCCCATTTTACCAGTCATCGAAGCTCTTCGACAGAATGGTTAATTATATGGATTCCAGAACCGACAGAAGCTTATCAATAAAGGAGGTAACAAAACTTCTTGAAAAACACAAGCTTAAGATCATCGATATCAAAGAAATTAAGGGAATAACTTATTTCTGTTCCCGGACTGCTTAAATTTAAAACGGTGGAATACCTGTCAATCCGGGAATTACAGAACCGATCCCGGGAGGGCTATCCCGTCAACCTAAGAACCAGTTTTAGACATTGAATTATTTAATTAGCTGAAATACAATTAAATAACTTTCCCATCCTTGAAACTACCCCTTATACACATCTTTTGATGAGCCTTAGGGTAGTTTCGGAACTTAATTTATAAGTTGTAATTGTATATAAATCAAGGAGATCCCTCGCTGTCGCTCGGGAGGACCGTATTTGCCCTGCCAAAACGGTCCTTTTGCATGTTAAAATCAGTTGTTAAAACCTGTATCCGGCTGAAAGGCCAAAGCCTGTGTTTTTGTATGCAGCTTTGCTATCGGTAGCCCAGCTATATTCCGGATTTATATTCAATAATCCGAGCTGGGCATTCAGCTGTAAGAAGACACCAAGCGACAATTCATATCCGAAGAAGATATTTGCACCTGCATCAAAAGGCCGGTAATAGGCATTTGAAATTAAATCGACCAAATTAGTAACAGTGTTTTTGAATTTGACATCCCTGTTGTAGCTTAAAGAACCGAATTCAGAGTTCTCAGTGCCACCGATACCGAAGGCAACGTATGGTCCAAATCCGAGAAGGATATAACCCTCCCCTAACTGTGGCCTGTATAACAGGTTTAAAGGCACTTCAATGTAGGAGATTTTTGTGGTTGTTACCAGGTCAGATGCTTTGGCTCCCGGTGAAAAGAAGTTATTCTTTGCCCCTTTGACAGAGAAGAGTATCCCGGGCTGGAAATAAAAGTCAGGCGCTACCGGGATATTTACATCCACTCCGGCATGAAACCCGGTTAAAAGACCATTCTTAAGTTTATCTCCATTATTATCCTTCCCATTTATATTCTGCAAATTTACGCCGCCAAGCAGGCCAAAACCGATCTGGGCCTGTAAGGCAAATGTCGAAAGAATAAGAACTGATGATAATGCAAGAAGTTTAAATTTCAATTTCGATTTCATTTTAATATCATTTTAATATTATATTAATATTACCAAATTATTTATTTAACTCAAGTTGCTAGTTGCTGGTTCCTGGTTACTGGTTAGTTGTTGATTAACAGAACAATAGGCGATTTTGTTAAAATTTATTTGATATTTTTCCATTAATCATGATGCTCATTATCAAATAACTAGCAACTAGCAACTAGCAACAAGTAACTAGCAACTTAGGTTATTTATTTTAGTATCACTACTGACCAGCTTCTTTAATAGCTTCAGCTTTCATCTTCTCATTTGCTGCTATAAGAAACTCCACCCTGCGGTTCTGCGTACGACCATCATCCGTCTTATTGTCATATTTTGGGAAAGACTCACCAAATCCTTTGATTGTAACCCTTTTGGCAGTTATCCCTTTTCCGGCCAGATAACCCGACACTGTGCCGGCTCTCCTTTCAGATAAAGACTGGTTATAGCCTGTGCTGCCTTTGCTGTCTGTATGTCCCTGCACTTCAATATCCGTATCAGGATAGCTGTTCAGCACTTTAACAAGTTTATCGAGGCTGGTTTTAGCATCTGCCGACAGATCTGACTTATCAAATGCAAACAGGACTTTACTGCTGAATTCAACAACGATTCCTTCACCCACCCGTTCAACCTTAGCATCAGGAACGGTCTTTTTTATCTCTTCAGCCTGTTTGTCCATCTCGTGACCTATAATAGCGCCTGCCGTGCCACCTACAGCGGCTCCGATTATTGCACCCAGAGCCGTGTTACCCGAAGCCCTGCCGATCACAGCGCCCATTGCACCACCTGCTGCTGTTCCGACAACAGCGCCCTTCTGTGATTTGTTCCATGAAGCGCAACCCGATAAGATCAAAGTTGCACTTAATGCAATAATTAAACTCATTCTCATTTTTTTCATAAAACAGGTTTTAAATTATATAGAAATACCAATATCTAATTTGCCGGTCAGTGTCAATTATCAACTTATACAGTTAATCATTTAAGGAATAAACAGTGCGCAAGGTAGGTTCAAAAAGAAAAATAAGTGTTACACAATTTTGAGAAAGATTTACATAATTCCAATATTCACAAAAAGTGGGAATCTTGTAATTTTTAGTAAAAATTATGTAACAGATAAACAAGTATTTGAAACTAAATTTATGCTGTTAAAATACACTCCCAAAAGAATATTTTTTAAACTCAAATTAAAACCACACACAGATGAAAAAAATAACCGTTTTATTGTTTGGCGCCTTTATTCTGGCGGGATGTGCTTTAAATCTGGTTACCGGCCGCAACCAGCTAAGCCTGGTAAAGGAATCGGATTTACGGTTAATGGCAGTAAACCAATATAACACATTTTTGTCAGAGAATAAGGTATTAAGCTCCGCAAACAGAGATGCGGCAATGGTTGACCGTATCGGTGCACGAATTGCAAATGCAATCACAAAGTATTATACCAGCCAGGGAAAAGAATCGGTTCTTGAAGGGTATGCCTGGGAATTCAACACGATTGATGACAATAAGGTTATAAATGCCTGGTGTATGCCAGGCGGAAAAGTGGTTGTATATACAGGTTTATTGCCTGTAACTCAAAACGAAACAGCTCTGGCAATTGTTATGGGACATGAGATTGCCCATTCCATTGCCAAACATGGTAATGAAAGAATGAGCCAGGCAATGGTCCAGCAAATGGGTGGCATGGCATTGGAGGTTGCACTGGCACAGAAGCCTCAGGAGACACAGGATCTTTTCATGACCACCTATGGTATAGGAAGTCAGCTGGGAGCCATGTTACCCTGGTCGCGGCAACAGGAAACGGAAGCAGATCAGTACGGACTTATATTTTCAGCAATGGCAGGTTATGACCCGCGTGAAGCAATTCCTTTCTGGGAAAGAATGTCAAAAGCGGGAGGAGAAAGTCCTCCGGAATTCCTGAGCACCCATCCTTCCGATCAAACAAGATTGAGAAAGCTGAAACAGTTCATGCCGGAAGCTCTTAAATATTATACCAAAAGCAATTAGGTGCGCCTTTTCCCACTCTTCGGCAGGGGTCTTTGCCCTGCGTAATTAAAAACAATTGGCTGAATGTTCTGAATTTGATAATTTTTTATTTATTTTGTAGTTAGTAGGTAACTGTATATCACGTTATTCGTTGTTTACAGATAGTAGATATAATTCTCAGGAAATATTCATATTAGCTCAGTCAGAAAAGAATTAAAAATGATATTTTACAGGAGTCGTGAATTATTCTAATTTACAAAATTGAAAACCAGGAAACAAAATCCAAAAGTCACAACAAGACATAAAACTTCTGTAACAGATCCGGCTAAATTTCCAATAGTTGGCATCGGAGCATCAGCAGGCGGGCTGGAAGCTTTAGAGCAATTTATTGGTAATGTGCCTGACAAAAGCGGGATGGCATACGTCGTTATTCAGCATCTTGGATCCGACACAGAAAGGTATGCTGCCTGAGTTGCTTCAGCGAATTACAGGGATGCAGGTTTTGCAGGTGAAAGACCGCATGGCAGTAAAACCAAATTGTGTGTATGTAATTCCCCCGAACAAGAGCATGTCGATATTAAATGGAGTGCTTCATTTGTTTGAGCCCATGGAATCAAGAGGACTTCGTCTGCCCGTCGATTTTTTTCTCCGTTCTCTTGCTGACGACAGGAATGACCGGAGCATCGGTGTTATTCTTTCAGGCATGGGATCCGATGGCAGCTCAGGTCTGCGGGCCATAAAAGGGAAAAACGGGATAGTAATGGTACAGGACCCTTCCACGGCTAAATATGACAGCATGCCCCGAAGCGCAATAGATTCAGTACTTGCCGATATTGTGGCACCGGCTAACCTGTTGCCTTCCAGGTTGATTGAATTCCTCAGGCATGTTCCCCTGGTTAAATTAAACCTGGATTCCGAAGTTAAAGACCAGAGCTCTCTTGAAAAGATTATAATTCTGCTGCGAACCCATACCGGGAATGACTTCTCTTTATATAAAAAAAATACAGTCTATCGGCGCATCGAAAGGCGCATGAGTGTCCACAAAATTGATAAGATATCTTCTTATGTCCGCTTTTTGCAGGAAAATCCGCAGGAAGCCAGAATTCTCTTCAAAGAATTAATGATTGGTGTGACCAATTTTTTTCGTGATCCTGCTGTCTGGGAAAAGCTGAAAGAGGTAATTATTCCGGATTATATCTCGAAACTGCCTGAAGGTTCGATATTGCGTGCATGGTTACCAGGCTGTTCGACCGGAGAAGAGGCATATTCACTGGCTATGGTATTTAAGGAAGCACTGGAAAAATCAAACCCTTCCGGAAGGCTTTCCTTACAGATATTTGCTACCGACCTTGACATTGATGCTATTGAAATCGCCAGAAAAGGTATTTTCCCGTCAAATATTGCTTCCGATGTTTCACCGGTTCGCCTGAATCGTTTCTTTTCAGCAACTGATGACAGCTATCGTGTCAATTCTGAAATCAGGGAAATGGTTGTATTTGCACAGCACAATATCATTATGCATCCGCCATTTACCAAGATCGATTTTCTTTCATGCCGGAATTTGCTTATTTATATGGATACCGAGCTGCAAAAAAAATTGCTTGGAATGTTTTACTATAGTATTAACCCTGAAGGTATTATGCTGCTTGGTAGTTCCGAAACGCTTGGAACCCAAGGTCATCTGTTCACAACTTTGGATTCCAAATTAAAAATATATAAACGCTCGCTTACAACCCTGACACCTGAATTGTTCGATTTCCCGTCATCCTTTTCAAGAAACAGACAGGTTAACGAGGAGAAATCAATGCCTTCAAGATCGGTTATGAATATTCAGACACTTGCAGATCAACTGCTATTGAAGCATTTTTCGCCTGCCGGTGTTCTGGTAACAGAAAATGGCGACATAATATATGTAAGCGGCCATACCGGAAAATATCTTGAACCGGCTGCTGGAAAGGCAAACCTTAATATTTTTGCAATGTTGCGTGAAGGTTTACGGGAAGAATTTCCGGCAGCCTTCAGAAAAGCCATAATGAAAAAGGAATCCGTGGTTTTGCACAATATCAAAGTAGGGATGAACGGTGATAAGCAAGCCATAGATGTTAACATTCAATGGATTGATAAACCAGAGCCTTTGTACGGCGCAGTATTGATAATTTTTACCGATGTCCCGAAGATTGCAGAATCTAAACTGTCAGTCATAAAAGGAAAGAAGACATTAGCCAGTGTAAAGCTGACTGAGTTTGAAAAGGAGTTGCAGCATACACGTGAAGAGATGCAAAGCACTCTTGAAGAGATGCAGACCTCGCAGGAAGAACTTAAATCCGCAAATGAGGAATTGCAGTCAACCAATGAAGAACTGCAATCTACAAATGAGGAACTTACAACTTCAAAAGAAGAAATGCAAAGTCTGAATGAAGAGCTTCAAACGGTGAACGCTGAATTACAATCGAAGGTAGATGAGTTTTCGCGGGTGAATAATGATATGAAAAACCTGCTTAACAGCACCGATATTGCTACATTGTTTCTCGACAAGGAATTGAACATCCGCCGGTTTACGAATCAGTCAACCAAAATTTTTAAACTTATAAAAAGCGACATCGGAAGACCTTTTACAGACCTGGTTTCTGACCTGATATACCCCGGATTGGCTTCCGATGCCCTCGAAGTATTAAGGTCACTCGTTTTTATACAAAAACAAATTCCTGCCAGAGACGGGCGATGGTTTTTCATCCGTATTATGCCCTATCGCACGCTGGATGACAGAATAGAGGGTCTCGTCATCACCTTTTTCAACATTTCCGATCTCAAACAGGTGGAAATAAAATTAAAGGAAACAGAGCAGACAAACCATTTGCTTTTAAATTCATCCCCGGATGTGATAATTCAATTATCACCAGACTTGAAAATATTGGAGTTCAATCCTGAAGCTGTTAATTTTTTCGGTAAAAAACGTGAGGATGCAGTAGACAGGAATTATCTTCAGATGTTTGTTCCTGAAATGGCACGAAAGAAAGTTAAAAATGACCTGAATAAGCTTTTTAATGAATATGTGTGACGGTAAAATCAAAATGCAGGTAATAGCAGCGGAAGGTAAAATACAGGTTGTTGAATACTCAGTAAATTTCCTGCTTAATAATTTGAATATGGCAGCAGGAATAATTATGATTACAAACAGAAAATTAATAAACCATGAATGACGAAGAAAAGAATCTTACAGATGCCCAGATCTTACGAAAAAAAGCTGAAGAAAGACTTAAAACGAAGAAAAAAGGAGATAAACCGGTTGTTGAAGTTGACGTGAAAAAGCTCCTTCATGAACTGCAGGTGCACCAGATACAATTGGAAATGCAGAATGAAGAGTTACAGGAGGCATATGAAATTGCAGAAACAGCTCTTAAAAAATATACCATTTTGTACGATTTTGCTCCACTGGGATATTTTACACTTGAAAAAGACGGGAGCATAAGCGAGCTGAACTTCACTGGTGCCGAGATGCTTGGGGAAAAGCGTCTGAGTCTGGTAAACAGTAACTTTAAGTTATTCATCTCTGATAACTCGCACACTGTTTTTGACAAGTTTTTCAGAAGAGGTTTTTACCGGTAATAAAAAAGAATCCTGCGAGGTGAATCTCGGTTATGATAGTAAATCTTTGTCCTCTGTTTATATGGAAGGTGTGGTTATCGGTGATGACCAGAAATGTCTTTTATCTGTGGTTGATATTTCTGCTTTCAAGAAATAAAAATGCACATGTAAATTCAGGTATTCAGAATTTAATGCAGGGATCTACCTGTCCTGAAGATTCCCGGATCTCCGGATATTTACCTGGAAATATTCCTTCCCTTACATAATTTTTAATCATAAAAGGACCTGTCTTTTAATTGAATATGTGAATTATGTAACTTTTTAATAAAATTCTGTAACACCCGCTCCACCCCCATTTTTTATCTTTATGCCGGTAAGTTAAATTATGAAATAATGCCCCCACCACACGTCCCTCAATACAAAAGAATATGTTAAAAAAAAGTGTAATACAAAAAGCACTGAACCAAACCTGGAATTTGGATAATAATCCGGGATTAACCGGCAATTTTTCTGCTCCTGACCAGAGCAGCGAGATCTCCCGGTTGATCTATGACATTTATGGAGGTGAAATTTTAAAGACTCATAAGAAAAAAGGCTGGTATTTTTATAACCGGATTAATGGCACAATTTTAGATTTTACAGGATCAGAAAAGACCATAACATCAGAAGCTACACATCTCGAAGACATTCCATCCACACCCGAAGAGACGTATAATTATTTTGACAGGGAAGATTATTCAACATTTTTTATGAGATTTATAAGGGCATTCGAAGAAACTGTAGGTCTGGAGAAATACCAGCCTGAAATGTCCTGAAGGTTTTTCATACAGGGACACTGTTTTTTACAGTGGGTTAGGTTAGTTATAGGGTTAATTTGAGAAAGAAGTCCTTTCATTTTTATGGAGGGACTTCTTTTGTTAGAAGAATAGGTCAGCCTAAGTGGATTTTAACTAGCAGAAATACAATTGTGATCAATTTGGGGCTGTTGAAAAGTCTTTTTAACCGCAAAGTACGCAAAGGTGTCGCAAAGAACCAAGGCTAAAACATAAAGTCAGCTCTTTGCAAACTATGTCGTCTACCCCTTGGGCCCGTGCGTTTGCCTGCTGTTGGAGCCAGCCTGCAGGGGATGGCATGATGGTTCGGAGGGGAAATGTAAATTATTGCAATTCAGTTCCATACAGTTTAATTCATAAGCTATCCCATTCCTTAAGTTGACAGGTCTATTACCTTCTGCCCCAGGTTTCGCCTGTGGTGAACAAGAACCAATGAAAATTGTTTCCCCATTGTATTTCAGATTCTGGCTTACAGGGTCAGGACTACTGCGGAAGCTGAATATCGATAGATCGAAATAAAACTAAAGTCATGGACCTCACCAGTAAAAAATGCATACCTTGTGAAGGAGGAATACCACCTCTGACCCAGGAAGAGATAGAAGTTTTCAGGGAAAGCATCAGGGATGACTGGACAGTTACGGAAAACAACAGGTTAAGAAAAGAATATTTTTTCGTGAACTATAAGCATACAATAGATTTTGTGAATAAGGTGGCCGCACTGGCCGAAGAAGAAGGCCATCATCCTGTTATGCATGTGTACTATGCGAGAGTCGAAATTGAGTTGTGGACTCATGCCATCAACGGACTTTCGGAAAACGATTTTATAATGGCCGCAAAAATTGATAATCTGTAAGCCATGCATTCCTCTGCCCGCAGACATGTGGCTGAAAGTTCCCTATATCAGTATCATTGAATAAACCTGTAGTTTTATGTCTGACAAGGAAAAGAGGAAACCGGGAGCCGGATTAAAAGAGCTGCTTAAATTATACAGGTTCCTGAAACCATACCGGTGGAAATTTGCACTGGGTATGTTTTTCCTCCTTATCTCCACAGGAGCAAGTCTTATGTTTCCGAAATTTCTGGGGGACATGGTCGACCTTGGAAACAAGGGGAAAATGATGACCGAAATCAGCCGGACAGGTTTAATATTGCTGGCTATTCTTGTTACACAAGCTGTTTTTTCCTACTTCCGCACAAGGATATTCGTATTTGTGACAGAGAGAACGCTGGCTTCAATAAGGCAGCATGTCTACAACCACCTGATCAAGCTCCCGATGGCTTTCTTTTCCGAACACAGGGTGGGAGAACTAAACAGCCGCATCTCCTCTGATATATCCCTGCTGCAGGACTCTCTTACGGGAACACTTGCAGATCTTCTCTCACAGCTCCTTATCATCACTGGCGGAATAACCCTGATGATGATCAGTTCGTTCAAGCTTACAGTATTTATGCTTGCCATTGTTCCGGCAATGGCCCTTTTTGCATTCTTCTCCGGGAAGGGCAATCAGGAGATATTCAAAAAAAGCCCAGACCTATGTGGCTGAATCCAACACAATTGTAGAAGAGACATTACAGGGAATCCAGAATGTGAAAGCTTTCACAAATGAATTGTTTGAGATAGACCGTTACCGCAGAAAAACTGATGAAGTAGCCGTTGCAGGTATACAGGGAGGAAAATACCAGGCAGCAGTCTCTTTCATTGTCCTTGGATTTTTTGTTTCAATGGCTGCTGTTATCTGGAGGGGAGCCGCATTAATAGCAAACGGACAAATGGAAGCCGGACAACTTTTTTCTTTTGTCATTTATTCAGGTTTCATTGCGGGAAACATTGCAGGGATGGCCGGTGTGTACACGAGACTTCAAAGGACAATCGGCGCAGCTGAAAAACTGCTGCTCCTTCTCGATGAACCTACGGAAGCCCTGGATGTGGATTATGTCGCTGTTCCTGCCAATGCACTTCATGGACAGATTACATTCGACAGGGTAGAATTTAACTATCCCTCACGCGACGAGATCGTTGTGCTGAAAGATGTCAGTTTCAGAATTGAAACCGGACAGCAGGTAGCACTTGTCGGTCCGAGCGGGGCAGGGAAATCCACATTGGCATCACTTCTGCTGAAGTTTTATGAGCCGTCGGGAGGAAGGATTCTTTTCGACGAGCGCGACAGCCGCAATTTTCCGCTGACAGCCCTGCGTGCCCAGATGGCCATCGTTATGCAGGATGTGTTTTTGTTTGGCGGAACAATACGTGAAAATATTGCCTATGGAAAACCAGGTGCCGGCGAGAACGAAATTATCGATGCAGCGGTGCAGGCGAATGCCTGGGATTTTATTAAAACTTTTCCTGATAAACTTGATACTATCGTAGGGGAGCGTGGGATACAGCTCTCGGGAGGCCAGCGTCAGCGTATCGCCATCGCCCGTGCGATGCTTAAAAACCCAAAGATATTGATCCTTGATGAAGCCACTTCTTCGCTCGATTCGGAATCAGAAAGGCTTGTGCAGGAGGCACTTGAAAAGCTGATGGCCGGCAGGACATCCCTGGTAATTGCTCACAGGCTCTCAACGGTACGCAAGGCGTATAAGATCATAGTCCTCGATGGCGGAAAAATTGTGGAACAGGGAACCCACAACGAATTGCTTTCAAAAGAAAACGGATTGTACAAAACACTTACAGAGCTTCAGTTTGCCGTCTGACCTGTCACCCGGGGGGCATGCCCGATCTTAAGAATCTGTGTTAAACCGAGTATTTTTAACTAGCAGAAATACAATTACATAAGTTTCCCCTCCTTTTTTTAAGGAGGGGTGGCCAGACGGTGAAATCATCTTACAGGGTGAAATTAAATTCGTCTGGCCGGGGTGGTTAATTCAGAAGCAGGGGGCAGGCCGGCCAATACGAAATCTTGTATCTTTATGTCATGAAACTTTTAAACCTTTAATTATGTCACTCACCGAAAAAATTTCAAGCGATCTGATTGCGGCCATGAAGAGCAAGGATAAGGTTGCCCTTGAAGCTATAAGGGCTGCAAAGACAGCATTTACCCTTGCACGTTCCGAAAGGAGCGCTGACACTGTACTCAGCAGCGAAGAAGAATTGAAGATCATCCAGAAGCTTGTGAAGCAGAGACAGGAATCGGCTGCAATCTATAAAGAGAACAACAGACCTGATCTCTATGAAAAAGAGATTTCAGAAGCTTCGGTACTTGAAAAATATCTTCCGGCAAAAATGAGTGAGGAGGAGCTGACAAAAATACTTAAAGAAATCATTGAACGCCTGGGTGCAAAGTCAGCTGGCGACATGGGCAAAGTTATGGGTGTTGCAACAAAAGAGCTGGCCGGAAAGGCGGACGGTAAAGAAATATCGGCCAGAGTCAGGCAGTTGCTGGGTTAATTTAAAGAACATTTAACCCTGGATGCCGGGTACTGGTTCAGCCCAGGGCAACATCGAGAACCATCATGGTTGCAAATCCTGTCATGGCGCCGATTGTTGACAGATCGGTCTCATTACCGGTCTGTGATTCTGGTATAAGCTCTTCAACAACAACAAAGATCATTGCGCCTGCAGCAAAAGAGAGCGCATAGGGCAGCAGGGGTGTTATCAGGGTTACAAGGTAAGCACCTGATATTCCTGCTATAGGCTCAACAATCCCCGATAATTGTCCGTAGTTAAAAGCCTTCCATCTTGTAAATCCTTCCCTTCTCAGGGGAATTGAAACTGCAGCACCTTCGGGGAAATTCTGCAATCCAATACCAATAGCCAGGGCAATGGCCCCAGTCAGCATGCCGGTTTCAGGATTATGAGCAAGCGCTCCGAAAGCAACCCCCACTGATAATCCTTCCGGAATGTTGTGCAAAGTAATTGCAAGTATCAGTAATACGCTTCTTTGCCAGGTTGTCTTTATGCCTTCCGCTTTATCTCTGGAAAGACCCATGTGAAGGTGAGGCAAAATTTTGTCGATCAGAAGAATAAAACCTCCCCCAGCCAGAAAACCCACAAGAGCCGGGATCCAGGGATTAGCACCCTGGCTTCTTGCCAGGTCAATTGCCGGATTTAAAAGTGACCAGAAGCTTGCAGCGATCATAACGCCGGCTGCAAAGCCCAGCATTGAATTCAGGATCTTTTTATTTATCGTCTTAAAGAAAAATACCATAGCTGCACCCAGAGCCGTAACTCCCCAGGTAAACAGGGTTGCAATGAGAGCAAGTAATATCGGGTTAACCTCGATAAGCCTTTCAAGATCCATAGTACTTTAACCAGATTTATTCCCTGATTGTTTAACTAATCTACAGAAAACTTTATTTTGTCTGCGCCGGGCTCGCCAGCAAGCTGGACCCGGTTCTTCGCTCCTATCAGAAAGCTCATTATCAATCAACTAGTAACCAGGAACCAGTAACTAGCAACTTAGATTAATTATTTAAATAGCATCGGTGCAAATTCAGAAAGGTAAATACGCCAGTTAGCCCATGTATGACCTCCGGTACTTTCACGGTAAACATATTTAAGCCCGACTTTATCGAGGGTCTCTCTCAGTGTGACTACTCCTTTGTAAACGAAATCATCTTTTCCACAGGCAATCCAATAGAGCTTATAACCGCTTTTTTTCAATGCCTCAAGTTTGGTGATCCTTTCCTGTTCCAATTTTGCTGCATCAGGGTTCTGAGGGCCCATATTCATGATTCCCATGCTGAACACCCCGATATAGCCGAACAATCCCGGATTGTTGCCGGTAATGGTCTGGGTATGACCGCCACCCATCGATAATCCTGCAATAGCACGGTTACCCATTCCGGTCAGGGCACGATAGTTCTTCTCTATAAAGGGGACAACGTCTTTTACAAGATGTTCCTCAAATTTGCCGGCCAGCCTCTGGTACCCTGCCATCCCCTGACCCTGTGGTGAAGCCAGAACCGGCACTTCATTCTGGGCCCCTGCCTGATTTGCATTGCCGTTGGTCATGACAACGATCATCGGCCTGGCTTTGCCCTGTGCAATAAGATTATCCATTATCTGTGCTGCCCTGCCCATGTTTGTCCAGGCATCTTCGTCCCCTCCCGCTCCATGGAAAAGATAAAAGACCGGGTATTTATTAGTACCTCCTTCATAGCCTGGAGGAGTATAGACATAGACTCTTCTGTCCATGTCAAGAACTGAGGACCTGTACCATATTTTGGATACAGTGCCATGGGGTACTCCGCTTTTTTGAAAGTAAAGATCCGATTCAGGTCCGGGAACAATAAAGAAGCTCTGATAGTTGAAACCGTCGCGTCTCAACTGAACATTATTAGGGTCAATAGTTCTTACGCCGTCAGCAGTAAGGGTATAACCATAAAGTTCAGGCTTCAGTGGACCGACAGTCAGGCTGAACATCCCGGTATCGTTTCTGACAAGTTCTTCAGAAACTCCGGATCCGGACTGCCACTCACCGGAAACGGTGACTTTTGAAGCATCCTTTGAATAAAGTCTGAAAGTCACTTTGTTGTCGGGCAGGATCTCAGGTGAAATGATCCTCGCAGGCATTCTGAAAGCCGGACGTGCGGGTGCGGCAGCAGGCCTTGCCGGCTCCTGTGCAGAAGCAGTGAAAGCAGCTTCAAGCATTAAAAAAACTGTAACAATTGTTACAATAAATGGGGTTTTGTTAATTTTCATGATTTAATAAGTTTTGTGTTATATTAATTAATTCAAGTTGCTAGTTGCTGGTTCCTTGTTACTGGTTAGTTGTTGATTAACAGAACAATAAGCGATTTTGTTAAAATGTATTTAATATTTTTGCATTAATCATGATGCTCATTATCAAATAACTAGCAACCAGCAACAAGTAACTGGCAACTTAGGTTAATTACTACGGAGAAATCTATTTTATATACTTCAGGATATCGCTCAAACCTGCCTTTTCAACCTCGATCCTGGCATCTTCAGGGAGGAGGAAACCCTCTGCCACCAGTTCGTCAGCTGCCTTTCTAACTGCCTGATAATATCTTTCATGTGAACCGTATCTTTCTTTAAGCGAACGCCTTGGATCGCTGGCATCAGAGCGATCTTTCCTCGTGTCTTTAAACGGAATGAACATACCGTTAAGCGAGGACAGATCACCCTTTCCATATCCTTCCCTGCGCAGCGACCATCCTGTATAAGTGCCAAGCGGAACCCTGATATTAATGCCCCTGATGCCTGCAATTTCATTACCGTCCTCATCCACCCGTGGTACCAGGGTTTTATAGACCTGCCGGGAAATGGCTGTCGGCGGTTCCTGTGTGAGTATCCCTGTCACATTTCTGAAATCATATTGTGGTCCGTAATCAAGAAGAGGAAGCTCATTCACCATGCCGTTAAAAGTGACATCCGGTATTTCAGGCCACCCTATGCTTTCTTTGTCCGGAGCGACCAGTGTCTTTGCCGCTATCGTAGGATAGGAGCTGCCTGGTGGCTCTTTCCCTTCCATTACCCATTTTTCAAGAGCAACTAACAGGGCACGCAGGTAGAGGTAATATGAATTGTTGTTCTGCTGGAAACCGCTGATCTGATCGGCGCTCTCCGTCGGGGTATGCTGTGTGCCGGAAAAAAGGTAGATACGTACATTGTCTGGAATCTTCAAATCCATTGTGCCATATGAATCCGTATGGGTGAGCGATGCACGTAACTGCCAGTATTCCGATGAACTGAGCGTCTGCATTATTTTAGGATACTCACCGTCGCCTTCAAATTTTTCAAGGATACCTCCTGTAATCCCTGAGATGGGATCATGTTCATTATTCCAGGTGAATGGCGGATCGTTGCCGGGAAAGAGATGGTCCTCGTGCTGAAGGCCTCCCCCGCCGGGATGTCCGAAACGGATATTCAGGGAATTACGCCGGGTTCCGAGATGTGCATTTACACCATCAAATACTTTAACTCCCTTTTCATCCTTGTTGAATCCAAGGAACAGGAATGTGCGGATGAAATTGCTGCACTGTGAAATTCCCTGTACTATAGCGCACTTTACAGGATTTGAAGTAGCGCCTTCGCCGGCCAGCGGATTAGGGAAACCAGCATCATCCTTCAATTCACTCCTGAGAAACGAGGTAAGATCGCGCACTGCTGCAAAGCCCAGTCCCAATACAAGGGGATTCTTTGCCATATAGATCAGCTCATATATGTAGTCTGGATTAAATCCGTCCTTCAAAGAAATCTTTGTCGCCGTTGGTACACCAGGAAACCGGGCCCGGGTACAGTCTGAAAATGCCCACTCATTGTTTGGGATCGGAATCCTGGGATCTGATTCGAGGACTCGTTTTGTCAGTGTCAGGCCGGTGTTGTCAGTATTTACTGATTCATAGGAGTAATGTGTTTGTCCTGTGAAAAAGCCGCTGCCGAGGGTTAAAGTATTGACTGCCGAGGTGACCTGGTATTCGGTACGGAGAATTCCGGTTATCTCCTCTCCTTTTTCAGCTGCATAGGGGACCTTCATTGTGAGGCGGTTGGCGCCGGCCAGGACATCACCCTGCCAGGCGCACCAGAAAAATACGTATCCGCGGCCAAGCATTGCAGTATCGGCAGGAAGTGCGTTACCGCGGTTTGGGAGGCTCAGAAACAGGAGACCGTTGCTTTTAGTCATATCCGCCGGCTTCAGAATAATGAAATCGGAGATGTATTCTACCCTCCCTGCGGTATTGCGGGGAGCAAGCCGGATATCCTGGATCATATTGTTAAGGGAATCGGAAGGATCGATTTCGCCGTAAGCCTTACCTGTTATCCTGACATAGGCTCCTGCCGTACCAAAAACAGCTCCATTCATATACGGCTCTGTTTTGGCGACATACAACCTGACAATCCTGGCATGGGAAGGAGGGCAAAAGAATATATAAGTCAGTAGGGCAAACAGACTAACAATACATCTGCGTGTAGAAATTTCCATGTACCTGCTATGGGTAAAAGGTGATCTTTAAAGTTATTTAAAATCTTTGACTCCTACTCTTCAGGATGGTAATTTCTCTGTAATTCCTCAAGCTTTTTGCTGCCGTAAGCAAACCTTGTTATCACCACGAACAGGACCGGAACCATAAAGATGCCGATAAATGTCGCTGCGATCATTCCCCCGAACACAGTCCACCCTATAGTCTGGCGTGCAACGGCACCGGCACCGGAGGCAAATATGAGCGGAGAGACTCCGAAGATAAATGCCAGCGAGGTCATCAGGATAGGACGCAGTCTCAGCCTGATAGCTTCAAAAGTGGCTTTTACGAGGTCCATACCCGCATCTACACGTTTCTTGGCAAACTCGACTATGAGTATTGAGTTTTTCGCCGCCAGCCCTATGAGAGTAACAAGGCCGATCTGGGCATATATATTATTGCTAAGCCTTGGAATAAAAGTCAGTGCAAGTATTGCTCCGAAAGCGCCCAGAGGAACTGCCAGCAGCACTGAAAACGGCACCGACCAGCTCTCATAAAGGGCCGTCAGGAAGAGAAAAACGAACAACACGGAGATAAAGAAAATAAGCACCGATTTTGATCCGGCCTCTATCTCCTCGCGGCTGAGTCCGGAAAATTCATACCCGTATCCGGGTGGCAAAACCCTGTCGGCTGTTTCCCGCAATGCCTTTATTGCCTGTCCGCTGCTATAACCCCTGGCGGATTCACCATTGAATTCGGTGGAACGGTAAAGATTGAAGTGATTGATTAGCGGCGCACTCTCACTCAGCTTGTAGCTTACAAAGTTTTTAAGCGGAAGCATCTCACCGGCTATATTACGCACATAAAACCTGTTGATGTCATCAATAGTCTCCCTGAAAGTGGTGTCAGCCTGTGCAACAACCCTGAAGTTCCGGCCGTAGAGCGTAAAATCGTTAATGTAAGAGCTCCCGAGATAAGTCTGCAGGGTGCCGAACAGGTCAGTAAGCCTTACCCCCATCCTTTTGCACATCTCCCTGTCGATCGAAATGTTGTACCTTGGTGTACTGGCTGTAAAAAAGGTAAAAGCGCTTCCGATCTCCGGCTGTTTGTTTGCTTCTGCCATAAAGTTCCGGACAACGGTCTCAAATCCCTTCAGATCATCATTACTCTCCCTCTGCTGCAAAACAAAGGAAAAGCCTCCGGTGCTGCCCAGTCCTGGTATCGATGGCGGAGCAATCACAATCACGCGAGCCTGTTTGATTGCTGAAAACCGGTTGTTGAGTTGATCTATTATTCCCTGAAGCTGTTCCGACTTCTTTTTTCTATCCTCCCACGGTTTTAACTGACAGAATACAGTTCCGGCGTTTGATTTTGTTGTAAATGTGACCACATTCAATCCGGCTATTCCTGCAAAGTGACCTACCCCTGGAGTCTCTTTAAGGATACCCATAACTTCCTTCAGTACGTTGATTGTCCTGGTTGTTGATCCTGCCTCAGGCAGTTCGAATGTGACAAAAAGCCTTCCGTTATCCTCAATGGGAATGAAGCTTGTAGGTTTGTTCCTGAACAACACAAGGGTTCCAAAAATAACAAGAACAAGCAGGATAACCACATACCGGGCATGCCTGACAACCTTCAGAACACTATCGGAATAGGTATCGAGGCTTACCTTGAACAGCCTGTTAAACAGGGCAAAGAACCTGTTCAGGAGCCCGGTTTTCCTTACTGATGTCCGCGGCTTTAGAAGAAGGGAGCTTAATGCGGGTGTAAGGGTAAGGGCTACGAATGCGGAAAGCAATACTGAAGCGGCAATTGTTAATGCAAATTGCTGATAAAGCTTCCCGACAATCCCGGGAATAAATCCTACCGGGACGAAAACAGCTGCCAATATCAGTGCAATCGCAACAACCGGGGCTGAAATATCCTCCATCGCTTTAAAAGCAGCCTCTTTGGGAGTCAGATGCTTATCATCCATATAATGCTGTATTGCCTCAACGACGATTATGGCATCATCCACAACAATCCCGATAGCAAGGACAAGGGCAAAAAGAGTAAGCGTGTTGATAGTGAAACCTAAAGGATTAAAGAAGATAAACGCCCCGATGATCGATACCGGTATTGCAAGGATGGGGATTAAAGTTGCCCTCCAGTTTTGCAGGAAAACAAAAACCACTATCACAACCAGTGTCAGGGCTATCAATAGTGTCTTTACCACTTCCTCGATAGATACTCTCACCACCGACACTGTCTCAAAGGGGACCATATAATCAAGACCTGGTGGAAAAGATTTCTTAAGTCTCTCCATTTCAGTATAAATACCATTTGCTGTCTCCAGGGCGTTGCTTCCCGGCAGCTGAAAAACAAGAAGAAATGATGCCTGTTCACCATCAACATAGGAGTTACCCGAATAATTGAATTTTCCCAGTTCAATCCTTGCCACATCTTTCAGGTAAACTATCGAACCGGTGGAGGGATTCGCCTTTACAATGATATTGCCGAACTCCTCTGCCGAAGCCAGTCTACCTTCAACAAAACAGGTATATTCAAATGCCTGATAATTTGGCTGAGGAGGAGATCCTATTGTACCAGCAGCTACCTGGACGTTTTGTTCCCGGACAGCCTGGACCACATCGGCGGGGGATAATTTCAGATTGGCAAGCTTTTCCGGATTAAGCCACAGGCGCATCCCGAAGGGATCTGCACGGGCAAAAACATCTCCAACTCCCTGGACACGCAATAGGGCTTCGCGGATGTAGATATTTGAATAATTATCAACAAATTGAATTCCATGCGTTTTATCCGGCGAAAAGATGCCGATCACCATCAGGATACTTGGCGTTCGCTTCCGTACTATCGTTCCGAGCGCTTTAACCTCTTCCGGAATATTAGGCAGAGCTGCATTCACCCTGTTTTCAACATCCAGGGCAGCAATGTTGACATCCGTACCTATCTTAAAAGTAACGCTCATACCCATGGTCCCGTTACTGGAGCTGTTGGTCTGAATATAGGACATTCCCGGCACACCGTTAACCTGCGATTCGATTGGTGTTGCTACGGTCTGCTCAACAACCTGTGCATTGGCTCCAATATAATTTGCCGATACCTGAACAACAGGAGGAGTGATGTCAGGATACTGGCTCACTGGCAGGCTGACTATCGAAACAATCCCCAGGATTACAATTATGAGAGAGATCACAATTGCGGTGTTTGGCCGTTTTATGAATGTATTTGCAATCATCTTTACTTATTTTGATGTCGACGGTGAAGCACTAACTCTCTCCAGAGCCTCTTTCGGCTCTTCAATTGATACCATCGATCCTTCCCGCACATTCTGGAGCCCTTCAAGGATGATCCTGTCGCCATCTTTTAATCCTTCCTCCACAACCACAAATCCGCCAAGATTGACACCAGGGGTGATCCTTCTCAGGCTCACCTTGCCCTCTTCTATAAGATAGACGAGATTTTCGCTCATTTGCTCAATAGTAGCCCGGACGGGGATAACTACATGCGATCCTGAGTCCTCACTTTTAATTTTTATTTTACAATTCATGCCCGGGCGGAGGTTTCCATCTTCATTCGGAAAGACAACCCTGACCTTAATTGTCCCTGTAACAGGGTCGATTGCCCTGTCAATGACGCTTAACTTTCCATTGTATTTATAGTCAGAGTTATCTGGCAGGGCAATTTTAAATATGGAATCATTCTCTGAAGCTTTTGTCTGCTGAACCTTAAGCATATAAGGGAGGGAATTCTGATCTATACTGAAATCAACGCCAACCGGGTCATCTGATGAAATGGTTGTCAGCAACGTCTGTCCTGCTGCAACGAAAGCTCCCGGCTTAACGAATGAAAAACCTGTCATTCCTGAGAAAGGTGCAGTTATCAGGGAATAATTATAATCAGTTTCAGCATTCAGCAAATTGGCATTGGCCAGCTTCAACTGCATTTTAGCATTTTCAAGGCCGGTCAGGCCATCATCGAGTATCTGCTTTGCGATGGCATTTTGCTCATCCAGTTTCTGGTACCTGTCTGCATCACGCTGTGACTTTTCGAGATTACTCGTTGCGATTTCAACATTGGCTTTGGCAGCCTCAAATGCAGCCTGATATTTCTTCCTGTCAATCTCGTAAAGTCTTGATCCCTTATTCACATGTGTACCCTCAGTGAAGAAGACCCTTGTGATATATCCGTTCACTTCGCTGCGCAACTGGATTTCATTAAGGGCTGTAACCGTGGCCGGATAGGAGTTGTAATAGACAACATTCTCAGTACGCGCCGTATACGCTATTACGGGGATGGGGCCCTGGGCTATCTGCCCCGATGCTTCCTTGTTTTTGCATGAGCCGGCAGAGAGCGCCAGTATCACTGCCAGTACCGGTATAATCAGTTTATTGCTTTTCATAATTTCACAATTGCTTGTTAATAATCAACAATGATCTTCCCCGAAGCCTGTTCCACGTCAATTTTACTGAACATCAGCATAATCAACGAATTCAGGTTATTGAGCTGTGCAGTCCTCAGATCGGTTTCCGAAATGATGACTTCCAGGTAAGGCTTTAATCCCTCTTTATACTGTGAAAAAACAGTATTGTAAACATCAAGCGCTATTTCAATGTTCGCCTGTGTCAGGTTATATGCTGCAAGGTTATTTTTATATGAAGCAAGCGCGCTTATATAACCTGTTTGCATCTCTCTCCTTAAATTAAGAGTATCAAGAACCAGCCTGTCATAGTACAACTTTGATCTTTTAAGGTCATGAATCCGTTTCCCTCCCTCAAACAGGGGGAAAGAGAGTGTGAGACCGACTATTGAATTCGGAAAGGCTTTATCATAAAGCCTGCTGAACTCATCGTTCTGGAAAATATAATTGTAGTTAGCAAAACCCGAAAGCGAAGGAAGAAAGCTCATTTTTTCATACCCTATTGATAGTTGTTGCAGCCTCAACTTTGTTTCAAGAAGCTGATATTCAATTCTGTTCTGGTATGAAACAGATTGGAGTGTGTCGAGCACCAAATCTTTCTTCATCTCATCGAAGTTCTTTTTCAGGTTCAGGTCTTTATCCTCAGGATACCCCATCAGCTGCTTCAGAAAAGTCAGCTTGGCGTTTATTGAGTTGGTTACACTGATCTTCAGAGAGCGTGCATTGTTTAGAGATGCAGTTGCCCTGCTGTAATCGATCTTGTCACGTAAACCACTGTTATACAATGCAAGGGCATCCTTCAGGCTTATGGACAGCCTGTTAATGTCCTCATTGATTATTTTCAACATTTGCTGTGAAAGAAGAACATCGTAAAATGCCTTGCTGACCTCAACAACCAGGCTGATCGTTTCTCTCCGGCCTGTCTGCCGGACCTGCCGGCGATAATCACTTGCTGTTCGTCCCGCGAACCAGAGATCGTTGTTAAAGATCTTCTGGTTTGCGGTGAATTGAATGTTTGAAATATTTTTTACTCCGGTTGTAACCTCAATTTTAGGTCCTGTTGGATTTGAAAAGTTGGGAAAAATGGAAACCGGTTGTTTCAGGTAATGTTGTATTCCGGCGTTTGATGTTACCTGAGGGAACCAGTCGGCAAGAGAACTTTTAATTGTCTGATCTGCAATCGCCTCATCAATTTTAAGCTGACTTACAAGCGGCTGATGAATCAGTGCATAACTAATGCAATCGCGTATGCTGACGCTATCGGTGAAAAATGAAGGTTGACCCTGTGCCATTATTCCTGGTGAAGCCAGAAAAAAAAATATCACAAAAGCCAGATAGCATGTTCTGCAAAAAACGTTTTTCTCGCCCATCACAATAATGAATTAGATCTATCAATGGGATTTACTCTCAAACTAACTGCTCTGGATCCCAATCTGCCATTATTTTTTTTACCGGACAGAACCAAACCGGGCAGGCAGATTTTAATTCAATAAACGCGATTTATAAACGCTCTGAAAGAGAAATTGTTCGGATAGGAAAGATAAAGTATCAACAGAAGAGGTGTAAGATTTAAAATTCAGGTAAAAATCGTGCATAACTCTGTGAAGTAAGAACGCAGAACAAACGAACAAATGTGACCTCATACCCTTGAGTCGTATTTCCTATTTCGTTTGAAAATATTAAATTTATAACAACTAATTTACGCTGATGAGGATACTGCATACCTCCGACTGGCACCTTGGCAAACGCCTCGAGGAGTTTTCACGTTTTGACGAACAGCAGGCCGTTCTTAATGAGATCTGTGAGATTGCAGAGAATGAGCAGACAGATGCCGTTATTATTGCCGGCGATCTGTTCGACACCTTCAATCCATCCGCTGAGGCTGTTGACCTTTTTTACAAAACACTCAAGAGGCTTTCCGGTGACGGGAGAAGGGCAGTAATTTGCATCGCCGGCAACCACGACTCACCTGAGCGCATTGAAGCCCCCGATCCGCTTGCCAGGGAATGTGGCATAATATTTTCGGGTTTGCCTGAGACTGAAGTGGCTGTTTTTTCGATTGAATCAGGACTTAAAGTGACGAGATCGGATAAGGGTTTTATTGAACTGAGTCTTCCCGGGTCAGTTTATCCGTTGCGATTATTACTGACACCCTATGCAAGTGAGCTAAGACTGAAAAAGTACCTGGGCAGTGAAAACTCTGAAGAGGAAATGAGAAGCCTGCTCCAGGCACGATGGAAGGATCTTGCCGATAAATATTGTGACAACCGGGGAGTCAATGTTCTTCTCGCACATCTATTTATGATAAAACAGGGAGTCCCTCCCCTCCGGAACCTGATGATGAACGCCCTATCCTGCATCCCGGAGGAGCAGAGGCTATTTACACATCATGCATTCCCGGCCAGATTCAGTATGCTGCCATCGGGCATCTTCACAGGAAACAGATAATGGACAACTCCCCCTGCCCTGTGGTTTACCCGGGAAGCCCGCTGTCCTATAGTTTCAGCGAAGCGGGTCAGGACAAGTATGTAATTATAATTGACGCAGAACCAGGGACTGAAGTAAAAACCAGGGAGTTAAAACTTAAGTCAGGTAAACAGGCTGCTCCGGAAAAGGTTTGAACTTATTGATGAAGCAGTGGCCTGGCTTAAGGAAAACCAGGAATCAATTGTAGAAATAACCATCGTATCCGAAACATTCCTTACTGCCGCTGACAGAAAGCGTCTGGTTGATGCCCACAGCAGCATCCTTATCATTCCTGAAATGAAGAATCCGTTGCAGGCCTCTGATGCTGCCGGTTTGCAGGTAGATCTGAAAAGGGGCATAAATGACCTGTTCTTTGATTTCTTCAAAAAAGAAAAAGGACAGGAACCTGGCGTGGACATTATGTCATTATTAAATGAAATTATATCGAAGGAGGACAACCCATGATCCCGGTCAGACTTACAATACAGGGCATATACTCCTACCAGAAAGAGCAGACTATAGATTTTACACGTCTCACAACTGCCGGACTTTTCGGGATCTTCGGTCATGTTGGCAGCGGGAAATCGACAATTCTGGAAGCAATGTCATTTGCTCTTTTCAATAAGATCGACCGCCTCAGCGGCGACAGGCGTAACTATAATATGATGAATCTCAAATCCGACAGGCTTTATATCGATTTTGAATTCATGGATAATGGTAAAAGATACCGCATTGAGGTTACAGGCAGAAGGAACAGGAAGAATTTTAGTGATGTCCCAACTTTCAAAAGAGGCTTTTATTCCCTCCTCGGGAGATATCTGGATTCCGATGGGTGATGCTACTGCTGAGGCTGTTACCGGACTAAGCTATGAAAATTTTCACAGGACCATCATTATTCCACAGGGTCGTTTCCAGGAATTCCTTCACCTGAATGTCAAGGAGAGGGTAACAATGCTTAAGGAGCTCTTTGGCCTGAATAAGTACGAT
This sequence comes from uncultured Bacteroidales bacterium, assembly GCA_963849615.1. GTDB lineage: Bacteria > Bacteroidota > Bacteroidia > Bacteroidales > VadinHA17 > LD21. The sequence goes on from CAWKIC010000027.1 coordinate 49,221, forward strand.
CTGTACGATAAGACAATCATTCTTGAAAGGGAGAACAACGAAAAGCTTCACAACCTGGAAGGCCAGCTTTTGCAGATTGGGGAAACTAAACCTGAAGATATTGCAGCCCTGAAGAAGCAGATTGATGAAAATCAAGGATCACTTGACACTCTTGCAGGGGAACTGAAAACGACTCAGGAAAGGGACAAAGCATTGGAGGAAATGAAAAAACTGGCGGCGGACCTGCAAAAACAGAAAGTAAAACTGACAGAACTTCAGAATAAAGAGGTAAAATTCAGCAACCTGGAGAAGGAGGTGAAGGAGTACGAAGCTCTTTATCTTGCCTTTCACTCAGAACTTGAACAGCTTGGAATACTGGATTCAGCACTGAAAAAACAATCTGACAACCTCACTTCAAAAAAGGAAGAATTTAAAGGACTTTCAGATGAAAGTTCAGCAAGACAGGATGATCTTGAAGGATTAAAGCCAGGATATGAAAAGAGGGATGATCTTCTGAGGCTGGCGGAAGAGATCAAAAAACTGGCACAAATAACAAGCCTTGAAGAGGCCATAAAAAGAACCTCTGAAGAAAGCCGGAAGGAAAAGGATGATCTGAAGGATCTTGAGGCTTCAATTTTAGCAGATAAAGAGTCATTGAAACAGCATTGCGAACAGCTCGGTCTGAAAAAGAAAATCCTCCCCGACCTGAAGGTGCTCTCTCAAATAAAAATCTGGTTCCGCGACGAGAAGGGACTAAAGGAGCAAGTAGCCAGGGAAAGACTCGCAATCAGTGAGCAAATGGAGAAGGTGAACAGCGAATATGAATGAAGCGTTCAAACTTTCAGGCACTCTGCTTAGTGTTAATAAACCAATCGAAAGCTTTGATCTTCGCGGAATGTTTAGTTACTTATTGAAGAGGCTCATACAAAAGTTGAAATCAGTCTGAATAACCTTCTGACAGAATTATCGGAACTTGAAATCCAGAAACGGCTCCAGCAATTTGCCGGAGAACTTCAGGAAGGGAAGCCCTGTCCGCTGTGCGGTTCAAAAGACCACCCGCATATTCTTGATATTCAAGATGTTTCTGAAAAACTTGATTCGACCCTGGAAAGAAAGAACAGGCTCGATTCTCAGATCAGGCAATTCACAAGGGGGGAAAAGGAACTGACAAGTCTCTTGAGGGAGATTTCCCTTACTGAAAAGCAGGGCAGATTGCACATGGAGAATCTGAACGGTCTTCTGATAAAGTCAGAAGAACACCGGCAAAAGTTCATGTGGGAACAGTTTAATCCGGAACAGGAAAAAGCTGTGGATGAGGAAATGAAGCGGTATGATGTCCTCAGCAAGGAGATCGGGGCACTTGAAATAAGGATTGATGAGCTTAACAAATCATTAGCGGGGAAGGAAGTCAGGCGTGATGCCCTCTCAGGCAGTATCCGCACCAGCGATAATAAAATATCTGAAGGCAGGGCCCAGGCTAATATGCTTATAAGCCAGCTTACCGTTGTCACAGGGGATGATTGGGCAGGCCGCTCACTTAAGGAAATGGAAGCAAAGTCAGCCTCGCTGAAAAGGGATCACCAGGTCATCACTGAAAAATACAAACTTCTGGAAGAACGGATCACGGAGCTCAGGTCGCAGACTGACATTCTTAAAGGCGCCATTGAATCGGCAGCAAAGCAGGTTGAAGCCACCGCCAAACTGAGGGAACAACTCTGGGAAAAGATAACACTTAAACTTTCACAATGCGGGGGACAAGAACTGGCTTATGTTGAAAATGTCATAAGAAAAGAATTGGATCTCGAAACGGCTAAAAATGAAATTGCATCATTCAGGGCAGAGTTGGGGGCAGTGAAGAGTCACTTGTTAAAGCTCAATACCGAACTTTCAGGACGTGAATATCCTGTCGCGGAGCATAATTCGGTTAAAGAGCAGCTTATCCGGCTCCGGTCTCAAGCCGATGATAAAAACCAACAGATGGGACGGCTTAAGGTTACTCTTGCAACTCTCGAAAAGAACCTTACAGCACTTGAAACCCTGAAAAAGGAGCAGGATTCCCTGCATCTCAGAGGTGAAAATCTTAACACACTAAAAAATCTATTCAGGGGAGCCGCCTTTGTTAATTTTGCATCGCGGGCATACCTTGAGAATATAGTTCAGGCTGCCAATACAAGATTCCGGAAACTCACCCGCCAGCACCTGGAACTTGTTCTTGACGAGGACAATAACTTCATGCTGAGGGACCACATGAATGAAGGGAGGCTGCGAAGTGTCAAAACCCTTTCGGGAGGTCAGACATTTCAGGCTTCGCTCTCGCTCGCCCTTGCCCTGGCCGATAATGTAAACCGCCAGGTGAAGGCTGACCAGAACTTCTTCTTTCTCGATGAAGGATTCGGGTCTCTTGATAAAGAATCACTTGAAATTGTCTTTGAAACACTGAAGTCGTTGCGGAAAGAGAACCGTATTGTCGGGGTGATCTCACATGTTGAAGAGATGAAGCAGGAAATCGATGCCCACCTCATTGTATCAATTGATGATGCAGATGGGAGTATGATTAGAAGCAATTTGTATTAAACCTGGATTTACTCACCAACGGCCCTTTTCTGTTTCCCGGACTTACACCACTACTGACCGCCGCACCTTTGTGCCGTCGTACCGTTTTCATATCTTTATATCTCAAACCATCACCCGCATGTATCAGAAAGACTACATCCTCCGTATGATCTCGATGCTTATGAAGTTCCTTGGAGAGTTATTCGGCCTTATAAAAAAGGGGGAATTGAAAGAGGCAGCTGACATGCTTGAAAAAAGCTACAATACTTACCTCAGGGAAGACGCCGCTTTCTTTCAGGGTATCCCAGCAAAAGACCTGGCACAGAAGCTTCTGATTGAGCATAATTACACCGCAGGACATCTTGAGATTCTCGCGGAACTCTTCTATGCCGAAGCCGAGTTGCGCGTTGCAGGTAATGACAAAGCCGGGTGCATTGAATTCTCAGAGAAGTCCCTGATCCTCTTTGAGTTTGTAGATAATGAGTACAAAACTTACTCAGATGAGAGGCTGAGAAAGATGGAGGTATTAAGAAAACGGATTACTACCGGCTAAAAATTTATTTTTTACTTTCTTTTTGCGCAAAAAGAACCGAGGGGTGATTTAGGTTTTAGCGGAAGTTTTCAACCCGGGTGACGAAGTCAAAGTAAAAGGCGCTGGAAACGATAAGTTAAGCCCCACCCTGCAAGCTGGCTCCTTCGCTAAAAAAGTCCACGGACTTTTTCTTAACGCTCGGCCCTGCCCGCTACACAAAGCCTTGTTGGCGCTACGAAACAGACTTAACTTCGCGCCGTTTCCAGTTTGCCACTGCACCTTTTCTAATAAGGTAACGCTTTAAGAATATACGGCTATTGGGATGATCCTGTGTTCGCGGGAGACGGCAATAATATTTACAAATGATTTTGCAGATTTTCGCAGTCATTCTGCGAAGATCTGCGTGATCTGCGGGAAAAAAGATCTGGTATGAAGTTGCTTCCCTCTGATTTTACACCTGTTCAGCACCATGGGAATACTGATCTTCTTCAGCTGTTTCCCTGAACTTATCCTCAAATTTCCTTCTCCATTCCCTTCTGCGGCAACCGTATCCATAACCATGTCTGTGCTGATGCCCTCCGGGTGCAATACCCGTAAGCAGGATCTTCGAAAGGAGGAACAGCCCTGCAGTTTGCCAGAAAGTCAGGACGGGCCCGTTAAATAAACCGGGCACCAGCCAGTTCCAGAGGGCTTGTACGCCAAATATCACCAGAACAACGAATGCAATTCCAAGAATTCCAAAACCTATGTACTTTAAAACTCTCAACGTTTTCATACTAATTATTTTTTAATAGTTTATACAATTCATTTAGTCTCTTCCTGAGTGCAAGTACAGCGTAACGTTTCCGTGAGATAAGGGTATTGATCCCGGTACCGGTTCTTTCCGAGATCTCTTTAAAGCTGAGATCCTCAAACTCGTTCTCAATGAACACGCTTCGTTGCTCAACAGGCAATTCAGATAAAGTCTCTTCCACGGTATCCCAGATCATTTCCTTCAGCTCTTCGTCCTCCGGAGTAGTGCCAATAGCGGGAAGGATCTCTTCCAGGGTCAGGGGCCCGTCTTCATCTTCAGCCCTTTTATCCGTATAGCTGATAGGTAGAAGGCCTCTTCCTGCGGAATCTGTCGATAATACGGTAATCGGTCACACGGTAGAGCCAGGCAGTCAGATTTTCAATTCTCCTTATGTCTCTGAATCCGACGGTGAGCTGATAAAAGACATCCTGCAGAATATCCTCAGCTTCAAGCCGGTCGGGAATCCTGTTCCTGATATACCCGAGAAGGCGTTTCCGCTCTTCATTGTAGGCAACCGTAATTCTTTCCGACTCTTTTGGACTCATTATAGGCTCTTTAATACCAATGACGAAACTGGAGGAATAATATTTTAAATTTATGATAAATAGTGATGAAGACGGAAGACGGAAGTCCGAATCAGCGAAACTCTGCGGATTTCAATCTGCGAACCTCTGCGAGAACCAAAAATATAATCATAGGGCAGAAGGCAACGAGGGAGCGAATTGGTGTTACAGAAGACGGGGGAGAGTTTGGATGTCCGTTCCACTCTCCGCCGGTGGCAGGCCTTAGGAATGTGTTCCAGCAGTCTTCGTTGCCAGATTTTCAAGTTTATTGAAAGATGTCACCAGTCCCCGTATCACAGCCGAACTGAGACCCTGGTGTTCCATTTCATTTAGTCCGGAAATAGTTATGCCCTGAGGCGTTGTTACCTTGTCAATTTCCATTTCAGGGTGGTTGGATGTTTCGATAATAAGCCGGGCTGCACCTTTTACCGTCTGGGCTGTGATAAGCTGCGCCATTTCGGCATCAAACCCGATTTCAATGCCACCCTGTGACAGGGCACGCATAAAACGCAGTGCGAAGGCAATGCCGCAGGCTCCAATGACAGTTGCAGCGCCCATCAATTCCTCAGGAATGATCAAAGTCTTTCCCATTTTACCGAAAATGGAAAGGATCAACTCCTCCTGGTGGGGTTCAGTGTTTCCAAAGGTAATGCAGGTCATCGAATCACAAATCTCGAGAGCAATATTCGGCATTATGCGGGCTATGGGAAATTTGCCTAGCACCGACCCTATTTCCGTCAGGGTAACACCTGTTATAGTCGACAAAATAATATGATCACATGAAATATCGTCTTTTATTTCTTCAGCGAGAAACTGAAATTGTTGCGGTTTTACAGACATAACAATAATCCCGGCGTTTGTGATAGCTTCATGGTTGTTATCAGTAACCCGGAAACCTAGTTTTTTAAGCTGATTTATCCTCAAAATCCTTTTTTCGGTGATGATTATTTCATCCGTGGTGAAATGTTTTGAGACAATCAGTCCCTTTGCCAGTGAAGTGCCGATATTCCCTCCACCGAGAATGGCGATCTTAAAGTTTTTCATATCCGGTATTTTAAACCGAAAGTTAACTAAAATCTCAGTTTCCGCATACTTTGCTCCCGGTTCCTTACATCGGAGGTAAATGAGGACATCTTTCCATTTTTACATTGCTGGTTATATCCCGATCAATACATGTTGACTTTCAGATAATTATTAGCTATCTTTATAAGATAATGATATGCAGGACCTGGCATTTCAAAAACTAACACTGACTAAAGAGTTAAATTATTGTATATTAAGCACAACCGGGTTTGCAGGCTCATCGTTTTCATCTTAATACATTATTAATAATTAAAAGAAAGGAAATTAAAATGAACTATTTGTACCTAATTATTCTGATTGTAGTGTTGTTGTTTTTTGCAGGAATAAGAATTGTACGACCAACACAGCGGGCATTGATAGAGAGGCTTGGGAAGTATCATAATTTTGCTAATGCCGGATTTCACTGGATCATTCCGGTTATTGACAAACTATATCTGGTAAACGTGACCGAACAGATGGTGGATGCACAGCCTCAGGAAATAATAACTAACGATAATCTGAATGCAAGCGTTGATGCGCAGGTTTATTTCAGGGTAAAATCCGATGAGGAAAGTGTTAAAGGTTCAATTTATAATGTTAACAATTACAGATTGCAGATCGTAAATCTGGCCCGGACTACTCTGCGTAACATTATAGGTACCCTTACGCTTAAATCAGCCAATAGCGAAAGAGGGAAAATTAATTCCGAGCTTTACCGGACACTTCATAACGAGACACAAACCTGGGGTATTGAAATTGTCCGTACGGAGTTGAAAGAAATTGATCCTCCAAGTGATGTTCAGGAGACCATGAATAAGGTGGTAAAAGCTGAAAACGAAAAGATTGCAGCCATTGACTCTGCTACAGCTGCTGAAACTGTCGCCGATGGAATCAAGCGGGCCAAGATTAAAGAAGCTGAAGGCTATAAACAATCGAAAATATTGCACGCAGAAGGTGATGCTGAAGCAATCAGACTTGTAAATGATGCGGCAGATAAATACTTTGTTGGAAATGCACAGTTATTGCGCAAGCTGGAGGCTCTTGAAACATCGCTGGGAAATAATGCCAAAATTATTGTTCCGTCAGGGTCGGAGCTGGTTAATGTAATTGGCGAGATGGCAGGGATAATTCCGTTGGAAAGAAAGAAAAAAGAAGTCAAATAAAAATCTCCTTCGTGCCCCTTGGTGAGGACCTTTGTGACCTTAGTGGTAAAAAAATAAATCCATTAACCACAAAGGTTTTACTCCCAACCCCCTAAAGGGGGCTATAAGAAAACCGGATAATCACTTCAGGAAAGGGTTGCTTTCGGTTTAAAAGGACGTGTAAGGCAAACCCTCAGATATGGAAAAAGCTGTCAAGCCGGTTTCCCTTTTTCAGCCGGTAATGATAGAAGAAGAGTAACAAAGCTACGGGGAGAACCGAAACAGCTACAATAAGTGACCACCTGAGATCAATAATGTATGTCAGGTAGTTATCCAGTATCAATTCTAAAATTATACAAAAACCTGATAATACCATAATCGCTGAAGCAATGAGGTTCAGTCCTTTCAACGGGGCTGCCTTGTAGAGAAAGATGACGATGCCAAATGATATAAAAACAGCACCAGTGACCGGAAGGCCGACCGGAAAAAACCATTCCCTGCCGGCAGCAATCATGTCAAGAAAATACAGGGAAGTCAGGACTGTAGCTATCAGGCAGGTGACTACCATCAGTGTTTTTTTAAAGGCAAACTGGTAAAGGGTCAGGATTACCCAGGCGGTAAAAATTGATACATCAGACAACAGTGACCATTTCAGTTCTTTGCTTATTAACAGCTCGATGATAGTGCAACCGGCAATGCCTGAGAAAGCCAGTATTCCGCTTAATTCCCAGAGATACCTTCTGTTTTCCTTTCTTTGAACCCGGATGATGTCTGATGGATAAGTATTTGAAACATATTCCTGTTCAATTTTATTTTCAGGATCTTTGCCACAAAGGGGGCACACCTTAAATCCGTCATCCAGTTCTACTCCGCAATTGACACAAATAATCATATTCTGTCCTTTTTGTTGTTATTCAATATCTTTACATGAATACCGGCCTCAGAAAGATGAGTGAATATAAGCCTTTCAAGTTCATGCGATTGTGTAATATTACAGAAACAGATCCTTAACCTGCCTTTATATGAAACAAGAGCGCAACCTGCTTTAACCTTATAATTGGGAGGAGTTGGAACAAGCTCGAGAGAATCAACTAAAGATTCCATTTCCCCGGGAAGAGTAACCAGTCCGAGATTAGTAACCATGCCTGTCCATCGTTTTGAAGCAAGCTTTCTGTAAATGGCAGCAGTAACCATTTTCTTGATGAACAGGGGCATTATCCTTACAATTAAGAGCTTTTCATACCTTACATTCGATGAAAGAAACCGTAAAACCTGTTTGATATCGGTACCTATCTGCGACTGGTGATGGATCGATCTGAGTATTTCTTCGAAGGTGTAAGATCCCAATCTGACATCAAGTTCCGGCAACACAAAAAGTGAAAAATTGCGCATTGTCCTGCTCGGGAGCTTATTTCTCATGTTGATGGGTACTTCAATCCTCAAAACTTTTCGCTTTTCTATTTTGCTCCTTTCCTTTCCTGAAAAAAAAATCTTCTGAAGTGAAAATAAGTAGACTGATACAAAATATTCAGTCAGTGATACATTATGCCTGTGGGATATTTTCAGGATCTCATCAACACTGACCTCACCACGAATTACTCTCAGTCTCGGTCTTGCATTAAGCTCATAGGGAAGATGCCAGGCTTTGACAAGTTTAGCCGGAGGAGGCAGTTTTTGAAAAAACTTGATGTAACCGTCTTCGAACTCCTCGTCGGATACCGGCGTTCCGGGCAGGATTATTTTTCCCGGTGAGCTGATATGCTTGCCTGTAAGTGTCAGGTAAGTGTAAAGAAGTGATTTCAGGAATTCCATACCACCACCGCCATCTGTCAGTATATGAATGAATTCAACCGAAATTCTATTGCTTTTAATTATTACCCTGTAAAGCGGTTCGTTTTTTCTGTTAACAGCAAAGGCTGTGCAGGGAATCTCTTCCTCAACCTGGATCCGTGGCAGGAGATGGTTAAATTCAAGATAATGCCAGAATATTCCACTTCCCAGGGAAACGCTGAAATATGGAAATCTCTTTGAAGTAATTTCCACAGCCTCTTTTATTGCTGAGAACTTAACAGGTTCCAACAGTGTTGCAGTTACCCGGAATACAGAAGTAAGATCCTCTGAAATGATCGCCGGAAAAAGTTTCGCAGCATTATCAAGCTTTAACCAGCCCCGCTCCTGAAAAGATTTTGAGTTGATAGCTTAACCTCCCTTTATTTAATGTAAAGATAAAGCGTTTGCCAAAATATTAATTTCAGTTTCACAACTAATTGACCTGCTTATTCAGGGTAATGGTTGATGCCGGCTTCCGGCTATGATTACCTGGAATGGCTTTTGAAGAACGACCAGATAATTTCATTGGCATCAATGTCCTTTGAGGTCTTTCCGATTATCCACGCCGGTAAATACTGAATACCACCGGGCCAGGTATGTCCCCCACCCTCAATAGAATAGAGAATTACTTCACTTCCCTCAATTCCGTCTGTGTAGTGACTTCTTGTTACTTTTGTTCCATCCCTGGGGTCTCTGTCAGGTTCTTCTGTCACAACAGGTGTGACCAAACACTTGTTCCGGTTTACCCAGAATTCAACCGATTCATTCACTGATAATACTTTGCCGAGCTTGATCCTCCTGATTTTTCCTGTAATATCACCTCCTTCATATGGGATCAGCGGATCATTTAAATTATTGATTGCCAGTACTGAAACCGGTCTGGAAGGAGAACATTCCGGGAATAGGAGATACGAAATACTTCCGTCAACGGGGGCAATTGCAGTAATTTTATGTGATATTTCACAGGCCAGGCGATATGACATAATGGCTCCATTTGATATGCCAGTTATGTAAACGCGTTTAGGATCTATATTATAGTCTTCTATCATGGTATCTATCAATTCGGAAATGAAGCCGACATCATTAATATTTTCCCTGTGTGCGCGATCATTGGCCTCTTCATCCATCCTGCCATCATTCCAGTTCAGCTCAATGCCATCGGGATAAACCATTATGAATCCATCCCTGTCGGCAAGTTTATTAAAACCTCTGCGGGTAAGGAGAACCATGCTCAATCCGGTCGTTCCCCTTCCATGTAATGCAATTACAAGGGGGACCTGCACGGAATCACCATAAACTGATGGAAAATGAATGTTAAATGTTCTCTTCAGGCCATCATGAATAAATGAGGTTCTCTGGTCCCTTCCGGCAAATGCCGGAATAGAAATAAGATTAATGCCAACCAGTATTTTCAAAAATGTAGAAAAACCGGATTTTCCAGATCTCATAAAAAGGATTTAATTTTCTGATATAAATATAGTTATAATCCATGACAATCGACTATACGACCTCTGTCCTGTGGTCTGTCGGTCTACAGGTCGAAGAGGTATCAGAAAGAAACAACGTCATTTGGCCGGCTGGTCGATTGGCCTGAAAACCACATTATCTATCTCAGTGATTATCAACCTCCAACCCTCCCAGTGGGGGGCTTAAAGATTATATCAGCGGGATTCAGTTCATAGCTGAATCCCTTTTCTGAGGCTTTCATAATTAAGACCTTGAATATTATAAGATTCGCCAGTATCGTTTCAGCTTTCTTAGAAGAAATGCGGGTAATTTTTCTGAACCTGGATAATGTAATAGATCCATTTTTCAGGAGATAATCCATCAGTGAGTTTTCAGCATTACTGAATTTTACCAGTACACCTGACTTCTTCTCCTCTTTTTGCCATACCCGGAGCAATACTTTATTCGCCATAAGGTTCTGATCTTTGTGCCTGAAATATGCCAGCCACCTGCCATCTTCATCCTTAGCCTGATACGGTCTTTTATTACCTTTGGACACTTCAACCTCCAGAATGGTTTTTTTCCCTGCCTCATGCTGTTTTGTAGTAAAAGCAATTTCGGGCCGGCAAAATATTTGTGCAGCAGTATCAACCATATAAATTTCTTCATCGGACTTAATTCCTGCTATACTGCCATTATCCCTTACTCCAATGAGTAGCCTCCCTCCATTGGTGTTTGCAAAAGCTGACAGTGTCCTCGCGATTTTTCTGCTGTCGGAAACACAATACTTAAAGTCAAGCTGTTGATTTTCACCTTCAGCTATCAGCTTTCTCAGAGTGGGATCCATATTTACAATTTTGAAATCCTGCTTGTGAACTGCAAAATTACAATTCACTCACATTAAAAACAATGTCTTGCGATCTGCTGGTCCGCAGATTTTAACATAAGATATTTTCATCTACTGCATTATCTCCCCCCTGGGGGAGATGCCGAGCCTGCGAGGCAGAGGGGGCCCATTTATCTCCCCCCTGGGGGAGATGCCGAGCCTGCGAGGCAGAGGGGGGGCCGGATTCATTTAATTCCTAACTTGCACCTCTTTAATTAATCCGGATTTCAGACAATGAAGTCAACCCGTCCAGAATATAATCCGGTAAACGGAAAAACATATTCCCTGTTCGGAAGATCAGGCTCAACGGAAGGATATTATGAAACCATAAGCAACCTTGCCGATAAGGTCCTTGCTAAAGATCAGGATTTACAGGTTATTGTAGAGGGGATAAAGGAGTTTTCCTCAAGAAAGAGGATGCTGAAAAAGAGTCTGGGTAGCCGGGATGGCTCGGACAGGATGAGTGTAATCCTTAATCTTATTGATACTCCGCTAAAGATATATACTGAAGATGTCGATGAGCATCTCAGGACCCTGCCCCTTTCAAAAATATGGGACCGGCGACTTGCAACTACAAGGGAACAGTACCATCTTTATATGCTTGAGATTGAACTGACCAACCGCTTGTTTGTCAGTAAGTTTCTCAAAGCAGACAGGAAAATAGCATTGATGCCCTATTGTTTGCAGGATTTCTCCGCAAGCTGTAAATCTGCAAAGAACGGATTTGACTATCAGTGCAAACACTGTTCGGCAAATTGCTTTCAGAGCCATGCGAGTAAGCTACTGGAAGCCCATAATATTGAGCCTTATATCTGGATGGGAGGAAATATGAAGCATCTTGCGAAGTATACATTAAATGAAAGGAAAACTTTCGGTGTCCTGGGCATAGCCTGTATCCCTGAGCTGATATCAGGAATGAGGAGTTGCAGCAAAAACGATATTCCTGTTATCGGAATCCCGTTGAATGCCAATCGTTGTGTCAGGTGGTTTGGGAAATTCTTCACAAATTCTATTGACCTTGCAAAGCTGGAGAGGCTTCTGGAATTCGCTCCCTCGTTGTTTTCTGCCCTATGATTATATTTTTGGTTCTCGCAGAGTTCCGCAGATTGAAATCCGCAGAGTTTCGCTGACGAACTCACCCCCTCCCGATAGCTATCGGGACCCTCTCTGCCCTGCAGCCTGGCTCCTCCCTTAATCCCGCCACTGGCGGGATTTTTAACGGTCGGCCCTGCAAAGAGGGGTCTTCGGTCTTCTGTCTTCGGTCTTCTGTCTTCCATCTTCCGACTTCTGAATCATTTAACTAAATTTGCCAGTTAATAGATGCATATAAATATTTCAATTATGACTAAACTCTTCTCATCAATCACCATAAAGAACATCACCCTGAAAAACAGGATAGTCATATCACCTATGTGCCAGTACTCTTCAACGGATGGTTTTGCAAATGACTGGCACCTGGTCCATCTTGGAACCAGAGCTGTGGGTGGAACGGGACTGATAATTGCAGAGGCAACAGCAGTTTCCCGCGAAGGACGAATCACTCCCGGCGACCTTGGTCTCTGGAGCGATGACCATATCGACGGGTTAAGCAGGATCGTGAACTTTATCCATTCTCAGGGCGCTGTTTCGGGGATACAGATTGCCCATGCAGGAAGGAAAGCCTCATGTGCAGTTCCATGGGAAGGCGGGAAGCAGCTCGATGAACAGCATGGCGGATGGCAGACTGTTGCCCCAACGGCTCTTCGATTCGTTTCCGGTGACATGCTACCTGAACCTTTGAACCAGGAAGGCATAAACAAGGTTATTTCTGATTTTGCCGCGGCAGCAGGTCGTGCAAAAAGAGCTGGTTTCAGGGTGCTTGAGATTCACAGTGCACACGGATACCTGTTGCATGAGTTCATGTCTCCCCTGTCAAATCAGCGTATCGATGAATACGGAGGTTCATTTGAAAACCGTACCCGCATTTTACGGCAGGTTGTCGATGCTGTAAGAAGGGAATGGCCGTCTGAAAATCCTCTTTTTGTACGTATCTCCGCAACCGACTGGATGGAAGGAGGCTGGACGATTGAAGATAGCGTAAGGCTTGCTGGCATTTTAAAAGAGATGGATGTTGATCTGGTAGATTGCTCCTCTGGTGGCAATATTTATAATGCAAAAATACCCATCGAATCGGGGTATCAGGTTCCATTCTCAGAAGCAATCAGGAAAACAGGTATTCTCACCGGAGCGGTCGGATTTATAACAACTTCAGGGCAGATCGAAACAATTCTTCTGGAAGAGAAGGCTGACCTTGTTCTTCTGGCAAAGGAACTGCTGAGAAATCCGTATTTTGCGCTGAATGCTGCAAGGGAGGTTGGGGAAGATGTAGCCTGGCCGGTTCAGTATCTCAGGGCTAAGAAAGCCCAGGTAGCCTTGTAGTATACTGGTCTTCTGTCTTCTGTCTTCGGAAATCACGTACTCACCCCCGGCCCCCTTCGGCTGCGCTCAGGGAAGGCTCTCTCTACTTAGTAAAGAGGGGTGCCTATGGATCAGGGTTTAGTTATAACGTCATACTTTGGTCTTCCGACTTCCGTCTTCTGTCTTCTGTCTTCTGTCTTCTGTCTTCTGTCTTCTGTCTTCTGTCTTCTGTCTTCCGTCTTATGTCTTCCGTCTTATTTCTTATATTAAACCGGAATTTTACCCTGTCAGATTGTTTATGTATTATTAACTTGAATGATTGAAACCAGAAAGCAGGTATTATGAAAAAAATTTGTCTTGTTTTGATTTCGTTGTTTCTGATGTTATCGTCAGAGGCAGATGCCAAAAAAAAGGGCAGATCACTTTTCAATGGAAGGGATCTGACCGGTTGGCACCGGGATGTTCCCGAAATGGATAATAATGCTGATGCTGTAAATCCATTTATTGTCCGTAACGGATTGCTTGTCAGCCTCGGGAATCCGGGGGGACATCTTATTACAGATGAGGTTTATATGAATTACCGTCTTGAAGTTGAGTACCGTTTTGCTGCAAAGCCAGGCAATTGCGGCGTTCTGGTTCATGCATCAACTCCACGGATTCTTTACGGTATGTTTCCAAAGTCCATAGAGGTGCAGATGCAGTCCGGAAGTGCAGGTGATTTCTGGTGCATTGGGGAGGATATCACCACCCTCGATATGGAAGTCCGCAGGGGGCCGAGGCAGGAATGGGGCACCACTGAAGGCAAACTGCGTCAGATCAGGAACCTGACTGATAATTCCGAAAAACCTGTGGGTGAATGGAACAAAATGGTCATCGAATGCGTGGGAAGAGAGGTTAAGGTATGGGTCAATGACGATTTTGTAAACTATGGTTATGGTTGCACAACCGACAGGGGACAGATTGCCATCCAGGCTGAAGGATCAGAGGTGGAGTTCCGGAAGCTTTTTCTAACGCCAATAAAAAAACTGTCGAAAAAAGAGAAGAGTTGAAAAGTCAGAGGGCTGCAACTGAATATATTGTGAACAAAAAAACTGCTATGACTGTACCACAGACACTTTATGTGACCAGCAGGGAACAATGGCGGGATTGGCTTACTGACAATTTCGACAAAACAAAAGAGATCTGGCTTGTTTATCCCAAAAAAAATACCGGAGAGATCAGGATACTTTATAACGATGCGGTTGAAGAAGCTTTATGTTTTGGATGGATTGACAGTACTGTCAGGACTCTTGACAGAAACAATACGATACAACGGTTTACTCCAAGGAATCCCAGAAGTGATTTTTCCCAGGCCAATAAAGAAAGGCTGAAATGGCTTTCAGAGAGAAATATGATCCACCCATCGCTTGAAAAGAATGTTCAATCTATCATTAATATGGAGTTTGTTTTTCCGGAGGATATAATTGATGCCATAAAAAGGAATAAAACCGCCTGGTTAAATTACCGGAAGTTTTCAGAATCATATAAAAGAATCCGTATCGCTTATATTGAAGGAGCCCGCAACCGGCCTGATGAGTTCAGAAAAAGACTCGCCAGCTTTCTCAAAAAAACACAGGAAAACAAGCTTGTCAAAGGTTTTGGAGGGATTGAGAAATATTACTAGCGGAAGAATCGTACAGGTCAGATCAAAAACCTGGCTAATCGATCCCTGCCAGCACTGCCCATATTTCAACAAGACCTGACTGATCGAGCAAAGTTTTGAAATCGTCTTCCTTCTGACCTTTCCAGTCTTTGCTGAACAGGCCATCTTGGTTCCGGACGTGGTCCCATAAATGATTCATATTATCCCTGAAAATTTTGATATACTGATCATTTTTATCCACCTGATATAATTTTTCATATCCCCTGAAGAGTATTGAATTAAACCAGGTGCCAGTGTTTTTGAACAGTCTTATTTTTCCCCCGCTACCTGTTGTGAACTCTTCAGTGAAATAATCAACAGCGGATCCGGCAATATTATGAGCTTCATTGAGATAGATTTTATTTTCTGTCAGTATGTAAAGCATTACGGCCGCCTGTAACATTTGTCCGCTGTTGTATGTGTATTTTCGAATATCTGTTTTACCCGTCAGACTCATATTATCAAAGTAAAGATGATCTGCCGGATCCTGCAGGTTGGCTTTTGTCCAGTCATAGATCCGCACTCCCCACCTGAAATAAGAGCTGTCGCGGGTTGCCTCAAAAAGTTTAAGAGCCAGCACCGATGAAGGAGCATTGGAACAGGTATTTTTTGAGTTCTTCTTTTGCTCACACCAGTAGATACCGCCACCGAGTTTATCGTCCCATCCGCTGAGAACAAACTGCCAGATCTTTATAGATTTTTCGAGGTATCCAGTATTCCCGGTAAACATATATAAATCACAAAAGTCAAGCGCCAGCCAGACATTGTCGTCATAATAGCGGTCCGACTTACCGGTGAGTGTAATGTAAGACTGGTAGCAGGCGGGTTTCCGCAGGGAGTCATAGTATTGGTCAAGTCCCGGAAGAATCTTTTCCTCAAGCAACCTCAGATACTGGTTGTCACCAGTCGATTTCAATAAAGCATTCACCGCTGAAAATACTCCTGAAGTGGGCCACAGGTATGCCACACGCTGACCTGTTACTGTATCATCTCCTGCGAGGTATGTTACCCTGTTCCCGGGTTTGTATGGGAAGGTTTCATAAAGCAGGTTATCATGCCCTGCGTCATATAATTTTAATATCTGCTGAAGGGTTGATTTTGCACGTATCAGGTCATCATTTTGGGCTCTTGCCTGAAAACCCGGCAGACCGGCAATTAAAATCAGAAATACAGGGAATGCTTTCCGGAAAACTGACATGTTCATGGTTCAAAATTATAGTTTAGAGTCCATGTTCTGGATTTATCAACGCGGGCCGTGATTAATTAGTAGGTTAATCTGAAGCAGGATATTCCGGATCAGTCTCTCCCTGGTACCAACGATCTGTTACCTGTAGGATCTCAAATCTGTCTTGTTCAAGAGGGAAACACTTTGGATAAATACAATTCGCTTTAAAAGCCGGAGTGACAATTCCACCGATATCGGAATTAATTTGCACCATTTTAATACCCTTACGTGCCTGTTAACGGCGTTAGGAAGAATTATAAAACGTGTAGCAAACATTAACAGAACGGCACCGAATAAGGACAAGGTAGTACTTTCCATGGTCAGACAAAATTTTAGCAAGACAACTTCGTTTACATACTAACAGTTTCAAATTTGCCCTGAACCTGACACGGATAAAAATGGACCTAAAGTTCCCTTCAGTCTTTCCCGTTTTTCCCGGGATGCTAACCCGCATTATTTAACATCCAATTATGAGACTTAGTGCAATCATTCTTTATTTATTATTCTTCACTTCATTTGCTGATTCCCAGGAGCTGAAGAAGATTTTTGAAAAACAAGACAACAGCTCGTTTGCTGAAGAATATTTTGTTCTTAAAGAGGACAAATCAATAAAACACGGAAAGTATTTAAAATACTACGAGAGGCTGTTGGTGGAAAAATATATAAAGCAATTTGGCAGCTATGATCATAATCAAAAAACAGGGGTTTGGTTTTTGTTCAATATATCTCATCCCCAGAATCCTCTGAACATAGTTGGAGAATATTCAAACGGGGAGAAGACCGGTCCATGGTTTTATTTTTATCCACCAGAACTAAAAGATACAAGTGTTTTATCTTTATTAGGATATAAAAAGCTTACTGGTGTAATTATACCCAAAAGAAAGGATCAGGAATTTCGAATAACTATTGATACTACAGGAGTCAGGCTGGCTGCTACAGGGAATTTTGAAAGCAACAAAAAGACAGGTAAATGGAGCTATTACTCAAAAGAAGGGCAGCTTATTAAGGAATATGATTTTTCAACTAATAAAATAATTTCTGGTATACGGAATGACTCCGTCAGCTTCTATATGCTGGGGGGAATGACCCAATTCCATACTCAACTTAACGAAATTCTATTTGAAGAGATCCAGAAAATAAACGTAATCCAGCCTTCGAATGTAAAGTATGAGATTATAGTCAATGAAAATACGTTATTCGTAAATAATTTAACAGCAACAATAGGTGATCCATTTGCCGGATTTATTGAAAATTGTATAAAAAATATGCCTTTGGATTGGATTGATTATGACCCTATTTTTGAAAAATTTTCATTTTTCATCGAGATCTATTTCCGGAATCAGGAAAACGGTTCAGTTTTCAATATCGGCCCCTTAAAACCAAAATTCAGCAAAGATTGAATAACCAGCAGACTTTCTTGTATTATTGAATCATCATCTCCAAGGCTATGCAGGAAACTTTCCTGCTGCCGACAGTAAAACCGTCCGGCTTAGACGGACCTTTGGCCATTCAATAATTTCCAAACCAGCTGATTCTAACCGGTCAATCATCTTTTTGAAGGATCTTCCGGTAACATGGATCTTCGGTTCCACGATCATGACTTTTCCACCTGGATTCAACACAGACTTCAGCTCCTCAAACAATTGCAGCTGAGAGGGCACTTCATGGACCATCCAGAATGCCAGGACAAAATCAACTTTTTGTGAGGCGCCTATCCGGTTATCCTGACATTTATGTATTTCAACTCTTCGTTCCAGATCGGTTCCACTTAGCTTCTCAATCACTTTATCCAGCATGCCCTGCTGAAGATCAGCTGCAATTACCCTGCCTTCAACTCCGACAAGGTTCGCCAGCTCAGGTGTAAAAAAACCTGGTCCGCAACCCAGATCAAGTACAGTCATTCCTTTATGAACATAGGCCTCCAGGATCCTGCGTGGATTATGCACCAGCCTCCTTAACGCGTTATCGAGGCTCCCGGCAAATTCAGCTGGACAGACATATGGATGTTTCTCTTTGGCCACCAACGATATGAATTTGTTTAAATCTTCGATTTTTATTTATAATATGTTGCTTATTGCTACTTGCTTGTTGTTGGTTTTGACATCCTGTCCCCATCCGGCAATTTCGAGCCTGTAGTGTGAGGTCACCATTCCGGATATCTTAACACCTGCAGACCAGTATTCATATCCGTGCCAGGGACTTGTATCCTCGGTTATGTATTTCGTTGTCAGCCTTACAGGCATATTCCTACCGCCATTTGCAAAGACTCCGCCCATGATGTCCCTGTCAAAATTCTGATCCTGCGGGTAAATGGCTGTGCAGGTTAAAAATAAGAGTATATAAAGTGTTGTTTTCTTCATCTGGTTTGGATAGCCTCATGGCGGGAGAGCTAAGGTATTAATTTTTTATGAAAAAACGCGGGACCACACATCTCCCTCCTTTCTATGGTCCTACTCCTTAGTCTTTCGAAACTCCAGGATGTTCCCCGGCTGACATTTGAGGGCATCGCAAATGGCATCGAGCGTAGACAACTTAACCGCTTTTGCTTTCCCTGTTTTTAATATGGAGAGGTTTGATACGGTAATGCCAACCAAATCCGAAAGCTCATTTAATTTCATCTTCCGCTTTGCAAGCATAACGTCGAGATTGATAATAATAGCCATATCTTAAGTTTTAAATTTTTAACAAATTTAATAAATTGGTATTGTATAACAGTAATTAATTTATGTATATTGGTAAATTTATTACCTGGAACGATAAGAAAAAGAACCACCCAGGGTCTGCCACACATGATGCCGGCCTCCACCACATGCCTCCCCTGCAGGCTGGCTCCTTCCTTCGTTCGCCATAGGCTTGTCGCTTACGCTCTAAAGCTTCAGCGACGGAGCGCCGAAGGCGAAGCGCAAAAATCAGCCACTGGCTGATTTCTTAATGCTCGGCCCCCACCACGTTCCACCCCTGCAGGCTGGCCCCTCCCTAAAATTGCAGTGGGCAATTTCTTTACGGTCGGTCCCCTTTTCAAGGATTACCCTTTATACACATCTTTTTAAATTCTGAATTTACTCTGTCGTTTTTAGTCCAGCTGGCTCTGAAAGAGCCAAATATGAATAACCCCTGGCGCAGCCAGGGGTAGATGACCACCAAACACTTTCCAGCTCTGAAGGAGCTGAATATATCAGTTATGGAAAAAACTTTTCATCCGGTGTTATTCCGTAGTCCAGGAGAAGTTTTCTATACTCTTCCTCAAATGAAATTTTTTGATGATGCTCCTGTTGATTCTTTATGTATTCAATTAGCCTGTTTATATCCATATATGAACAGGTAAAAGAACCATAACCAACTGCCCATCCATTAAATGCAGGAAATAAATTGCTTCTTTTCATCCAAATTGAGGAAGATACCTTGATGTCCTTCACAAAATCTATAGGAGCAATAGATGGATTCATATCTGTAAGAATATGAAGGTGATTTTCAACTCCGTTTATACGATACAGGTGACTATTTTTTTGCCTGGTTATCCCTGTAATATAAGAATAGAGTTCATGAGCATTATTCTGTCTGATTGTTGGCAGGCTGTCCTTTGTCCTGAAAACAATGTGATACAGATGTTGACGATAGCTTGACATATAGCAAAATTTAAATTAATAATGTAGCGAGAGAAGACTAAATTACTCATTTACTTTATTAATTCCAATTATATTAAGCCCTTTCAGGGCTTGAGATCAGGGGTTAGCCGTACCCCCGGCTGGCGCCGGGGGTTATTCATATTAAGCCACTTCGTGGCTTTTAAAAGAAACTAAATTCACAAAACTTTTTCAATCTGTGAGATAAAAAGATGTGTATAAAGATTAGTTTTAAGGAGGGGTGGCCGGGACTATTTAAAGATCGGTTATGGCCTGCAGGGGTGACATGTGGTGGTTTTTTTTAAAGAAGAAAATAATTCCGATCTTTACCCTGCCAAATAGCAGGATCCCTGATGATAAAAGAACTTTTTAAAACCAGAGGAAAACTATATTGTTCTGTTTGTTGCAGGATGTCAGCTGCTTTTTACATTCTGCTCCAAACATTATTACCGGGAACCACCGGCTCAAACTATCGAAAGGCAGGCTGATAACAAAAACCTGAATGATAAGATGGTTGTGGGAAGTGAAATAGAGATAAATGCCCGGGATATAAGAATTAATAAAATCAAGGCTAAGGCATTTATGGCCGGGGATACTGAAAAAAAGATTAATACCCGCAATACCAGTCCTGATGAAATCATAGAAACCGCCCGAAAATACCTTGGTGTACCTCACTGCATGGGTGGAA
Source organism: uncultured Bacteroidales bacterium (assembly GCA_963849615.1). Lineage (GTDB taxonomy): Bacteria > Bacteroidota > Bacteroidia > Bacteroidales > VadinHA17 > LD21. Next base: position 69,621 of record CAWKIC010000027.1, read on the forward strand.
CAACCATGAAATGCATAGATTGCTCAGGATTACTTTTAACAGTTTTTGCCAGACAGGGCATTCAACTGCCGCATAACTCTGAAGAACAGGCCAGGTACGGGAAAAAAATAACGGGAATGGATGAACTTAAAAAAGGGGATCTTGTCTTTTTCATCCGGACATACAATACAAATCAGTTCATTACCCATTCGGGCATTTATGTCGGAGACAATAAATTTATCCATGCCTCTTCCGCAAGCGGTGTAACTATCACTTCCTTAAGCAATCCCTACTGGATGGGGAGGTTTGTTTTTGGAACCAGAGTTTTTGAGTGATTTCTCTGTTCATTTTTTGCTCACCCAAATACATTATTTTACTTTCTTTTAGCCGTAAAAGAAAGTAACAAAGAAAAGCGGCCGGAACCGAGCGAAAATTACAAATTCAGTTCGCGATAGCGGTAGGATGAAATTTCGCGAGCTCGCCGAAGGCAAATGATAATTTAAGCCATACCCTGCGCCCGCTACACATGCCATATTGGCGCTACGGGCATGGCTTAAGTTCGCGCCATTTCCGGTAGTCCCACGCTCCTCTGCTCAATGTTTATCTAATCGAAATAAGTAACAAAAATCCTGTAAATCCACCTTCTAAGGCGGATGTGAAGGAACCCTTTAAAGCCGTGGTAAAAAACCAGGGTTAAACCAGCGCCGGAGCAGGAGACTTTTTATGAGCAGGATCCTTTACCGGCGCAACGGAGATGGAAACATTCCGCTACCCATGCCCCTTTGTCAACACAAAATTTGATTTTCGCCTGGTACTTCTAACTACCTGTTTTGGAATATTATATGTACTTTTATAACACATAATGGAGCCGTAAGTGGGGGCATCATGCAACTAATCTGAGACTTTTGAATTATTGGTTAATGAGAATACCCATCTTATATGACTGAATCCGAGTTGCTAAATAGAATCAAATCAAATCCGGGCGATTTTGCTGATCTATTCAGACTATATTACAAACCTGTTTTTGGTTATATTCTTCGCAGGACTGGTAATTTTGACGAGGCAGCAGACATTACAGCAAATGCATTTTTCAAGGCATTTAAACATATAAACAACTTTTCTTACAAAGGGATTTCAATAAAAGTATGGCTATTATCGAATTGCGACAAATGAATTGAACCTGTACATAAGACAAAAGAAAAAACATAATTCAATATTTGAAAGAATAGGTTGGAAGATAATGATATCTTCAATGACTATTTGCAAGAAGACAGAATAGAATATGAAAAAGAGCTCCAAAAACATGATCAATTTCTAATTGTTGTAAAAGAATTGAAAACACTTCCGATTAAATATCAGGAAGTAATTTCCTTAAAATATTTCGAAGGGAAAGAGAATAAAGAGATTGCTGAAATTCTGCTAATTAAAGAAGGAACCTTAAAATCTCTGCTTTCACGCGGTTTAGAAAAACTCAGGGAGAAATGCAACCAAATTTAACTATTTACATTATTGGATATGGAAAAGGAAGATTTTGAAGAAAAATTAGTGCAGATGACAAAACCAGAGGTGAATCAGTTAAAACACCAGGATATGTTAGCGAAAGCAATTGCAAATGCAAAAGACAAAACCGTTTTGAGTTGGTGGTGGTTAATTATTCCACTCTATGTAATTTCGATGCTTCTCATGAAAAGTCTTTTTATGCCGGATACAACCTTAATTTCGAACATCCACGATTTAACAACCAGACAAAAATTTGTTACCTATATATTCTTTCTCATTTTGCCAATTTTTTTCATCCTTTTAAACATCATCAGCATTCGAAAAGTGTATTCACCTTTCAGGCAATCCTAAGTCATTTATTTTCCTTAAGTCAGTCTGGCTTAATATTATGATGATTTTATTTTCAATTTTAATTTTAATTGTTTTCTCATTATGAATTTACCCTGGTTTAAAAGAATAGGGATAATATTTTTACCCCTGTCTGTAATTGGATGGATAATATCATTGCTTGCCATCTCTATTTCAGTTTATGCATTCATTGATATTGACAGTAGATCTCATTCAGTAAGTGATACTCTCATAAATTTTGTATTCAGACTTTTAATTGTGTTTGCTTTCTATTCATTAATTGCTTACCTGACCAGCAGGACTTCAAAAACTTGACTAAATAAAAAACAAACCGCCAACATAGACGATAAAGCTGCATCAACCAGGAGACAGACTTAACTTTGCGCTTTTTCCAGTTGGCCTACCCACTTCCTTTTAATTTAATTATTTGCGGTCGAGTTGTTTAAATAACCATACTTTAAAGTTGTTAATATTTTCACAACAGCTATAGTCATGAACTGACAAATAATTGCAATATTTAAAGTATGAAATTTAAGTTAAACTGTTTCCAGTAAAATCTCCTTCGTGCCCCTTGGTGAGGACCTTTGTGTACTTAGTGGTAAAAAAATAAATCCATAAACCACAAAGGATCGCAAAGTTCAGCACTAAGGTACACAAAGGGCTGCTATATATCTCTTTTTGTACTGGTATTATTTTCAGAGAGTTATTAATTTTGAAGTTCATACAATTATTGTAGTAAGGGGACTTTGTGGTAACAATGGAAAGGAGAAAAAACATGAAACTTAAAGCTATAATTACAGGTGCAACCGGGATGGTCGGTGAAGGGGTTCTTAAAGTATGCCTTGAGCATCCTGATATAGAATCCATTCTTTCTCTGAGCAGAAGACCCTGCGGAATTTCCCACCCAAAATTAAAAGAGGTCATTCATGATAATTTTTATGATCTCTCACCTGTCGAAGAACAACTGAGAGGATATGATGCCTGCTTTTTCTGTCTTGGAGTAACCTCTGTTAATAAGAAGGAACCTGAATACTATAAACTGACTTACACTTTAACAACAGGTGTGGCACGGACACTTTCGAAACTCAATCCCGGAATGACATTTTGTTATATATCAGGTTCGGGTACCGACAGTACGGAAAATGGCAGAATGATGTGGGCGAGGGTGAAGGGAAAAACCGAAAATGACCTCATGAAAATGCCGTTTAAACGTGTCTACGCTTTCAGACCCGGTTTACTGTCGCCTGAAAAAGGAAGCAAAAACGTTTCCGGAATTTTTGTTGTAGCCAGGATTCTATATCCCGGGTTGAGGCTAATAATGCCAAAATATGTTTCAACCCTCAAAGAACTTGGTCTGGCCATGATAAACTCAGCTTCGAAAGGCTATGAAAAACAAATCCTTGAGGTGCCTGATATTGTAAGGCTTGCACGCGAGAAGCAGTTAAACTGATCATCAAGTCTGATTCCCGCAGATCTCGCAGATTTACGCAGAAAAAAATCTGAAATTAAAAATCATAAAATCAATAATCCAGGATCCGGGATCTATAGAACCGTCACTTCAAGCATCCCTCCGATCCCGACTTTGTCATCCTTGATTATCACAGCTGAGATTACTCCAGGCTTTTGGAGCATCAGTTCAGTCACCGTGTATATCATCTCCAAATCCTTCACTTCATTGCACCCGGCTGTGGCAAATGCATCAGCCAGCGCTCCCCGGCTGCAAGCTATCATACATGCATCTGCTGTTCCAAAGCTCAGGGAATGTCCTACAGTACCTGAAGAACAACAGACTGAAAGAGGAGTCTGCCCGGGTTTGACGACAAGTCCAATCTTATCTGAAAGAGGAGATTCGCCGGCATATATGGAGATTGTTGCCGGCTGAATGAGTTTCATGAATATGTCGCCGCCATTTTCTACCACAACTTCGGGGAAGCCAAACCGGATAAGGTCATTACAGATATATTCTGCAACCGCACCGGCTACAGCGCTCATAGGCCCGGTACCTGCCGCCTCAGATGCTTTATACATATCATTAATAAGTGGATGCAGGCCGGATGGAATTAAAAGGGGGATTAAGGAAGTAAGGAATTCAGGGCATTTCGCGATATGGTCATCCAGCAGACTCCTGTAGAATTTTATCCGTGCAGATGCGGTTTCTTCAACCTCAGGAGTGTACCCTTCAGCGCTGACAGCAACCCAGAGGTCTGTCTCGCGGTGTTCAACCCTGAAGCTTCTCCATCGTTCATTGCCCATAAGTTCACGATAGAGGCGGGGTTTGTATACTTTGCTTTTAGTCAATGTCAATTGAAAACAGCTTAAGCGGGCACGATTTCAGGCAGAGTTCGCACACCACGCATTTACCGGCATCAAAGGATAGTTCAGCCGATGCCCGACCCATAGTGAGCGCCCCTGCGAAACATACTGATGTGCATGCGCCGCAATGGATACAAAGATCCTTCCTGTAATATATCTTTTTGTCAATCGGTTCACAATCAACTTTCTGCTGTCTGATATATGCCATCCCATCCTTCAACACCTTCGCCGGTGCGGTCATTTCCATAACCAGGTGACCTATTTTACCCGGCGAAATATCAGCTTTTACAATATTGACCATAATATTATATTTTCTGATCAGATTAAAGGTAATTGGCTCACCGGTTGAAGACGGCGGAAATGTCAGTACAAATCTTTTGCTTATCATGGTCTTTGATCTTTGTCTTGTTAAAATTTATTGTCTTATCTCCAGCTTATTTAATCCTGCTGTTTTAGCAAAGAGGGCAACAGGTTCAGTGAGAAGGAACCGTCCTCCGGTGATCTCTGTCTTCAGAAATCCGGCAATCTCCCTTGCCACCTTAATGCTTGAGAGTGGCGCTGAACGTATCTTCCTGCCGTTGAGGACAATTTCACCGGAAAACAGAGTTTCATAGTCTGTCTGTCCGAGCTTCTCAAAATTCCCGGAACCGTAATCAATTATATTAGTCTCAATCTGCGAGTTACGTATCGACAACCTCCCCGCCATATCCTCGTCCAGCACAGGAATCGGAATCCCGATACCCACATACAATGATACTCCATACTTTTCAAAATAGGCTGCCTTAATGAATCTTGGGTCCATCTGTTTGGCGTCAGCTATAAGGGCCAGAGTGGCGGCATTACCTACAGGTATTCCGAATTCGTTGAGTGGTTTGCCTGTGTTGAACTGTGTGCCGTTCCATGCCACGTAGCCGGTGGCGCCTCCAAGAAGAATGCGGGTGCCGATGCCGATAGTACGCAATTCCGGATCATTCAGCAGAGGACTCAGCTCACCCGATGTTGAAAAATTGGCGTTGCCAAAAACCGGCAACAGGGTGCCCATATAGGTGAATTTTAGTTTTGAGGTACTGTTCACCGCCACATTGTAATTCTGGTAGGCATTTCGTGGGTTGAACATAATAAACTCATTTATTGAGTTCTTGTTGATAAGAGTTTTTATTTCAGTCCGCGGATAACAGTCGGTTCCCTTGGCTGAAGCCTGCAGCAGGACATCCTTGCCGGCTATAAGTTCTTCAATGACATGAGCCCCGCCATAAGAATCATGCGGCAATGCTGTTTCCGTTGCTCCGATATATGCGTCAACGGCAGCAATGCCGCCATAAGCCGGAACATTGTTCAGCGTGACCTTTTCCATACGTATCGGCGGAACGGGATGGCCGAAGTTAATGAAAGCACCTGACGAGCACATGGGACCGAAGGTGGCAGTGGTCACCACATCAACTTTCTTTGCGATTTCTGCGTGCGACAACTCTTTTCCCATAGCTGAAACCTGTTCAGCTGTAAGAACAACAGCCTTTCCGTTACGGATCTTTTCGTTGATCTCCTCAATGCTTCTTTTCACTGGCATAATAGTCTACTGGTCTTCTGGTCTCTGGTCTTCTGGTCTACTGGTCTGCTGGTCCGGCGTGCGGCGTGCGGCGTGCGGAATTTTTCTTGCCAACTGCCATCTGCTTAGTTAAGGCGTTGAGGCATTAAGGTATAACGGCTTGTGGTATGCGGAAGTTTTTTATTGCCAACTGCCAACTGCCAACTGCCTGATTATGGCTTTAAGGTTTAACGGCGTGTGGCGTGTGGTGTCCGTTACTTGTTATACGGCGCTATTACTTTCTTCAGCAGCGCTATCGTTGCCTTAATCCCTTCATCCTCACTTAGTTTGTTGCCTTCATATTCGACATCAATATATCCTTTATATCCTGCATCGGCTACGATCTTCATCATCTTCACATAATCGATCTGGGTCTCATTTCCGTTTTCATCAAAATCGCGGGTCTTACCGCTGACACCTTTTGCATAAGGCATGAGGTCGGCCACTCCCTTGTAACGGTCGTATTCATAGAAGTTCCCCAGGTCGGGCAATGTTCCGCAATTCGGTTTATTGACTGTTTTCATGATTTCTGCCAGCCATTTGCCATAGGAGGAATTTCCTCCGTGATTCTCAACAATAACATTTATTCCGAAATCAGCTGCATACGCCGATAACCTGCCCAATGCATCAATGGCTGCAGCCTGCATCTGTCCCATCGTTCCCCTGCCGCCTGCATTGACCCTGATAGAGTGACAGCCAAGGAATTTAGCCGCCTTGATCCATTTATAGTGATTTTCAACAGCTTTTGTCCTGGCTGCCAGGGAAGTGTCTGCCAGGTTACCTTCGCCGTCGACCATAATTATAAGGCTCTTAACTCCGTATTTTTCGCATTCATTCTTAAGCTTTGTAAGATATTCGGTGTCTTCAGCTTTATCCCTGAAAAAAGTGGAAACGTACTCCACAGCGTCCAGTCCGTAGGTTTCTTTTGCAATCCTTGGAAAGTCCATATTTGTAATCGGTCCCTTCCGCAAAGTCCGGTTTAATGACCATTCTGCAAGGGAAATTTTAAATGCCTGCTCCTGGGCAAATAAATTTATGTTAATAAGCACTGCGAACAGGATTACTGATAAAAGAGATCTGGTTTTCATTGATTTATTTATTATTAATATTTGCCCAAAGTTAATGAAATTGAATTATCACAGTAAAAAAGCATATGACATGAGTTATAATTTTTGCTGCAGAGTCCGAACGCAGACGAGCTGTCCGGGTCCATAGTCAGAGGCCTAAAGTGTTTTTTAATGAAAATTGGTGTAAATTTGGCTTACGCGTAAAAGAAAATAAACATGAGGAAACAGGAATACGTTGTTAGAAATGCGGAACCTTCAGAATTTGAGGAAATTGGAAGATTAATGGTTCTGGTTTATTCTCACGTAGACGGATTCCCAAAAGAATCTGAACAGCCTGAGTATTATAAACTGCTTGCCAATGCAGGGGAATTTACAAAGAACCCGGAAACTGAACTTCTGGTTGCTGTAACTTCCGGCGGCAAGCTGGCAGGATGTGTGGTTTATATCAGTGATATGAAGTATTACGGGTCGGGCGGAAGGCTGACAAGGGACAAAATGCATCCGGGTTCCGGTTGCTGGTAGTTGATCCTTCTGGACAAGAGGCCAGGGTATTGGGAAGCTTTTAGGTAAATGAATGCATAAAAAAAGCAAGGGAAAAGAATGATAGTCAGAGTGATCATACATACAACAGCGGCAATGCAGACTGCTGGAAAATGTATGAAAGCATGGGATTTGACAGAAGATGATGCAATTTGGTATCGATTATGCAAGGTCAACAGGTGCAGAAAGTTGGATCCGACATCCAGGGACCATCGAGGATCGCTGCGACAGCTATACAAACATACCGGCTTTTCTCAGGGCAACAAATGTTTACATCGGACCGTTGAAATAAATCCAAGCTCATACCCCTTTCACGCACAAGGGATCTAACGGTTCAGGATGATACACTATCGTTCCACGAAGGATTTCCGGGGAAGTTACCTTAGTTTTCCATCATCATTTTGTCCCTGAGCGGCTTAAATGGATTCCCGGGATTCCAGTTTGGAAATTCAGTTGAGATGCTGAGGTTGTATCCGACTTCAAAATAGACTTTTATATCCTCGATCATGCCATCGAAATTCCATTTTGCCGGCTCGTAATTATCCGACGGCTTATGGTAATGCTCCATGGTCCATTTATCCTGTTGTGCAATACCCCATTCCCTTCCGTGTTCAACATTTTCGACGCCGTCAGAGAGAGCCAGTGATGGGACTCCCGCTTTTGCAAAGCTGAAATGGTCGGAACGGAAATAACCACCCTTTTCAGGTTCGGGATCGGGAAAAACTGTTCTGCCATATTTCTTAAGGACAGCTTCCGCCCAATTATCGAGTTGAGAATAACCCTTACCAGTTATTGTCATATCTTTTGTTCTCCCGAAAATATTCAGGGCATCCATATTGATAACGGAAACTGTTTTATTTAAAGGATAGAGAGGGTGTTTAACGTAATATTCGCTTCCGAGCAGCCCCTGTTCCTCAGCTGTGACGGAAAGGAACAAAATGGAACGGGCCTGTTTTTCCGGCAGCTTTGTGAATGCTTTTGCAATTTCTATGAGCGCTGCCGTTCCGGTGGCATTATCAACGGCCCCATTAAAGATGGAATCGCCCTTTATTGATGAATTAGCTCCAAAGTGATCCCAGTGGGCAGTATAAATAATATACTCGTCAGGTCTGCCGGTTCCCGGCAATACTCCAGCCACATTGTTCGATACAGTATATTCTGTTCGGTTCTTAAACTGAACTGATGCATTCAGGTGCATCTCGAAAGGCTTGAAGCCATGTTTTGCAGCCGCCATCAATGAACTTTTATAGTCTTTCCCTGCCGATTCAAACATTTTTGCAGCAGCCTCAGTCGTTATCCAGGCTTTAAGCTGAAGTTCCGACTTTGAGATGTCGTTATCTTTAAGATAGAACTGGGAGCCTGCAAAACTATTCCGGACCACACCCCAGGGATATGCTGCGGCACCGGTTTCATGAATTATTATGGCTGCCCTGGCACCCTGACGTGCAGCTTCCTCGTATTTATATGTCCACCGTCCGTAATAAGTCATAGCTTTTCCGGTGAACAGCGATGTGTCGCCGGTTGCATAGCCGGGATCATTTACGAGTATCAGCACAGTCTTGCCCTTAACATCCAGTCCGGAGTAGTCATTCCAGTCATATTCGGGGGAATTGATCCCATATCCGACGAATACAACCGGGGAATTATCAATTTTAATGTTATCGACCAACTGAGGGGTGCTGCCGATAAAATCATCCAGATACTTTAAGTTTATCCTGCTCTTCCCACCCGAAATGCTCAGCGTCATGGTAGTATCCGCAGTTATTTTTACCAGCGGTACTTCCTGAAACCAGCTGCCATTGTTTGAAGGCTGCAATCCCAGTTCTTTAAACTGTTCTGCAAGGTAATTGATTGTCCTTTCTTCTCCCACGGTTGCAGGAAACCTGCCGAGGAATTCATCAGAGGCAAGCGCTGAAATTTTGGTTTTCAGATCTTCGGCATTGATGCTTTCCAATGCCGGGGCGGGGTTGTTGACTTCGACTTTGCAGCCTGTAAAAGCTGAAACAAAGACCAGAATAAGGATCTTACTTTTAACTGACATGACGTTTTGCATTTTTGTTATTATCCTGATAAACAGAAAACTTAACAGGATGTTCAGGGATTTGGACTGTTAAGCTTTCTTGTATCTGTAAAGATGGCAAAGTTTTTCCAAATTTAGCCTCCTCTGTTTCCTCCCCCTCTCCCTCTTCCTCCTCTCTCCCTTTCTCTCCCTCTTCCTCTCCATTTGAGATTTAACCGTAGTAAGGTTTCTCGCAGATTTCCGCAGAGTCTTTCGCAGATTTCCGCAGATTAAAATCCGCAGACCCGCCTGCTGGTAGGCAGGGTTTCGCTTCTTCGATTTCTCTACGCCATTGCTTTTCGTCCCCTAGTCTCTTTGTCCCTTAGTCTCTTAGTCCCTTAGTCTCTTAGTCCTTCTGTCTCTTCGTCCCTCCGTCGCTCCCTGCTCTCCGCTCTCCGCTCCCCGCTCTCCGCCACCTCAGCCCAGGTAAACAACAAAATGACAGGTCTTCCCACCCCGCCTCAGCGATTCTTCCACCTCAACCCTGAAAGGCTTTCCAAGCGCAGTTTCGAAAACTGTTTTGTGGGTGTTACGGGTGCATTCACAATGGATATCATCAGGTTTTGGAGTGCGGTAATTAGCTGCGGGGCAGTAACATTGTTTTGACACTTCCCCATACCGGATATGGACTTTATCGCCCTCTTTCCAGATCTCGAAGTTTTTCTTATATGCCTCAATCAGCTTTTCAAGATCTCCCTTGCCTGCAATGGCAATATCCTGTTTGAACTGATGCCTTTCAAAACATCTTACGCCGCATCCGCCAACTATCTTTTCCCTGGTCCCGCGGTCAGTATGCTTTTCCATCGAGTCGAGCAGATCGGAGAGCCAGTGTTCTATAAACTCCTTCTGACCCTGAAGTGCCTTATACTTTTCATCCTGATCCTGTAAAGCCGGTGAAAGCTCCGCTCCCGATAGTTTCTGAATTATAAGCGGACATACACCAAGCAGCCCGAGCTTTACTGCAAAATCTTTCCTGTTCATATTATTGTTAATTAATTAACATTACCTGATTAAGACCGTTAAAGGTCATTTTGACCCTATAGCCGATCTTCAACCCGGTCTCGCCCCAAGCCTCATATTAAGCTCCTTCAGAGCTTACAAAACAAGAGGAGACATCGACCCCCGGTTTCGCCGGGGGTTATTCACATTTATCCCGTTCCGGGACAGTTAAGGGACAAAGGCCTCTTTCAGAGGCAGAAAATAAAACCAGCTTCTGATCTTACGGACTCCAGAATAGAGATGAATCAGAAAAGTTAACCACCCCGGCCAGACGAATCTAATTTCAGCCTGTAAGATGATTTCACTGTCTGGCCACCCCTCCTTAAAAAAAGGAGGGGAAAGTTATTTAATTGTATTTCAGCTAATTATATAATTTTCAGTCTAAAACTTATTCTTAAGAGTTATTAAAGATTGGTCAGACCATGAGGGACGTAGAAGTCATCTTTTGTAAGGTTACATTTTTTCGCAACCGCCTTACTGTATCCCAGACGTCCGGCATTATTGTTCCTGGAGTCAGAACCCAATGTGAATTTCAGCCCCTTATCCTTAGCCATCAGGATAAATTTTTCATGAGGCGTATGCGCCATGTCGTTTATTTCAATTGCAATATTTCGGGCCTTTGCAGCATTGATGATCTGCATCATCCTGTCCTGAGTCCACAGGGTGTAATAATCACGTGCAATGCATACCGGCAGGAAAAGGGGCCATCCGAAAATATTGATAGGTTCCGTATTAAGTATATCAAGAGTGTGTTTCATGTACCTTCCCATAAACTCTTCGGTATTTTCAACATAGGTTTCAAGCTCATAGATCCTCTGGAATTGTCCGTTACCAAGCGGAACAGTCTGCGGATCCATCAACACATAATCAAGCTGTTTAAGCAGCTCCTTACTGAATGAACCTGACCAGTCGGGTGTCATGGGCTGAAGCCCGACATAGACGGGATATTTTCTCAGTCCGGTGATGTACTTCTTAAGGTCAGCATCATTCTTTAGTGCCCATACAGCAGGATGCTCAACAATCCCGAACTTAACATTCCTTTCCTTTGCAAGCTCCATGACCCTGTCAATGGTAAAGGTGTTGGTGGTATGCACATGCAGGTCAACCAGTGGAAAATTAAAATCTTCCGTGGCCTCAGCATTCTTCATAAACGGGGGTATCATCATCATGGTTCCGGCCATTCCTGCATTTCTTATAAAACTTCGTCTTTTCATGGGAGTTGTAATTAGTTGATTGAACTAGTAAATTTATGTATATGGATTTTTAAATGGCTATAGGTACAATGGGTATGGGATCAATCTTTTAGCTTTTAAAATTCAAGTACTTTGTGAATCCTTCGTGTAATCCTTTGTGTGACTTTGTGGTAAAAAGAATTTAACCACAAAGGGTCACAAAGGCTTTCACCAAGGTAACACAAAGGAATACAATAAATTAAGAATTTTTATGAATTAAACAGGTTAAAATCATTTACGTTTTATTGCGAATTAAGGACGTTTAAAACAGGCTAATGTGACCGAAAATCAAAAAATAATGAGTTCGGGTAAAGCCAATGGAGATTGTTGATAACCATATTATCAATACAGTACTATTTTCAGTTATCTGCCGTTGCATTTCAGGGGAGGTGTACAAAAATGGTATTGTAACATTATTCCCACAGCAGTCGTCATACTTTTACAATATAAATCAAGATATTGCAATTAACTTTTGATTCTTGAATATTACATGTATTTTTAGTACCTGAAAAAGATGATCCCGTCAGCCAACACTATCAGTTACAGGGTGAAACCGGGTAAAAGTTGGCAGGCGATAAAATAACAAAAAATAAATCTATGACCAGGCAAAATATAATCGGATCACTTGTGCTGACAGTTCTGATTTCACTTAACATTTCCGGATGTAAAAGCCGCAGTAATAACGGCACCGCTCCGGTCAACACCGGAGTAGCTCAGAATGAAAGATCTGATTTAAATGAATTACCTGATTTAAAAGAAGAAGAAGCTGTTCCTGAAAAAGTAATTTTTTTTATTGAAAACTCAGGAAGCATGTTCGGTTATGTAAACCAGGCAAACGAGTTTAAGAACTCACTTGTCGGTCTCGCCTATCTCCCTGAATTTGACAGGACAGAAAAAAGTTTCTACTTCATCAACGGCACATCCAATCCTGTTAAGAATTCCAGGATAAACATAAGCTATATAGGGGACGACCCGGATCTTTTCAAGAACAAGCTTGATCAGAAATCTTTTAATACCGGGGATGTACGATTCAGCGACCTTAATAAGATGTTCGAAATAGCCCTTGATTCTGCGGAAGGGAACCGGATCTCAGTCCTTGTTTCAGACTGTATCTATGATGTCGGAGCTGAAAAAGATCCGTTGACTGCATTGAAAATAGAGATCCAGAAAACACAGCAGTCATTCCGCAACAAACTCGGAAATAACAACATTCAGACACTGATAATTAAGGCTTACTCGAAATTTGACGGGTTATATCACTATGCCTCGAAAGGCGGTTCGGAAAGAATACAAAATGAAGAAAGACCCTTTTACATAATATTTTTCGGTAAAACCCGGTTGCTGAACAAGGTACTGACAGAACAGTCAGTCGCGAGCAAAATTGAGGGTCCCTTTGAAACTGCCCGTTTTTTCTTAAATGACGAGAAGGAAATTTTTTATCAGATAGTCCCTTCAATTGGTCTCAAAGGCGATTTCAAACCCGACTTTAAAGACAAGCATAAACTAATTAATGCAAGGCCGCTGAAGAATGAATTTCAGTTTGCGATCGCGACTGATTTCCGGTCTTTGCCATTTTCTGACAGTTATCTGACATCAACTGCCAATTATGAGTGTCCTTATTCCAATTTCAATGTTGTTAAAGTTGAAAAGATTACAAAAAGTATCCCCGGAGTGGAAGGAACGCATCTGATCACCGTTTTCACTGACAAGAATCCGGTTGGAAACCTTGAAATTGTGTTGAAAAACCTGACTCCTGCATGGGTTATGGAGACCGATACTGACAATGAGGATAATATCGACAGCTCTCATACCTTCGGCTTCAGGCAGTTAATTGATGCCATCGGTGAGGCGTATGAGTATAAGAACAGCGGAAAGAATCCTGCAACTTTTAAGATACAAATTTCAAAATAGGCAGATCATGAATGAATTTTTTGGTACACTGTACGACACTGTTATTGGAATCTTCGATAATAAATACTTCCTCATCTTCCAGCATCTTTACGAAAATGGTGGTTACGTAAAGTTCGGGCTCTCATTTATTCTGATCCCCCTCTTGTGCTGGATCCTGTTTTACTACCTGTGGAAGTATCCTTACGGAAAGTTGTGGCATTGGCTTATCTGGCTGGTTGTTACAGTTTTGATAGTTCTGGGGGCTACTTACGGGATAGCCAATACAGAGATCTTTGGTTCTGATAATCAGGCTTTGAATGAGGCAATGGCAGATGCAGCGACAGGTTACGCCGACTATGCAGCTTCACTTCCCATTAAGTATGCCATGGCCAACAGCCTGCTCGCACTTATCATAAGTATTATTTACAGCCTGATAATGAAACAGTTCAGCAAAGTGCAAATTCATTTACCTTTTTAATAAGATAAAACATGTCAAGGAAGCTATATATTTTCGGGATCGGAGGAACCGGTTCAAGAGTTCTGAAGGCGCTGACCATGCTTTTTGCATCAGGAGTGAAAGTGGGGATGGGTTTTGATATCGTAATTCCGGTCATAATTGATCCGGATACAAGTAACGGAGATTTAAACCGGACGAAAGATATTTTACGCCTGTACCAGGAGATCAGGAACCAGGTTGAGCAGCCTGATGATTTTTTTGGCCAGGAAATCAGAACAATAAACGAAATAAGTGTCAATGCCGAGGGTGTAAATCCTGATTATTTTCAGTTCAAGCTGAAAGATACAGACACCAACACTTTTAATCAGTATATCGGATTTGACAGCCTGAGCGGGGAGATTTCCGGGAGGGATGACAAGAACTTTGTAAGGCTCCTGTATTCTGCACAGAATCTCAGGTCAAATCTGGATGTGGGATTCAAAGGCAATCCGAACATGGGCTCGATAATCCTGAACCAGTTCACCAATTCAGAGGATTTTAAAAAATTCGGCCAGACATTCGGCGACGATGATGCGATATTTATTGTCAATTCAATTTTTGGAGGAACAGGTGCAGCCGGATTCCCGCTTCTGCTCAAAAATTTCAGGGGAAATAAAAACATTCCCAGGCATGCCAAAATAAAAGAGGCTCCTATTGGCGGCATAACCTACCTGCCATATTTCTCCCTGTCGAAAAATGAGGAGATAAATGCCGAATCGTTCGAGGAAAAGGCAAAGATCGCGATCGACTATTATAACCGTACCATAATTTCACTGAATCAGATCAATACACTCTATTTTATTGGCAACAGGGGAAACACCAACCAGGAAGAGTATGCTGTTGGCGGTCAGGAACAAAGGAACAAGGCTCATTTCCTTGAACTGGCAGGCGCCCTGGCAATCCTCGATTTCTGTAAGAACATAAATTCGGTGACCGGACCGACGCAGATCAAAGAATTTGGGATTGAACACAATACCCAGAATATTTCATTTACCGATCTTAACATTGAAAACGCCAAGTCGCTTTCGGCTCCTCTTACAAAATTCAGGCTGTATACCGAATATCTTGACAAGGGTTTGTCCAGATCTCTGAATACTTCGCGCTGGACTAAGAGTAACATAAAGCTGACACCAGGGAACAAACAGTCGCTTCTGGATAAAAATTACTTTAACAGCGCTGAATATAATACTCAGATCGCGCCGTTTAACACTTATTTTCAGGAGTGGATAAAGGAGATGAAAGATAACAAACCGGCATTCAGTCCTTTCGAAGAAATTACTGCCGGCAATGCGCTTGAACTTGTAAAAGGTCAGGCTCCCAAAGGGAATAAAAGCTTTAAAGCACTTGATATTCAGAACTGTACACTGACGGATAATATTTCTATCCGCAATAAGGAGAAAAAGCATACAATGCTGATAAAAATGTTCGGCAGATCTACCGAAACAGTTTTATCAAAAAGAAATCTTTTAATCAGGTAAACCATGTCAAAAGTATACAGACTTCATGAGGGACAGGATGGAACGGGGTGGTTCACCAGCAGTCCGGTATCGAAAAACCAGCTTGTAACAATAAAAACAGAAGGCAAGGATGTCGCAACGTCAATACCAAGCCCGTTTGCAAGGATTGATCTTGTGAAGTCTGCATTCCGCTGGGTGGCAGATAACGGGATAACAGGCACAACAGCTCAGCATAAGCTGGTGTCGGACGCACTGGATGTAGCACAGCTGTTCTTCATATATCCAAAACATAAGGATAGTGTCAAAATCGTTGCCTGGAATCCGGCCGAGCGGTTTGACCAGCTTGGGAATGAAGCCAACCCAAAACATTCCACGTTTGCCGAGACATTGAATGTGTTCTGGAACCAGGACAGCAATGTTTATAATTTTAAAAAAGTAAAGAGGCTTTATTTCCTTCTGAATAATTCCAACCAGGTAATCGGCGGAACTTCACCGGCTACAATGTTTTTAGCCGCTCCTGATCTTAAGATAGCAGCCGCCGGACTCAACATAGCATGCGGCCACGATATATTATTCGATGATGATTATGCCGCTTTATCCGAAAGGGATGACAAAACATTTATTGAATATATTTTTCTTCTTTCAAAACAACCTGGTTTTGCCGATTACTTCCCTGAACTATATTCATATCTGACTGAAGTATTTAAACTACTTGATGCGGAATTAAAAGCTAAGATAACTGCCCTGCCTGCGGAAACTATCGATGACTACCCGGCCTGCCCGGTTCTCGACAATGAAATGGATGCCTGCGAGATCCTCGGAATTCCCCTCTGTATCAAATTGAGCGATCCGGGGGAAATTGAAAGGGAAAGTTACTTTGTAATTAAGTCTGAGCTTCCGGTCGCAGGACTGAAACCACTTGTGCTTCCCCATGAGAGGTTTGCGCAGAAGTGGCCTTATACAACATCCAGTGTTCTATGGAACCCGAATAATGTAATTCCATACAGAAACGATGAAATAACGTCCATTTCAAAACTGCCCGTACAGGGTGACCGTTATCCATGGCTTTCCACCGGGAACTTCCTTGAGGAGAGGATCATCGAACTGCCTTATACCATCGATAACAGAAAGTTCAATACCTGCGGGGCAAATAAGCACCTTTTACCTCTGACACCGGCTTTTTTCATGTATTTCGGCGCAGAGAATATATCCAAATACCTCAGCCTGTCCGATCTGGCCGGCGGAGGGATCGAGGCAAAACTTATTGTTCCCGTAAGAGGAGGATCGGTCACTCTTAAAAAAACCTATCACAGGGAGGATATTGTCCAGATGGAAATTCACCTGGCAATGTTGCCTTTTTTACAAACCAGGGCTATTGATCTGGATTACACCGTGGGGTTGCAGGACAAAAGATTTGACAGGGATCAGGAATTGCTTGCAGAGTGTTATGAATCAGGCAGGAAAATCAATACAACTACTCCCATTGTAAGGAAACAGGGGGAAGGGAACACCATTAAAAGCACATATTTCAAAACCAAATCTTTTGATGCAATCAGAGCAGGCACCGGCTCCATTTCAGGATTCATTGTGCCATTAATGCAGGAATGCAAGGCAAACCAGCAGGTCTCATTTGCAATTGACTTTGGAACAACAAATACTCATATTGAATATAAATATGGGGTAAATGCTGAAAAAGCTCTCGATATAGCATCCGATGCCCCGATGTGGCAATCCCTGATCGACAGGACAAAAGGAGAAACCAAGGAGATAGCGGATGACAACAATTTTGACCTTGAGATCTTCCCTTACCAGTTCAATGGCGGCACAAATTACAAGTTCCCGTTCAGGACAGCGCTGACCTATAACCAGTCCGTTAATTTTAACGAACCAATTGATGTTTTCACCCATACGAACAACTTCTTCCTGTTTGAAAAACTATTCTATTCGAACTACCTCAGGTTGCAGACCAAACTGAAATGGAGCAATTACTCAAAGCTCGAAGATAAAATTTTAGTTGAAAGCTATATAGAGTGCCTCATCTATATTGTTTTATATAAGACTCTCCTGCTTAACGGGGATCCGAAAAAAACAAAAATAACCTGGTTCTATCCGGTGAGCATGGATGCATTTGAACAGGGCATATTCTTTGATGTCTGGCAGAATGCCTATAAAAAAATATTCAGGGCGGACAACAAGGATAACATTAATGCGGTGCCTGAAAGTATTGCCCCGTACCTTCATTACCGGACCTCGTATCCGGGCTTAAGCCTTTCAGTCGATATCGGAGGAGGGTCATCGGATATAGCTGTCTTCAAAAATGCAAGCAACTCGCCTGAGTTTATTTCTTCTTTCAAGTTTGCCGGCAATGCTATTTTTGGTGACGGATTCCCCTATGGGGCATTTGCCAATTCATCCGACAATAACGGATTTGTTAAGGCATACAGGAAAAACATAGAAAGCTCACTGCAAAAAGGATCTCAGAGAGAGCAGATCCTGCTCGATATCCTTGAAAGCCGAAAGGACTCCGCCGATTTCAGCAGCTTTTTGTTCTCTCTTGAGAATGAGAAAGACATAAAATTCAGTTACACCGATTACCTGAAACAGGACCGGAAACTGAAGCTGCCAATATTGATCTTTTACGGCGCAATCATATATTATTCAGCTAATCTTCTGAAAAAACAGGGGACCACTGAAATACCCAAAAATATCCTCTTCAGCGGAACCGCTGCCAAAACAATTAAAATCATAGATACTCAGGCCGGCAATCCAAATATCTCAAACCTTTTCAAATTCTTCTTTAAGCAGGTTATGGGCATTGAAAGCGAACAGATCAATATCGCATTGTCTGAAAATCCGAAAGAAATAACATGCAAAGGGGTTTTAAGAGCTGATCTGGATGGAGATTTAATTAATTGTCCCGTGGTATTCTGGCTTGGAGGCAATGATAATTCAGTGTGGGGCAAGGCTCTGAACAAAACCGGTGATATCGCGATAACTCCATATTACAGGGACCTGGAAACGGGGGGAAATAAAGCCCTTATTGAAAGTTCAATAAATCAATTCTTTAGCTTACTTGATGACTATTTCAGGGGTGTAAATCTTGAAGGAAATTTCGGAATCGACAATGCAGCCTGGCTGAAATTTAAACAAATTCGGTCCATGAATATCAAGGATTTCCTGGAACAAGGGCTTAAAGCATTCTTTAAATCGCCTGAAAAGCACATTGAAGAGACATTGTTTTTTTATCCGTTAATAGGAATCCTGAACAAGCTTGCTTTTGAACTTGCTAACATGGATAAACAATGACAGAGCAGTTCAAATATTTAATCTGTCTGCCGGCTTTTCTTTTAATTTCAGTTAATGGTTACTGTCAGCCCGGTTTCAGGGATTCGACAGAGGCTTACAATTACTGGGTACAGCGTGGAATAACAGAGTTGATCTATTCATCGATGGAAGATTACCCCAGGAAGCTTACAGAAGCAGAGCAGAAAGGGAAAGAAACGTATAAGGAAAAATTCATTAACGGGATTGACAGTAAGAGTTTTTCAGATATTGAACAGGGATTCAGAGAATTAGAGCAGTTTCTCAAAGAAAACTCATACGGAAGGACTTCAGTTAATTTTTTAGAGCCTTTAAAGAATGCATACGAACAAAAGAAGCCCTTCGATGATAACTTTTTCACTATTCCCCATAATTACGATACCCATCAAAACTGGGACAGGAAGAAAACCGAACTGATGGATGGTTACAACAAATCCCTGAATATCCGGGCACAGATAGTTAAGCCGGTTTCGAAACTTGAAATTGCAGCTGAAAATATTCCCCTCAGTCCGGAGCGAAAACCGATGGTGTCCGGATGGATCCTGGTTGTAATCGGATTATTTGCCGGGTTATTTTCAGGAGCCTTTCTTATTTACTACTATTCCGAATCAAAGATCTATTCCATTTTAAAAACTGAAAAGAGAAAATATCTCAGCGATCTCAGGAAAGACCAGGTGCAAAACCTGTTCATACGGAATTACTTTAAATATATTGGAATAGTCGCGATGCTGAAGAACAGCAAGGACAGAAAAGCGGAACTTCTCGAAAGCAAAAAAGATGAAATTTTGCAAATGGAAATTCAAAATAAAATATTAAGAACCGAAATAGAAGAGAAAGAGGAAAAAATAGCCAGTTTGAAGACTACCATGGAGTACCAGACATCGTCCGGGAACCAGTCGAACGGCGGGACCGGTAAATCGTACGGAATATCAGGAAATAAAATGGAAATCTATTTTACAATACCCGAAAGGGATGGAAGCTTCAAAACCGTGAATGCAAAGAATGATCAGGGCAGCGACTGCTTTTACAGGATTGAACCCGATAAAAGCGGTCAGAAGGGAAAGCTTTACTTTATACCGGGTGACTTTGATTTAAGAGCCCTTGATAACATAGATTATTATCTTAATCCGGTTTGTGAAATTCAGAATATCTCTGACAGAACCTTTGCCAGGAAAATTGTTGTGACCAATCCCGGTTATGTTGCCAGGAGGGGCGATTTTTGGAAAATAGAAGAAAATAATAAGGTAAAAATCAAACTTGTTTAATTATGGTCCTCTTTCAGCCGGGAATTGACTCACTAAATGTTGTACAAACGATTGACCAGGGGTATAGTGTCTGGTTTACAGTCGAGATCCTGGTAATTTCCTGTGTAATTATTTATCAGTTCTATATTTCTTCGCGTGTATATAAAAACATCAACCAGCTGAAAGAGATCTTCAGGGACCGTCTGAGGGTTGTAAGCGGGTACATTGAGAAGTCCAGCCTTGGCAAGACAGAAAAGACAATTGACGATATTTCATTTATCATACCGGGAAGGGAGCGATCGCCGGATGATCCTGATCAGGACAGAAGTTCTGTTAAGATCTCAATAACCCAAACTTCGGGAAGAGGTATAATTCAAAGGATCCGGGAGGAGATAAACGTTTATCTTCTTAATAATTACGGTGCAGCCGTTAACTTCAGCATCATAAAGGATATTATCGACCGTGAGGTGGATATAAAGGATGAAGAAATATCAAATTCCATACCTACACCTTTGTATTTCGGTCTGGCGGCAACAATGATAGGTATAATATTCGGCCTTTTTTCGATGCCTGAGTCGAATGGTCTGCATTTTGCCGAGGGGATTGACGCTCTTATAAATGGAGTCAAGCTCGCAATGCTTGGAAGCTTATCCGGGCTGGCATGCACAACTGTCCTGTCATCCTTTTTCTATAAGGAGGCAAAAAAGAAAATCTCAAGGGACAAGAATGAACAGATTTCATATTTGCAGGCAACATTGCTTCCTGAACTTATTAAAGCGGAGGATACAGGTGTTTCAGGTCTGAAAGCAAGTCTTGACAGGTTTGCAAGAGTAGCAACAGAAATCTCTGACAATGTGCTTATTGCCGCAAAAAAGACCGGGGAGAATATCCTCCTGCAACAGGAGGTTATAGATAAAGTGGCGAATCTGGATGTTCTGAAAATTTCAAAAACAAATCTGGAGTTGTTCAGCCGTCTTGAGAGCAACATGATCGCTTTCAATAAATTTTCAGAGTATGTTTCATTGATGAGTCAGATCTCAGAAAATCTAAGGGATTTTGCATCGCGCACCAAAAACATCGATAATGTTGCTTACCAGATTGATAATTCGCTTCAGGAAAATAATCGTTTATCCCGTTTTCTGACATCCCATTTTGAGAAGATTGAAGCTGCCGGTAATGCCGCTTTGAAAGCTGTGGATCTGTCTGACTCACACTTTAAGGAGGCAATTGACAGGCTGAAGGAGGAAACGGACAATACCCTGAGCAAGGCTTTCAGGGCCGTGAACGAATCCGCTTCACATTTCTCCGGTGCTATAGAAAAACTGAAGGAAGAGGTTGATAACCGTATTGCACGTCTGAACGATAATGCTGCTGACAATGAATCGAAAATAACAGCGATCTACAATGAGATCGGCGCTAATTTAGCTTCAATCACTTCGCAACATATCAGCCAGCTCCAGGCGGCATATTCGAATGCAATCCCACAGTTTGACCAGCTGAACAATCTGCAGGTCCTGCCGAAAATTCAGGAACAGGTGTCCGACGGTGTTAACCGGCTTCAGAATGATTCGAACATGAATAGTGCAAGGCTTATTGAGGCCATCAGTCAATTGAATAGCTCATTGACCAGTGTTACTGATAATTTAAAAAATTATGCAGCCCTGAGGAAGCCCCGCAGATCAAAACCAGGGAAACCACTATCAGGCTTTCTCAACAAATTGCGTAACCCCGCCCTGTTCTTCAGAAGGAATAGAAATATCAAATGACCATGAGGAAAAACAATTTCTTCTGGGTTGGCTACTCCGATTTAATGACGAGCATGTTTTTTATTATGCTTGTATTGTTCGTTCTGACAATCGGCTACCTGCAGGTCAAGATTTCAGAAAACGAGAAGCTGATAGAAGAACTTAAAATGAGGGAGATGGGATTGATCCGGGAAACAGAAAGGCTTCAGAAGCTTTTAAACCTGGAGGAACAATTCAAACCTCTTATTAATGACGATAGTTTTTATTATCTCCCTGAATGTAAGAAGTTTATAGTCAAAGATCTGATGGGGATCGAAATATTTCAGCCCAATAAAACCGTAATCAGGAAAGAATTTATCCAGCGGACAGTTAGTGCTGGAAAAGCTATCGAGGTCTTTCTTAAGCAATTAAGCGTTGAGAACAAAGGATTTTCCTATCTGCTTGTTATTGAAGGCAATATGGCCAATAAATGGGACCGTTCCATATCAAGGAACAATACAACCGGTTATTTAACAAGTTATCAAAGGGCGTTGGCGGTCTATAATTTATGGACGAGGAACGGGATCGATTTCAGAAAGTACAATGTTGAGGTCCTTCTCTGCGGAAGCGGCTTTAACGGATTATGCAGGGATGAGATTGAGGAAAACAATAAGCGGTTTTCAATCCAGATAATCCCAAAAGTTTCAAAATGATGTTCAGAAACAGGAAAATAGCATTCTCCCCGGCCTGTATAATAATATTTTTATTCATGGCAAGCCTGTTATCGGGCTGTTCCGGATGTTCAAAATCAGGCCTGATAAGAGAAAAATATGATAACAAAGCGGCACCTGCTGACAGCACGGATAATGCTCAAAGACAAACGCAAGAGGCGGGTACCATTTCTGTAAATGAAAGTAAAATTGAAGATGGGATAAAACCTGTCTGGTTGGAAATCAAAGGGATAAGGCTGAAGTCCATTTTTGACCAGGCAGCTGCCAGCCTTTATGTTTCATCTTCCGATGCGTCTGATCTTTTAAGACAGGGGATCTTTCAGAAAACGGAATCCGACAATCAGAATTTCCAGGATGCCGAAGGAAAGGTTTTGATGGGCACCAGGATAAACCTGGAGGGTGTTAAGATCGATGACAAACCTGTGACGGATGTTGATGCAATCGTCATTGATGATAAACTGACAGATCTTTTGCTACAACCCGGAATTGAGAATTCAGCAGAGATCGCTACGGAAACTGATTCTGCCGGAACCACAATTTATATTTCAGGCGATAACATCTCAGGGAAAGTAATTGCAATAATCGACGGTGATACTTATGATATCCTGGTTGAGGGCAATAAAACAATCAGGATCAGGATGGAGGGAATTGATGCTCCTGAAAGAGGCATGCCTTACTACCAGGTTTCGAAGGACTATCTTGGAAAATTATGCTTCAGAAGGAATGTTAAGGTTCTTGTGACAGACAGGGATGGCTATGGAAGGTATGTCGGTTTCACGTTTCTTGATGACGGGACAGAACTCAGCCACGAAATGCTAAAGGCCGGGTATGCCTGGCATTACAAGAAATACAACTCCGATCCTGACCTGTCGGGGCTGGAAGTCAGGGCACGTGACCTGAAATCGGGGCTATGGGCAGATAAAGACCGGCTCCCGCCATGGACAGTCAGGACTCTACATAACAAGGGGATCCCGACTAAAAATCTTTTCAATATTAAAGAAGGCGGGAACTGACAGGAACATTTTTGGATGAAATTAAAAGTATATACTATGAAAAAACTGATTATTCTTTTGCTGTCTGTTATGCTTCCGGCATACCTTTCAGCCCAGGGGACATTAACAATTAAAAAATGCCCGGATTTTCAGATCACGGGTGACGGGAGTTCTGCAATATGGAACAGCGCCGCATGGACAGATCTTTCTTCACAGGGTTCGAATCCATCTTCTTACAAGACAAAAGCCAAAGTACTTTTCTCTCCGACAGGGATCTATTTCCTCTTTAACTGTGAAGATAAAAAGCTGACTACCACGATGATGGCCGACAACCTTCACTTGTGGCAGGAAGATGTCGTAGAGGTCTTCCTCTGGACAGCCGAGGATTTCCCGGTTTACTTTGAATACGAGATCTCACCGATGAATTTTGAACTGCCAATCATAGTACCAAATTATAAAGGGAAGTTCCTGGGCTGGCTGCCCTGGGATTATAAAGGCGACAAAATGACGAGGCATGCCACATCCGTAACCGGGGGAGAAAAAAGAAGCGGGGCAACCGTTTCGGCATGGATAGCGGAGTTCTTTATTCCCTATAATTTGCTGGCTCCGCTGCCGCAGGTCCCGCCGGTGTCCGGAACAAAATGGAGAGCCAATATGTACCGGATTGATCATGACAATGGTTCCTCGTCATTCTCCTGGCAAAAAACAACCGGGACATTCCATGACTATAAAAGTTTCGGGACCTTCGTGTTTGAATAGGAGGTTTGCCCCCAACCCCCTGAAGGGGGCTGATCAAAGATTTGGATTTCGAACTCTCCTATGGTGTGGGGTGAACTAAACATGGGGGCATGGGGGCATGGGGCCTTGGAGCACGGGGCAGACCTTATTTCACCGGGAAATCCTTTTCAACCTCCCTGTACCTTCTGCTTTCAAGGACCGGCAGGAGGGTTTCCTTCTCTTTTGAAAAGATTGGGGTTCCGCTCGAGATATGACTGTCGCCGGGTTTAATCCAGAGCCATCCTTTTTCGATGCCGGCGCCTGCTTCACCTGAAGAATTAAGAAGCTTCATCTCCCCTTTTATCCGTTCCTCGTACCTTTCAATAAGATCTGTATACAATTTACACAGAAGAGTGTATGCTTCGGAAAAGGTGTTGTATGATCTTAACTTTTCATAATCTGCTTCATGGTCTCTTCTCATATTAAGCAGGTATTCCTTTATGAAAAAATCGAATTCATAAAAAGCGCTCATTGTGCTCTGAGTATGTGTCACCCACTCAAACAGGCCGGCAGCATCCGATCCTGCAGCCTCCTTATAGGGTCCAAGCATGCTGAAGCAATATTCCGAGCCCAGATAGTAGGCATTAAGTTCATTGAGCAGGCCTATCACTCCATCGCTCTGGGTTGAGGTGTTTCCCAGGATATAAGTATCGAACCGGTATGTCCGCAGGTTGTCAGGAATATCTGCGGCAAGATCACCCGAGGGGAACATGTTCCTGAGAGGAAAAGAGATAAAAAAGCTTTTTGAAGGAGATATATAGATGTATCCCTGAGCGTTATCCGGGTTCAGCTTCAGTTTATTCTCAGTGATATACCTGTAAACGTTCTGGTCGAAATAGGCATGGGCGATCTCATGAACATTTGTCTCCATGCTGGCAAGCATGTCAATCCTTGAGCGTCCCTTCAGGTAATGAAATGTGGTTGCTGCCTTTTCTGCTGTCAGGATTCCATCGTCGGTTGTGGAGACCTCATTGGATTCCGGAAGTTTATCATACTCCATCAGCATGTACCATGAACCGGGGGAGTATTTCTGCACGCTTTCCTTTATCCAGTCCAGGTTGGCCGCACGTTCTCTGGCTCTTTGCAGGCGCAGCTCTTCACGTTCTTCGGGAGTGATATTACCCCGTTCCCGCGTGACCGGCGGAGGCGAGACAGGTGCACTTCTGTTCTGAAAGTTGTTTTTGTATGAGACAAGCGGCATCTCCTTTATCGTTTTTTTGTCGCGAACTTCGTGACAAAAGGACAGGATAAGCACAGCAACAAATAAGAAAGACAGCTTCAGAATTAATTTCATAAATTTTATCTTATGCAAATTTAGTCGTGCGGAGCAATTAAAATCGTTAAAATGAAAATAATTTGTGAGGTAACCGAAAAAATCTGCGAACTCTGCGGGATATTTTTTGTTTTTTCCCGCAGATCGCGCGGATCTACGCAGATTTAAACCCGGATTTAATACAAACGTACTCACCCCCTCCCGATAGCTATCGGGACCCTCTCTGCTTTGCAAAGAGGGGTGCCCCTTCTATTAGCCTTTTAAGACTATTTTTAATTCTTTTTAATTTAATATGCCGCGCGGATCTACGCAGATTTAAATCCGGGTCAAATATGTCTTTCATCCATAAATATTTAATTAAAAATAAAAATTCATAATTTCAGCTGTGAAAATCAAGCATTATTTCTACGATGAACCTCAAACAAAAATATGGCAATACAGCACTGATCGCCGGCGGCTCAGAAGGTATCGGGGCTGCATTTGCAGAACGCCTGGCAGCAGAAGGCCTCGACCTCATTCTTATTGCCCGCCGCATTCAGCCACTGAATGAGCTGGCCTCCTCATTGGAAACCAGGTATAAAATCAGGGTACGGTGCATCTCGTGCGACCTTTCGGATGCAGATGCGGGTAAGCAGGTGGAGGAGGCGGTAAGAGGTGAGGAGATCAGTTTAATGGTTTACAATGCTGCAATGTCATATATCGGTCCGTTCATTAATAATTCACAGGAGCATCACCTGCAGATGGCGAGGGCAAATATGCTCACTCCTATGACCATGCTTCATATATTTGGAGAAAAGATGGTTGCAAGGGGGAAGGGAGCAATAGTTCTTATGACATCAATGGCGGGATTGCAGGGAAGTGGAAATCTATCAGTATATGCTGCAACCAAAGCTTTCGCAAGGATCCTGGGTGAAGGTCTCTGGTATGAATGGAAAAGCAGGGGAGTTGATGTCATGTCATGTTGCGCCGGAGCAACCTCAACACCCGGTTATATTAATTCACGTCCCGGAAAGTCTGGCATCCTTGCCCCGAGGGTGCTGGCGCCGGAAGAGGTGGCAGATGAATGTTTAAGTAAGCTCGGGAAAAAGCCATTTTACATTACGGGCAGGGGGAACAGGATTGCATACTTCATTATGCAACATATCATTCCACGTAAAACAGCCATTAAAATTATGGGGGATACCACCGCAAAAATGTACAGGTTGTAAATGCGATGGCCAAAATGAGGATCCTAATAAACTAAAGGTATGATCCTGTACGGGACCTTCTTTACGTAAGTTTTCCAGAGCTCACCGTACTTGCTGGAGCAACGCCTGTTGTCGTCAATCTGACGCATCGTGAGCAGGACAACATAATACAACGGGTAAAGCCAGAGCCATATTAACATCGGATACCCGGTGCAGAAAACAATACCGGCTGCCATCAAAACTTCACCAAGATAGTTAATATGCCTGCTCATACCCCAGAATCCGTTGATCAGAAGCGCATTATTTCCATCCGAGATAGTTTCGGGAATCCACAAAAATTTCCTGCCCGGATCTCTTTTGAAATAATATTTCTGAAGGTTTGCTCCACGGGAAAGGATCCATCCTGAAAAGAAAACCATAACGAATATTACTAAAAACCAGGGAGGAGTGGGAGGATGGGGCAACTCTACAGTTGCCCATAAGCAGATTGCATAAAAATACGGATAAAAGACAAGACATCCCCAGCCCAGTTTGAATCCGATCCTTTCCGCAAAAAGATCATAAGTGTAAAGGTGAACTTCTTCAAAAATGAGGTAATCAACTACGAACCATGTAATTAAGGCGGCCGACAGAAAAATGCCTGGTGAAGATTGACTTCCAAACAGGATCCAGTGATGGGATGTGAAGCTAAGAACATTCAGTTCCAACATTGTAGCTCCTGTCAGATAAAGCAACATTTTTATATCTACCCTGCCGCGCCATAATTGAATATTTTCTTTTCTCCCCAAAAAGAGATCAGGAATAACTGATTTTCGTACAGGGGGATAACGCAATACTATAGCCAGGCTGAAAATAATCCCAAGTGTACAGGCGCCTGCCAGGCTGTACCATCTGAAGGTGTAAAGCCAGTCGAATGGGATTATTTTAAAATATCCGGCCAGGAACCATAATAATACCACAACGAAGAACACCCCGATGCCATTAAGATGATATCTCATTTTTTCTTTGGATCCCGGCCTGGTAATATAGCCGGTTACCCATCTGCCCGGTAGCGCTGTATTTAAACCAAAGATCAGGAACGCGATAAAGGTTGGAGCCAGAAATCCCAAAATCTTATCCATGGGTTGACGGTGTTAAACGAAGAAATCACCTTGATCTGACAATTCCGTCTGTAGGTTTTCTGTACATTTTCTTTCTGTGGAATGGCCTGGTATCTCTTGCTTTCTGTTCCTGACTGGCTATATGCTCCGGCAGCTGTACCTTTGGAATAGGGGCTTTAATTAATTGCTCTATCTTTCTGAGCTTGTTCATCTCCCTTTGAGTTACCAGGATTATAGCTTCACCCTTTGAATCAACCCTTGCCGTTCTGCCTACCCGGTGAACGTAATCTTCAGCATCATGAGGTACATCCCAGTTGATCACCAGGTTAATTTCCCTGACATCGATGCCCCGGCTCATTACATCAGTAGCCACCAGAATCCGGATTTGTTTCGACCTGAAATTCCTCAACACTTCCTCCCTCTTATCCTGATCGAGATTTGAAGAGATTCCTGTTGAAGGAAATCCATTCCTGTCGAGCAATCGTACGATATCAGAGATCTTGCTTTTGGTTGAGGTAAAGATCAGGATGCTGTCATACTTTCTACGCTCTGATAAAATGTGCCTGACTGCTCTTCCTTTCTCCTCCTCAGAAACAATATATGCTTTTTGATCAATCCCACCGGCAGGTATTGAGTTGGATAAAGAAATTTCGAAGGGATCGTGCAAAATCTTCTTTGCCAGCTGGCGTATGCTATATGGCATTGTGGCGCTGAACATCAAAGTTTGATGCTTTTCGGGAAGATAGGAAATGATTGTCTGAATATCATCAATAAATCCCATATCCAGCATCCTGTCAGCCTCATCCAGGACCAGGTGTTTGAGACTTTTAAAATTGACAATTCCCATTTTCAGATAAGATAGTAGTTTACCCGGGGTTGCAATTATAATGTCTGTCCCGTTTTTCAGGGCGCCTTTTTGTGATTCCCAGTCGTTTCCGTCGCCGCCGCCGTAGACAGCAACCGACTCAGAGGGAATAAAATAGGAGAATCCCTGTATTTGTTGTTCTATCTGAACGGCCAGTTCCCTTGTGGGCACTATTATCAGGGTGTCGATATGGGTTCCTTTTTTGCCGACCAGTTTGTTCAGGATTGGCAAAACATACGCTCCGGTTTTACCTGTACCCGTTTGAGCGCAAGCAATCAGATCTTTGTTTTCGAGAATAACCGGGATAACTTTTTCCTGGATCAGTGTGGGTGTTTCAAAGCACATGTATGATATTGCTTCCAATAATTGCTTCTCAAGCCCGAGTTCTGTAAATTTCATTGACTATAGTAAACTTATCTGAATATTATCGTTTCTAACTATTCACTGGTGATGTCAAACAGCAAACAGCCGCAAAAGTACCAATATTTACGTGGTATCATGCAAACGGAGCAAACTATTTTCTCCCCCTCCCCCCTTCTCCCCCTCTCCAAATCCTAATCTTTCATCACAAATCAATTATGGTTCCATATAGTTTCTGAACCCTATCCCCGACCCTTCCCCTTAAGGCTAAGCTAATCTTTATACACATCTTTTTAAATTCTGAATTTACTCTGTCGTTTTTAGTCCATCTGGCTCTGAAAGAGCCAAATATGAATAACCCCTGGCGCAGCCAGGGGTAGATGACCACCAAACACTTCCCAGCTCTGAAGGAGCTGAATATATTAGTTATGGAAAAAACTTTTCATCTGGCGTTATTCCGTAGTCCAGGAAAAGCTTTCTATACTCTTCCATATGATATTTTTTGATGATGCTCCTGTGGATTTTATATAAGTCCAATTATATTAAGCCCTTTCAGGGCTTGAGATCAGAGGGTTAGCCGTACCCCCGGCTGACGCCGGGGGTTATTCATCTTAAGCCACTTCGTGGCTTTTAAAAGAAACTAAATTCACAAAACTTTTTCAATCTGCGAGATATAAAAGAAGTGTATAAAGGGTAGTTAAGGCAAAGGGGAAGGGAGAAATAACCTGAATTCCAAGTGCAAAAGCTCTCACCCAAGCCATAAGAATTGGGAGAGGTTCAGGGACGCAGTAGCGCAAGAATTTAGAGGCAGAAAGCCCTCCCCTTAGCCTTAAGGGGAGCGTTTGGGAGGGGTTCAGGAAGTCGCCTGATGAGATGAAAAAAAATGTGAATAAAGATTAGCTCCAAATCTCCCCCTTCTCCCCTTCTCCCCTTCTCTCCTCATGTAATCTGCGCAATGTTGTTAATCTCCTGTTCATAGTCCCCCCGCAGATCCTCATGAAGCGAGTCCAGCTTTTCCCTGATTGTTTCCAGTTGGCGGATGTAAAGATTCCGGAGCGCTGCATTCCTCTGAATCGGAGGAGTGAATTTTTTCAGCTTTAAACAACAATAGATCATCAGGTCTATTTCTGTTTTCTTATTTCGCGAATACCTGATATATTTCCTGGCATTGGTCAATATCTTCCGGATACCTTTTTTAATAAAGTAATAGCTTTTGCGGTTTACCAGCTCAAACTGTCTGTCTATCTCCCCTTTAACACTCTCAACATACGATGCTTCATCAGATGATTCAAACAGCAGGTAAGTCAGAAATTCCTTGTTCTCCTTTTTGAACCTTGCCAGTCTCAGGCAAAGGTCGCGGAGCTCCCTGGGAGTCAGGTTCAGCAGCTCCTGGCTGATCTCTTTTATGGCGACTGCTTTCATAGCGTTGGTATATATGTATTAAACAAGTGTTTGCACAGGGCTCAGGCTTTGCCAGCCATAGCCGACCGGAGGGAGGCGAAGGCTGGGGGCGGGGAGCAGGGGGCAGGGAGCAAAGGAGCACAGAGCTCAGGCTTTGCCAGCCGTAGCCGACCGGAGGGAGGCGAAGGCTGGGCGCATGACCTGAATTATACCTTTTTAAGAACTTTGTATAATTCCTGGAGTTCATTCGAAAGCTCACCCAGCAGCTTATTATTATGATCGGTAAAACGTGCTGTCACATACTGGGTATAAAGCTCCAGATTATCTTCCACACTTTTTACTCCTGTATCTTTCAGGAATTCAGCCCTGAATTCATTGAACCTGTTGCGGGAACTAATCAATGCCATAGTTTTATATTTTGGTTATTAATTCTGTTTGATTCTATATTGTCAATTAAAGCGCGTTAAAATTACGCTATTTCCTGCTTATTGGAAGATCTTATCTGCCACAAAGAAAAAGACCGCTGTAATTTATTAATTTACAACGGTCTATTCTTACTATTTGTCGGGGTAAGAAGAGCATTTTTAGTATAAGATTTCTGATAACGGCTTGAGGAAGATCTGCAAGAGACTGAATTTCCATTTACAAAAATGTGAAAAGCTAATTCCTATTTTTTGTTATACCTTATCGGGTATAATTTAGTTAATTATACCCATCATTATACCCGATATGGTATAATTTGTCCTAAAATTTCTATTTTTATACCCGATATGGTATAAATTATATTAAAATGACTATCTTTATACCCGATAAGGTATAAAATACAATATGGAACAAGGATCAATAACATTATCAGACTTTCTCAAGGATAAAAGAAAGAGGTTGAATCTAACTCAGCAGCAATTAGCAGAAAAAGCTGGCGTAGGACTGCGTTTTATCCGGGATCTTGAACAAGGAAAAACTACACTTAGAATGGATAAGGTAAATCAGGTATTAAAACTTTTCGGGCACGAACTGGGACCACAACCATTAAACCGTGAAAAACTTATAAATGAATGAAAAAAGCAAATGTCTACATGTACAATGAACTGGCCGGTTTTTTAACTGAGACCGAAGATGGTTATTCATTTAAATATGATGTGAATTACTTGACCGGATCAGTGACGAAGCCAGTCAGCCTCACTCTTCCACTTCAGGATAAACCATATGTAAGTAAGACATTATTCCCTTTTTTTGATGGCTTGATTCCTGAAGGATGGTTATTGGAAATTGCTGAAAAGAACTGGAAATTAAATGCCCGTGATCGGATGGGTTTGTTACTTGCATGTTGTAGAGATTGCATTGGAGCAGTGAGCATTGAAGAAGATAACTCTTAATTTCTGACTATGAGAAGATGTTTATATTGTTATGATGATTTAGGAGAAGAGACATCCGAATTTCACAAAGCATGTTCCAGAAAGATATTCGGAACACCTATCCCGCCTGAATTACCATATTCAGAAGATCAAATGATGCAGCTTGCTGAAAAAGTCATAAAATCTCAGTCAACTGTTACAGGTGTGCAACCAAAATTATCCCTGCACATAGAGAAGATATCAAAAAAAGATGAACCTCAAAGATTTACAATAGTTGGACTTTGGGGTGGTTATATATTGAAACCACCAACAAAACAATATGAATTTCTTCCTGAACTTGAAGATCTAACAATGCATCTGGCAGAAATATCAGGTATAGAAGTTGTACCACATTCATTAATTAGATTGAGTTCAGGGAAACTATCATATATAACTAAACGCATTGACAGAAGAAATGAGCAGAAGATTCATATGGAAGACATGTGTCAGCTTACAGAAAGGTTAACAGAACAGAAATATCATGGATCGCATGAACAGATAGGGAAAGCAATTTTCAAATATTCAGTTAACCCCGGATTAGATATAACCAATTTCTTTGAACAGGTTCTCTTCTCGTTCCTTACTGGCAATGCAGACATGCATTTAAAAAATTTCTCTCTGATTGACAATCCTGATATGGGGTATATATTAAGTCCGGCATATGATATGGTTGCATCTGCTCTTGTAGTAGAAGGAGATTCAGAAGAATTGGCTTTGACATTAAATGGTAAAAAGAAAAAAATCAGGAAGAAAGACTTTGTTGAAGCAATGGTCAGATTTCATGTCGATAATAAAGTCATTGATAATATATTCAATAAGTTCAAGCGTTCACTTGATAATTGGCATAAATTTATCGATATAAGTTTTCTCCCGGATGAGATGAAAATTGGATACCACGATCTTATTAGAAAAAGAGCAAATCAGATATATCCTGCTGCATCTTAAAAATAGATGGATAAAAATATTATAGGGTAATTATGTTGTAGGAAAAATTTGAACCAGGGTCTAACAATATTTTTTTTTCACATAATCTGGTTTTTATATGACTTTTTTGGTGCTCGTTTTTTTATTAGCAATTTAGCATCCTGTAGTTTTCTACCCGGTATATCATCTTTAGCAACCTGAATAATATCTTCACTAAGACCAAGAACGAAGAGCACCCTGGTATATGCCCCAATGCTTACGGTTGGATTGCCTTTTTCAATTGATAACAAAGTAGGTCTGCTTATATCTGCCCTTTCAGCTACCTGTGCTGCACTAAATTTCCTTCGCAATCTTGCAAGCTTAATATTCTCTCCCAGAACTGTAATAGTTTTCTGTGCTCTGGGTAATAATATGGTGTTTTCTTCATCCGGGCAAGTTTTATCCCCTCCATTTGCCTGATTTTCCGAACACGATGAAGAATGGAATTACATTTATAACTATTTTGGCTTATTCCAGGTCATTCCCAAAATAAATTGTTTATTTGATTTATTAAAGCTAAACGCGGATCATTTTATTATAATTTCTCCCATTTTATAATATCCATCTTCGCTTCTACGTTCATTTTTCAAAGCAAGGCGAATTGGAATATTTTTTTTCTGACAGTTGTCGAATAAACCTATTTTAATCTCGTATTTCCCGGCTGGAATTGATTCTGATATTGTAAGGTTGTAATTTTCACCTACAATTCTTCCCGGAAACCATTTTTGATTATTAGATTCAGAAAGTTCAAAGACAAAAACATTATTTAAATCTGTATTTCTGAGTTGTAGACGTAAATCGAATTGATGGTAGGCAGGAGCAACTCCGTGATTTTCCCAGGTCATTTTCAAATAATTGCTTTTAGATTTTTTTCGTAATGTATCTGGGAGATACTGCATACTTTGGAAAGTACCAGTAACCACATTTATTAGCTAGTTTTTCAGCGATTATTTGGTTTTCAGCTAACCATTCTCTAGGCCAATGATGAAAACCGATTATAGATGCATGTGTTTCCTCTATTCCTTTCTCAAAACGCCTTCCTTCATCCCATAAATTATAACGTTTAACACTATTATAATGATCACATTCCAATATAACGGGAAGGTTATCCCAAACCAAATCAAATATCTCAGGGCTTCTAATATTTGAATAGCCAAAACCTAAACTAATGTACCAATTTACACAAGAGCTGTCATCCCTGAAGCCTATGTTATTTTCCAAACAACATTTTAGTATTTCCAAATCAGCCCCATCATCGGCATCACGCTGCCCAATATAATCATCACTTATAATTATTATATTATTTGGATAACACCTTCGGTAAAGCTCGATATGTTTTTTTACTGTTTTGACTGGGACATCGTGCCAGCCTGAATAAGAAGTATGACCTTCTCCCCATTCGCCGATACTTCCTATATCAATATACTCCAACCAGTTTTTTGCCGCATAACGTGTTGCAAAAGCTTTGTGGAAATTTTCTAGTTTCTCCAAAAAAATTGAATCTCCATAATCCGGTTCCCAGTTATGCGAGCGGGATTCTTCTCTAAAAGTACCTCTTGCGCCTGCATTTTTCACCCATTCCGGTGTTGCGAAAACCAGATCGTTTGTCTCTTTACAGGTTATCCGAAAGGAGATATTATATCCTTTCAGCGTCCATTTATAAATGACAGTATCGATTAATTCCCAGTTGAATTTACCTTCTTCAGGTTCCAGGTATGCCCAACCTAACCGTAGGTAAATTGTTCGCAATCCAGGAAAATCCTCTAAGTAATCATTTGGTTGCAGGCGATTATGATAGCGTGTAATGCCATTATCAAAATAATGAAATTCCCATCCCTTATGCGGATTCTCACATACTGTCTCCTTATCCCAGTATTTTTCAAGATTATATAGAGTTCTATTTTTAAACGCTCCTCTTCCTTCTTCATTTAAAGTCCCCTGACCTATTAGTTGAATGAAAGAAATTAGATAAATTAAACAGACTATATTGCTTCGTTTTTTTTTCATATGTTCAATATGTTAATATTATATGAGTTAGGAGTAAA
The DNA here is from genome assembly GCA_963849615.1 of uncultured Bacteroidales bacterium. Taxonomy (GTDB): domain Bacteria; phylum Bacteroidota; class Bacteroidia; order Bacteroidales; family VadinHA17; genus LD21. The sequence goes on from CAWKIC010000027.1 coordinate 104,463, forward strand.
ATTTTAACTTTCATCGAGGTGATCAGGAAATTTTGTCCCCGCTCCTTCTGAAGCTTCAATTCTCTTAGCATTTTTAATTGAAAGGGTACCTGTATAGGTTTTAAAGTTCATATCAATAATATCTAGTAATGTGAAATTACAATAAAATCCTTTGGGAATGACTGGAACAGGTACAAAACTTGCTGCTTGACTTTCGCACCCTGTTATATATTTAAAATTGTTATGACTTTTTATATGACAACAAAAAAAGGGTCGTAAATCATTGATTTACAGACCCCATTTTCATTTAATGGTCGGGGTGAGAAGCTAAGTGTTTTGTATGTGATTAATTATCAGTATAATATAATTTAAACCATCTATTCCGGCTTTTAGCTTTTTGTCTAGTTAGATCTTTAATATGAAACTCAATTTCAGAATAAAAATGGACATGTTTTGATGGCATGTCCAGAAATATCAAAATATTGGACATGTACTATTGTTTTTAATGAAAATACGACATAAATTTGCAACATGTCCATAATTGCGCAAATATTGAACAGCCATGACTAAGCCAAAATTCGACAGAAATATCCCTTTCAATGATCTTCCTCTTCTTCCTCCCACAGCTGAAATAGATAATGACAGTGATATCTTAAAAAAGTTGGTATCTGCTTCAAGAGCATTGGCCTCAGTTAATATCAATGTTATGAGACTGCCAAATCCTTTTATGCTTGTAAATACAATAGCATTACAGGAAGCCAAAACTTCAACTGAAATTGAGAATATTTTCACCACTGAAGACGAACTGTATAAAGCAGTTTCGGATAACAAAAGTGAAGAAAAAGCAGATCTTGCTGTAAAAGAAGTTCTACGATACAGAGAAGCGCTTTGGGCTGGATACCATTCAATGAATGAAACAAAAATTTTAAATCTGCAGTCAGTTCTTTCGATCTTCCGACAAATCAAAAATACTACATCCGGAATAAGACCACCACAGGCAAATGTAGTTATCAAAAGAGGACAAAGTGAGTTACGTCCTGGAGAAGTGATCTATACACCGCCACGAGGTACTGAGATTGTGGAACGGCTAATGGATAACCTTTTGAATTATCTTAATGACCATAAGAATTATCCAGCAGATCCATTGATAAAAATGTGTATTGCACATTATCAATTCGAAGCAATTCACCCCTTCCAGGATGGCAATGGGAGAACAGGAAGAATTCTTAACCTGATTTACCTTGTTCAAACCGGATTGTTAAATCAGCCGGTCCTTTACCTTTCCAAGTACATAATTGTTAATAAGTCAGACTATTACTATAATCTTGGAGCTGTAACCCAACTGGGTTCCTGGAAAAAGTGGATTCTGTTTATGCTTGATGCTGTTGAAAACACCTCTTCTCTGACCAACAATCTGATTAACGACATATTGGAACAGATGGATTCAACATTGAATTATGGAAAATCTAAAATCAGATGGTATACAAAGGAGGTAAATGAAGCCATTTTCAGCCAGCCATATATAAAACCAAAAGTTATTGGGAAAGTACTAGGCAGATCATCCCGGACGACTCTTTCAAAACTTATGGAAGAACTGGTTGCTGCAAAGATTTTAACTCCAAAAAAGGATGGATCCGAAGTTTACTATCTGAATGATGATCTGATAAGAATTCTTGCTGGATAAGGAATAGATTTGAGAATAGATTTTTTGCAAAAAGGACCAAAAAACGGTACCTATTGCAAAATTTCACTTCATTCTATATTCTACCATAACTAACTCTTCCTAGCAGATAAATGAAAAGAGCGATCATTAGTTTATTCGAAAATATTTTGTACTACTTTTTGTACTACTAATGAAAATGGCCTCGTAAATATTTGATTTACAAGGCCATTTGATTTACTCAGTCGGGGTGAGAAGATTGCCGTCTGACCTTACTGCGTTCGGTTCGACGGCGGACTTCCAGGGGGTGACTTAAATGAAAAAGCCTGTCATTCGCTGCGCTCATTTTCGGGCTTTATTTTTCCTTCAGCTTTTGAAAGCAAGCTTTCAACGCTTCGGAAAAATAAAGCCCGGCACTTTCGTGCCAGGCTTTTTCATTTGTCGGGGTGAGAAGACTCGAACTTCCGGCCCCTACGTCCCGAACGTAGTACGCTACCAACTGCGCCACACCCCGCATTACCTCCGAAGCCTTGGCGAAGGTGGTTCTGACCTTCATAGCTTTAGCCACGCAAAAATAGCAAATTTTTTAAATCATTTTCAATACTGCAGGTTTTGTTACCAGCCCTGCATCTATTTATTATCTAATGATAACTCTGCTGACATTGCCAGTGATAAATCCATGGAAATTGTTTTTCCCGTTTAAAAGAATAATTTTAACCACTCAAAAACGATAATTATGTACCGGTATTTCTTCCGTTTTGTTGTAATGACACTCACTATCCTTACGGTGAATCTTATTACCAATGCCATAACAAATTATATGGTCAGTTATAAAAATCACTATAAACCGGTTGCATTCACCTTTGTCGGAATGGCAATAACAGTAGTGATCCTGTATCCTTTTTTTCTTAAACTCGAAGACTGGGTAAAGGCCATATCTGTAAAAGCAATCAAATCCGGAAAGTCAGGCTGGCAGGTAAATTCTTTGGATTGTTATTAACATTCCTGGTTGCATTGCTTGTACTCTTTTACTTCTACGCAAAGATGTGGTATCATATCGATTTTTTTCAGATGCATTAACCCGGCCTTCGCCAGGCGTTAGGTTTTTGAAATCCTTTAACCACGAGTTCACGAGTTCACTGAGTTACACTAGAGTTACACAGAGTATAAATCCTTTAACCACTTAGTATCTCCCATCCTTCGCTGAAGCTTCGGCTGGCAAAGCCCTTACTCACTCTTAAATCTCTTTTCATCCTCTTTGCATATCAGGTTTAAAAGCCGGCGGGCAGACATTACTGAAGTGGGAAGTCCACCTCCGAGCTGAAGCCATTGTCCGCACATATAGAAGTTCCTGAGATTGGGCAGCGTCTGTGACAAAGGTTTCATTATTTCAGTTGAGTTTTCCGGAGTTATGAGCCATCCTTCAAAAGAGCCTTTCCAGTTTCCGGTATAACGTTCGAAGGTAAGTGGAGTAGCGACATCGGATACCTCAATTTGTGAGGATATTCCCGGGAAACGCTGTTCCAACTGGTGCACGACTGTTTCAGCTATGTCTTTCTTTTTCCTGTCATAAGCTTCCCGGTTCCCTGCCAGATCTTTCCACCACTTATAATCTGTCCTGAACATTATGGTTATTGCCGTTTTTCCTTCCGGAGCCATTGAAGGATCGTGATTGAAGATATGAACTCTTATTCTATCGCGAAGTTTTTCACCGATCTCAACTGGATGATTAAGCTTATATGAGAAACCGGAAACAGTCCATGAGATATCATCAAATTTCCTGTTTACTCCAAGGGATACAAATATCACAGGCGGAAAAGGCAGCCATTTCTCATATGGTTCCCGGCTTTTTTCATCCACATACTTTTCATCCAGCATATTGATAAGAGTCGAATATCCGTCTGCAGCAGATACAACTCTATCTGCCGTATATTGTGTTCCATCCTCAAGAACGATACCTGTTGCTTTTCCCTCACCTGTAAGAATTTTTACGACTCTGGCGTTATATTGAATCTCACCACCGAGCTCAACGTATCTCTTTTCAAGAGCAAGAGACATTGGCATCGATCCACCTATCGGATAGCCGGCATTGCGGTTATGCAAGTCTGCAAACATGAAAAGCATAAAGAACATTGAGAACTCAGGGAACCACATCTCCTGAAATGCTTCTTTTAAAAGAGGATCTTTGAACCGTTGGGAAAAGCTCTCAGCCGAAAGGTTCATCCATTCTCCCATCTTTTGGGCATTGGACTTAAAAAAATTTGTCGTTTTTATTTTCTTATAAAATTTAGTCAGGAATGAATTGTGCTTAGAGGGGGGATAATCATAGGGAATACACATGCGGATCCCCTTGATGAATTCAGTGATAGGTATTTCATCTTCAGGTGAAAATTCGAGGAGCTGCTTTTCAAGCTTATTAATATCGGTATAGAATACCAGCGTCCTTCCGGAAGAGTCCTCAATATGGAAAAACTCCTCCAAATTAATAAATTCCCTCCCTTCAGATATACCTGTTTCCTCCCAGAGATCGTGTACTCCGCTCTTCTCTGACGATCCTACCAGCCAGTGTATACATCCATCAAAAGTATACCCTTTTCGTTGCCATGATGTACATAATCCTCCCGGCTGATCATGCATTTCGAAGATACGGGTCCGGTAATTATTTAATCTTGCATAGATTCCGGCAGCGAGTCCTGCAAATCCTCCGCCGATTATGATCATAGATTCTTTTTGCATGGCACTGATTAATAAATACAATTAAAATTAAACCATTTAAATGATATCAGAAAATATTTTGACAGGAAGTTGAAGAGGTTGAAGGAGTTGAAGAGGTTGAAGGGTTGAAAAGTTTAAAGAGTTGAAAGGCTGAAACTCTACAACCTGAAATCCTTCATAATATCTTTATATCCTCTTCCAATGGGAATCGAAACGCCATTAACCTCAACTATTTCAGCTGTATAGGATTCAATCTTGCTTATTGAGACTATAAAAGACCGGTGAATCCGTTTGAATAAATTTGATGGTAAAAGAGACTCAATTTCGTGAGTGCTCATTTTAGAAGTATATTCTTTTTTTGTTGTAATTATCCTGATATATTCCTGCTGACTTTCAATATAAAGGATCTCTGAGTATAGAATTTTAACTCTCTTTTTTTGAACATGCAGAAATATAAAATCTTTTGTATCCTGCTTTTCTTCCGGTTTCTGTTTATTGCTTTCAGCCGTTTTTACCTTGGTCACTGCTTTTAAAAAGCGCTCAAAATCAAATGGCTTTAACAGATAATCTGTTCACGTTCAGATCAAATCCCTCCACAGCATACTGATGATATGCAGTTGTAATTATAACTGCAGGCGGATCTGAAAGCGTTTTCAAAAAAGACATACCTTTTAGTTTAGGCAGGTGAATATCCAAAAAAATAAGATCTGTTTCATTTAACCGAAGGAAATCTGTTGCAAGGATCGCATCTTTAAATGAACCCTGTAACTTAAGATATGGTACCTGCAAAATATAGTCCGATAATACTTTAACTGCCAGGGGCTCATCTTCTATGATAATGCATTTTATTTCAGACATGGCTTGTAAGATTAATTTTCAAAGTGGCAGCGAACATCTTATCGCTTTGTTGAAAAGAGAGATCATAATCTTTATAAAGCAATTCCAGCTGTCGCCGGATGTTAGAGAGACCTATATTTTCTTTAACCTGCCTTTCACCAGCAGCTTCCTCTATGGAATTTTTAATAATAAACTTCAATTGTTTTTTATCTGAAGAAAGATGAATATCGACAAAAGGCTGATTACGTGTTTCAGAAACGCCATGTTTGAAAGCATTTTCAACCAATGGGATCAGCAATAGCGGAGGTAACGGTTGTTTAATATCTTCAATTTCGTATTTAAAATTTATACTTAAGGAATCATCGTAACGCAATTTTTCAAGTGCTATATAATCATTAATGATTTTCAGTTCCTGTTCAATAGCTATGTAGTCTCCACCTGTTTCATAAAGCATAAAACGTAATATTTTCGACAGCCTTAAAATTGAATCGGGGGCAAGATCCGACTTATCCCTGGCAAGTGAATAAATATTATTTAACGTGTTGAATAAAAAATGTGGATTGGTCTGTGACTTGAGATAGCTTAATTCAGCTTCCTGCTTCTCAATGCGTAATTTTTGAGCTGATTCTATTAATTTTCTGTAATCATAAATATGTTTTACAATTCCAAAAAATAAGATTGACATAATTCCAAATGAAGCCTGGGCAGTAAGAGCGTCTGACAACGCAGGGAATGTTACTAAAGAAGTATAAATATGTAATCCGATTCCGATAGCTCTCCATACGTACAGACCGAAAGAACATACCATTAACATGATCCATAAAGCAATAAGGAAGAGAATAATATTATAGAGAAAAAATCTCCTCTTCTTCCTGATAAACGGCATAACGAACTCGAAAAAAATAAAATTGACAGCAATAATAAATAAGGCTCTCCAGATTTCATTTAAAGACCTGACTCCAAATGTTTCGGGGTAACTTATTAAACTGTTAAACAGCCACAGCAATAAATATGCGGCTCCGGTCCACAGGTAAAATTTAAAACGCTGAATATTTATTGACATCTTCATATGGTCAGTGCAGGGATAAATTCACTCCTGTTGCAATATGCGGAATTGATTTTTCCTGCTCACAAATATCGTAAATAAGTCAATCAAAAAAAATTGAAACGCTATATCCCTCAATAAAATAGATCATTTTTATACCACTTTCTGTAGCACTTATTGACTCAAATGTGATGTTCGTTTACTTTAAGCCGTTGTATGTTGACATCCTGTTTTTGTGCTTTTTTAATTATATAATTTTGTGCTGACCGTTCCGGAAATTTCTTCTGAATTTGATATTAAATCAGGACAACAATTATGAATATGAAGGCAATCCCCGGATGTAAGTTTTATAAAAAATTTTATAAAGAAAAAGTAATGTATTGCCCGGGAGAGGTTTGTGAAGTAAGATCAAAACCTGATATTCAAAAAACATCATGGACTCAGATACTTATTGTATTTGGATTTATCGCATACATCTTTCCCGGTGTGATTTTATTCAATGATGATTTTAACAAAAAACCTTCTTATCTATTTGGGAATGAATGATCTGTAAATGAAATTAAAAATGTGAAAAAATGAAGACAAACAAAATGAGATTTATTATTGCCGTTATCTGTAGCTTCCTTATTACGCAATCAATGTTGGCAGAAGGAGAAAGAGGCAATCTTGTAAATGTAAAATGGCTTGAGAATAATCTTAAAAATACCGGTATTATCATACTCGATGCATCACCCTCCCAGGTCTATTCTGAAAAACATATTCCCGGAGCAATAAGCGTTGACATTTACAGCTGGTACGGTCTCAGGGAGATGCCTTTGGTTGAGATGGGAAAGATCTATCAGGCCTGGGGTATCAGTCCCGGGAAAAAGATCGTAATGTACGACCAGGGAGGTACGATTCTGGCTACACGGCTTTTTTACTCACTATATTATCATGGTTTCCCGCCAGAGGATCTTTTAATTCTTGACGGAGGGCTTTTCAAGTGGCAGGAGGCCGGATTCCCGGTAACAAAAGATGTTATACCGGTCGTAAAAAAGGGTTCATTCACAATCACAAAGACTATTGAAGATGTGAAATCAGAACTGCCCGAATTCATTACCGCATCGGGGGATCTTGCAAACAATGTATTACTGGATGCACTCAGTCCTGACTGGCATTTCGGAGAAGTGGCTCCCTTTAACAGAGCCGGGACATATCCCCAATGCTATCATGGTACCCAGCGCTGATTTTTACAACCCTGATAAAACCTTTAAATCAACTGAAGAAATAAAAAGGATGCTCAACTATCTTGATATCAGGTCTGAGCAGACTATCTATACACATTGCGGTGGCGGAGTAGCTGCCAGTGTACCGTTTTTCGCCCTGAAGTTCCTGGCTGACTTTCCCAATGTTAAGCTTTACAAGGAGTCCCAGCTCGGATGGCTCTCTGATGATCGTGAACTTCCTTTCTGGACTTATGATGCTCCTTTACTCATGAGGGAAACAAGCTGGCTGCAGTTCTGGGGAGGACGGATGATAAGGATGTATCGGAGGCACAAAAGTCAGTATTGTGGATATACGGTCTGCGGATGAATTCTATCAGGGTCATGTGCCTTTTGCACTTAACATTCCGGCAGATATATTCAAAGCCAATATTAAAGATCCTGGACAGACTGGCTGAGATCCTTGGGCAGTCAGGTGTCAATTCATCTCTGGAAGCAGTTGTAATTTCCGGCGGATTGCTGACGAAAGATGCTGCCCTTGCTTTCCTGTTGATGGAGAATCTGGGACAGAAGAAAGTCTCTGTTTTCATGGATCTACTGGATAAGTGGACTAAACCCGGTTTCACACTGACGAAGGATTCAACTGCTATGGGAACAAAAAAGATCCCTGACCCTTTGGCAATCCCGCTAATGACATATCAGGGCAATATCCGGAGGAATGTTACAATAACGAACCTTCAAGAGCACCACTGGATCATTCCCCAGGGTTATGATCGCGTCAGGCAAGGAGATACCGTCCGAGTCTCACGAAGGCAAAGTAATTCATCTCCCGTACACCGATCTCCTGAATGTTGACGGCACACCCAAAGCCGCAAAAGATCTATGGAAAACCCTTGCCGGTGCGGGAGTGTCGAGATATGCAGAGATTGTCTGCTTCTCAGACGATCCGGGTGAGGCAGCAGTCACCTATTATATACTTAAGCTCATGGGATTCCCTGATGTAAAGGTTCTGGTGAATTAATCTGAGTT
>CAWKIC010000028.1:0-3846 GCA_963849615.1 uncultured Bacteroidales bacterium
TAAAGCTTTTTATCGAATTTGTACAACTGTGCAGGTTTATGACTAACTTTCTTTTCCTTTTCAGATAAGGGTATCAGAAAGTTGGATGCTTACCTTTTTACGAAAATTTCTGTTATCCATTTTAACATTTAAAATAGATTCGTAAATGTTCTGCATTTGTCTTAACGTAAACTTTTTAGGAAGCATCTCAAAACACAGCGGCCTGTTTCGGATCTCATTCCGTAGATTTTCCAGTGCTGCCTCTATGATGGAATTGTGATCGAATATTAATTCAGGCAGGGCATAAACAGGAATCCATATTGTTTTTTTCGTTATTGTACTCTCTGATATTTTAATCAGAGAATAATACGCTATAGTTACTACCCTGTCTACCTTTATTCCGCTTGTTTTGCGAAGCCATTCGAGATCTTCACTGGGAGTCAACCGACCAGGATCACCAAAAACAGAATATTGCTTCAAATAAATATTTTCCAGACCTGTCAGCTCTTTCAGCGTTCTGATAGCGGAAGTATCCAGATCTACATTTTCTGAGATCAGACTACCAGGCAATTTTAGCTTATGGCCACCTAAATGACTATGTGAAACCTTTTCCCTTTCAATTAACAAAACCTTAAGAGTACCTTCATCAGAGCCAAAAATGACACAGTCAACAGAAATATGAGGATTTAAGGTCATTACAATTTTTTAATTTAAAATTAAAAAAATGTTTTATATATTCAACCTTAGTGTTTCACATGCGATAAGTTTTTTTAAAGAAAAGTAATATTTATATCATAATTCACATTTAATTGAATTAGGCGGTGTTGTGTTGCCCAATGGCTGGCTAAATGCGGTTAATATACCAGGTTAGTCCTTCAGGTATCCTATCTCAGGAAGTCACTTTCTGGAATGTCTCCAACAGGAGATAAGGACTGGCTTGATAAGGAATAATTTTCCCGCATAACCACATTATGGTCAGGGGTGTACATTATCACCGTGTTCATTCAGTTTACCGGAAGAATAACTCTTAATGAAGATCCCTTAAGACGGAAGCTCCTGATCCTCCTTTAAGGAAATCAAAATCACAACCTTTGTCGGCTTGTTCAACATGCTTTATGAACATACTTACATATCCCCGTATGAGCAACCGGGTCAGGAGGAGTCCAGGCAGCCCGCCTCATTTTCAGTTCTTCTTCGGGGACCATAAGAGTAAGGGATCGTTTATCCAGGTCAAGGTCAATTATGTCGCCTGTTCTCACGAGAGCCAGTGTTCCTCCTACTGAAGATTCAGGGGAGATATGCAGTACAACAGTTCCATAGGCTGTTCCGCTCATACGGGCATCAGAAATCCGGACCATATCTGTCACTCCTCTTTTAATCAATTTTTCAGGGAGTTCCAGATTTCCCACTTCCGGCATTCCCGGGTATCCAACCGGGCCGGCGCCCTTTAATACCATAACGCAATTCTCATCAATATCAAGTTCCGGATTGTCAACCCTGGCATGATAATCTTCAATATTCTCAAAGACAACTGCCCTGCCCCTGTGTTTAAGCAATTTCCCGGAGGTGGCAGAAGGTTTAATGACCGCACCATTTTCACACAGGTTACCCTTCAATACTGCAATTCCGGCTTTAACTTTTAGAGGCTTGTCAATTGGAGCGATCACATCGCGGTTGTAGCATACCGCCCCTTTGCAGTTTTCACCAATTGCTTTTCCATTGACGGTCAGTGCATCAGAATGAATGATATCCTTAAGCTGATCGATAATCACCGGTAATCCGCCCGCATAATAAAAATCTTCCATAAGATATTTTCCTGAAGGCATGAGGTTTAACAGAAGGGGCATATCGCTTCCCAGGAAGTCAAAATCATCCAGGGTTATGTCAACTCCGATCCTTCCGGCCAGGGCTATCAGGTGAATGACAAGGTTGGTTGAACCACCGACAGCCGAGCTTATTTTGATTGCATTTTCAAATGCTTTCCTGGTCAATATATCTGACATTTTCAGGTTCTCATTAACCATCTCAACGATTCTGTTGCCGGACAGGTGTGCCATAACCTTTTTCCTCGAGTCCACGGCTGGAATTGCAGACGCCCCGGGCAAAGTCAATCCGAGAGCTTCGACCATAATTGCCATTGTTGATGCTGTACCCATAGTCATGCAATGGCCGGCGCTTCGCGACATACAACTTTCTGCCTCAGCCAGATCCTCTCTTGTGACAGTATCCCGCTTTTATTCCTTCAGATAACTGCCATGTAGCAGTACCGGACCCAATATCTTTCCCCCTGAATTTACCGTTTAACATTGGACCGCCCGGTACCACAATCGTTGGAAGATTAACACTTGCTGCTCCCATCAATGTCGAAGGCGTTGTTTTATCACAGCCTGTCAGAAGAACGATGCCATCGAGAGGGTTTGCCCGGATGGTTTCTTCCACATCCATGCTTGCCAGATTTCTCCAGAGCATTGTCGTTGGTTTCATGATAGTCTCCCCGAGCGACATAACAGGAAACTCCAGAGGAAAGCCTCCTGCTTCGTAAACTCCACGTTTCACTATTTCTGCAAATTCGCGTAAATGACCGTTGCAGGGTGTCAGATCAGACCAGGTATTGCAGATGCCTATTACGGGTTTACCCCTGAACATATGGTCAGGATGCCCCTGATTTCTTAACCAGCTGCGATGTACGAAACCCATCTTATCATCCTTTCCAAACCACTCAGTACTTCTCAAGTAAGATTTCTTTGCCATATTTTCAATTATTATTTAAAAAAATCCTTAAAACAGACCCGCCCTCCTCATTACCGGATCGAAAGATAAATAATCTTGTGCGATAATTAATTCAAATGACCAACAACTTCACCAGAAGGAGAAGTTTTTTCTATTTGCAGATTTGTTATTTAAAAATTAAAGGTTTTTTCTTTCTTCTATTAATTTTCAGTCATCATTTGCATAAAATTTAAACTTTTTTTCAATAATTAATTATGACATTTACCTTCATAAGATTTCTTATTATCCAATGTTCATTTAACTAACTCTATGATAAAATTTAAAATTTTTATTTCTACACTGGTATTGATTTACTTCTGTCAGTGTATGAGTGCCCAGGATAATCAGAAGAACAGGGCAATTATACTAACCGATATTGAAAATGAACCCGACGACACTGAATCACTGGTCCGGTTGCTTTTTATTCAAATGTGATCGATATAAAAGGAATTATTGCAACTACCTCTGTTCACATGAAGAAAGAGGTACATCCCGGATCGCTTCAGAAAATCATTAACGCCTATGGACAGGTTCAGGCTAACCTTTTAAAGCATGAGGCGGGCTTCCCCGAAGCAAAGTCCCTGCAACAAATTGTAAAACAGGGTCTGCCGGAATATGGAATGGGCGGCGTTGGAAAAGGACAACCACAGGGTTCCGACTTGGATCATACATATCCTTGATGAAAACGATCCCCGCCCGCTATGGGTATGCGTCTGGGGCGGTCCGAATACTCTTGCCCAGGCATTGTACAAAATAAAACAAACCCGGTCGGAAGCCGATGCTGATATACTGGTTAAGAAACTCAGGGTCTATACAATATCCGACCAGGATGACACCGGTATCTGGATGCGTCAGAATTTTCCTGACCTGTTCTATATTGTAAGTCCGGGTGGGTACAAACATCGACATGGAGTGCTATCAACCAGTACTTTCCCGGAATTAATAATAAGGTGATAAGTAATTCATGGCTGGCACAAAACATCCAGCAGAACCATGGCCCACTCAGTGCACTTTATCCGGATGTTGCATACGGTATGGAGGGAGATACTCCTACATTTTTGTTTTTAGTACCAAACGGCTTGAATAATCCGGAACATC
>CAWKIC010000029.1:0-18599 GCA_963849615.1 uncultured Bacteroidales bacterium
GATAGAAAAGGCCGGGACCAGTAATCACTGCAATGTTAATTAATAACCCTATTCAGATATTTGCATTAAAAGTATCGCCCTGATCATAATCTCCGGATGTATAACCCCGACTGAACCACTCTTTTCGCTGGGCCGCGGTTCCATGTGTGAAGGCATCCGGAATTACACGTCCCTGGTATTTCTTCTGGAGGACATCATCACCCACCGATGCTGCGGCATTGATTGCCTCTTCAATGTCGCCCGGATCCGAGTATGGACGGCGTTCATCTTCTGATCGTAATGAGCCCACATCCCTGCAAGGAAATCAGCCTGCAGTTCCAGACGAACCAGCAATTGGTTCGATCGTGTTTCGTTCATCCCCGATCTCTTTGAGTTGACATCATTAAGCGTGCCCAAAAGATTTTGAACGTGATGCCCGACCTCATGGGCGATTACGTAGGCAATTGCAAAATCCCCATAGGCCCCGAATTTGGTTTTCAGATCATCACAGAAGGCCAGATCGATATATAATTTCTCGTCACCCTGGCAATAGAACGGACCGCTTGCAGCGCTTGCAAGGCCGCATGTTGACTGCACCTGATCCCTGAACAGGACCAGTGTCGGCTGACGGTAAGTCATATTGGACTCCTGGAAGACTTTGGTCCATACGTCCTCTGTACCGGCAAGTACAACCAATACGTAATCTTTCAGAGCCTCCTCTTCAGGCGTGGCGGTCACCGGACCTGATTCAGTTGCCGGGCCCTGCATAGTTTCAACTACCTGCGATGGATCACCTCCAAGCAATAATACGATAATCACAATCACAATAGTTCCAATCCCACCTCCTACCGCCATTTTACCGGTCGACATCCCCCGCCTGTCCTCAACATTACCGCTGGTACGCCTGCCTTCAGTTCTCATAGTCTGGTTTTTTAGATTGTTAAACCTTTTAATACATAGCAAATGTAAAAAATTTACTGCGAAACATCAATTTTTTGTTTTCCCGCAGATCACGCGGATCTTCGCAGATTTAAATCCGTACGTACTCACCCCCGGCCCCCATAGCCGTCAACCTAAGGATTGGGATAGATTATGAATCAAACTGTATGCAACTGATTTGCAATAATTTACATTTCCCCTCCACCAAAAGGAGGGAAAGTTATTTAATTGTATTTCAGCTAATTAAATAATTCAAAGTCTAAAACTGGTCCTTAGGTTGACGGCTACCCCGGCCCCCTTCGGCTGCGCTCAGGGAACTCTCTCTTCTTCGCAAAGAGGGGTGCCTCTTCTATCAGCTTTTAAATCTGGTTTTGATCTTCTTCGGTCTTCGGTTTTCCGACTTCCGACTTCCGACTTTATCAAAATTTTTTGTACATTCAACCTTTTGGTTAAACTATTTGGTTAACTTGCATGTTTAAGCTATATATTTACATGCGATGGCAGAGAATGACAGACAATCTGAAGAAAAGATCTTCGAAGCTGCAACCGAAGTCTTCATCGACAGGGGAATGGACGGCGCCCGGATGCAGGAAATAGCCGACCGGGCCGGAATAAACAAAGCGCTGCTACACTATTATTACCGTTCAAAAGACCATCTCTTCAATGCTGTCTTCGAAAAAATAGCACAAAAGATCTTTATGAAATTCGCTCCGGTATTCAGTGAGGATCTTTCACTCGAAGATAAAATCAGGTTCTTCTATAAGGAACATATCACCTTCCTTCAAAATAACCCGCGTCTTCCTGCCTTCATCCTTAATGAAATAAACAGGAATCCGGCAAGGATAAAAAAACTTTTAAAGAACGTTGATTTCAGTAAAATATGGCCGATGCTCAGCGAACAACACAAAAAGGAGCTTAAGAACTACAATATAAGTGAAGAGATGTTGCCCCAGATTATGATCTCTGTCGCCTCGCTTAGCGTTTTCCCCTTTGCGGCCAGGGGAATACTCGAAGCAGTATTTGAAAAAACCGGCCTCGATTTCGACAAGTTTCTGGACGAACGAAAGGAGTTCGCGGCAGAATTCGTTATTAAAGCGCTGAAAAAACAGTAAAATCCTCATACATGAAAATAAGATTTTTGTCAATACTGATATTTATTTGCCTGGCGCCCGGAACTCTTATATCACAAAAGACAATTACGCTGAAAGAGTGCTATGATGGCGCCCTGGCAAAAAATTCCCTGGCACGGGAAAAAGATATCTATAATTCAATATGGCTGCTCAGGGATGAGAACCTCGCAAAAAACTGGATGCCGGCACTCGATGCAAACGGGACCTTCATTTATAACTCATCTGTAGTTGACCTCAGCAGCGCCCTTGGCTCCCTGCCTTTTCCAGGCATAGGCGATGCAATAAAACCACTGCCTAATGAGCAATATAAGATCACCCTCGATATTAACCAGGTAATTTACGACGGCGGTGTAACCAAAAACGCAAGAGCCCTTGAAAAAGCAGATCTCTCAATTAATGAAAAACAGACAGAAACCGATCTGTACAAGCTCCGGGGACAGATAAACACTTACTTCTTCAGCCTTCTGCTGATTGACAGGCAGAAGGAGCTGCTTAATAATTACACTGAGATCATAACTAAGAAGATATCAGCAATGCAGTCAGCCCTGCAAAACGGAACAATTACAAGATCGGATATTGATATCCTGACTTCCGAGAAGATCAGGCTCGCACAACAACTCCGGGAAAATGAGATCAAAAAAGCTTCACTTCTGAATATTCTGGCAGAGATTACCGGCCTCGGGATTGATACAACCGCAGTGCTGATACCTCCGGCAGCTAATGATGAAATTTCCGGTAACCTTTCAAGGCCTGAATTACAGCTTTTTGATCTGAGAAAGGAACAGCTTGCTGCCGGAATGAAACTCACCGGCAGCAAAAGAATGCCCAAAGCATTCGGATTTGCCACAGTGGGTTATGGAAATCCACCCGGCAATAATTTCTTCAGGGATGAATTTGCTTCATACTATATCCTTGGCGCAGGTATCAAATGGAATATCGTTGACTGGAACAAGGCTAAAAACGAAAAGCAGGTGATGTCCCTTCAACAGAATATAATGGATGCAAGGAAAACCGACCTGACTGAAAATCTCAACAGGCTTCTCGAATCGAAAAAGGCGGAGATTAACAGTCTGGAATCACTGATTGAATCCGATGCCGAACTCATTGAAATAAGAAAAAGGATTACCTCCGCAGCTGAATCACAATACGATAATGGCACAATAACAGCCACTGATTATCTGAATGAAATGATTTCAGAAAGACAGGCAATGATCAATTATGAGATCCATAAGATTAATCTGGCAGTTGCACAAATTGAATATTTGAATATTAGTGGAAATGAGATTGAATAATCTCTTTAATCATCATGAAATATATCACAACGATATGAAAACCAGACAATTTCTACTTATTGCGGCTTTGGTGTTTTCCGGCTGCACAAACAAGACCGGCATTGCCGATGCTTATGGCAACTTTGAAGCTACCGAAGTGACTGTCTCAGCAGAAACAAGTGGCAGGATAATAAAATTCGACATCACTGAAGGTATTGAAACAGACTCCGGGACCATGGTTGCCATGATCGACACAACTCTTCTCTATCTTCAGAAGGCTGAGATAGATGCGGGGATGAAGAGCGTACGATCGCGCTTAGGCTCTGTGGATGCACAGAACGACATCCTCAGTCAACAGATTGAAAATCTGAATGTCAACATAGCGAGGATTGAGAATATGCTTAAAGATGACGCGGCTACAAAGAAACAGTATGATGACCTGACAGGACAGGTAGCGGTACTTCGGAAACAGATAGCAGCAAACAATACCCAGAAGGCATCGGTTGAGGCTGAACTGGCGGTTTATAAATCAAAAAAAACAACACTGAATGAACAGATCGCCCGGTGCAGCGTGAAAAGTCCGCTTAAAGGGACAATTATTGAAAAGTATGCCGAAGCAGGTGAAATGACTTCTGCCGGTAAGCCTCTGGTAAAGATCGCGGATCTTTCGCTGATAAAACTTAAGGTGTATGTTTCAGGCGCCAGGCTGGGTAACATTAAAACAGGACAGGAGTGTACTGTAAGGGTCGATAGCGGTGAAAAGGGATACAGCTCATTCACAGGAAGGATTAGCTATATCTCAGGTAAGGCTGAGTTTACACCTAAGATCATACAGACAAAGGAAGAACGGGTTACCCTGGTGTACGCTGTGACGATCGATGTAAAGAACGATGGTACAATGAAATCAGGCATGCCCGGAGAGGCAATCTTCTGATCCTTCAGGTAAATGGGAAAAGTTATTGAATCATACGGTATTTGTAAAAAATTCGGGGTCACCCAGGCTCTGAAAGATATTTCGTTTTCGGTAGATGAATCAGAGATTTTCGGATTTATTGGTCCTGACGGAGCCGGGAAAACAACCCTTTTCAGGATAATCACAACCCTGCTCCTGCCCGAGGCGGGAGAAATGAAGGTGCTCGGACTAGATGCAAAAGCTGATTTTAAAAAACTACGAAGCAAAATAGGTTATATGCCGGGCCGCTTCAGTCTTTACCAGGACCTGTCGGTCGAGGAAAACCTTAATTTTTATGCTACAGTTTTCGGAACTACTGTAAAGGAGAACTATGATCTGATCTCAGATATCTACTCACATATCGAACCGTTTAAGAACAGGCTTGCAGGGAAGCTGTCGGGTGGAATGAAGCAAAAACTGGCTTTATCATGTGCACTTATCCATAAACCTGAGCTTCTTGTACTTGATGAACCGACAACAGGTGTTGATGCAGTTTCAAGATCGGAGTTCTGGGACATGCTTAAAAAGCTTAAAAAATACAATATAACGGTAATTGTATCAACTCCTTACATGGATGAAGCGATGAGGTGCGACAGGGTTGCCCTCATCCAGGAGGGGAAATTACTTTCTACCGATACACCTCAGCTGATCAGAAAAGGGTTTACCAGAAAGCTATTTTCAGCGAAGGCTCCTGAAAAATACAGACTTGTCCTTGCCCTGAGACAATTTCCGGGAACATTCACTGCATATCCTTTTGGAGATTCGGTGCACGTCACCTTTATAAATGATATTGTCGATAATTCTTTGATAAATCATTTGAAGGAACAGGGAATTAATGATGTTACTATCGCTGAGACCAGGGCCGGTATTGAGGACAGGTTTCTGGAGTTGATGGCCGGTGAAATGGCACTACGGCATAACGGCGCAACGGATCAACGGCAGAACGGTACAACGGATCAACGGCAAAACGGCGCAACGGCTCAACGGCATAACGGTACAACGGATCAAAATTCCCCCGGGTAAGCAAATAATATTAACTTAAAATAATCTCCAGCTATATGAATGAACCCGTAATATCGGTTCAAAACCTTGTAAAGAAATTCGGCAGCTTCACAGCTAACGACAACCTGAATTTTGAGGTGTTCCGGGGTGAAATCTTTGGTTTTCTCGGGGCAAACGGGGCAGGAAAGACAACTGCCCTTCGGATTCTGTCAGGTTTGTCGGAACCAACTTCAGGAACAGTAATAGTAGCAGGAATTGATGCTTCACGGCAGCCTGAAAGGATAAAGAAGAAGATAGGCTATATGTGCCAGAAGTTTTCTCTTTACGAAGACCTGACTGCCAGGGAGAATATTACACTGTACGGAGGTATCTACGGTATGAGCAAATCGCAGATAAAGGAAAGAACACATGAGCTTTTTGAAAGGCTTAATTTTCAGGAATATGCCGACAGGCTGATCTCAGATCTCCCTTTGGGTTTGAAGCAAAAGCTTGCCTTTTCAATCGCCGTACTTCATAATCCGCAAATCGTATTCCTTGATGAACCTACAGGGGGAGTGGATCCCATAACCAGGCGACAGTTCTGGGAAATGATCTATGAGACCGCTGCAAACGGAATAACTGTGTTCGTGACTACACATTATATGGACGAAGCCGAATATTGTGACAGGATCTCCATTATGAGCGAGGGAAGGATAGTTGCTTTGGATACACCGGAAAATCTTAAAAATCAATACAATGCCGGATCAGTGGAGGAGGTGTTTGTGAAGATTGCGAGGCCTGATACACCTCATCCCCCGACCCCTTCTCCCGGGGGAGAAGGGGAGTAAGAAAGACAATTAATCAGGGAATTTCTTCTCCCGGGGGAGAAGGGGAGTAAGAAAGACAATTAATCAGGGAACTTCTTCTCCGGGGGGAGAAGGGGTGAAGAAGGGGAGTAAAAAAAAGAAGTATTTTAAACAATAAGGTAAATGAAACGCTTTCTTGGATTTGTAAGAAAAGAGTTCCTCCATATCTTCAGGGATTACCGGACGCTTATAATCTTATTCGGTATCCCTGCGGCACAGATCCTGATCTTTGGATACGCCGTAAGCACTGACATTAAAAATGCAGGAGTTGCATTCCTGGATATTTCAAAAGATGAAATTTCGCAAAAGATCTCAGATAAGATCTGTTCATCAGGATTTTTCAAAAGAACTGAAAACCTGCTTAACTATAATGAAATCGACAAAGTGCTTAAAAAGGGTAAAACCGCGGCAGTTGTAATCTTTGAAGAAAACTTCGGACGTAACCTGATCAGTGAAGGCAAGGCGTCAATAAGCATTATTTCAGATGGTTCGGAGCCCAACACGGCAACTCTTGTCACAAATTACATGACAGCAATTATCTCCGATTTCAACAGGGAACTTAACACAACAGGCATCGGCAGCAACCTGCTTATCCAACCTGAGGTAAGGATGTTCTATAACCCGGCGCTTAAAGGTCATTTCATGTTCGTGCCGGGTGTGATAACACTTATACTTATTCTGATCTGCGCTTTAATGACCTCAGTTACAATCACCCGTGAAAAGGAGTTCGGAACGATGGAAGTGCTGCTTGTTTCACCCCTTAAACCTATCCAGATAATACTTGGGAAAGTCACGCCATACTTCATTTTGTCCTTTGTCAATGTAATCGTGATCCTGCTTCTCTCATGGTGGGTCTTTGGTCTCCCTGTTAAAGGGAGCCTGGCACTCCTTCTTGCTGAAAGCATGCTTTATATCCTTATGAGTCTGTCACTTGGAATTTTGATATCAACTGTTTCATCCACAATGCAGCAGGCGATCTTTATCTCACTTGTCGGAATGATGTTGCCCACTGTTCTTCTTTCAGGCTTTATTTTTCCCATACAGAATATGCCCGGGATCTACGATTGGATAAGTTCGATACTTCCGCCAAGGTATTTTATCGTGATAATAAAAAGCATAATGATCAAGGGAACAGGATTCTTATACGTCTGGAAGGAAACCCTCGTCCTGGTAGTAATGACTATGGTTTTTATCGGTTTGAGTGTCAGGAACTTTAAGATAAGACTTCAATGATGTTTTGTATTATTTAATTATATCTGCGAAAACCTGCCTGCCGGCAGGCAGGTCAGCGTCATCTGTCGGGAAAAAACAATGAGAACAATACTTTACCTTATAAGAAAAGAGTTTATCCAGATATTCCGGAACAAGTTTATCGGGAGGGCAATTTTTGCCGTCCCGATAGTACAGCTTCTTATTCTGGTCCCTGCCGTCACCTTCGAGATAAAAAATGTAAGGCTGGTTGTCATTGACAGGGACATGACCTCCGAATCAAGAGGCCTTGTAAGCCGGCTTGAAGGTTCAACATTTTTCAGATTAAAGTATTCAACTGCCTCAGAAGAAGAAGCAAACAAACTCATGGATGGAGAAAAATGTGATCTTGTATTGCAGATCCCGTCAGGCTTCGGCAAAAATATCGGAATGGGCAGACCGGCAGGACTGATGGCCTCGGTGAATGCGATCAATGCATCGAATGCCCAGCTTTCATGGGTCTATCTGAATGGTGTAATCCGTGATTACAATATGGGCATCATTGCTGAAAACATTAATATAGTTCCCGCTAATCCTGCTCCTCAGATTATAGTTACCAACAGATACTGGTATAATGAGATGCTCAACTACAAGCATTATATGCTGCCCGGAATACTCGGAATCCTTGTTACTGCGATAGGATTCCTGCTTGCGGGGCTCAACCTTGTGAGAGAAAAAGAGATAGGTACTATTGAACAGATAAATGTCACCCCTGTGAAGAAGTATCAGTTTATAATTGCAAAGATGGCGCCATTCCTTCTGATAGGGCTTATCGATCTTGCTATCGGGATGCTGCTTGGCAAAATATTATTCAATGTTCCCTTTGAGGGGAGCATCTGGCTCCTTTTCCTGGGCGCAACAATTTTCCTGACAGCAATCCTGGGTCTTGCACTGTTCATCTCTACATTATCCGGAACCCAGCAACAATTCATGTTCATTGCTTTCTTTTTCATGATCATATTTATCCTCATGAGCGGTATTTTTACACCATACGAAAGCATGCCGGAGTGGGCACAGAAATTCAACAGGGTAAACCCGGTGGCGTATCTGATGAGGATCAACAGGATGGTAATGCTTAAGGGATCGACTATTCAGGATATCAGTACCGAATTATGGTCGCTGGCTGTTATTGCAGTGGTCTTCACCTTCTTTGCTGTAAGAAGGTACAGGAAAACAGCTTAATAATCCATTTCCCGAAACTATATAATATCTATTTTATTGAGACTGAAGCCGTAACAGGCCAGTGGTCGGAAACATAGATCCCCTTTTCCTTTTTGATGATAGTCCGCTGTTCCGTAACGCTCATACCGTTCCTTACGAAAATATAATCTATCCTGCCCGATCCCGGATCATCCGAAAACCCGTTAAAAGTATAACCCGGACCATAAGGCCGGTTTTCCGAAATAATATATGAGTCCTTCATCAGAGGCACATTTTCATTTGGTCCGGTCAGTATTGAATATCCTGTGCTGGTAGGAAGCATATTGAAATCACCTGTGATGATGAAAGGCAACCCGCCGGTTATACTGTCCACCGCTCTTAAAAGATATCTGGAACTGAGAATCCTTGCCGAGTCCGAATTATGTGCAAAATGTGTATTAAAGTAGTAGAAGCGCTGATGATCTGTTTTGTCAATCAATTCCATCCATGTAACGATGCGCGGAAGTGACGATCCCCAGCTGATTGAGCCCGGGACGTCGGGGGTTTCTGACAGCCAGAAGGTTATGGTTCTTATCATTTCAAACTTTTCTTTTTTGTAGAAGACAGGGTTCATCTCCCCTTTATTTGCTCCATCGGTGCGACCGACCCCGACTGAAGCATAGTCATTATTAAGAGCCGAATCAAGGTAGTTGAGCTGATGTGCCAGGACTTCCTGCATACCCAGAAGGTCAGGCTTTTCTTCCATCAGAAAGCGGCAGACAAGCGATGCCCTGTTTGGCCAGGCATTCAGACTGTCACCCGGGTTGTCGTATCTGAGATTCAACGTCATAACTTTAATAACTCCCCGGCCCGATTTTTCGGAACAACTGTTAAAGACCATAAGTATAATTAACCCTGAAATCAGAAATAGTTTCTTCATCACCCAATATTTTGTGTAAATATAACACATAATGCAATAATAGAATCCGGAGAAAGCAACCGATGAATATCCTGGCAGGGAATGAACCAAATATATTTATATTTGTAAGAAAGTTAGCTATGGGTTGCGGGTTGCGGGTTGCAGGTTGCAGGGTAAGAACAGACACTACGAAACACAATATAAAACATGTTACGTGAAACATGTAACATAAAACATGAAACCTGCAACTTGCAACATGCAACATGCAACCTGCAACATACAACATTAAATTAATAAAACTCCATAGTACAGTCTTTACATTATGCCAGATATTATCAAGCTATTACCCGATTCAGTGGCAAATCAGATAGCAGCCGGGGAGGTTATACAACGGCCTGCTTCTGTCGTGAAGGAGCTGATGGAAAATTCTGTCGACGCAGGTGCTAAAAGCATAAGAGTTATAATCAGGGACTCGGGTAAAACATTAATACAGATCACCGACGATGGAACGGGGATGTCGGAAACCGATGCCAGGCTCTCGTTCGAAAGACACGCCACCTCCAAAATTACTTCGGCGATGGACCTCTTTGCAATCAAGACCAAAGGATTCAGGGGAGAAGCGCTCGCTTCAATTGCAGCCGTATCGATGGTGGAGCTTAAAACCAGAAAGGAAGGATCAGACACCGGCACATTAATTGTAATCAGCGGCTCCAGGGTCGAAAAACAGGAACCTTGCAGCTGTCCGACCGGCTCGGGCTTCTCCGTGAAGAATCTTTTCTTCAATATCCCGGCACGGCGAAAATTCCTGAAGACTGACAATACTGAGATGAGGCATATCATCACTGAATTTCAGAAGATTGTTATTGCCCATCCCGGGATCAGGTTTACGCTTTTTCATAATGATAATGAAATTTACAATCTAGCTCCCGGTAACCTCAGGCAAAGGGTAGTGGGAGTGTTCGGCCGTCCGATAAATAACGATCTTATCAGCCTTGATACAGAAACCACGCTGATAACTATCAGGGGCTTTATCGGCAAACCCGAGAATGCGCGCCGCAGCTATAACGAGCAGTTCTTCTTTGTAAATAACCGCTTCATGAAACATCCTTATTTTCATAAAGCTGTGATTGAAGCGTACCAGAACATTCTTCCGGCAGATACCGTTCCTTCCTATTTTATTTTTATGGAAATCGACCCGGCTTCAATTGATATAAATATTCATCCCACAAAAACAGAAATCAAGTTTGAGGATGAGAGGGCAATCTGGCAGATACTGATGGCTTCAGTGCGTGAGGCGCTTGGCCGTTTCAATATTGTACCATCACTCGATTTTGAAAATGAGGAGCTGGTTGAGATCCCCATAAGATCTACTCGTCAAATGATGCCTGATGCTCCCGTTATTGAGGTTGACGCAAATTATGATCCTTTTTCAGGCGAAGAAAATCCAAAAAGTCAAAAAGACGTATTTGAAAGATTTGAAAGGGAGAATGTTTCGAACTGGGAACGGCTCTATACTGCTATCGAAAGAGAGAACACAACAACAAGCACAGGCCAGGAAAGGAAATTTTTCCAGGTTAAGAACAAATACATAGTCTGCCCTGTAAAATCAGGCCTGATGATAATCGATCAGAAGAGAGCCCACGAAAGGATCCTGTTTGAAAAGTACCTGGAAAAATTAAATCATAATCAGAGTGTCAGCCAGGTCGAACTATTCCCGGTCAGCATTGAATTAAATCCCGCTGACATTTTTATTCTGAAGGAGATCCAGGAATATATCAGGCTCCTGGGTTTCAATATTATTTACTCCGGCAATACGATTTCTATAACAGGCCGTCCGGCAGAAAACAGTTCTTCAGATCCGGTCGAAATGCTTGAGATACTGCTGGAAGAATATAAAAAAACGAAATCAGATCCTTCGACCGGTCTCAGGGAAAAAATTGCGGCTGCCATGGCTGAAGCTGCAGCAATACCTTACGGAAAAGCGCTTCTAAAAAATGAGATGGAGGAGATCTTTGATGTGCTCTTCGCATGCAAAGCACCGAACTACTCGCCTAAAGGTAATCCCGTAATAAACATATTTACACTTGAGGAGATCGATAAGAGACTGCGTTAATTTAAGCTGAGATTAGTATATTTGACCCTTATTTATTTAACTGACACACTAATAAACAATTAATGAACGGATTTGGGCGTAACTTTCTGGGATTACCACCTGTTGTTAAAAATATAATACTCATAAATGCCATAATGCTGCTTGCAGTCTGGGCTGGAAAGAGTGTTTTCGGAACAGACCTTACGACGTTACTGGGTTTATATTTTCCTAAATCGGAAAACTTCATGCCCGTTCAGATAATCTCCCACATGTTCATGCATGGTGGATTTATGCATTTGTTTTTCAACATGTTCGCCCTGTATATGTTTGGCGGGATTCTTGAAAACATATGGGGCGGCAAAAGATTTTTCATTTACTACATGGTTTGCGGCCTGGGTGCAGCCTTTGTCCACGAAACCGTAATATTTTTTCAGTATAACAAATTGCTGAATGTGCTTGGACCGGATCAGGTTCAGAAAGTTATAGAGGAGGGAGGCGCTTACTTTAGTGAAAGCAAATTCTATGTTGACGAGGCTATGAAAAGCCTTCAGATAATCCTTAACGTTCCTACTGTAGGGGCTTCCGGGGCTATCTTCGGCATTTTGCTTGCTTTCGGGGTGCTCTTCCCCAACACCCAGCTTATGCTTCTTTTTCCTCCTATCCCGATAAAAGCCAAATATTTCGTTATCGGTTACGGCGCCATCGAACTGTATCTGGCTCTGACGCAACCAGGCAGCAATATTGCCCATGCCGCCCATCTTGGCGGGATGCTGTTTGGATATATCCTATTGAGGTACTGGCGAAAGACAACAAAAACCTTATACTGATGGGAATCGGGGATGAAATAAAAAAGACATTCAGGCACGGCAGCTCCCTTACAAGGCTGATCTATCTGAATGTTGCCGTTTTTGTACTGATTTCAATAGTATCCATCATAGGTTATCTGCTTAACAACCAGGAACTGCCCGTTAAAATCCTGAATCTCTTTTCTGTCCCTTCTTCTCTTAATTCCCTTATTGCCAGGCCATGGACTTTAATAACCTATATGTTCACTCATAAGGAAATCCTGCATATTCTTTTCAATATGTTATGGTTATACTGGTTCGGCACAATCTTTCTTGAATATCTCGATCAGAAGAAGCTGGTGGGTGTTTATCTGCTGGGAGGATTAACCGGGGCTGTTGTTTATATTGCCTCCTTTAATATTTTCCCGGTATTTAATACTGTTGTTGCCGAATCAGTGGCAATTGGCGCTTCGGCTTCGGTTATGGCCGTGGTAGTCGCAATTTCAGCTTATGTACCAGATTATTCTGTTAATATGCTTTTTTTTGGGAGGATAAAAATCAAATATATTGCTATTGCAATATTTGTCTTCACATCAATTATGGATTTTTCGGTGAATTCAGGTGGCAAGCTTGCACACATCGGCGGGGCCTTACTTGGCTACTTTTATACCATCACTCTCCGCAGGGGATATGATTTGGGAAAAGGTCTGAATAAAATGCTCGATTTCTTCTTCACTTTATTTAAACCAAGGAAGAAAATCAAGGTAACCTATAAGAGACCTGTCAACGATTATGAGTACAAAAAAGTAAAGGCAGAACACCAGGAACAGATCAACAAAATCCTCGAAAAGATTTCAAAGGGAGGCTATGATTCTCTGACAAAAGAGGAAAAGGACCTTCTGTTCAAAGAAAGTCAGAAGTAAACTGACCTAAAAATCTGACCCTTTCATAAAATCTTTAAACCATCTTGTCAAAAAGCATGGTCCGGATACCCATTGTTTCAGGAATGTATATATTTTCGCCCTTACTTAAAGCAAATCTCTTGAAAAGGTTATTTTATAAGATTTTTCTTGCATTAAACATCTTTTTTGCAGCTTCTCTTATCCTGTCGTACCTTGCAGTTCATATAAATCCTGATATTTTCGCCCTGCCTGCCTTTTTCGGACTCGCTTACCCCTACCTGCTGCTCTTTAACATTTTATTCGTGATAATATGGGCACTTTTTTTAAAGTTTGAAGCCCTGATCTCGGTAGTAGTCATTGCTATCGGTTTTACCCATTTTTCAAATTACCTTAAGATAAGCAAGCCATCGGGAGATAAGACGGGTACATTCAGGATCGAAAGCTATAATCTCCGCTTATTCAACTACTTTGAGAGTAAAAACACAGCCAATTCCGAAAAGATGATTCTTGAACTCCTTAAAAATCAACAGGCTGAAGTAATATGCCTGCAGGAAGTCTATTTTACTGAGGATCCGCGGCAGAAAGAAAAGAAAATCCTGGCTGCCATTGGCGGAAACTATTACATGCACACGAAATATATAGGAAGCGGCAAAAACAGGTATTACGGAATTGTAACACTGAGCAAATTCCCCATAGTCAAAAGGGGCGACATAATTCATCCTGCCTCGTCAAGTCTGTCAATATTCTCGGATATCCTTATAGGAAAAGATACATTCAGGATCTTCAACAATCACCTGCAGTCGTTTCGTCTCCAAAGGATGGAGCGTTCATTCCTCCGTGAATTAACAGAAGCATCGGATGACAAAGAGACCATTGATGAAATCAAGACTATTTCAGCAAGTCTTAAAAATGGTTTTATAAGAAGGGCTGCCCAGGCAAAGGCTGTAAAATTGGCGATAGATAACTCACTGTTTCCTGTGATCGTAGCAGGCGATTTTAACGATACTCCCGTTTCCTATTCCTATAGAAAGATCAGGAAAGGTCTTTTTGACGCATTTGTCACTTCAGGTTATGGCGCGGGGTTTACCTACAAGGGAAAATATCCGCCAAACCGGATCGATTACATACTTTATGACAATTCGCTTAAATGCAAGCAGTTCGATATCGTTAAAGTAAAATACTCCGACCACTATCCGATAATAGCCTATTTCAGGAAACAGATCTGAACGGGAGCTTTCTGAGATCAACATTCCCGCCTGAGATGATAAGCCCAACCTTCCTGCCGCGAAAAAATCCCGGGTTTTCTTTTATTATCGCCAACACTGTCGCTGAGGATGGTTCAATTATAATTTTCATCCTTTCCCAGACAAGCATCATGGCGCTTATAATCGATTCCTCTGTTGCCGTATAGATATCATCAACATTTCTGCGGATTATTGAAAAGGTAAGTTCACTGAGTGACGTCAGAAGTCCATCGGCTATTGTCAAAGGATTTACAGAAGGTGTCAGGTGCCCTGTTTTAAATGATTTCCAGGCATCGTTTGCATTAAGAGGTTCCGCGCCAATCACAGTTATTTTTTTGTTTATCCCTTTCGCACATGTGGAAGTGCCGCTCATCAGTCCTCCACCTCCGACAGGTGCAATAACCGTGTCAAGGCTGCTGACATCCTCCAGAAGTTCAAGTGATGCTGTTCCCTGTCCGCAGATAACATTAAAATTATCGTAGGGATGAACAAGGGTAGCGCCCTCCCTGTCCATTATAGCCTTGCAGGTCTCTTCTCTTGCCTGCAGGGTAGGCTTGCAGAATGTGATCAGCGCGCCATACCCGGCAACAGCATCCTTTTTGACTGCCGGAGCTGTTTCGGGCATTATTATGAATGCTTTGATGCCGTTCATACCTGCTGCCAGCGCAAGTGCTGCCGCATGATTTCCGGAGGAATGGGTGACAACACCATGTTTCTTCTGTCCGGCATCCAGTGAAAGGACAGCATTGGTGGCTCCTCTGAATTTAAAAGCTCCTACTTTCTGGAAATTCTCACATTTGAAGAACAGCTCACAATTAAAGATTCTGTTAAGCTGCTGTGACGTAAGAACTGGTGTGCGATGTATGAATGGTTTTATCCTGGTGTGGGCCGACAGGATATCATCAAGTGATGGTACTTGCATAGAGAAATTTTTATTTGGGATAAAATTAAGGATTATTGCAGAACCTGTCACCCTCTTCATAAAACATTTGTCATTCTGAGAGCTGGGAAGAGTTTGGTGGTCATCTGGGGCTGTTTAAAAAGTCCTTTTTAACCGCAAAGAACGCAAAGATGTCGCAAAGAACGCAAAGCTAAAACACATAAATTCTGCTCTTTGCGAACTTTGCGTCTTCCCTTTGCGCCCTCTGCGCCTGCCTGCCGGCAGGCAGGGTTAAGTGATTTTGACTTTTTCAACAGCTCCTATTCAGTCCGGTTCGGGAATCCCAATGAATAGTTTAACCTGATATTCTTCGAACACTTCATAAAGTCTCAGAATATAGATACATTTGGCTTCATTATTAAAACATTAAATCATGATTTGGAAAAAATTGAAGAAAGTTATTATCCCATTGATTATAGCAAAATTAATAATTATTGTTTTTTTTATTTTCAGGGGCGATATCATCAGTATTTCAAGGGATATGAGCTACTTCACCAATTGTCAGGAAGGATTTGATAACGATAGTATAGTTCTGAAAAAACAAAAATTTATCCGGATAGTCAGGAACGAAGAGGAGCGTGGTATTTCAATAAGATTACGGGGAAGGAAAAATGAAAGGCCTCTCAGGGAAAAGGAAGGGAAAATAACAGTCCCGATGGTGGATTAAAAGCCACAAAACAACACAAATACTAGCAGTCATTGCGGGTATTGCACCTATGTTCGATTTCCTCGGAACCATAATAGGGAACTAACTTGCCACGGCTGTAATAGCCCGTTGGGAAGGAGAATTTAATCCGCCAGATGGAATTAAAGTCCGGCAGGAAGCGACAAACCTCAAAAGTTAAGATCACCCGAACCTTCGGAGTGAAATAAGTTGTTATTTCACAAACTCAAAGTATCCTATCGTTCCGGGATCTGCCGCAGCTTCTCCTTTATTAGCCATCGGACACCCCGGCACAGGGCAGTTTATGATTTTATGTTCATTATTATCAGCAGGTTCCCAGCCGAGTAAAAGGTAGAGCGCGAAGAATCCTATTACATAGGCAACTGCAACATGCCATCCTTTTTTAACCCATATGACTACATTGCGTGCTTCGGGAAATTTGTTTGTAATGGCTACGCCTGCCGATGAACCAAACCATATCATTGAGCCGCCGAAACCGACAGTATAGGCTAGCATACCCCAGTCATAATGTCCCTGATCGAGACATAATTTGGTCAGAGGGATGTTATCAAATACTGCTGAAAGGAATCCGAGAGCAAAGGCTGTGACCCATGAAGGATTGGGCAGTTCGTCGACCGGCATCAAAGAGGCACAAAATACAAGACAGAGAAGGAAAATAGTCCGTTTCTTTGATTGATCCCGGGACTTCTTTCCAGGGTATCGGCCTGAGAAATGCGCCCAGTACAATGGCTATCCAGACCCCTAATGCCGGCATATCATAAAGAAAATTGGAGATGATTGCCCCGATAAGTATCAATGCAACGATTAATATTTTGATCCAGTCTATCTTAACCCTAATCTTGGAATCCTTTTGAATGCGCTGGTATTTGTCCTGCTGGTGAGAAGCAAACCATGCAAAGAAAATAGGGCTACCCCAGCCGCAACATAGGCATGAAGTACATTCAGAGGACTCACTCCGTCTATCCACATCATCGTCGTTGTGGTGTCGCCTACTACACTGCCGCTTCCCCCTGCGTTACTTGCTGCCACTATAGCTGCAATGTAACCAATATGTACTTTATTTTTGAAGACCAGCAAGGGCTATGGTTCCCCAATTAGGGCAGCCGCAATATTATCAAGGAAGGACGATAGAACAAAGATAAATACCAGCAATAAGAAAGGACCTTTCCAGTCATCGGGCAGGTATTTTGGAAGAATATCGGGCACGCCTGATTCTTCAAATATTTTTGACAGTATTGCAAACCCGAGTAACAATCCCAGAAGGTTCAGAATGATGCCCCATTCTCCCTGACGCAAATCTTTATCCATCAGCTGATCACCCATGGGAGTCGTCCCAAACAGATGCTCCATCAGGTGGAAACCCGGATCAAAAATCAGTTTGAATGTCAACAGGACACTTAATCCGATAACTGCCACCCAGAATGTCTGTTTATGAAATAACGCAACTCCAAGAAGAATAAATCCGAATATGATGAACTCAACCCGGACAGGTCCGATTGATGGTACCTCGCCTCCGGCAGCAAAAAGATAAACCGGAATAAATAAAATAAATGCCAGCGAAAACAGCCTTTTGGAATTTTTCGTTAAAGAACTATATAACTTATTCATTAATTGGGGTTACAATATGGATTATTTGCATTATTTAAAAGTTGCTAATATATAAATATTTTCAGGATAAAATCCTGAGAAAAATCTCCTCTCCGGCAGTCCCTGTACAACCACCGGTATGGATAATAATACAAAGTGTCAAAAGTTAAAGATCACTATGAAGATGACAGGATGTCGCGTGAAAAAGAAATAAAAAAAGCTGTCCAAAACTGACAGCTTTTTATATCTCATAATCAAATATTATCCGAAGATACTGTACGCTACGGTAAGACCGGCAAGTACCACAGATACCATCGACATAAGCTTAATAAGTATATTAAGTGCGGGTCCGGAGGTATCCTTTAAAAGGATCGCCGACTGTATCACCGACGATGGAGGCTTTATGAGGTTCACTTCTCTTACCGCCATAGTTGCCGCGCTCAATGAATTTCTTTGCATTGTCCCAGGCGCCGCCGGAGTTGTTCAGCATACTTGCCAGTGCGAAGCCGGCTGTCATTCCGCCCGCCAGAAGTCCTACTACCCCGGGAACTCCGAAGATGATACCTACTATCAAAGGAACTGCAATAGCCATCAGTGATGGTACCAGCATTTCACTCTGGGCTCCTTTAGTTGAAATCTCAACACATTTCGCATATTCGGGTTTTGCTTTTCCTTCCATAATACCCGGGATTTCACGGAACTGGCGGCTTACTTCTTCAACCATCTTACCAGCTGCACGTCCTACAGCCTTCATACTCATGGCGCTGAAAAGGAAGGCCATCATTGCTCCGATGAATAATCCACCGAGAAGAATTGGATTGAATAGAGAAAGGTCATAAGCAGCAGCAAAATCCCTGATTGAGGCAGTGGTAATATTCACAGCTGTCTGACCGTCCTGAACCGACGGGGCAGTACTGTCGTAAAAAAGAGTATCACCTA
>CAWKIC010000030.1:0-38233 GCA_963849615.1 uncultured Bacteroidales bacterium
GTGCGAAGTGATTATCACATTGTTGAAAGTCAGAAGCCTTGCCAGAACATCATCCCCGAGAACCCTGTCGGACATATCCTCAAAGAAGAACTTACTCTCCTCTTCGTATACATCCAGTCCGGCCGATCCTATCTGACCGCTTTTGAGCCCTTCGACAAGATCCGAAGTCTTAATAAGCTTTCCCCTGCCGGTATTAATAAGCATTACCCCCTTCTTCATTTCTGAAATGGTGTCTGCATTTATCATATACTCAGTCTCATTGGTTAGCGGGCAATTAAGGGAAATAATATCTGACATCCTAAAGATTTCGTTTATCGGGACATATCTGCATCCTGTCTCCGATTCAAATTTCTTGTCCGGAAGTTTATCGTTTACCAGAACCTCCATCCCGAATCCTGACAATATTTTGACGAGGACTTTACCGATCCGCCCTGTGCCAATTACCCCGGCTTTCTTTCCATACATATCAAAGCCAAGAAGTCCGTTCAGCGAGAAGTTCGTGTCACGTGTCCTGAAATAAGCCCTGTGTATCTTACGATTCAGTGTAAGCATAAGGGCTACAGTGTGTTCTGCAATTGCATTCGGGGAATAAGAGGGTACCCTTACTACACTGACTTTGTTGAGAGCTGATCTGAGGTCTACATTATTGAACCCGGATGAGCGAAGTGCAATAAGCTGAACACCAAATTTCTTCAGTTCCAGTATCATATCCGCGTTAATGGTGTCATTCACAAATACTACAATCGCATCATAACCTTGTGCCAGGACAATATTATCGGGGGTAAGATGAAATTTGAAGTATTTGATGCTGAAGTTGTACTTAACGTTCAGCTCATTAAAAGAGTCAATATCATAAGGTTTTGCATCAAAGAAGGCGATTTTGGGCTGATTCATTTTCTGTTTTATTGTTAACAAAATAACAATCCCTGTAAAGGTTTGTTCACACGATTTTGTTGAGTCAGGATTGCCTGTTTCCGTGAAAAATTATATCTTGCGGACAAATGCGATTGGTATCAGGATTTATACGCAGGATCCTTTCACAAAGAAAGGTTTGAAATTCTTCAATACGGACTTACATGAAACGAATTCTCTTTTTTAGTCTGGTCATCCTTGCATCATGTGCTTCTTCAAAACAATCTTCGGTACAGGAAGACTCACTGATGATTACCAGAAAATATGTGGGAAATTTTATTGAGTACCGGCAGTTTATTCCGGAACAATTGGGAGATCCTTACCTGATATGGATAAAAACAACCATGGACAGCACCTATGGTAAGATAACGGCCTATTCAGAACGTTGTGATTTCAAAAAGGGAGACCGGCTTTATATTAAAAAAACAGCGTTATCGCCCGGACTTATAACCACCTACTATGAATATAGGATCGAATCGGAGGATAACCCTTCTTTTTACAGGCTTAGCGATTACCAGCACGACAGGAAGAACCTTATACAGACCTGGTTCTGAAGAAAAAAAAGGACGTTGTCTGCAACGTCCTTACAATCCTTATATTCTGAAACTGCTTATTTCTTTTTAACAGCTTTTATCAAAGAGGACTTTCCAGTTTTCGGTGTTTGGATAAGGACCGGGCTGACTTATTTCTGATGCCTTCCTTTCGAGCCTTTTGATCACAAGGCTGCCGTCCCGCCGCCCGGCGCTTTTCCCATGATCGACATAATCGACTAATGCAATGAACCTGTTGATCTTGTTTGGAATCACTTCATCAGTGCGGATAAATCCCACATCATCGTTCCGGAGGGCATAGTTGTCGTGAGTGGCTTCCCAGACATCGGCGTAGTATACTTTGTTGTCGAGGTCTGAAAAGACCACCTTTCCATCAGAATCAGTGAACCCTTCATTCACACTATTAGTTTCATTATCCCAGTCGGCAAGGGTTGAATAGAGAATCACGCTTGCTCCTTCAACAGGGTATTTGTCATTATATTCAAGGACTTCAATTTCAAGAAGTGTAGGGATCCTGACTTCAATTGTAAGGAAGGCCTGATCCGTAAGGTTATTTCCCGAAAAGGCTTTCAGGGTTACCTCGAAGTTGCCTGAGGCTGTATAGACGTGTGTGGGATGAACATCATTTGAAATATAGCCATCACCAAAATCCCATTCAAAACTCTCCGCATGCAAAGAGTTGTTCGAAAACTGAACCAGCTCTCCTACTACAGGATCGCCGGGTGATGCTGAGAAACCAGCCTCCGGGTTCATTTCACATGAGAAAACCAGGAAGGGCAGGACAATCGATAGGAAGATCAGTTTTTTCATTGCCGTAAGTATTTATGTACAGATAATTAAATTCAAATTGCGTGCCATTCTTAAATACGTGCTTTATGAACTAATGCTGCATCATAATTAAAATTATATGCCCGTAGATAACACGGTGCTGATGAAAAAGTTTTTGGTCAGGTTTTATCCTTTGTGCTCCTTTGTGATGGACTTTGTGATCCTTTGTGGTATTGATTTATTTTTTAACACAAAGTACACAAAGGTCTTCACCAGGGATCGCTAAGGACTTATTAAACAACTTCCCGGAGGGACGAGTTAAGGTTAGTCCTCAGACATTTCAAATATTTTTAATTATCTTTGCACTCCAATAAAAAATGATATTCAGATAATGATTAAGATAACATTCCCTGACGGTTCCGTTAAAGAGTTCAATAACGGCGTAACGGGTCTTGAGATTGCGGAACAAATCAGTCCACGGCTTGCAAAGGAGGTTTATGCTGCGACAGTTAACGGCGAGGTTTGTGATCTGACAAGACCGATAATTTCAGATGCAACCCTCAGACTTCACAAATGGGATGATGAAGCCGGTCGCCATGCTTTCTGGCACTCATCGGCGCATTTGATGGCTGAAGCCCTTGAGTCATTGTTTCCCGGAATTAAATTCGGAATAGGACCAGCCATTGAGAATGGTTTTTACTATGATGTCGATCCTGGCGACGGGAAGGTTATCACTGAAGCAGATCTTGTTTTAATCGAAAACAGGATGAAGGAGCTTGCCGCAGGAAATGAGTTATTTAAGAGGCGCGAGGTAAGCAAGAAGGAAGCCATGGATCTCTTTACCGGAAAGGGTGACGAATATAAAACAGAACTTATAGGAGAGCTTACCGACGGCACCATTTCGCTGTATACCCAGGGAAATTTCACGGATCTCTGCCGCGGTCCCCATCTTCCGTCAACGGAACCTATTAAGGCAATAAAATTACTAAGTCTTGCAGGAGCATATTGGCGCGGTGATGAAAAACATAAAATGCTGACCAGGATCTACGGTATAACCTATCCCAAACAAAAGATGCTCGATGATTTTCTGGTGTTTCTTGAGGAGGCAAAGAAACGGGACCACCGCAGGATCGGCAAGGAGCTCGAGCTTTTCACTTTTTCCCAGAAGGTCGGGATGGGTCTTCCGCTTTGGCTTCCCAAAGGCTCGGAATTAAGACAGAACCTTATCAATTTCCTTACGAGGCTGCTGAAAAAGAGGGGTTACCAGATTGTGACAACACCTCATATTGGCAATGTCAACCTTTATAAGACCTCGGGTCACTTTGAAAAATACGGAGCCGATTCATTTCAGCCGATCTCAACTCCCCAGGAGGGCGAGCAGTTCATGCTAAAACCAATGAACTGCCCCCACCATTGCGAAATTTACAATGCGATACCACACTCATATAAGGATCTTCCCCTTAGAATGGCGGAATTCGGAACTGTATACAGGTATGAACAAAGCGGTGAACTGCACGGACTTACAAGGGTAAGAAGCTTTACCCAGGACGATGCCCATCATTTTTGCAGGCCTGACCAGATGAGGGATGAATTCAAAAGTATAATAGACCTTATACTCTATGTATTTAAGATACTGCATTTCAATGATTTCTCTGCGCAGATCTCATTAAGGGATCCCAACAACAAGGATAAATATATAGGATCGGATGAGAACTGGGAAAAAGCTGAAAGGGATATTATTGAAGCCGCAAGCGAAAAGAATCTCGAAACTACCGTAGTCACAGGCGAGGCTGCATTCTATGGGCCTAAGCTCGACTTTATGGTAAAAGATGCCATTGGCCGGAAATGGCAGCTTGGCACAATCCAGGTGGATTACAACATGCCTGAACGGTTTGATCTGACATATAATGGCAGCGATAACCAGAAACACAGGCCGGTGATGATCCACAGGACAATCTTCGGCTCGATGGAGAGATTTGTGGCCGTTTTAATTGAAAATACAAGCGGCAAATTTCCACTCTGGCTCGCCCCCGATAAAGCCGTCATTCTGCCGATAAGCGAAAAATTTAATGATTATGCCGGAAAAGTTTTGGAAATTCTAAATAATTCCGATATTTGCACACTGATTGACGCCAGGAGCGAAAAGGTAGGTAAGAAGATCAGGGATAATGAATTAAAGAGGATTCCATACCTGTTGATAATAGGCGAAAAAGAGGTTGAAAACGGAACTGTTGCTGTCCGTAAGCAGGGCGAGGGTGATAAAGGGAGCATGAAAATTGATGAATTTGCAGATTTCATAAAGGCCGAAATAGCAAAAGAAATTGCTTAATCCGGCATAAGAACATAGTACTAACAAAAATAAGGAGGAAAGAGTTATAGCGCTACCAATCAGGCGAAGCCCAGGAAGGATTACCCAGCCGGCTCACAAAATTAACAACAAGATCACAGCAAGGGTGGTCAGAGTTGTAGGCGAAGAAATAGAAGCTGCAGTCATGAGTATCCAGGATGCCATTAAGATGGCCGATTCAATGGAACTCGATCTCGTAGAAATCTCCCCAAATGCGGATCCACCTGTTTGTAAGATAGTTGATTATCAGAAATATCTTTATCAGCAGAAAAAGAAGCAGAAAGAAATCAAGGCAAAAGCTTCAAAAATTGTTGTAAAGGAAATAAGGTTCGGCCCCAATACTGATGATCACGATTACAATTTCAAGCTCAAGCATGCAATGAGATTCCTCGAAGAGGGTGCAAAGGTAAGAGCTTATGTGTTCTTTAAGGGAAGATCGATTTTGTTCAAGGAACAGGGCGAAGTACTTCTATTGCGTTTTGCAAATGACCTTGAGGAGTATGGAAAAGTGGAACAGCTTCCAAGGCTTGAAGGAAAAAGAATGATTATCTCCTTTTCTCCGAAAAAGAAGAAATAGTTTATTTATATATATTGAATTCAGAAAAATGCCAAAAATGAAAACTAACTCCGGTGCAAAAAAGAGATTCACTCTGACCGGAACAGGGAAAATCAAACGTAAGCATGCATTTAAGAGTCATATCCTGACAAAAAAATCAACGAAGCGTAAAAGAAATCTCACTTACGCAGGGTTGGTTAATAAAGCAGATGTGAAAAACGTAAAACTCCTTCTTGCAAGTAAATAACCGCTTATAGAGATAAAGTAAAAAAAGTATTAACAGATTGTTCAGCAAAAAAGCTTCCGCAGAGGAACGCTGACATTCAAAAAAATGAGTTATGCCAAGATCAGTAAATTCGGTTGCCTCAAGAGCCAGGAGAAAAAAGGTTCTTAAGCAGACAAAAGGGAACTTCGGTTCAAGAAATAACGTTTTTACTGTTGCAAAAAATACCCTCGACAAAGGTCTGGGGTATGCTTATCGCGACAGGAAGAAGAAAAAAGGCGAATTCAGGTCATTGTGGATCCAGAGGATCAACGCCGGCGTACACCAGTATGATATGAACTATTCGGAGTTCATCGGAAAGCTTGAGAAGAAGGGAATAGCACTTAACAGAAAGACACTTGCCGACCTGGCAATGAATCATCCCGAAGCTTTTAAAGCTGTAGTGGATAAGGTAAAATAATATAACCATAAGGATAAAAAAAAAGCTGACTGTTACAAGTCAGCTTTTTTTGTTTCTTAACTTTATTTCACCTTCATGAAAATCCTGTTGAACCTTATCTTTTTCAGCCCTGTTGATTCCTTATCAATTGACAACCAGATGAATTTAGGCTTGCCTACAACGTGGTCCTCCGGAACAAAACCCCAGTACCTTGAATCGGCAGAGTTGTGCCGGTTATCTCCCATCATAAAGTAATAATTCATTTTGAAAGTGTAACTGTCCGCAGGCTTATCATTAATGTAAATTGTGTTTCCTTCAACCCTGAAGTCATTGTTTTCGTAGACGTCAATTATGCGCTCGTATAGACAGATATTTGAAGTATCAAGCTTCACAACAGATCCTTTCGAAGGCACCCATAGGGGACCAAAGTAATCATCGTTCCACTTATATGTGATTTTATGCGGGAAGATAACCGGAGAATACGTCCCTTCGATGTCGAAGTCGGGCAAAACCTCTTTTACATTTGTAAATTTTGTAATTGCGTCAGCATTTGATTTCGTAAGCGGAAGAAAATAAACCGAACCGGAAATCATGGTCTGGTCAGATTTGTAAATCCCGAGCCGTTCAAATGCCTTGGGATTTATTGTTGTGCCATTCGTTGCCACCACATAATTAAGCTGCTGAGTCCCGTTTGCGGGAACAACTTTCCCGTTCACATAAACAACTCCCTTCCTTATTACAAGGGAATCACCGGGAATGCCGATGCATCTTTTAACATAATTGTCTCTTCTGTCAACGGGACGGTAAACAATATTAAACCGGTCTCTTATCTCCTGTCTGGCAGCATTCATATAATAGGCAGGCGGAAGGGGATTTTTGCTACCGTAACTCTCCCTCTGCATCATTTCCCTTGCAGTCCTCCTTACAATTTCATAGTAACTTGTTTCCGTCTCCTCGAGCACAACGGTATCACCGGCCGGAAAATTAAAAACTATGGCATCATTATTCTTTACGGAACCAGTTCCTGCAAGTCTTTTATACGGCCAATGTATGATATTGGACCAGGATCTTCCCTTTACAATCGGCATAGTATTCTGGGTAAAAGGAAAGGCCAGCGGTGTATTGGGCATCCTGGGTCCGTAGGCCAGCTTGCTCACAAATAAATGATCGCCGATAAGGAGCGATTTTTCCATTGAACCTGTCGGTATCCTGTAATTCTGAAAAAGGAAAATATTTATAAGAGTCACGGCAATTACTGCAAAGATAAGAGCATCAAGCCATTCAATAAATGAACTGTTTTTCCCGTCACGTTTCTTCCAGAAAGTCCAGTTTACTTTTTCCGACACATAGATGTCATAGATTATTCCCAGACCTAAAAGAAACCAGAAATTTCCAATCCAGATCACTATCAGGATGTAGATCAGGGCAACGATGCCAAACCTGATGTACTTTCTGTCAAACGATATATTCATGATAAGGTGTTAATTATAACGCGCAAAAGTATAAATAATAATCAGAATCCCAGCACATCATTCATTGTGAATACACCTTTTCTCGAAGATATATACTCAGCTGCGACGACAGCTCCAAGGGCCAATCCTTTTCTCCCTTTGGCTTCATGTTTAAGGCTTATGGCGTCAATTTCCGAGTCCCATACCACGGTATGGGTTCCTGGTATCATTCCCTCCCTGACTGACCTTACAGGAATTAGCCCCTCGCCCTTGTCACTATCAAATCGCCAGCCGGTATAATCTCCGTGATGCAGTGTTATACCGCCCGCCAGGGTAATGGCAGTTCCGCTTGGAGAATCAATTTTTTTGGTATGATGTATTTCTTCAATAAAAGGGGAATATTCCGGATGACCGGCCATCAGTCCGGCCAGTTCCGAGTTTAGTCTGAACAGAATATTGACCCCTATGCTGAAATTGGTGGAATGAATAAATGCCGTCCCTTTTTCCATGCATATCGCTGCCGCAGCATTATAATCCCCGAGCCAGCCTGTCGTGCCTGAGACAACGGGGGTCTTCATTTCAAGGCATTTTACAATATTATCAAAAGCTGTTTCCGGCGTTGTAAACTCTATTGCAACCTCAACGTCTTTCATCGCGGTTGCATTAAGGTCAGCCAGGTTATCCCTGTCAATAATAAGCTTAACCGAATGGCCCCGTCCGAGAGCCACTGATTCAATTTCATGCCCCATCCGGCCATATCCTATCAATGCAATGTTCATAACTATATGTTTTTGCGAAATTAGAGGTTTTGAAACAACTGATTCTAAACGGGATCTTAAATTTTCATAAAAAGGTGTTAAAATGCAATGTCCCTGCAAACAAATTAATTTTTTCATATATTTCCATCCTCAAAAATACCTGACAATGAGCAAACCATTTATTTATTTATTCATGATTATTATGGGCATCTCCGGTTCCTGTGACAATATTGATAAAGCTGACCTGGTTATAATAAACGGGAAGGTTCTGACGATCGACATGGAAAATCCCATGGCCGAAGCAATTGCCGTTAAGGGTGAAACCATTATTGCAGTTGGAACCACCAGGGATATCTCCCTTCTTGTTGAACCTGACAAAACTACTGTCATTGATGCTGCCGGGAGGCTTGTCATTCCGGGTTTCAATGATGCCCATGTCCATTTCGGTCCACTCGATCCGGATTATATAGAACTGCGGTATACCACCGACCCCGCAGTAATAACCGAAAAGGTGAAGGCACAGGTTGCAAGGTCAAAACCTGGTGAACTTATCAAGGGCGGCCATTGGGAGCACGAAATGTTCACCGGTAGAAAATGGCCTTCAAAAGAACTGATCGACAACGTTTCGCCTGCCAATCCGGTGGTGCTTAGCCGTGCCGACGGACACTCAGTCCTGGTAAACAGCTATGTCCTTAAAATGTCCGGAATAACAAAAGAGACTCCTGATCCGTTCGGCGGGGAGATTCAGAAAGATCCCGTTACAGGCGAACCGACAGGAATACTGAAGGAGAATGCTGAAAGCCTTGTCAAAACCGGCGCCTCAAAAACTGAAAGAACACCTGCCGAAGAGGCAGAAAGAACATGGCAGGGATACCTCCTTGCAATGAAGGAGGCGCGTGAGCTGGGAGTGACAAGCATCCAGGTTCCTGGCGGTGCCGATTTCAGCGCTTACGGGAAGCTTCAGAATGAGGGGCTTCTGACAAGCAGGATAGATATCGGCAGATCATTGTCGGGAGATACTGCTATTCTGCGTGACTACAAAACCCTTGCTGAAAAATATCCGAGGGAAGGGAACTGGATCCGCTTTGGTTACCTTAAAGCTTTCATCGACGGGACAATAGGTTCGGGAACTGCCCTTTTGTTTGAACCGTTTGCCGATAATCCTCAATCATCAGGACTTGCAATGATGCCATATGAAGAATTCGAAAAGATGGTTGTTTCTGCCGATAAGCTCGGATTTCAGATCGGAGTCCATGCTATCGGAGATAAAGGCAACAACTGGACCCTGAATGCTTACGAAAAAGCCCTGAAGGTTAATGGCAAACGCAACAGCCGTCATCGGGATGAGCATACGCAGACCCTCCTGCTGTCGGACATTCCCAGGTTTGCCGAGCTTGGAGTGATCCCTTCAATGCAACCGACACACTGTATCTCTGATAAGAAATTTTACGAAAAAAGGATAGGAATTGATCGATGCCAGGGAGCATATGCCTGGAGAAGCCTCCTGGATGCCGGAGCAATGCTTGCTTTCGGCACCGATTACCAGGTCGAGCCACTGAATCCGATGGAAGGACTATATGCTGCCGTGACACGAAAAGAGAGGCTGGGTGAGGAAGGTGAAGGATGGTTCCCTGATCAGAAGCTGACCATGGAAGAGGCAATAAAATACTATACCCTCGGCTCTGCTTACGCCCAGTTCATGGAAGACCGCAAGGGAATGATCAAAAGGGGATACCTTGCCGATATAGTCATCACGGATAAGGATCTTCTGGTCATTCCGGAATCACAAATAATGAAGACGAAAGTTGATTATACAATTACAGGTGGAAAGATAGTGTACAGTTCCGGAAGGTCGCTCGCTGAAATCACGGGCAGGAAATGAACACCCCCTCATCATTGTGAAAGAGCAGATAATATCTCCAAAGCTTCTTCCCTGTTTTTACCGCAAAACTCCGGCTCCGCTTTAAAAGCTCCACATACAAGTGGCCTTTCAGGCAGTCCGTAGAGTGCGCATTTATATTCATCAAGAAGATGAATGCACTTAATGCCGGCAGGTTTTCCGTCGGGCATGCCAGGAATTGGTGATGAAATTGAGAGTGCGATGCAACAGGCTCCACAACCCGGCCGACATTCCATGTATTAAGATTTATATATTAAATGCAATGCTTGTTATATAATGGGAGATGTTATATCAGCTAACGGAGTCAAAAATACTATTTTATTGTAATTTTGGGTAAATAAAAATCGGATGAGAATAGATATTATAACGGTTTTACCCGAATTACTTGAAAGTCCGCTGAATTATTCCATTGTGAAAAGGGCAAGGGAAAAGAACCTGGTAGAAATTAATATTATAAATCTGAGGGATTTTACAAAAGACAGATATAAAACAGTCGATGATTATGCGTTTGGCGGAGGTGCCGGAATGGTGATGATGATCGAACCAGTATTCAAAGCTGTTGAAAAACTGAAAGGCGAAAGAGAATATGATGAAATAATTTACACTTCCCCTGATGGCGAAAAATTCAATCAAAAAATGGCTAACAGACTTTCATTGAAGAATAATATTATCATCCTGTCAGGGCATTATAAGGGGGTTGACCAGAGGATCAGGGATCATCTGGTCACCAGAGAGATCTCCATAGGTGATTATGTTCTGTCGGGGGGTGAGATACCCGCGGCAGTGATTACCGATGCAATAGTCAGACTTATCCCCGGTGCTCTTTCCGACGAGCAATCCGCCCTCTCCGACTCCTTCCAGGATGACCTTCTTGCTCCTCCGGTTTATACCAGACCGGCAGAATTCAATGGATGGAAAGTGCCCGATGTCCTTCTCTCGGGTCATGCAGCCGAAATCGATAAATGGCGCCATGAACAGTCGCTTGAAAGAACAAGGAGGTTAAGACCTGATCTGGAAAAAGAATAAAGAGATTAATACTATGAAAGAAGCAGTAATAGATATAACCGGTCTTTCGAAATTCTATGGTAAGGTAAGAGGGATTGAACATGTTAATCTCGAAGTGAGTGAAGGTGATATTTTCGGATTTATCGGACCCAACGGAGCCGGAAAATCAACAGCGATCAGGATCCTGTTGAATTTGCTGTTCCCCGACAGCGGGAGCGCCAGGATCATGGGAATGGATGTCATCAGGGAGACAAAAAAAATTAAGAAACTGGTTGGCTATGTTCCCTCCGATGCCAACGCATACAGCTCGATGATGGTAGATGATTTCCTTTACTATTGCGGTCGTTTTTACGGCAGTCAGGACGATTTCAACAGGATAGCTGAACTCTCGGCAATGTTTGAACTTGACCTCAAGAGAAAGGTAAGCGATCTTTCGATGGGAAACAGGAAAAAAGTATCGATTGTACAAAGCCTGATTCATAATCCAAAGCTTCTGATACTTGATGAGCCGACGACCGGACTCGATCCGCTTATGCAATCTGTTTTCTTCGACCTGTTGCGTTCAGAGAGCCAGAAAGGGATGACGATTTTCTTTTCTTCACATATCCTGGGTGAGGTTCAATCGATCTGCAAAAAGGTAGCTATTATAAAAGAAGGAAAAATAATCCAGACAGAGGATATCGAAACCCTGAGGAAGAAACAGTTGAAAAAGATATCGGTCGAATTCAGGGATGCTGATAAAAGTATTCAGGAAATCTTAAACATCCGGGGGATTGAGGGTGTAATTAACAGTAATGCTGATATCCTGTCATTTATGTACTCGGGAGGCATCAACGAACTTATAAGCCTGTTGTCAGGAAAAGCGATTGTCAACCTGACTATTGAAGAGCCTTCTCTTGAAGAGATTTTCATGCACTATTACAAATAAAAGGAGAAAGCATATGAACAGGAACCTGTTTTTAATGGAAATGAAACGAAACATGCTTAGTCTGATAATATGGACTATCCTGATAAGCCTGTTAATAGCTTTTACAATGTCGGTTTTCAGAACTTTTGTGGAAAACCAGTCAAAGGTAATGGGGATGATAAATCTGGTCCCAAAAGGAGTGCTCCAGTTCAAGGGAATATCGAACTTCGATGATCTGTTTTCGGTACTTGGATTCTATTCAGCTAACAATATTATTTATATGATGGTGCTGGGCAGTATCTTTGCGATAGTGATCTCATCAAACATACTGCTTAAGGAAGAATACAATAAAACTGCAGAATACCTGCTGACACGCCCGCTTACCCGCAGCGAGATCTTTACCAGCAAACTGGCTGTGGTTTTTCTTGATGTCTTTTTGCTTAACCTTGTCACCTCGCTTGCGGGATTTATATCGCTTGAGCTGGTTAAGAAGGGCCCATTTAACATTAATGCATTTTTAATCCTGTCGGTGTATACACTTCTGCTTAACTTCCTGTTCGGTTCCATTGGTCTCTTTCTGTCAACCCTTGTGAAGAAGCCAAAACCAATAACCACATTGTGTATAGGAACAGTATTGGTTTTCTATTTCATTTATACGGTGTCAAAAATTACAGAAAGCGCTTCAAATATCGGATATATAAGCCCTTTCAGGTTTGTTGATGTAAACACGCTTGATCCGGCGTACAAGCTTAACCCCTGGAATCTGTTATATTTTATCGGGATCTCCCTGTTCCTGACTGGCATCTCCTACAGGCTGTATAAACGGAAAGATATTTATACATGAACCCTGCCAAAAACGATATTTTGAAATGATGAAAAGCTTTTGTAAACTTGTAAGCTATTATTCCATAAATCATATCTAATTAATAATCAACAACATGAAAGTAGAAGAGTATATCAATCGCGAGGAGAAGTATGGTGCACATAATTACCATCCCCTTCCGGTTGTGCTTGACAGAGGAGAAGGACCCTTTGTCTGGGACGTTGAAGGAAAGAGATATTTCGACTTCCTTTCAGCATATTCAGCAGTAAATCAGGGCCATTGTCATCCTAAAATAGTAAAAGCCTTAACCGACCAGGCAAAAATAATTACTCTTACATCAAGGGCATTTTATAATTCAGTTCTCGGTGAATACGAAGAATATGTAACAAAATACTTCGGTTATGAAAAAGTACTTCCGATGAACTCGGGTGCCGAAGCTGATGAAACTGCACTGAAGCTTTGCCGCAAGTGGGCTTATAAGAAAAAAGGGATCAAAGAGAATAATGCAAAGATAATCGCCTGCGCCGGGAATTTCCATGGCAGGACCATTACCATAATTTCAATGTCGACCGATCCGGAAGCAACTAACCATTACGGTCCCTTCACTCCCGGGTTTATCATCATTCCTTACAACGATATCAGTGCCCTTGAGAACGCACTTAAGGATCCGGATGTGGCCGGTTTCCTTGTTGAACCCATTCAGGGCGAGGCGGGAGTATTAGTTCCCGATGACGGGTACCTGAAAAAAGCGTATGAACTCTGCAAATCAAATAATGTTCTTTTTATTGGCGATGAAATACAGACCGGTATAGCCCGGACAGGGAAACTTCTTGCCTGCGATCATGAAGGCGTCCGTCCCGACATACTGATACTTGGTAAGGCGTTATCCGGAGGCATATTGCCTGTTTCCGCAGTGCTGGCAGAC
This sequence comes from uncultured Bacteroidales bacterium, assembly GCA_963849615.1. Classification (GTDB taxonomy): domain Bacteria; phylum Bacteroidota; class Bacteroidia; order Bacteroidales; family VadinHA17; genus LD21. Next base: position 13,566 of record CAWKIC010000030.1, read on the forward strand.
GATGATATAATGCTGACGATCAAACCCGGAGAGCACGGTTCTACTTTCGGCGGAAATCCGCTTGCATGCAAGGTTGCTATTGCTTCACTCAAGGTCGTAAGGGATGAAAAGCTTGCTGATAATGCCGCAAAGGTTGGTAAAATCTTCCGGGACGAATTAAGTGCCGTGAAATCTGATATGATTGGGCTTGTCCGTGGCAAGGGACTTCTTAATGCAGTAGTTGTGAAGCCTAAGGGTGGAAAAACTGCATGGGATGTGTGTCTGGCAATGAAAGAAAAAGGACTGATAGCCAAACCGACCCATGAACACATCATCCGGTTCGCTCCTCCCCTGGTCATTACCGAAGCACAGATAAGGGAAGCCCTCGGTCTGATAAAGGAGACCTTTAAACTTTTTGAATAGCTTATTGTTATTTTATTAACACATCTTTTAAATTTACAGGTGATCCCTGTAACCCATTATTATATGTATACTTATACTAAAGTTTCCGTCAACGTTTACCACGTTGCTGCCATCCTGATCTTATCCGGGTTAACAATCTCCTGCAATAGCGGAAGAAATCCGGAAGTCACAACCGGCGAGCTGCAGGATCATATTAAATATCTTTCTTCTGATTCTCTCCAGGGAAGGGAGACGGGTACCAGGGGTGATAGCCTCGCGGCTGTTTACATCAGAAACCAGCTTGCTGCGGCAGGACTTGTACCCCTTTCGGGGGATGGATTCCAGCGGTATAAGGTTATTGATAAAATAATTCCCGGGAAAAGGAACTTTTTCTCATTTAACGGGACTGATTTTAATCCTGAAAAAGATTTTACACCCTTTTCTTTCAGCAGTAATTCGGTACTTGAATCGGAAGTTGTTTTCACAGGCTATGGGTTTAACATCAGTAATGACAGTTTGAAATGGAATGATTACCAGGGCCTGGATGTGAAAGGTAAATGGGTGTTAATCCTGATGGGCGATCCGGAGCCTGATAAAACAGTAAGCGGATTTATTCCCTTCTCCGGCGACAGGGATAAAGCATTGCTGGCCAGGGATATGGGTGCTGCAGGCGTATTCCTCGTATCCGGACCGGTTTTTGATGCTGAGGACAAGTTTGAATCTCTATCTTCATCGGATTATTCAGTTGAAATTCCTGTCTTAAGAATTAAAAGGGAACTGGCTGACCTGATTCTCAAAAAATCAAATTCAACTGTTTCTGATCTTGAAAGCAGGCTGATGAAAACCTGGAAGCCAAACAGTTTCACAACCGGAGAAAAGGTGTCCGCAGGATCGGAAGTCGACAGGGAAAGCTCCGGAACAAGAAATGTCGTCATGTTACTACCCGGCGAAGACGAAAAGCTTAAAAACGAGTATATAATTATAGGTGCACACTTTGACCACCTGGGAACAGGTGGGCCAGGGTCATCAAGCAGGGCCGTCGATACCATCGCCGTTCATCATGGCGCCGATGACAATGCATCAGGAGTTGGCGAAATGATCGAACTTGCCGAAAAATTTGCAATGACAACAGGAAGTCATGCCAGAAGCATTGTCTTTGCTGCATTCTCCGGTGAAGAGATGGGGCTTCTCGGCTCAAAGTATTTTACAGAGAATCCGGGTATTGACCTGAAAAAGGTTAATGCCATGATCAACCTCGATATGATCGGGAGGCTGCAGGACAGCAGTTCCCTTCAGGTGGCAGGCGTTGGCACTGCCGAAGGCTTAAAGGAACTTGTACTGTCACTTGCCGATACCAGTAAAATGAGGCTTACCTTTTCCGAAGAGGGATATGGTCCTTCAGATCACTCATCATTTTACGGAAAAAATATTCCGGTTTTGTTCTGTTCAACCGGGGCCCATCTTGATTATCATACACCGTCCGACACCTGGGATAAGATAAACTACAGTGGAATGGTGTCGATCTCCAGCCTGATCTTCAATATTGCTGAAAAGATCTCAAATTCACCCGAACGGCTTAAGTTCACGGAATCCGGACCCAGAACTGAGGTGAGCCGCGCCATCAGGCGCAGAGGGGTTACCCTGGGGATAATGCCTGATTTTGCAGGAAATGTCAAAAACGGCTTGCGGGCTGATTTCGTAACCCCCGGTAAACCAGCTGCTCTTGGTGGTATGAAAAAAGGCGATATCATCACCTCCATAAACGGAAAGAGTGTTAATAATATCCAGGATTATATGTTCCGGATGAGCCAGCTTAAACATGGACAAACCATAAGTGTTGAAGTGCTTCGCGAGAATAAAAAAGAGGTACTTTTGATACAATTATAGAAATTAAACGTCTAAGTCAAATAAGATTGCACAAATGAAAAAATTCATTCTGTGGTTACTGGCATTTATTATTACTATCGGCGCCGCCTATTACCAGCGGAAAACCGGACCCACCTACCCCAAGAGAGTGGATGTTGCTGTAAACGATACTAACTATGCGCTTAAGTTCATACGCAGCATCGGGCATGATGAGCGCCCAGAGGTTAAGATGGTTCTGACGGATACAAGTGTCAAAGCCAGGCTCTTCTATAAGCAATTCAGGTCAGATGAGGATTACCAGACCAGCAACTTTATTTATAAAGTCTACCCTGTGAATTCTCCTCTCATGAATAAAGTTTTCAAAATAACGGAGGAGAAGGGGCTATTTGCGCAAATACCCATGCAGCCGGCAGCTGGTAAACTGCAATATTACGTCGAGATTACCGATTCGGGAGGTACCAGAACCCTGTTCATGGATGAACCGGTTGTTATCAGGTTCAAGGGAGCTGTTCCTGGCTATATTCTGACTCCTCATATCCTGCTGATGTTCCTTGCAATGTTATTCTCAACCCTTGCCGGATTAATGAGCATTGTTAAATTTCCGCAATATAAAAAGTATGGTGTGTGGACTCTTGTGCTCCTTTTTCTCGGAGGTATGATCCTTGGACCGCTGGTGCAGAAATATGCTTTCGGCGATCTCTGGACCGGAGTGCCTTTTGGATGGGACCTCACTGATAACAAAACACTTATTGCATTTTTGTTTTGGATTCTTGCAGTCGTGATGAACAGGAAAAAAGACCAACCCCTGTACACAGCCCTGGCAGCATTTATACTTTTGCTTGTATACTCCATCCCCCATAGTTTGTTCGGTTCAGAACTTGATTATGAGACCGGGCAGGTAACCCAGGGCTTAATTCTTATGGTTTCTTTAAAAATTTTAAAAAAATCTTAAATTAGATGCAGCAATTCTAGTTTACCCGCGTCTTTTCAATGAATAATTAATCAGACGGTGGGTGCAGCGACTAATATAAGAACAAGTCTTTTCATAAAGATGGCAAATGTAGAAGCGGCATTCAGGAACATACACCAGGATCTTCTGGACGGGTGTAAGACAGGTGACCAGAGGGCGCAGTTTCAGATATATAAGTTGTACTACAAAGCTATGTACAATACCAGTCTGAGAATTGTTAACGACACGATGGAAGCCGAAGATATAATGCAGGAATCATTTCTGTCGGCCTTTGAAAAAATTGAAACGTATTCAGGAACAGTGAGTTTCGGCGCCTGGCTTAAAAAAATAGTCATCAACCGCTCACTAGATGCCCTGAGCAGACGAAAAGCGATCTTTGAAGATATTGAATCTCACACCGGCATTAAAGATGAAAGCCCTGAAGATCTGTCAAGACAGGAAGATGTTGATTTCAGGGTTGAAGAGGTAAAAGATGCCATTGAGAACCTGCCCGACGGATACAGAATTATTCTTTCACTTTATCTGCTTGAAGGTTACGATCATGATGAAATCGGAGAAATTCTGTCAATTTCCTCCAGTACGTCAAGATCACAGCTTTCACGGGCAAAACAAAAATTAATTGCAGAATTAAAGAAAAAATGAAAATACAAAGTGTCATGAAAAATATAGAAGACATAATCAGGGAAAACAAGGACTTCTTTGAGGAAGCCGAACCATCCAGGGGTCATATGGAGAGGTTCAACGTAAAGCTCGAAATGAGATTTGCCGTTAAAACTGTAAAAAGAAGTATAGTTCCTTACCTCCTGAAAGCAGCAGTTGTAACTCTGCTTGTAACACTTTCTTCCCTTTGGACGTGGGATAACTTCCTTAAGCCAAACCGTGCAAGAATGACACTTAGCGATGTTTCGCCCGAATACAGGGAGGTTGAAAACTACTACGTACATCAGGTAGGTCTCATGGAGGATCAACTTGTGAACATAGATCTTAAAAATAATCCGGAACAAAAGAAGATGCTCATGGAAGAGATGCAAAGTATGGACTCCATATCAGTACAGCTGCAGAAAGAACTATATGCCAATCCAAATGACGAACGAATAGTAAATGCAATGATCGAGCATTATCAGACTAAACTGGAAATCATGACCTATATAGTCAACCAGCTCAAGGAAATCAGGAATGAAAATCAAATAAAGACAGAAAATGAAAAACAGACCCTATAAATCAGGCATACTTCTTTTTTCTGCGCTATTACTGGCAACCACACTAACTGCGCAGGAGGTTTCAAAGGAGTTTCATAAGCAGTACACACCGGGTTCAAACACAACACTTGATATAAGTAACAAATATGGTGATGTGACTGTTGAAACATCAGATCAGAACCAGGTAACGATCGATGTGAAGGTTACTGTAGAACTGCCGAACAGAGATAAGGCTGAAAAGCTCCTGAGCTACATCGATGTCCAGTTTTCGGAAGGACAGGATCTGATCTCAGCTAAAACAGTTATCGATGAAAAATTCAATTTTACCGGATGGGGCGAATCAAGGAGATTCAGTATCGATTATAATATCAAAATGCCCGCCAGCTTAAACTTCACAATGTCAAACAGGTACGGGAATACAGAACTTGAGGAACTAACAGGCCTTGTCAACCTGAATATTAAATATGGGAATCTTACATCAGAAGCGCTGACAAGAGGTAATGAAAAACCATTAAATCACCTGAGTCTGGCATATGGGAAAGCTTCAATTACAACTGCCGGCTGGCTCGACATTCAGGTCAGGTACTCGGGCAACCTTGAAATCGGCAAAAGCCAGGCCCTTCTTCTCGATAGCAGATATTCAAGAATGCAGTTAGGTGAAACAAGTTCACTTGTCGGGAGTTCAAAGTATGATAACCTGAAAATCGAAAACATAAATAATCTTGTCCTTGACGCCGGCTACTCAGATGTTGTAGTTGAAACATTAAATAAGAAACTGAAGTTCGACGGAGGCTATGGAGGCCTGACAGTCGAAGAGATCCCGGCCGGATTTGAATCAATTGAGACAGATACCAGGTATATCGGGGTAAAACTTGGAATCGACAGCGATGCCAGCTATAATCTCGATGCAAAATTATCGTACGGCAATCTGAAATTCAATGAAGATAATTTTCAGAATCAAAAACGGATTGTTCAGAATAACTCCAATGAAACAACAGGTATTGTAGGAAAAGAGAGTTCCCCGACAGCAATGGTTAAGGTAATTGCTTCCTATGGATCTGTAAGACTCGAGGAATAGACAGGATTTCATCCTGTGATACAAAACCCCTCAGAACATACTGAGGGGTTTTTTATTTTGACGGGATTTTAGCTTTTAAAAAGGGGCTTACGGTATTCTTTCCCGCAGATTACGCAGATAATCGCAGATCAAAAATATAAATCTGCTTAAATCTGCGAGATCTGCGGGAAATTCTTAAAAATCAAGTTCCACCACAGTGATGCCGGAACCTCCAAGATCAACGGATTCATCACGGAAAACCTTAACGACATTCATCGATGCGAGGTATTCCCTGACAAGATGCCTAAGGATACCGTTACCCTTGCCATGCAGTATCCTAAGGTTACGGTGTTGTACAATCAGTGCATCATCAATAAAATCCCTGACAATATTCATAGCTTCCTCTCCCCTGATTCCCCTTATGTCTATTTCGGGCTTGAAATTCAGCTTCCGTTGCTCTACCGCCGGATCGGATTGATAGACTGGCTGATTCGACTTCAGGCTCTTCCTCAGCTCTGACCTGCTTATACGTTCAATCCTTTCAACAGGGACATATATTCTCAGGCTTCCTGTTTCGATCTGAACCATATTGTCCTCTATATTAATGATCTCTCCGGCAGCCATTGTATCGGTCATCCGCACTGCATCACCCTTCATAAGGGGTTTATCACCCTTTTCCGGTACTTCGGGCGCTTTTTGGATGACAACAGGTTTGACCCTTTTTGCTCTTGCGGTAAGCCTTAAGATTTTTTCTTCAGATGGTATTTCAACAGGTCTTGCCTCATCTTCCAGGCTGGTTTTAAACTCTTCAAGCTTTTGCCTTGCTTCCTTTGTTTTTTCCCTGTCGGCCTGGGTCTCCTTTATCTGTCGGATTGTGTTTTCAATAATCCTGTTTGAAGAGTTAAGCAACGACTCTGCTTCATTCTTTGCCTTTGAAATTATCTCCTTTCTCAGGTTTTTGGCTCCCGAAAGTTCTTTTTCGTACTCTCCGATAAGTTCCTCAAGCCGCTTTTCATGTTGCCTGATATCCTGTCGTTTTGTCTCCCAGTAGCGTTTATCCCTTGCGATATCTTTAAGGTGTCTGTCGTAATTGATGTTTTTTATTCCCACCTTTTCCGACGCTATCCTAAGCACCTCTTCAGGGAGTCCGATCTTTCGGGCAATCTCAAAAGCAAATGAACTTCCCGGTTTTCCCAGACTTAATTGAAAAAGTGGCTGCATCAGGTGATTATCGAACAGCATAGCCCCATTTACAACACCTTCAGTCAAAGAAGCAAAATGTTTCAGATTGGTGTAATGAGTCGTGATAACACCGCTGACTCCGAGCCTTGTCAATTCACCAAGAATTGCCTCTGCAATCGACCCTCCCAGCATAGGTTCCGTGCCTGTCCCGAACTCATCGATCAGAACAAGGGTTCCTGCTGATGAATTCCTGAGGAAGTACTTCATCCCGATGAGATGTGAACTATACGTACTCAGATCATTATCAATACTTTGCTCGTCACCGATATCAATAAAGATATTGTTGAAAATACCTGATTCCGACCCCTCTCCCACAGGGACAGTCATACCACACTGGATCATATACTGGATCAAACCGACAGTTTTAAGACATACCGATTTACCCCCGGCATTTGGTCCGGAAATCAGCAGTATCCGCTCTTTTTCATCAAGCTTAATATCAAGAGGAACAACCTTTCTGTCCTTGAGTTTATTGAATGTAAGATACAATAGAGGGTGAACAGCTTTCCTCCATAAGATCCCCGGCTTTTCAGTTATGGAAGGTTTGATAGACCCTAACCGATTGCCCAGCAATGCTTTGGCTCTGATAAAATCTATTTCACCGAGGAAACCATTCGACTCCATTAGCTCATCAATATAAGGTCTTATGTCATCGGCAAATGCTGTCAGTATTCTTACAATTTCCCTTCTCTCCTCATATTCAAGTTCGACAATCTCATTGTTAAGCTCTACAATTTCGGCAGGTTCTATATAAACGGTTTTTCCTGATGCCGACTGATCGTGGATCAAACCTTTGATCTTTCTCTTATCCCAGGAATTAACGGGAATAACCCCTCTCCCGTTACGTACTGAAGCAGCTGTATCTGAATCAACAATACCCTCTGCCTGTGCAGCCTTGAGTATGGCGTTGAGTCTCCTGGCCACGAGCGAGTTTTTGCCCGTAATTTCGTTGCGGATCTCTTTCAGCTTCGGTGAAGCATTATCCTTTATATTTCCGGTTTTGTCAATTATCCTGTCAAGTGAATCCAAAACATACGGATAGACCTTTATGTTTCCGCTGATAGACTTCAGAACAGAATACCTGTTATCATCCTTCTTTTTAAAAAAATTGATTATAGCCTTTACGGTTTCAAGTGAACGCTTCAGATCGAATACCTCCTGCACTTCGGGAAATGACCCTGCGATCCTTATTTTATTGAGGCAATCGTCAACTTTGTAATAATGTTCGGAAGGGAAATTATCTTCTAAAATGAGCAATTGCTGAAATTCATAGGTTGCGTTAATTTTAAAAACAATGGATTCCTTAACGGTATTGAACCCGGTCGTCTCAACCAGATCCAAACCCATAGGACTCAGGCAGTATTCAGCAAGAAGCTGCCTGATCCTGTCAAAGCCTGTTTTTAATTCAAAATTCTCCGGATAAATCACAAGGCAAAGATAAAAGATAAAACACAAGATTTTTTGATATTTATTGAGAGATCCTTGCTTCGCTAGGATGACATGTTGTTTATTTAGGGGAAGATGCGGCGATTCGAACAGATGACAAACTAATCAAGATCAGGTTTACGAATCGCCGCTTCTTCCCCCACCACACAAAACGCCATGTCATCCCGAGCGTCAGCGAGGGATCTCATTGATATATAGACGAATACATTCAGGTTAAATTTTTTAATATGTCTTATAAGACGTATTTCTTATTTTTTTAATATGTCTTATAAGACGTATTTCTTTTGTTACAAAAGGTAATACCCTATTTTATTGAGAGATCCTTCGCTTCGCTCAGTATCTCATTCTTTTAATCGGACACTATTGTTAATTTATGTTAAATCGTTGCAATCATCATCATAAGTGGTTTTCTTTATTGACTATTTTTGAAATTCTGAAATAAACCTAAATTAAATCAAATGAAAACTAAATCAAGGCTGATAAGTCTTATCCTGCTGGTTTTTCTTCCTGCAATTTTGTTATCCCAAACCGAGAAAGTTGATCTTGGCATGGTCAATAAGATCAAGCAGGAAGGTATGAGGAACTCCCGGATTGAGGAACTTGCTTTTGGTCTGACCGATCTTACAGGACCCAGACTTACCGGTTCGACCGGTGGCACCCGGGGAAATGAGTGGGCAAAGAAAACCATGGAAGAACTTGGATTTCAAAATGTAAGGATTGAAGAAGCAAGAGATTTTACAAGGGGCGGATGGGATAATCTGAAAACCTATGCTGCCATGACGGCTCCATACTATTCAAATTTTGCCTGTAATCCGGTGGCATGGACAGGCAGCACAAAAGGAGCTGTTAAAGCGGATGTCATATTACTGGATGTCAAATCGGAGACTGATCTTGAAAAATACAAAGGGAAACTAAACGGTAAAATCGTTCTGATGCCCTCTACAGCTACGTATGAGCCCACCTTTGAACCGCTTGCGAGCAGAAGGACGGAGGCAGACTTGAAAGAACTTTCAATGGCGACTCCCCAGCAGGGAAGAAGGCCCCCGTCAGGTGACTTTGCAAACTTTGCTGCCCAGAGGGCATTGAGGACAAAAATATCAGCATTTATCAAGGACGAAGGCGCTGCAGTCATACTAAGCAGCTCAGGTACATTTAATGTACCAAGATCAACCGGAGGAAGTTATGTTTCAGGAACTCCTGAACCGGTTGCAGAACTCAATCTGCCGATAGAGGACCATGCAAGAATGGAAAGGATCATCAGGCACAATGTTCCTGTCGAAATGGAAGTTGAAATACAGAACAGGTTTATCCAGAGCCCAAAAATCTTTAATGTTATTGGTGAAATACCAGGTACTGACAAGCTGCTTAAAAGCGAAGTGGTGCTGCTGGGCGGTCATATTGACTCGTGGCATGGCGGGACCGGCGCTGCCGACAATGCTTCAGGATGTATTGTCATGATGGAAGCTCTTCGCATACTTAAAAGCCTCGATGTCGCCCCCCGCAGGACGATCAGAGTTGCGCTGTGGGGCGGAGAAGAACAGGGCTTGAATGGTTCGCGAGGATATGTCGAAAAGTACCTTGTTGATCCGAAAACCAGGGAGCATAAACCTGATTTTGACAAGTTCGCTGCATATTTTAATATGGATAACGGCAGCGGAAAATACAGAGGTATCTATCTCCAGGAAAATGACATTGTCAGACCTGTTTTTGAGGAGTGGCTTAAACCATTTGCCGACATGGGAGCCTCGACTATCTCCTACAGGAATACCGGCGGCACTGACCATCTTTCATTTGACGCTGTTGGCCTGCCGGGATTCCAGTTCATCCAGGATGAAATAGAGTACGGCCGTGGATATCATACAGTCATGGATACTTATGAACGGCTTGTAATGGCCGATCTGAAACAAAATGCAATAATAACTGCTTCCTTTGCGTACAATGCTGCAATGAGGGATTCAAAATTACCGGGCAAACCGATTTTGAAATCCGCAATCGGTGTTCAGCAGACCGGGAGGCCGGCACCGGTAATGAATTAATATGATGATTCAAAAGTAGAGGCAGGTCGAGACCTGCCTCTACTATTAATAATTATTGTTTAATGCCTGCCAGATCAAGAATAAATGCATATTCCAGCGCCGTTACCCTGTAACGTTCAAATCTACCTGAAGCCCCTCCGTGACCTGCATCCATATTGCAGTCCATGACCAGGATATTATCATCAGTTTTCATATCCCTCAGCTTTGCAACCCATTTGGCTGGCTCCCAGTACTGGACCTGTGAATCCCAGAAACCGGTTGTTACAAGCAGGTTGGGATAGTCCATTGCCCTGACCTGGTCGTATGGAGAATAGGACAGCATATAATCATAATATTCCTTCTTTCTTGGATCGCCCCATTCATCCCACTCGAATGTTGTAAGAGGAATTGTTTCATCAAGCATTGTTGTAACTATATCAACAAAAGGTACAGCTGCGACGACTCCTTTATACAGGTCAGGCCGCAGGTTGACAATTGCACCCATTAATAATCCGCCGGCGCTTCCTCCCATTGCAAACAGTTTATTATTGCCTGTATATTTTTCATTTACAAGGAATTGAGCACAATCGTTAAAATCCGTAAAAGTGTTTTTCTTCTTTAAAAGCTTCCCGTCTTCGTACCAGTAACGACCCATGTCGCTCCCACCCCTGGTATGTGCCATCGCATAAACAAAACCTCTGTCGAGCAGACTTAAGACAGACAGGCTGAAAGAAGGATTTGTTGAATTCCCATATGACCCGTAACCGTAAAGCAGCAGTGGAGCGTTCCCATCCTGAACAAAACCCTTCCTGTAAACCAGTGACACCGGAATCATTGTCCCGTCCTGAGCTTTCGCCCACAGCCTCTTTGACTCATAATTCGACTTATCAAAACCACCAAGAACAGTTTCCTCTTTAAGGACTTTCTTCTCTTTTGTTTTCATGTTATAATCAATAACCGAATTTGGGGTTGTAAGAGAGGAATAGCTGTATCTTAAAACGTCGGTATGGGCAACTGTATTAATATTTATCCCGGCTGTGTAGGTTTCCTCGCCAAAATCGATATAATGTTCGCTTTTGTCTTTCAGATTGATGATCCGAAGTTCGCTCAATCCTTTAATACGTTCAGCAGCAACAAGATAGTCATCAAAAAGTTCAAAACCCCCGAATAAAACATCGCTCCTGTGAGGAATGACTTCTTTCCAGTTTTCCCGTGAGGTTTTGCCTTCGTACGTCTTCATCAACTTGAAATTAGAAGCGTTATCAGTATTTGTCCTGATGTAAAAATCTTTCCCCAGATGATCTACCTGGTATTCATGGTCTGCACTTCTTGGTTCAAACACAACTGGCAGAGCATCAGGTTTTGCTGCATCAATAAGTCTGGTTTCCGTAGATAGTGTCTGGTTGGAATAGATAACAATATATTTTCTGCTTTTGGTTTCGCCAAGCCTTACGCTGAAAGTTTGGTCGGCTTCATAGTAGGCTGTATCATCTTTGCTTATGTCATTTCCCAGCTTATGCCTTAGAATCTTATCTGATCGAAGTGTTTCAAAATCCTTGCCGGTGTAGAAGAGAGTCATGTTGTCTGCAGCCCATACCATCTGACCGGAGACATTATCGATTTTATCAGCCAAAAGGGTTCCGGTCGCAATGTCAAGAAAATAAAGTGTATAGCGTCTTCGGCTCACAGTATCAACACTGTAAGCAAGCAATTTATTATCACGGCTGACCGCCAGCTCGCCCACCGAGCAGTATTCCTGCCCTTCGGCAAGTTTATTGACATCGAGCAAAACTTCTTCCTGTCCATCCATGAAAAGATTTTTCCTGTAGTAAACCGGGTATTCCTTTCCCTCTGAGTATTTATTGTAATAGAAGTACCCGTTCTCAAAATATGGAACAGACTCATCATCCTTCTTTATTCTTCCGGTAATCTCATCATAAAGGGATTTCTGAAAGTTTTCGGTGTGCTTCATTATTTCTTTCCTGTAGGAATTCTCACTGTTCAGGTAGGTGAGAACCTTTGTGGTTTGTTCATCAGGTTTTTCAGCTGATTTCTGTTCATCACTGAGCCTCATCCAGAAATAATTATCGATCCTGTTATCGAATACTTCATGCGGAATTTTCTCTGCAACCGGGGGTTGTGGTTGCTTGTTACAGGAAAAGATGAAAAATGCAAAAACTACACTTAACAAAACATTGATTTTTTTCATAGCAAAAATTCTTTTAGGTTATAATAATCAGTTTTTATTCCCATTCTTCTAGCCCCCTTTAGGGGACCGAGCGTTAAAAAATTGCCCGGTGGGCAATTTTAGCGAAGGGGCCAGCCTGCAGGGTAGACCTGTGGTGGAGGTTGGGGGTGATTTATTTTTCTTTTATATCCTTCATTGATAACTGTATCCTTTTTCTTTCAATATCAACAGCCAGGACCTTTACCATTACATGCTGGTTCAGCCTGACAACTTTTGACGGATCCTGAACATAGGTGCTGCTCAGATTTGAAATATGAACGAGCCCGTCCTGTTTAATGCCGATATCAACAAAGGCGCCAAATTTTGTAACATTTGTTACAATTCCCGGGACAACCATTCCCTCTACCAGATCCTCCATGGAATGGATATCCGCAAAGTTGAACTCTTTAATCTGTGACCGTGGATCCCTTCCCGGTTTTGCCAGCTCCTGCATGATGTCCTTTAATGTAGGCAGCCCGGTGGAGGGTGTAATATATTGCTCAAGTTTGATCTCCTTACGTTTACCTTCATCAGTCGTCAGCTCCCCGACACTGCAATGCAGATCTTCTGCCATTTTTTCGACCACATGGTAACTTTCAGGGTGGACAGCGCTTGAGTCAAGAGGATTCACCGCATTCCTTATTCTGAGAAATCCCGCGCTCTGCTCGAAAGCCTTTGGTCCCATCCGTTTCACCCTGAGCAGTTCTGCCCGTGATTTGAAGGGACCATTTTCAGTGCGGTGGTCAACAACATTCTGGGCCAGCTGGGGACCAAGTCCTGAAACATAGGTAAGCAGATGCTTGCTTGCCGTATTGACCTCAACACCTACACCATTCACGCAGCTCATTACAACTTCGTCAAGGCTGTTCTGAAGCTTCTGCTGATCGACATCATGCTGGTACTGGCCAACACCAATTGATTTGGGATCAATCTTGACAAGCTCGGCAAGCGGATCCATCAGTCTCCTCCCGATCGACACAGATCCCCGCACAGTGACATCATAATCAGGAAACTCATCCCGTGCCACTTTAGATGCTGAATATATGGAAGCGCCGGCTTCGCTTACCACGAAAACCTGGATATCCTTTTCGAACTTTACCCATTTTATAAACTCTTCGGTCTCACGGCTGGCAGTGCCGTTGCCAATGGCGATAGCTTCCGTTTTATATGCATTGACAAGCGATAAGAGCTTTTTGACCGACATCGCGGTCTCGTTCTGAGGTGGATGAGGGTAGATTGTCTCGTTATGAAGAAGATTCCCCTGCCGGTCGAGGCACACTATCTTGCAGCCGGTCCTGTAACCGGGGTCGATGGCAAGCACATTCTTTTCACCCAGAGGAGGTGCAAGGAGCAGCTGTCTAAGGTTGTCAGCAAAAACGTTTATGGCTGCCTCATCGGCTTTTTCTTTTGAGATATTTCTGAATTCCGTTTCCATCGAAGGTGAAAGAAGCCTTTTCCAGCTATCCTTCAGGGCGCCGGCTACCAGTTCAGATGACTCATTTCTGCCTTTTACAAACATGGATTCCATGGTGTCCAGTGCATGTTTCTCATCAGGTTCGATTGAGAGTCTGAGAAAACCTTCCTCCTCGCCCCTTCTCATGGCCAGCAGACGATGCGACGGGCACTTCTTCAATGATTCCGACCAGTTAAAATAATCACTGAACTTAATTCCCTCTGACTCCTTTCCTTTAATGACTTTTGAGGTGATCACGGCCTCTTTTTCATAAAGATATCTCAATTGTTTCCTGGCTTTTTCATCCTCGCTTATCCATTCGGCAATAATGTCACAGGCACCGGCCACAGCATCCTGGACATTTTTTACTTCGTCATTGAGAAACTCTTCAGCTTTATGCCACGGGTCGGGATCTTTCTGGCCCATTATAATTTTTGCCAGCGGTTCAAGGCCCTTTTCCCGTGCAATAGTGGCGCGTGTACGGCGCTTTGGCCTGAATGGAAGGTAGATATCTTCAAGTTCAGTCATCGTAAGGGCAGCATCGATTTTCTCCCTTAATTCAGGAGTCATCTTATCCTGTTCTTCAATTGATTTGATAATGCTCTCGCGTCGGGCATCAAGATCTTTCAGACGGGCATATTCTTCTTTGATATGCATGAGTTTAACCTCATCGAGGCTGCCGGTCATCTCTTTCCTGTATCTGCTGATGAATGGAATAGTTGCACCATCATCAAACAGCCTGACTGTGTTTTCCACCTGCCATTCATGAAGGGCAAGCTTTTTAGCAATAAGTTCAATATGTTTGTCTACGCTCATACTAAGCTATTTAAACTTTTCCAGACTATTCAACATAGAGCACCAAACCTTTAAGATACTCACTCTCAGGGTGATATATATTAACCGGATGATCTGGCGGCTGACTCATCTGATACAGAATTTTCACGTTCCTTCCTGTATTTGCTGCTGCTGCGAATACCGATTTTCTGAAATTCTCCCTGGTCACCACCTGTGAACATGAAAATGAAAATATGATACCTCCGGGTTTTATCTGTTCAATCGCCTTCATATTCAGTCTCTTATAACCCTGAAGGGCATTGGCAAGTACTTTATTATGCTTTGCAAAAGCAGGCGGATCAAGAATTATAAGATCGTACTTACGGTCTATATCGTTAAGGTATTCAAAAGCATCCACCTGAAATGCCTTGTGTCTTGGGTCATTTCCGAAGTTCAACATAATGTTTTCCTCCGCAAGCGCTGTGGCGGAAGCAGAACTGTCGACCGTATGAACAAGCGATGCGTTTTTCATCGCATAAACTGAAAACCCTCCTGTATATCCGAACATGTTCAGAACACGTCTTCCCGATGTAAAATTAGCAAGTAGATGGCGGTTATCCCTCTGATCAATAAAAAAACCTGTCTTCTGTCCTGTCGTCCAGTCTATCTTAAACCTGAAGCCGTTCTCACTGACTTCAACCGGATCCGATTCACCATAAAGAAACTCATTCATACCTGTTATGCCAGACATATAAGGAATGGTGGCTTCACTTTTATCATAAATGGCTTTAACCTTTTCACCCAGCAAATCTGCCAGGATACCGGCAATCTCTTTCCTGATCCTGTACATACCAACCGAATGCATCTGCATCACAATGACACCATTGTAATAATCGATGATCAGCCCCGGAAGGTTGTCCCCTTCTGCATGAACCAATCTGTAAACATTTGTTAAAGGATTGTCAGTCAACCCAATCGACGATCTGTAGTCAATTGCACTTTTAATCCTGCCGCGAAAAAAATCAAGATCCGGTTCTGCCTGTTCAAAAGAGAGTATCCTGACCGCTATTGAACCCGGCTGATAGTGGCCAACCGCCAGGAAACTATCCTTATTGTCAAAAACCTCAACTATGTCACCTTCCGCGGGAGAGCCCGTAATTTTCTTTATTGCCCCGGAAAAAATCCAGGGATGGTATCTGCGGATTGATTGCTCTTTTCCCGACTTCAGGATGATTTTAGCTCTTGCCACTATTCAGTTTATTATAGATCTGATGACAAACCCATGCATCTGTGGCTGCATATACCTTTTGTGCATCCGTCAGAAAATCCGCCTCCCAGTCAGTTACCTGTTGCCGTTTTGAAATTTTAAAACCAAGAACAATTGCTGCAAGCTTCTTCAGTCCGGAACTTTGAATACCAAAGTCCTTAACCATCTTCTGAAGGTCGATAAAGCCCGATGGAATAAATTTCTTCACACTCCTCAGGAAACGGATATCATCATGGACTGCCACTCCTGCCTTGATGACCGAAGGATTTGCCAGTAAAGCGGCCAGTTCAGCAGGAATTCCAACCTTGTTTATTCTTATCAGACAGGCAATGTTTTCGTTTGCCAGCTGAATGAGTGATACCTTATTTTTTTTGCCTTTTTTGAAGGATGGCCTTGTTTCCGTATCGAAACCCAAAATGGGGGAATTCTTAAGTTTTGGGAATGATTCCCTGAATGTACTTAAGTCTTCGATAACTACGATCTCGCCTTTAAACCAGGAAACATCATATTTTTCAAGATCCTCAGAAGTTAAGGTCTCAGTGTATTTATTATTTACCATTTTTCCTGTACTCTTTTTGCCGGCGGGAGATAAACCACGCAGATTTGTCCAATACGTCATCATTTTCAACATCTTTTTCTATCTTACCTATCTCCTCTCCCGAATAGATAAACTTATGGATTGCCCTTAACGAATTTGTCAGCTTCTGTCCCCAGTATTGTTCAAAGTTCATTCTGCATTCCCAAACAGCATCATTCATCACCTCCTGTGTACCGGTCTGGTAAAGTAACAGGAAGTCCTTGAGATCCTGGTAGATATCAGCCATATTCTCGGCAAGACTTGAAACAACCGGACCATCTGTGTCGTTTATCCTCTCATCAAAAACTTCAAGATAATCATCAGCCGTGCCAAATTTCTCCTTCAATGTGTCATGAATCCTGAACCAGTCCGATTCTGTAACGAACTTTTCGTTCCCATCCTCAAAGACTGGCTCCAGCGCCGGCAAAAGCGATGCTTTAAGGTAAAGGAAGGGAAGAAGCCGCTGCAGTATCTTCAGCATTTCCTCGCCCTTTACCTCTGAGGCATGTTCCTGGTATTTGCAGAACTCATTCGCAGCAGCAACAAATTCAACCACATTCCTTGAATATACGGGCCCGGAACCGTTTTCCATCACTCAACTTTTGATCATCGGACAAAATTAGAGATTTTTTGTTCTGAAATGCGAATTGAAATGTCATTATCTCAGGATGTAAAAAGATATTATAATATATTTACATTCTTTGTGTCCCGACACCTTTTATGGCATCCTGATCTTGCCACCAGAGCACGGAGGTACAAGTTTCCACTTAGAGATCATTTAAAACCCAATATGAACATGAAGAATAATCGAAGAAACTTCCTGAAAATCACAGGACTTACCGGACTCAGCCTTGCAGGAGGCAGCCTGATGAAAGTTCTGGGAGCCGAAACTGAAATCCGTGACAAATCAATAAATGAGAGTTTCACGTCCCCAGCTGTCGGGAAAAAGATTCCGGTGTTCAATATGTCAGGTTACGCGGCGCCTAAACTCGAAAAAGTCAGAATCGGATTTATCGGACTCGGCAACAGGGGACCAGGTCATGTGTCGAGTATGAGCCTTATTGAGGGTGTTGAGATTAAAGCATTATGCGATATTGTACCCGAAGAGGTTGAAAAGGTAAGGAAAAGGCTTGAACCGAAAGGTATCAAGCCGGAATTATACTCTGGCGATGCAGAAGCCTGGAAAAGAATGTGCGACAGGGACGATATAGATCTTGTCTACATCTGCACTCCCTGGGATATGCATGCCCCCATGGCGGTCTATGCCATGCAACACGGCAAGCACGCTGCAATAGAAGTTCCGGCGGCTGTAACGATGGATGAATGCTGGCAGATTGTAGAAACTTCGGAAAAGACCCGCAAACACTGCATGATGATGGAAAACTGCTGCTACGACTTCTTTGAGCTGCTCACCCTGAATATGGCCCGCCAGGGATTCTTCGGCGACATAGTTCATTGTGAAGGGGCTTACATCCATAATCTGCTGTCAAGCAACTTCGACAAAAAAGGTTACTGGAATATGTGGCGCCTTAATGAAAACTCAGCCAGGAGAGGAAATTTATATCCGACACATGGATTAGGGCCAATCTGCCAGATTCTGGACATCAACAGGGGCGATAAGATGGAATTTCTTGTCTCGGTTATGAGCCGTGATTTCCAGATGAATGAAGTGGCAAAAACTCTGGCGGCTACCGACAACTTCTACCAGAAATATGTAAATAATCCTTACAGGGGCAATATGACAACCACAACCATCCTGACAAACAAGGGCCGGACAATAATGATCCAGCATGATGTCACATCCCCAAATGTCTACTCCAGGATTCACAAGGTTAGCGGTACCAGGGCTGCTGCCCTTAAATACCCTCTGCCGGCAAAAATCTCGGTTGGCGACAGCTGGGTGACAGATGAAGAATTAAAAACTCTCGAAGAGAAATATACACCTCCAATTGTCAGGAAAGTAGGGGAAATGGCCAAGAAAGTAGGGGGTCACGGAGGAATGGACTTTCTTGAAAACTGGCGGCTGATCGATTGCCTGCGTAACGGGCTCCCGCTTGATCAGGATGTATATGATGCCGCCCTCTGGAGCGCTGTGGCTCCACTTAGTGAGTGGTCGGTAGCCCATAAGTCTGGTCCTGTTAATGTACCTGATTTCACCCGCGGATCATGGAAGGCAAACATGCCGGTTGATCTGATGATGGAAAAAGGGGGAAACACAGAGGTTCTCGGATAGATCACCATACTGACAGGTTTAATTGGGGAACATGAATAAGACATTGATTCTCGGGTTGGGACTGTTGCCTTTGTGCGGATGTCGTGAGGAGACAAAAAAAACACAATTCAGCCCGGAACAGCAGAGACCAAATATACTTTTCTGCATTGCTGATGATGCATCCTTCGGCCATTTCAGCGCCTATGGATGTAGATGGGTGACCACACCCGGATTTGACAGGGTTGCACGGGAGGGGATCATATTCACAAATGCCTATACTCCCAATGCCAAATCCGGACCATCAAGGGCTTGTATAATAACGGGCCGTAACTCGTGGCAACTGGAAGAAGCCGGTAACCACATTTCCAATTTTCCGTCACATTTTAAATCTTTTGTGGAAGTTCTTAAGGAATCAGGCTATTGCACCGGCTACACTACCAAAGGGTGGGCTCCCGGTAATCCTGGTATTAGTGACGGCAAACCCCGTGAACTTACTGGTAAAGCTTTCAATGTAAGAACAATAACGCCACCTTCGGATGGCATAAGCAAATCAGATTATGCAGCTAACTTCAGCGATTTTCTCGACCAGAAGCCAGACAATTCACCCTGGTTTTTCTGGTATGGAAGCACCGAGCCCCACCGAAGATATCAGTATGGTTCAGGTGTCGCCCTTGGGGGTAAAAGCCCGGATCAGATAGGAAAAGTCCCTGGTTTCTGGCCTGATAATGACACAGTCAGAAATGATATGCTCGACTATGCTTTTGAAATTGAGTATTTTGACAGGCAACTGGTTAAGATGCTGGATGAGCTTGAAAAGCGGGGAGAACTCAGTAATACAATTGTGGTAGTCACATCTGATAATGGAATGCCGTTCCCAAGGTGCAAAGGACTGGAATATGAATACTCGAACCATATGCCGCTTGCAATTATGTGGCCGTCAGGATTATCACATCCCGGAAGAGTTTCAGAAGAATATATAAGCTTCATAGATTTTGCACCCACTTTTCTTGACCTTGCCGGGGTGAAGTGGAATAAATCAGGTATGGCTCCATCGCCCGGAAAGAGCCTTTCTGATATTTTTAAGAACCGGGATGAAGGGAAAGACAGGAGTTATCTCTTTACTCGGTCAGGAGAGGCACGATTACGGGAGGCCCAGAATCAGGGATATCCCGTCCGGTCAATTATTAAAGACGGATACCTCTACCAGATCAATTTTAAGCAGGATCTATGGCCGGCAGGTAATCCGGAGACCGGTTATCTGAATACCGATGGCTCACCAACGAAGACAACTATTCTGAACCTGAGGCGCAGTGGCGCTGATGTATCTTTCTGGCAGAAATGCTTTGGAAAACACCCTCAGGAAGAATTATATAACCTTAGGATCGACCCCGAATGCCTGATAAATATCGTCGATTCAGGCTTTCAGGAGCTTGAGGGGGAATTAAGAAAAATCCTTCTTGATGAGCTTCAAAAACAGAACGATCCAAGGGTAAAGGGTAATGGTGATGTGTTTGACAATTACCCCTTCGATGATCCTGCTGACTGGAATTTCTATGAAAGATTTATGAAGGGTGAAATTAAAGAGTATCAGACCGGCTGGGTAAATCCGGACGATTATGAATCACATCCTTAAAGGTTTAACACTGCTTCAAAGTAAGATTATTCGCATTTTTTAACCAATTAAATAATTTTCTTTATGAAACAAAAAATCTTTTTCTGGCTGCTAATCCTCATCCCGGGATTATTCTACACAGGTTGTAAACAGGGAGATAACAAACTTACCGATCAGGAAGCCGAAGAGGGCTGGGCACTTCTGTTCGACGGCAAAACCCTTGATGGCTGGCGTGATTTCAAAGCCGATACTATAACCGCTCCATGGAAAGCAGAAAAGGGAATGCTAACGTCACTCGGACTCGGCAGCGACAGTACCGGGTATATAGTTACAAAAAAACAATATGAGAATTTTGTTATAGTCTTCGACTGGAAAATATCCGATGGAGGCAACAGCGGCCTCCTCTACCATGTTGTGGAACGGCCTGAATTAAAAGTCCCTTACGTGACCGGACCCGAATTCCAGCTGATTGACGACGTGGGTTTCCCGGATCCGATCGAGGAGTGGCAGAAAGCCGCTGCAGATTATGCAATGTACGTTTGCGATCCTGCAAAAAAGGTTTTGAACAAGGCAGGTGACTGGAATTCTTCAAAGATAGTATTTGACAATGGCCATGTTGAGCACTGGCTCAACGGACAGAAAGTGCTGGAGTTTCAGGCATGGACCGAAGACTGGTTCAAACGCAAGGAGAGCGGTAAATGGGATTTCGCACCTGAATACGGTCTGGCAAGAAGCGGTCACTTTGCCGTACAGGACCACGGCAGCCGGGTATGGTTCGAAAAATATGAAAATAAAGGAGTTACCCAGAGTGCCAAAACAGGAAACAATTTTCAACGGAAAGGACCTTACAGGTTGGGAAATTTATGGAACTGAGCTCTGGTATGTTGATAATGGCGAGCTGGTTTGTGAGAGCGGACCTGATAAGGAATATGGCTACCTGGGAACCCGCAAGTACTATAACGACTTTGACCTGAACCTTGAGTTTAAAGAAGAAGCTGATGGCAACAGTGGAGTCTTCATCAGGTCCTATATCAGAAAAGGTGTTCAGATTTCAGGATGGCAGGTTGAGGTGGCTCCTCCCGGATGCGATACGGGTGGAATTTATGAATCGTATGGAAGGGGATGGATTTTCCAGATCCCTGATGAAAAAGAGACTATTCTGAAAAAAGATGATTGGAACTTATTAAGAATAAAGGTGGCTGGCGATAAGGTCACAACCTGGCTGAACGGAGAAATCATGACAGATCTGACCGATGAAAAAATAGGCCAGGGAAAAGGACGTATTATGCTCCAGATCCATAGCGGAGGCGGAATTAAGGTCAGGTGGAGGAATATCAGTCTGACAGAATTGTAACGCTTATAAATCAAACTGTATGCAACTCTATTTTCCAGGCAGGGGTGGTTAATTATGGGGTTTGGGCGTTCTTCCACGAAAGCTTATAGTTTTTGTCTTGTACGATCTTATATGATCGAGAAGCCACCTCACCACTTTGATCGTTTTTTCTTCGGGATAAGCTAACTTTTTTACAAGTTCTTCAGCATCAGTATTCTCATCTGTAAGAATTGACTTTATCTCCTCAAGGATCATATCGAATTCGTATTTGCTCAGGTCAAGCTCATTTCTCTCCCGGCACACATCGCAGGTACCGCATCTGTCTGATTCCTGACCGAAATAATCAAGCAGGATCACCGACCGGCACCTGTTCCGTGATTCCGCATAGTCTATCATTTTATCAAGACGTAGGGAGTACTTCTCTTTAACATGAAGATAGTTGTCAGGTGAAATCATCAGCGCTTTCCTTACAAGTCTTTCCTCGGTAAAGATCACCAGGGCAGTTTTTTTACCTGGAATATAACGTATGATATTCATCGATGACAGCTTTACAAGATACTGATATACAGTATCTCTGGTTATTGCAGCCTTCTTCGAAAGGGATTCCTCATTTATTGCCACAAACTCGGTGAACATACCGGTATAAGATCTTAAAAGCAGCTTAATAAAACCATCGAATGACTCATTCGCCACCTGGAACTTATACAAGTCATCACGTCCGATAATGAAATGGACCCTCGACGGATTATTTATCTCCTCGGTGAATTCAATATAACCCTCTCTCTGAAGGAATGAAAGACTGTTGAATGTCTCAATAACCGGCATCCTGTACCGTGATACGAATTCGGCCATATTAAAGTCAAAAACGTTGTCCTTGCCGGCACCCAGCGGAACCTGGAGGTAATTGCAGAGAGCTTCATAGGTGTCCTTTATTTTTTCAACAGGTGGAAATTTATGACGCAAGGATTCATTAAGACGGTTTTTGTCGGTAGATGAGTATAACAGTACTGCCCAGGCTTGTTTCCCATCCCGTCCTGCCCTGCCGCTTTCCTGAAAATAGTTCTCAATTGAATCCGGCACATCCCAGTGGATCACAAACCTGACATCAGCCTTGTCTATTCCCATTCCAAATGCATTGGTAGCAACGATTATGCGGACGCTGCCGCCCGACCAGGAAGCTTGTTTCTTATCCCTCATCTCATCAGGCAATCCGGCATGGTAAAAATCGGCGCTTATCCCGTTTTCAACAAGAAGCTCCGCAACCTCTTTGCATTTCTTTCTGCTCCTTACATAAACAATACCGCTGCCCTTTACATTCTGAAGTGTCTTTAAGAGGTATGTACCTTTCTCTTCCACCTGTCTGACCAGGTATGAAATGTTTTTGCGCTCAAAGCTGGTTTTCAGAACGTTTTTTTCACGGAATTCAAGCTTCTCCAGTATATCTTCAATAACCAGGGGTGTCGCAGATGCAGTCAACGCGAGAAAGGGTACTTTCTCCGAAATATGGTTCCTGAGCGAGGCGATCTTCAGATAGGATGGCCTGAAATCGTACCCCCACTGTGATATGCAATGGGCTTCATCAATTGCAACAAGTGAAAGATTAAGGCGCCCGACTTTTGCCTCGAAGATGCGGGTTGAGATCCTCTCGGGCGAGACATAAAGGAATTTGTAATTTCCGTAAATACAGTTCTCAAGGGCAATCTCTATCTCCTCCCTTGAAAGTCCGGAATGAATGGCTATTGCCTTTATTTCCAGGTTGTTCAGACGGCTAACCTGCTCTTTCATCAGGGCAATGAGAGGGGTAATGACAAGACAGATGCCTTCAGCAGCAAGTGCAGGTACCTGGAAAGTTATCGATTTGCCGCCACCGGTTGGCATCAATCCAAGTGTATCCTTTCCTTCAGCAACATATCTTATGATATCTTCCTGGAGAGGCTTAAATGAAGTGAATCCCCAGTACCTTGTTAAAACCTGTCTGTATTTGTTCAATTTCCATTTAATGCTGAACTATTTACAAATGTAGCAACTGTAATTCAATTATGTTAAAGTCTAAGAATAAAGTACATGCTTTCAGAGTGCTGATTTTCTTACTAATTTGCGCTATCAAAAAATTAATATATCAGGCACGTCATTTATTAAGTATAATATAATTTACGAAGGACTGACCTTCTGATGATGTACTTCTGGTTCCTGCAGACTCGCAGGTACTGCCCAGGGAAGTAAATCTGAGCTCAATGTTTACAAGGAGATCTCCGGATCAACACTCCGATAGTTTCTGCCGCAATGGACACAGTAACCGAGGATGAGCTTGCCATTGCCATAGCCCGCGAAGGTGGCATAGGAGTAATACACAAAAACATGACTATCGAACAACAGGCAGCCCAGGTAAAACGGGTAAAAAGAGCCGAGAATGTCATGATTTTTGATCCGATCACTATAAATCTTGAAGCAACTGTGGCTGAAGCAATCAACCTGATGACTGAATACAAGATCGGAGGAATACCCGTAATCGACAACGAGGGAATTCTAAAAGGTATTGTTACAAACAGGGATCTCAGGTTTGAAAATAACCACACGAGGAAGATCACTGAAAGAATGACTTCGCCTGTAATCACAACAACGCACCAGACCAACCTGGCTGCCGCGGCCAGGATCCTTCAGAAACACAAGATTGAAAAGCTTCCGATGGTTGATGAAAATGGCAGACTGACAGGCTTGATAACATACAAGGATATTAGAAAACAAAGGACCGCCCGAATTCACTAAGGATCATAAAGGGAGACGCGGGGTCGCAGCTGCCGTAGGTATTGCATCTGACACGCTTCGCCGGGGGTGGAAGCATCATAAATGCAAGTGTTGACGTAATAGTCATTGATACTGCCGATGCCCATACAAAAAGTGTGATCAAGATTCAGGGAAAGAAAAAAGAGTGATTGATCAACTGATGTGGTGGCAGGGAATATCGGCACTGCTGAAGCCGCAAAAAACTCGCAGACGAAGGCGCAGATGCGCTAAAGGTAGGAATCGGACCTGGATC
>CAWKIC010000031.1:0-13299 GCA_963849615.1 uncultured Bacteroidales bacterium
ACAAAAATTTACAAATATCTTTAATGAACTTACCCGGATCCACTAAAATACTTTTTTTTGTTTTTTCCCTTATTGGCGTTACAGGGTTCGGTGTAAAGGCAAATAATTCAGCCGGGACTGTCAGTCTGAACGGAAACTGGGAGATGGGTCACGGGAGAAATTATACCCGGACAGTAATTGTTCCCGGAATTCATACCGATCCGGCTATGATGGATCCTGAAACGCTGTGGTACAGGAAAGAAATAGAGTTACCTGCCGGAAACTGGAAATATGCTACACTCGAATTAAAAGGAGCAAGATTCTCACCCGAAGTTTACATAAACGGAGTGAGCGTCTCAAGGCAAAACGGTGGAATGGCGCCTACATTTCATCTTCTGAATCATAAAGACGTAAAACCCGGCAGGAAAATAACAATTGAAATCGCCCTGAAATCCCTGAAAGACCTTCCCGTGACGGATGCTTCTTACATCCCTGTAGCAGATCAGTGGCGTTCGAATATATCCTCCTCGCTTTGGAACGATGTGGTATTAAAGTTGCATGGCGACTTAAGGATTGACAGGGTAATACCTTTCATTGACTTTAACAAATCAGAAAGCTGACTTTTCAGTTTACATCTCGGAGATTGGCATATCAAAGAAAAAATCAGCTAAAAGCCGGATTGAAATACTTGACAAATCAGGCAGGCGGTTGCTTTCAAATGAAGCAAAGCTCTCTCAATCTCCCTGCAAAATTGCTGTTGACTATGGAAATT
The DNA here is from genome assembly GCA_963849615.1 of uncultured Bacteroidales bacterium. Taxonomy (GTDB): domain Bacteria; phylum Bacteroidota; class Bacteroidia; order Bacteroidales; family VadinHA17; genus LD21. Next base: position 752 of record CAWKIC010000031.1, read on the forward strand.
TATTGACTCCATGGTCTCCGGAACATCCATATCTTTATACTGCAAAAGTCAGCCTGATTGAGGGCAGGGACACAATCGACCAATCTGTTTTTTCCTTCGGGGTTAAAGATTTCCGGGTCGTCGATAAACAGTTTTACCTTAACAATGAACATATCACCCTTCTTGGAGGTACGGTTGTCTGGCACAGGTGGGTCCGCGATAAGGAAGCAAGGACATTGGGTTATGATGCCGAATGGTTTACAGAAAATGTTATTCTGAGATCTAAAGAACACGGGGCCAACTACCTGCGGTTTCACCTTGGAGTTCCTCCTGAAGCTTTTTTGGATCTTTGCGATAAATATGGCCTCGCTGTACAGTACGAATGGAGCTTTTTCCACGGAATGCCGGCAAGTAAGGAAAGCCTGCTTGAACAATATCCCAGATGGTTTGATATGGCGATGCGTCATCCTTCGGTCGTACTGTTTCATCCGTATAATGAGACTGAGGGTGACCAGCTTAAGGTTGAATGGGATGCTTTGAATGAAATTGTAAAAGAGTATCCGCCCCTGGTCCTCGAGGAACGTGATGTTATCCATGTACATAAATACTGGTGGAGCCTGTTCGAAAACCTTGGACTTTACTATGACAGTGCTGAACAGTTCCCAAAAGCAATAATGGTGGACGAATTCGGAGGCAATTATCTTGACGGCGAGGGAATGATCGGGGGGTACAGGACCAGTGCTGAAGCTTTTTTGCGTTTTTTGGGAAGGAACAATACAAAGGAATCAAGACTTGAAATGCAAACCCTGTCAAATGGGAAAGTTGCTGAATACTGGAGACGGATCGGAGCTGCAGGCGCCTCTCCGTTCTGTATCCTGGGCAGCTGGTATGACGGCAATCACTGGTTCCTTGGCAGGCTCGAAGAAGGCAAACCCAAACCGGTCTGGAATGAACTGACCTGCGCCTGGTCGCCCCGGTCTGTCAGTATTGAAATGTGGGACAGGAATTTTCTTCCCGGAGAAAAACTTTCCATTCCTCTTTATCTCTTCAATGACACACGGGATAAAAGCAGTTTTAATGTAAGGTTATCTCTGACGGACAGATTACGGCAAAATATATAGTGAACGTGTCTTGAATTATAATGAGGTAGTACCTTTTACAACAAGGATTGAAAAAAATGAGATGGAAGTGCCCTTTAAAGCAGGCAGTTATATTTTAAGCGCAGAATTGCTTAACCGTCCTGAAACAGTAAAATATCCGGTTATTTCAAAATGGGAGATCCACGTTTTTAAACCCCGTGTACCCGAAATTCTTTTACAACCGGATGTCTCAGTTGCCGCCGATGAACCTGAAATAATTCAATTTCTGAAGGGATCGAATATCCGGACTGTTCCAATTTCTGATCCCTCCGCCAAAATAATAATGTTGTCTGAAGAAGGCTGGAAAAAAATCGCGAAAGCCGATCAATCTCTTGTCGACAGGCTGGAGGCGGCAATCAATAAGGGGACCTCTGTTATATTGCTCGATGCCGGAGAACGATATCTTGGGCAGGGTTATCCACGTGATAAAAACAATCTGGGTCCCCTGCAGGGAGTTGCAGGCAAACCAGATACACCTGTTAAAATATATAACTTGTTTGGAGGGATAAAGCTTTCCTTCAGCGAAGCTGCAGAACCGGAAAGTCATATTCATCCCGGTCAGAACGACTCAACCCTGTGGAAGAATATTCCGTTGGACCATACCTGGCTCTGGAACGGGATGAGAGGCGGGCTCATTGTACCTGCAACAATTTTTGAATTCAGCGGACTCAGTTCATCGGCACTTCTTTCCCAATGGCTCCCCAGAGGGGCTGATGAAGCTAAAATAAAAACCGGAAATTACTTTGGTTATGAACTTGAGGGATTTTATGTATTTTCAAACTCCGGTAATGATAGTGAGGCCAGGGAGAAATTAAAGAACAAAGTCAGTTTTCTGGTTAACGATGCTCCGGCACTTGCAAGTTCTCTGAACCCACTCGCTCCGGTACTGGTTACTGACCTTTCAAAAGCTTACAGGGAATCTCAGAATGGAATTGTAGAGAACCTTGTTCCGATGGTCACTGCAGGTAAAAATCTGACCCGCACTCCGTTGATCATGATAAGCTTTGGAGAGGGTAAAGGTAAGTTGATTGTTTCTCAGTTACTTACAGCAGGCAGATTAGCCAGGGGGTTTGGAGAGGATGGCTTGTATGGCATCCGGTTTGATCCGGTTGCAAATCAATTTGTACTGAATATGATGGAGGCAGTTTTACCCCTGTAAAGTCCCTAAATGAGTTCTTCAAGTCCCCCCTGGGGGATTTAGGGGCAAACAGGAGTGTCGGGATGGAGTTCTAACAAGTCCCCCCTGGGGGATTTAGGGGTAAAAAGGATGAGTCAGGATGGGTTCTTCAAGTCCCCCCTGGGGGATTTAGGGGTAAACAGGATGAGTCGTGATGGGGTTCTTCAAGTCCCCTTTAGGGGATTTAGGGGTAAAAAGGAGAGGGGATTCAGGGGTAGGGGATTTAGGGGTGAACAGGAGCATCTTAAAGGATTCAAAATAGAACAGATATTTACAAAAACAACTATACCAACATGAAACAACAATTTGCTTTACCACTAATCTCTTTAATGGCTATTACATTACTTATTTCCTGTAATAGTACCAATTCCGGAACAAGTCAGGGGGATGCTGAAAATGGCGTTTATGTAGCCGGAGATTTTCATCAGCACACTACATATTCTGGTGGCGATTATTCTATCGGGCATGTAATGGAGGCCTCAAATAAATTCGGGCTCGACTGGTGGTCGAACAGCGATCACGGAGGCACCCGGGAAAACTGGGGCAGGTCATCCGGAATTGACCTTGGAGCCAGTGTATCATGGACTTGTGCCGGAATAAAACAGCTCGGTTCGCCCCAGGAAGCCGAGGACGCCGGATATATGTGGAGATGGCAATCGCTCAGGGATTACAATTTCCAGGATATAATGCTCTGGCGAAGGATCTTTCCCGACAAACTTATTCTTCAGGCCTTTGAATGGAATGTACCCGGACATGAACATGCAAATATTTCAATTATCGCCAGCCAGTTTGATCCGGGTAAAGAGAATTGTAATCCTCTGGCTCAGTTCGAATATATGTTCGATGATGAGGATAATGATACCACAGGCGGCCAGGAATTCGGATGGGAAAAAAGCCGCCTGGACGGAAAAGAAAAAGCCCTTCAGGCGGTTAAATGGCTGCAGGAAAATTATCCGATGCAGACTTATGTTGTTCCAAGTCATCCTGACAAGTCCGGGGGTTATACTATATCGGATTTCAGGGATTTTAACAATACAGCTCCCGATGTTTGTTTCGGATTTGACGGGATGCCGGGACATCAGAAAAACGCAACCCGCGGGAGCTATGATCTGGAAGACTCTCCTTTTAAGGCTGAGATCAACGGTAAGATGGGAGCAACATTTGGAGGGGCCGGTATATTTGCATCCAGGATCGGAGGCCTTTGGGATGCACTTCTGAGCGAAGGAAGAAGATGGTGGATCTCTGCCAGCTCCGATTATCATTCTGATGATGACTTTTATCCGGGTGAATACCAGAAAACATATACCTATGTATTAAAAAGAAATGATGCGCAGGCTTTAATTGACGGGATGAGGTCAGGAAACAGGTTCATTGTCACCGGCGATCTTATAAAAAGTCTGAAGTTCAGGGTTGGAAATACCATGATGGGACAGACCTTCAAAACAGACAGGAATAATGTTAAGATTGAAATAGAGGTTTTTGATCCTGATTCCTCGAATTTCAATACCTACAGCGATTACACTAATCCTGAACTGGATCATATTGATCTGATTGCCGGTCAGGTAACAGGACTAATTTCTCCTTCAAGTCCTGACTATTCAAAAGACAATGTATCAACCAGCAGGGTCATTGCACGCTTCGATGCTGCAGGAGGCGTAAGGGATGCAAATGGACTGGAAAGTATAAAATGGATTGACCTGGGAAATGGAAGGAAAAAGATAACCTTCGAGACGCAGGTAAATGGGAAAATGTACTTCCGCCTCCGGGGAACAAACCTGGCTCTGAATACTCCGGGTGAACTGGACGGAGAAGGTAATCCCCTGCCCGACATTGCAGAGGAAAACAATGGAGTAAAGGCTTTTTCAGATTTATGGTTTTATTCCAACCCGGTCTTTGTTGAACCTGTTTCAGGTGATATTAAACAAACTACCGGATTGTCTCAGGAAAAATGGTACCGTGGAAATACACACACTCATGCCACGTTTTCTGATGAAAATGATACCAATGATGTACCGATAATTGCAAAATGGTATGAAGACGCCGGCTATAATTTCCTTGTTCTTTCCGAACATAATGACCATGTTTTGCAGAAGAAAATATTCTGTCATGATGAAGCATCGAATCCTCCGGGATTCATCATGTTGTGTGGTAATGAGCTCAGTGAATCGAGGCATCACACAGCTTTGGGAATTAATAGTTTCATTGGAGGAGAAACTTCTTTACAGGACGGAGTTGCAAGGACCATTGCGGCAGGCGGAGTTCCGATACTTAATCACCCTCAGGATCCCGTAGTATCTGCTTCAGCATTTATTGGTACAACAGGGCTTAATCATCTGGAAGTTGTTAATGGTGGTAGGCTTCAGGACACACCAGCAACCGAAGCCCTCTGGGATAGTGTTCTCTCTGCTCCCAATGGGCGGATGGTCTACGCTGTAGCTGCTGATGATAACCATTACAAAAAAGCTAATGTGGGGAGAGGGTGGATAATGGTAAGAGCTGCCGCATTGACAAAATCTGACATTTTAGAGAGTATCCGGTCAGGCAACTTCTATGCAACAACAGGTGTGATTCTGAATGATTACAAGGCAGGAAATAACTCGATAAGTGTTGATTCACAGAATGGAGACACTATTAAATTCATTGGTAAAAACGGGGCTCTGCTTCGGACAGTTATAGGAGATAAGGCAACTTACCGTCCAAAGAAGAGAAATTATTACGTCAGGGCTAAAATTATAAGCTCTGAAGGTAAAATGGCGTGGACTCAACCGGTATTTACTGATTAGTGAATCAGCTGACCTATATCTAAAAAAGTAAGAAATGATCAGGAAGATAGTTTTAATCGGTGCTTTTATAATAGTGTTTCTTCCATCACCTTTCAGTTATGGGCAGATCCCGCCAGGGAATGTGCAGTCTTATGCTGTTCCAACCTTCGAATGTGCGGGCCTGTATTGGAAAACCATCGAAGGGGGCCCTTGTAAGATAAGATACAGGGAAGAATCCGGAAGAACCTGGAAAGATGGTCTTGACCTGGCTTATGATCCGAGAGATGGAGAATACAGGGGAAGTATTATCGGCCTGAGTCCTGATACCGGGTATCAGGTTGAATTATCAGATAATAATTCCAAAGCCCAGTTGACCTTTAAAACGAGAAGCGATAAATTCCCGGTAGGTAAAATAACCGTTTTGCCTGAAGGTGAATCAGATACGACTATTGTAATCACCGAATCCGGAACTCCCCGGGCGTATCATCTTGTAACAGTCTCTGCAGATTCAAAATCTGTTATTAATCTGAAGAACGTACTCAAATACGGGATCGAAATAGATGCAGATTATGTAATAATAAGGGGAGTTGAGATCAGAAATGCATCTGTCCATGGAGTGATAATCAGAAAGAACAGGCATGATATAGTGATAGAGCAATGTTATATTGCATTCTGGGGCAGGATAGGCGGTCCGAAAACTTATGGTAACCTTGAAGGCGGTTCTGACAGTGGAATTTTTGCAGAAGCAGGAACCGGAAACCTTACGATCCAAAGGAATCTGATCGAAGATCCCCGCGGAGCATCAAATGACTGGGAAACAGGCCATCCTGACGGACCACAGGGTATATCAATAATTGAAAGCCAGGGTGGAAATGTGATCAGGTTCAATGATATTGTCTCCACTGAAGACCATGGCTTCAATGACGGGATCGGAGGGGGGAACAACTTTTCCTTTACTGGTAACATTAACAGGGATTCTGATATCCATGGGAACATAATCCGTAATGCCTGGGATGATGCAATCGAAAGTGAGGGCGGAAATATGAATGTAAGGATCTGGGGTAACTTCATCCATTTCTTTTATAATGGAATTGCAACAGCTTCAACTTCGAAAGGCCCGCTTTATATTTTCAGAAATGTATCCCGTGAAAGCAGGTCGGGACATCGTAACAATATAGGAGGAGCATTGATCAAAACCGGTGAAAGAAATGAATTCGGAGGAGGCAGGCGGTATATTTTTCATAACACCATACTCCAGCCCGGAGGTGTTTTCAATGTCTTTTCAAGTCATGTAAATCCCGACTGCATAACAAGAAACAATATTTTTGATGTGCCCGGGAGACTTGCGACTGATATTGAAAAGGATCCTTCATCAGACTATGATTTTGATTATTTCTCGGGCACAGCAAAGGGCAGAACAGCAGCGGAGGAGCATGGCATAAAGTTTACCACAACACCGGCAGGCACAAGGCTGTATACTTCCTCCTATAACCTTGAATTCTACCCCAGATCTTCAATTAACAGCATTAAATGGGGTAAATACCCGTACGAATTCGGCGACAGAAAGCTGGAAATCACTGATCCCGTTGTATGGATTAACAATCCTCTGATTGATTCCGGTACACTGCTGCGGGGTTTCAATGATGACTTCAGTGGTAAGGCGCCTGATCTTGGTGCTTTTGAAACCGGCTCACCTCCACTGCAATTCGGAAGACGGGCTTATCTGAACTTTGATGAGGGACGTGCTCCATGGGAGACTTATTGAGTATGTTATATAACATAAATAATAATAACGTTAACAGACAGATCATATGTATCGTATTAAACTATGCCTTATTCTGTTCTTCCAGATAACACTCTTATTTGGTCAGAAGAACTTTTCATTTGTTTATTTGCCTGATATTCATTTACAGCCTGATTCAGTGGTTCTGGCCGGATTTGACCAGCTGGCGAAACAGATAAATAAGCTTCGTCCTGATTTCGTTCTTACCGGCGGGGATATGATTTATACTGCAAAAAATGTAAACGATAAAAAGGCTGAAATTCTTTTCGATTTAATGGACAACGAATTTAAAAAATTCAGGATGCCGGTCTATCTTACTATGGGTAATCATGAAAACGTTGGCATTACGGAGGAAAGCGGCATTGACAAAACGAATCCCATGTGGGGAAAGAACATGTATGAGTCGCGTTACACGAAACGGTATTACACCTTTGAGTATAATGGATGGAAGTTTTTTATACTGGACGGTATAAAAATACTTGAAAAAGAGAAAAACTATACCCAGGGTGTTGATTCTGTCCAGATGGAATGGATCAGGAATGAGCTTGTCACTACGGATAAAAGTGTCCCGGTGATTATTTCAATTCACTCGCCACTGATTAATCCGCATGCAATATCAAGTTCGGATTCTGAGGCTCTGTCGGCCAATTCGGCCGCTATACTGAATATGTTCATGGACTACAATCTCAGAATGGTACTGGAAGGTCATACACACTTATATATGGACCTCTTTTTTAAAGGTGTAAGTTATGTTTCGGGAGGATCCACAGCATGGGGAACTGATTCCGTCGATAAGGGATTTTTACTGGTAAAGATCAGGAAAGGCATTGACAGCAGGCAGTTTATTAGGAACAAATAAATGTACATAAGCCCAATTTAAGTCATGGAAACAGCAAGAGGAAGCTATGTGAAAGTAATCATAACTACTTGTGTAGCAGTAATTATCACTGGCTTTGTTTCATGTAGTTCATGGGAAGGGAAGATAGCATTTTCAGGCCCTGTTGATGGGGATATGCTCACAGAATATGACGGTATCGTTACCGATGGTCGTTTAAAAATTAATGTGAAAATATCAGCCCCTCCTGGTGCTCGTATGAAAGTAAACGGGATTAAAGCCGGTTACAGGGACAGTATCTATCTGGCTGAGATATTCTTAACTGATTACAGGAATGTTATAGAAGTAACAGAAAGCAAATCAGGTCAGAAGCAAAGCATCACGATTTACTGGCTTAGAAACTATACGAACAGGTACCGGCTTTCTCTTGACGATAATATCTGGTTCCTGAAGGATATCTCAGAAAACTCGTCAAAGTATATTTCAATATTTGAAAATCCATATCTGGGCTTTTTAAAAGAGGTGCATGATACTTATGGTACCAAAATCCATATTAATATTTATTATCAGACAGATGGGTTTAATCTGTCTCAGATGACAGATAAATATAAGGATGAGTGGATCCGTAGTTCAGAATGGCTCAGGTTGAGTTTCCATGCATTGGGGAACGACCCTGATAAGCCATACATAAACTCCGGTTACGATGAGGTAAAGCGAGACTGTGAACTGGTAAAGGAGCAGGTCAGACGTTTTGCCGGTGATGAACTCCTTGGACCTGTAACCACGCTGCACTGGGGCGAAGCAACAATCGATGGATGCCGGGCTCTAAAGGATTCAGGCTATACTGGCCTGGCAGGATACTTTAATATTGAGGAGGGAAAACCTGTTGTCTCATACTATCTTGATAATAAAAAAACTCAGCATTTAAGTGATCGTTTTATCTGGCGGGATAACCAGGAAGGCATAATTTACAAGAAGTTAAGTATTGTAATTAACTCCTGGTCACTGAACCAGATTATTCCCCTGCTTGACAAGCTTATGAAAGATCCGCTTAAATCAGGATTTATCGACCTGATGATTCATGAGCAGTATTTCTATCCTTTTTATATTGATTACCAGCCCGATTTCCGTCAAAAGGTTATGACTGCAGTCGGGTGGGCAGTTGATAATGGATATAAGTCTGCATTTTTAAGCGAATGCATTTTTAACTGATTTTAAAAAACCGGGTATGAAAATTATTTCTTTTTTGATCCTTAGTGTCATCACTGTTGCTTCATTTTCCCAGGATGTCAGTTTCAGCAAACCGGGGAAAAACATTTATACAGAGATGCAAAACCCTGCAAGGGCAGATATGGAGACATGGTCGGGACTTAAAAGAGATGTTAATGTTAGTTTTGCTAATGACAATTTTAGGTATCCAAAGCAAAAAGTACCAACAGGCTTAAATGAAAAGACATGGAATGCGGTAGCCTGGAAAGGTGAAAAAATCCATACCCAAGTGCTGGTGTGGACTAAAAATGATATTCCGGAATTGAGTATCAGCGTGAGTGATCTCAGTGATGCAAAAGGCGACCGTATAAGTGCAGTGAATATACAACCTGGTTTTGTCCGTTACGTTATGACCGACGAATTTGGCCGTGGTTGTGATACCCGGAAAACAACTGATTATGACTCCTCCCTCGTTGAAGATCCGATTGATATTGTAAATATAATCGCAGTAAAGGCTAATTCTGTACAACCAGTCTGGATCAGTATTCAGGTGCCCGGAGATATTCCTGCCGGTCAATACAAAGGTAATTTGACAGTAAATGCATCAGGGAAATTTGAAATGAAAATTGTCCTTAATGTTCTGGACCATTTATTGCCGCCACCAGCTAAATGGAAATATGACCTTGACCTCTGGCAGAGCGCCGCTTCAATTGCCAAAGTGCATGATGTCGGACTATGGAGTGATGAACATTTCAATCTGATGAGACCATACTTTAATTTGCTGGCCAGGGCGGGACAGAAAGCTATCACGGCAAATATAATCGATCAGCCCTGGGGGAAAGGGTCATGTTTACCATGACGATCCCATCGCTTATTAACTGGACAAAAAAGAAGGACGGCAATTGGGCTTACGATTACAAGTTATTTGACAGGTATATTTCGACCCTGATGGAATGCGGGATTGATCAGCGGATAAACTGCTATACAATGGTAACCTGGGATCTCTCCTTCATTTATTTTGATGAATCCCTGGGGGCGGACCGACACAGTTAAAAATGCAAAACCAGGTTCGAAAGGCTATAATGACTTCTGGACTCCGATGATAAAAGACTTTACCGGCCATCTTAAGGATAAAGGTTGGTTTGGTAAAACAGCTGTTGCCATGGATGAACGTGACATGGAGAGCATGAAAGCAGTAATCTCACTTTTAAGAAATATCGACCATGAATGGAAAGTGGCGCTGGCAGGTGACTATCACCCCGAAATAGAAAAGGAAATTTATGACTATTGCCTGAATATCGGTCAGACGTTTACCCGGGAGGAACTGAAGCAAAGAAAAGACCTTGGAAAACCCTCCACCTTTTATAATGCCTGCGGCACCAGTATTCCAAATGCATTCACCTATTCATCCCCGGCAGAGAATGTGTGGATAAGCTGGTACGCAGCAGCCGCAGGATTTACCGGTTACCTGAGGTGGGCATATAATAACTGGAACAGGGAACCACTATTAGATTCCCGTTTCCGGACATGGCCTGGTGGCGATCTCTATCAGATCTACCCCGGACCCCGCTCGTCGATACGTTTTGAGAAATTCATTGAGGGGATTCAGGATTTTGAAAAGATAAGGATACTTCGTGAGCAGTTTGCAAACGGGAACAAATCAGTTCAGATGAAAGAGCTCGATAACCTTTTGTCTGGATTCACTCTTGAAAGGTTGAAGAATATTCCGGCTGAAGGGCAAGTGTCCGAAGCCAGGAAGAAACTTAACAGTTATTGATGATGCAGGTCATCAGTATGAACTAAAAATGATATAATGAAAAGATGTGTACAATGCATTTTGATTCTTGCAGGATTACTGATTTCCAGTATTTTGCAGGCTGGTCCGGCCGGGGATTACGAGCTGTTGGTTTTCCCATTTCCCCTTGAGATTAAGGTTCTGGAAGGAAATTTTGAGGTAGATTCAAATACATTCATCATGATACCGCAGAAGGCCTCCAAACAGGATAATTTTCTAGCGGGACTGATCTCAAACGAATTTGCAGATAAATACGAGATCCCGGTGAAGATAAACCGGAAGCTATCTCTAAATAGTACTGATAAATGCATCCTGATCGGGGACCTTACAAATCCCCTTGTGAAAACTTATTGTGATCAGCAGGGACTTACGGATGAGCTTAAAGCCCTGGGTAATGAGGGTTATATTATTTCAGTGACATCAAATAATATTGTGGTTGCAGGGAATAACGGAAAAGGGGCGCTTTTCGGTCTTGAGTCACTTAGACAGCTTATCAGAGTTTCAAAAGGCAGGCTGTTAGTACCAAACGTAATGGTAAAGGATGCTCCGAAATATAAGTTCAGGGGTATAAAGCTTTACCTTCCGGGTAGAGAGAACATTACCTTTTTCAAGAGATTTGTAAGCGATTTTGTGGCATATTACAAGTTTAACACAATCATTCTTGAACTGAATGCAAATATGCGTCTTGAGAAGCATCCTGAACTGAATACCGGTGCAGTAAAATTTAAACGGATGCTTGATTTCAGCAGACTTGACAGGCCTCCTGGCCAACATATGGAGTACCAGAATTCCTCTCACCAGGATAATGCCGATGGAGGTATTCTAGAGAAGGAGGAGGTTGCTGATCTTGTCAGATATATGAGGCAGTTCAACATTGAGGTCATTCCTGAACTGCCATCCCTTACCCATGCATATTATCTGCTTTCCGGACATGAAGAACTTGCAGAGAACCTGAACCAGCCTGTTCCTGATACTTATTGTCCTCTCAAACCCGGCAGCTACAAGCTCTATTTTGATGTCCTGGACGAATATATTGAAGTCATACACCCTTCAATTATTCATATCGGTCATGATGAATGGAGGATGGAGAAGGACCTGTGTGAATTGTGCAAAGGAAAGGATTATGGCGAACTTTATGCAGCTGATGTAACAAAAATACATGATTACCTTGCAAAGAAGGGAATAAAGATAGCCTTGTGGGGAGATCATCTGCTGGAATCGGTAACTGAAAAGGAATTCCAGACCTGGAAATCTTCAGCCGGTTACCAGTATAAGATCCCCGGTGCTCTAAGTGCCAGAGCAGGTGCTTAAGCTTATCCCCAAAGACATCCTGGTTTTCAACTGGTTCTGGGATGAGCCGTCTAATGATAAACAGGTTTCTGATTTTGGATTCAGCCAGGTTTACGGAAACCTTCGTGCTGACATTGAAAAATGGGATCTGCGATCTGAAATAAAAGGTCTGCTCGGCGGAGCGCCCTCATCCTGGGCTGCGACTACAGAATTCAATATCGGAAAAGATCAGCTTGTCGATTTCCTCGGTTGTTCAAATCTTCTTTGGTCTGAGCAGTATGTTCCTATAAATATGCTCGCAATAATTACAGATGCCCTGGTGACCGACATTAATTTCAGGTTCAGCGGTAAAAAGCTTCCTGCAGAGGCCGGAAGCAATGTGGTCCCGGTAGATATTTCGCCATATTTCAATTCAAACCTGGACAGGGGGATTGACAGCCTTAACTCCGGAGGCTTTTAACGGGAAAAGTTGGGTCAGGACGCAGGGTTTTTGAACTAAATGGTCCAACGGCCGACAACCTCAGGGCTGTTGTTGCTTCAACTAGAAAAGATGATCTTACGAATGATCCTGTTCCGGGG
>CAWKIC010000032.1:0-86127 GCA_963849615.1 uncultured Bacteroidales bacterium
TTATACACATCTTTTGATGAGCCTTACGGTAGTTTTGGAACTTAATTTATAAGTTGTAATCTGTATATAAATTAGGGAGATCCCTCGCTGGCGCTACTAATGACAACATTCATAACTCACTACATTGTAAATGACTTTTACTTTTAGTTCTTTTGCAAGTCTGTTAAGTGATCGCTGCTTTTGCATGAGGAGTTGTTCTTCATACTTTTTTGTTCCTTCCTCCACGAAAGCCATTCCTTTTACCATTATTCTCCAATATAGTACAGCAAGTTTGCGAGCGATTGATTTTATTGCAATGGGAGATCCTTTTCTCGCTCCAAGTCTTCGTCCAAATGCTCCAAGAGCTATACGTTTGCTTGTTAACAGGCTCTGAGCTATTTGTCTGAAGATTTGTCCTGCCTTGGGTCGTCCTGATTTTCTTCTGTTTTTCTTCATTTTGCCCGAGTTATGCTGTGCCCGGAGCAAGACCCAGCCAGCTGGTATAATGTTTTTCTGTTGGCCATCTGGATAAATCGCTCCCCTGCTTCTGAGAGTAGTTGCATCCAGCTGTAATCTGTTATACCCGATAGTGTAGTTGCATCCCTTCCGTTAAATATTTTCAGCATCATTGAGCCAAGATTATCAATATCAGGTTTATTGTGACGTATTGGTTTTCTTCGAACGTCTGTATTTTGATCTGGTTTACCTCTGCTGATTTTTTGAAGAACCTCATTGAGCATCTGGTCACATTGTTCAATCTGATTCTGATAAAAGCAATATGATTCATAAGCTTGCCTTAATGCAAATAACCCTGATTTTGTGTACCTACCGTTTAGAGCTTTTAGAACATCATCTTTCTTGTTTTTAATAATTTTTGAGTGACAGAGTTTTAATAGTTTTTCCTTATCTCTTTCGCCTTTCAGGATGGCTTCAATTATAGCCAGTCCACTCACTCCATGAATTTGATCCAATACTTCCGTTAGTCTGATATTCATTTCAGTGAGGGCCTTTTGCATATGGTTAATATGCATTGATGCCGAACGGATATGGTCTTCTCTCAGCCGCTGATATGACCTGAGTTCCTTTATGTCGCTTTCAGCAACAAAACATCGGTTTAACAGTCCATAACTATGTAATTGCTGTATCCATTGACAGTCTTTAACATCAGTTTTCCGACCAGGTACTTGCTTTGTCTGACGACCATCAACAAGCCACACGTCTATTCCTGTCTCTTCGAGCATTTCATATAAAATACTCCAATAGACTCCCGTAGCTTCCATTGCAGCAGTCTTAATATCGTTCTCAAAAATATAATCCCGTAGTTTTTCAAAGTCTTCAGTAAAGGTGTAAAAACTTTTTACCTCCTGTCCTTCGATTGCAACAAATACCTTCTTAGATCCAATGTCTATTCCGGCAGCGATTTTTTCTGATTTTTTCCATACTTGTTATACATTTTAAATTATTAAAAAGATTACACCCGGAAGGTCTTTGGAAATTGCAATGCTACTAATCGGACATTCCGTTTAGGAAGTACCATACCTGAAGACTTTATCTTCCGGAACCATACTGCGGAGCAGGCAAAAAATGCACTAATCAAGCGAAGGTCATGCTTGTGTAACCCATGCAAACTTAGCAGATTCTGGTTGTCATAACACCAGAAGTACAAAACTTTGGATAAAAACTGCTAATGACAACTTTCCTAACTCACTCATTGTAAATGACTTTTACTTTTAGTTCTTTTGCAAGTCTATTAAGTGATCGCTGCTTTTGCATGAGGAGTTGTACTTCATACTTTTTTATTCCTTCCTCCACAAAAGCCATTCCTTTTACCATTATTCTCCAATATAGTACAGCAAGTTTGCGTGCGATTGATTTTATTGCAATGGGAGATCCTTTTCTCGCTCCAAGTCTCCTTCCAAATGCTCCAAGAGCTATATGTTTGCTTGTTAACAGGCTCTGAGCTATTTGTCTGAAGATTTGTCCTGCCTTGGGTCTACCCGATTTTCTTCTGTTTTTTTTCATTTTACCTGAGTTATGCTGTCCCGGAGCAAGACCCAGCCAGCTGGTATAATGTTTCTCTGTTGGCCATCTGGATAAATCGCTACCTGCTTCCGAGAGTAGTTGCAGCCAGCTGTAATCTGTTATACCCGATAGTGTAGTTGCATCCCTTCCATTAAATATCTTCAGCATCATTGAGCCTAGATTATCAATATCAGGTTTATTGTGACGTATTGGTTTTCTTCGAACGTCTGTATTTTGATCTGGTTTACCTCTGCTGATTTTTTGAAGAACATCATTGAGCATCTGGTCACATTGTTCAATCTGATTCTGATAAAAGTAATATGATTCATAAGCTTGCCTTAATGCAAATAACCCTGATTTTGTGTACCTACCGTTTAGAGCTTTCAGAACATCATCTTTCTTGTTTTTAATAATTTTTGAGTGACAGAGTTTTAATAGTTTCTCCTTATCTCTTTCGCCTTTTAGGATGGCTTCAATTATAGCCAGTCCACTTACTCCATGAATTTGATCCAATACTTCCTTTAGTCTGATATTCATTTCTGTGAGGGCCTTTTGCATATGGTTAATATGCATTGATGCCGAACGGATATGGTCTTCTCTCAGGCGCTGATATGACCTGAGGTCCTTTATGTCGCTTTCAGCCACAAAACATCGGTTTAACAACCCATAACTATGTAATTGCTGTATCCATTGACAGTCTTTAACATCAGTTTTCCGACCAGGTACTTGCTTAGTCTGACGACCATCTACAAGCCACACATCTATTCCTGTCTCTTCGAGCATTTCATATAAAATACTCCAATAGACTCCCGTAGCTTCCATTGCAGCAGTCTTAATACCGTTCTCAAAAATATAATCCCGTAGTTTTTCAAAGTCTTCAGTAAAAGTGTAAAAACTTCTTACTTCCTGCCCTTCGATAGCAACAAATACCTTCTTAGATCCAATGTCTATTCCGGCAGCGTTTTCTCTGATTTTTTCCATACTTGTTATACATTTTAATTATTAAAAAGATTACACCCGGAAGGTCTTTGGAAATTGCAATGCTGCTAATCGGACATTCCGTATAGGAAGTACCATACCTGAAGACTTTATCTTCCGGAACCATACTGCTAAGCAGGCAAAAAATGCACTAATCAAGCGAAGGTCATGCTTGTGTAACCCATGCAAACTTAGCAGATTCTGGTTGTCATAACACCAGAAGTACAAAACTTTGGATAAAAACTGCTAATGACAACATTGCATTAGTTACACATTATAAGACACTTGCAATTCTACCCCCGGTTTCGCCGGGGGTTATTCACATTTGTCCCGTTACGGGACAGTTAAGGGACAAAGGCCTCTTTCAGAGGCAGAAAATAAAACCAGCTTCTGATCTTCCGGACTCCAGAATAGAGATGAATCAGAAAAGTTACTGAGTTTTACTAAATCCAGAGAGGCTGACCTTTTTGGTTTTGGGAAAGTCTCTGATTATAAATCAACTGAGAAACCAGCTTTTGATGTTACTGCCGCAGAATGGAGCGGAATCAATAAATGACTGAGTTTTACGAAATCCAGAGCCACGAATGTGGCCATTTCTAAACTCAAGCAAGAACCACGAAAGTGGTGATATGTGAATAACCCCCGGCGAAAGCGGGGGTCGGCGTCTCCTCTTGTTTTGTAAGCTCTGAAGGAGCTTAATATGAGACTTGGGAAGACCGGGTTGACCAGCATAAGGCGCACCAGAGTATTATTACTCGAAGGCCGGTCAAGCTGTGCAATGTTGGAGCATGTCATTAGTAGTAGCGCAAGCGAGGAATCACAAACTCACATGCAATGTTGACATTTAAAAAGATGTGTATAAAGGGTAGCTTAAGTCTAAGGGGAAGGGCGCAAAACCTGAATTCCAAGCGGAAAAGCTCTCACCCAAGCCTTAAGAATTGGGAGAGGTTCAGGGGAGCAGAAGCGCAAGAATTTAGAGGCAGAAAGCCCTCCCCTTAGCCTTAAGGGGAGGGTTTGGGAGGGGTTCAGGAGGTCGTGGTGAGATGAAAAAAATGTGAATAAAGATTAGCTTTTCAAGGAGTGGTGGCCGGGACCATAGATTTTGAGGGGTTTACAATCTGATTTCCCGGCCGGGGTGGTTAATCTATGTTTCAAGTCTATTAATTTGAATAATGGTAATAATAGAGACTTGAATCAACCACCCCGGCCAGACGAATTTAGTTTCTGCGTGTGAGATGATTTCACCGTCTGGCCACCCCTCCTTCAAAAGGAGGGGAAACTTATTTAATTGTATTTCTGCTAGTTAAACATACTCGGTTTAACACTGATCTTAAGATCGCGCATGCCCTAAAGGGGGCTATACTTAAGTCCCCTTCAGGGGATTTAGGGGTCGACTTCTCTGTGGATCTCAGTTTAAGTTCTTAATAACTTCTTCAGGTCAGAATTAATTATTGCCAACAATTAAAAAATAACTGAATAAAGAAATAAATTTGTTGTGACTGATGTCTAATAATCAAACCTAATCACATCATTTCACCAGTTAGTTGTTATTAATCTTAAAAAATCTATGAAAAAGTTCGTTTTATTGTTGACGGCTTCATTCCTGATTTTGGGTGTATCTGCCCAGAAATTCGACAATTTAGCCAAATCCCCTCCGATGGGATGGAACAGCTGGAACAAGTTTGGCTGTAATGTAAGTGAAACACTTATAAAGCAAATGGCAGATGAAATGGTTAGCAGCGGTATGAAGGACGCCGGTTACCAGTATATTGTGATCGACGACTGCTGGCAGATCTCCCGTGACGCGAATGGGGAAATAGTTGCTGACAAGGAGCGATTCCCAAACGGAATGAAACATGTTGCCGATTATGTTCACTCCCTGGGTCTCAAATTCGGAATTTATTCAAGCGCCGGCACCGTCACCTGCCAGAGACGTCCTGGTGGCTTCGGGCATGAATATCAGGATGCACGCACCTATGCAAAATATGGAGTCGATTATTTAAAATATGACTGGTGCGGTTCAGGCTCCCAGGATGCAAAATCTTCATATACAAATATGAGGGATGCATTGTACACTGCAGGACGCCCGATAGTATTCAGCATATGTGAATGGGGATCAAGCAAACCATGGGAATGGGCGGGAACAGTCGGACATCTGTGGAGAACCACGGGCGATATCAGCGACAACTGGAACAGTATGATTGACATCTTCAACAGGCAAAAAGACCTGGCACGGTATGCCGGTCCGGGAAAATGGAATGATCCTGATATGCTTGAAGTTGGGAACGGTGGAATGACAACTGATGAGTATAAAACTCACTTTTCCCTTTGGTGCATGCTTGCATCCCCGCTGATGGCAGGCAACGACCTCCAGAAAATGACCCCTGAGATCAAAGAGATCCTGTTAAACAAGGAAATGATAGCTGTTGATCAGGATACACTTGGACGTCAGGCAACATGCTACAGGGATAACGGAGATTACCAGATCTGGGTTAAAGCCCTGAGTAACAACGAAAAGGCAGTCTGTCTTTTGAATAAAAGCGATGAGAAGAAATCAGTACTTGTGGACTTCTCACTTCTCGCACAGATAAGAACTTTCGGGCGCGGACCTGGTGGATTTCCTCCGGCTGGAGGTCCGCCACCACCGGGAGCACCGGGAGCACCGGGAGCAACGGGAGCAGCAGGGGCAGCTGGCAGAGCAGGGGCGGCAGGAGCAGCTGGCAGAGCCGGAACCGCCGGAGCACAGGGCACAGCAGCCAGAACACAGGGAGCACCGGGTATGCCGGGCGCAGGACCAGGCGGACAACCCAGAATGGCGCCACTGACACTGGTAAATTATAATGTAAGAGATTTATGGGAACATAAAGATCTGACATTGAACCGAAACCTCGATGTATGTCGATATGCCTCCCCATTCAGTGAAAGTGTACCGGTTTATCAGGAAATAATTGTAAATAAGGGCACGATCTTTGCGCCAGCCTGCCGGTAGGCAGGGTTAATGGATTTAGACTTTTTAAACAGCCCCAAATTTTCAGTTCGCAAAGGGAACCTCCTTGCCTGTTAACCTTATCCTGTCGGTAAGGACCCTGGTGAACTGAGGATCGAGATATCCCTTAAACCCCGGCTGTTTGCCTCCCACTGATATTGTGAAATAACCAGGTTCTATAATTCTTTTATCCTTCTTGTTTATAATCGAAAACTGCCTGGGCTCGAGCATAAACTCAACCACTTTGCTTTCACCGGGTTTGAGGTTTATCCTCGAAAATCCCTCAAGCTGTCGCACAGGCCTTGGAGTCGATGCCTTTTCATCAGTAAGGTAAAGCTGGACAACCTCATCACCCGTTGTTTTTCCTGAATTAGTCACAGTAACCTTCACCTGAACCCTTTCCCCTGCTGAAAGTTTTTCAGGCAAAATCAAATCACTATAAGTGAATGTTGTATAACTGAGTCCATAGCCAAACGGGTACAAAGGCTCCTGTGTGAAATACCTGTATGTCTTTCCCTGCATGTTATAGTCCTCGAAAGCAGGCAGCTGATCTATTGACTTATAATAAGTTACAGGTAGCCTGCCGGCAGGATTAAAATCGCCAAAAAGTACATCGGCAACGGCATTCCCTCCCTGCTGCCCCGGGTAACCTGCGAGTATTACAGCTGCTGCCTTTTCCTGAGCATTATTGACTGACAGTGCACCTCCGTTCATTAAAACAACAATTACCGGCTTACCAGTTGCTGAAATCGTATTAAGAAGATTTTCCTGAACGGCCGGCAGGTTCAGTTTTGTGCGGTCACCGCCAAGGAATCCGTCAATCTTAATACTCATCTCTTCACCCTCAAGACGTTGGGATAAACCAAGAACAAGTATGACAGCTTCGGCCTCCTTTGCGGCGTCAACTGCCTGCTGGATCATGTTATTCCGAGGACGGGCCCAGAGGAGCTTTATATCGGCATCACCGCCATAATTTTTATAAATGACTTCGATCTTATATTTCTTACCAGCCTCAAGATTAACACCATATTCCTTGTTAAATGCATGATGTTCATCCCTTGAGGCGATTATGCTTTTACCCTCAAGTTTAATCTCATACCCTGATGAACCCCATCCGCCAAGAGCATATGTTCCGGTTTCGGGCGGAATCAGGAACGTGGTCCATCTGATCCCGAAATTATCATCCGGAAGATCAACCCTGGGGGAAAAGTGTTCCCAGTAAAAACTGATCTGGTCATCAATCCTGGTGAAGGCAGGCTTTCCTGTCATCTCACGGTTGTTGAAATACTCGGCGACCGCCCCCTGAATGCCGTCGGGTGTCTGAAGATAACGCGAAGGAATAACAGTCAGGTTATGTATACCTTCAGCAAGGTCACTGCCTTCTGCATAAATAACCTTTGTGTCCGGAGCCACTTTGTTGATAATACCTTTCAGTACTGTCACCGGCTCTTTGGGGATGCCATTGTAATTACCTATCAAAGACTCGAAATTATCAGCATTGGGTCCAATTACGGCAACGGTCTTGATCTGTTTTTTAAGAGGAAGAATATCATTTGAATTCTTAAGCAGTACTATTGATTCCTGAGCTGCTTTTCTTGAAAGTGAATTGTTGTAATCTGAACAGTTTACAAAGAATGGGATCTGGGCATAGGGAACATATACATCAGGATCGAACATGCCAAGCTTAAACCTTGCAGTGAAAATCCTTTTTGTTGCGAGGTCAATATCAGCTTCGGTAATAAGCCCGCGCTCAACTGCCGTTAAAAGATTTTTGTAATCCACACCGCATTCCAGGTCAGTTCCTGCCTTAACTGCCTGAGCGGCAGCTTCGGCTGCGTCTTTTGCAAATCCCGTGAATTTATAGAAGTCCGAAATTGCCCAGCAGTCGGACACAATATAACCCTTAAAACCCCATTCATTTCTAAGGATCCCATACAATATCGGGTTTGCGCAGCATGGAAAGTCCCTGAACATATTGTATGCTCCCATAACAGAATAAGCTCCCCCATCAACTATAAGAGTCCTGAATGCCGGAAGATATGTCTCCCTGAGATCCACTTCGCTTACCTTTGCATTAAATGAGTGCCTCATCGGTTCAGGACCTGAATGAACGGCATAATGCTTGGCGGTTGCGACAGTCTTAAGATATTTGGGATCGTCGCCCTGCATCCCTTTCACAAACTGATATCCCATCCTGCCCGTCAGGTAAGGGTCCTCGCCATAGGTTTCATGTCCCCTTCCCCACCGCGGATCGCGGAAAATATTAATGTTCGGTGACCAGAATGTCAGACCCTGGTAAATCCCTGTTTTGCCGCGCCTCTGGAATTCGTGATATTTTGCCCTTGCCTCATCCGAGATTGCGCTGGCAACGTTGTACATCAAACCCTCATCCCATGAGTTAGCGATAGTAATTGACTGAGGGAAAACAGTAGCATAACCAGCTCTTGCAACACCATGAAGCGCTTCATTCCACCAGTTGTACGACGGGATTCCAAGCCGCGGCACTGCAGGAGCCGTATAGAGCAGCTGATCAGCCTTTTCTTTCAGCGTCATTCTTGAAATAAGATCAGATACCCTTTCTTCGGTGGAAAGGGACATATTCTGAAATGGGAATTCCTGAGCAGCCTGCTGTGCTATGACAATGTTCCCGGAAGCTGCAAATAGTGAAATGGCCAGAAAAACTGAGAAGAATTTCTTCATGACATCGGAGTGTTAGGATTAATTAATTGAAAAATATAAAAAGAATGGCTGAAATGAAAATAAAATCAAAGCGATGAATGTAAAATGCTCAAAGGTCTTGTACTAGTTCCCTTTCATGAAATTCCAGGGCTCATGATGGGAGGGAGTCCGCTTATTAACAATCTCATCAAATTCCTTAATAAGCTCAGGATGCTGCTCTGCCAGGTCTTTTGATTCAGCAGGATCGGCTGCAAGATCATAAATAGCCCATTCAGCATCTGGATCTTTCGATAAATTACTCTTCACCCCTTTCCAGTTCCCCATTCTTACCGCAAGCTGACCTCCACCACTGGCAAATTCCCAATAAAGGTATTCATGCCGGATTTGACTCTTATTGCGGCCCACCAGTATTGGCAGATAAGAAATTCCATCCGTATTCCGAACCTGCTGCCCTGTCAGTTCGCCCAGTGTAGCCATCAGGTCGTAATGTGCTGAAATATGGTCTGTAACCCGACCCGGTTTGATCTTCCCCGGCCAGCGCACTACAAATGGTTCTTTTATTCCACCCTCAAAAACCTGTCCTTTCATACCTCTCAATCCTCCCGAACTATTGAAGAATCTGGCATCGGTCCCCCCGCCTCCTGCAGGGCCGTTATCGCTGGTGAATATCACAATTGTGTTTTTGTCAAGCCCTGCTTCCTTCAATTCGTTCATGATTGTGCCAATTTTCAGGTCCATCCGGGTAATCATGGCAGCATAAGCCGACCAGGGCCTGGGATGCGGAGTATAGCCCTGGTTACCGTTATATGGCTTTTCGTCAAAGACTCCTTTGTACATTTCAAGACTCTCATCAGGGACCTGCAAAGCCTTGTGAGGTACAACGAAGGCCAGATAAAGAAAAAACGGATTCTTTTTGTTTTCAGCTATAAACCTGAAAGCTTCATCAGTCATTAAATCAAGGGAATAATCAGTCCCTAGATACTTCTTATATTCAAGCGAATCATGATTTGCAGCAGGGTCATATTTTGGATGAACTGAGAATGCGGGATTCCTCAGCTGCTCCATTTTATCATTCCTCCAGAGAAAGGAAGGATAGTGGTTATGGGCATGGTTCTGATCATCATACCCGTAGAAAAAATCAAATCCCTGTTTGTTGGGTGCCCCTGTTGAAGAAATACTGCCTAATCCCCATTTGCCAATAATTCCGGTAACGTATCCGGCGCGTTTCATCATACGACCTACAGTTTCAGTATTTTCAGGCAAAGGCATCTGGCCTGCTTCACTTTCTGATTTTCCCTTGATCTCGAAATTATCCCTGACAAAGCTGTGACCAATATTCATTCCTGTCATCAGGCAACATCGGGCGGGAGCAGAAACCGGAGCGCCGGAATAATGGTTTATGAATCTGATGCCTTCTTCCGCAAGGCGATCAATATTTGGTGTTTTAATGTATTTCTGCCCATAACAGCCAATATCACCATAACCAAGGTCATCGGCCATAATGAAGATTATGTTCGGCCTTGCAGCCTTGTTCTGGACGGTGTTATTTGCTGCCGGGAGGAGGGTAAGCGCTGCCAGACCCGGAAATAAGAAATGTGATTCTTTCATCTTGTGAATCTGGTGGTGTTTGGATAACAATAATTCAAAAACATTTCAAATTGATGCTATTTTACGAATTTTGCCCTGAAAGTTGGGGATGAAAGTCTTTTACCAACGACCTTACTGACTTCTACCGGGATATCGGTCTCAATAATATCAACACCTTTCCTGTAGATTGAATTATAGCTTTTTTCAAGTTCGTAAATGCTTGATACCTTTCCACCGGAAAGCTCAAGGTCAAGATTCCGTGAAGATCCAAGGATGCAAAGCGCACCACGCTGATGGATCATGTCAAAAACGCGTGTATCCGCCGGCATCTGATGGGCTACAAAAGCCACTACATTCGACCATGGTACTCCTGTCTGGTCAAATTCCCTGCATTTTTCCGGAGTGGGAATAAAGACCTGCATCATAATGTCGTTGTTCATCTTATAGCAGAGCTTTGCCTCCTCGAATGTATAGGCCATAATTATTGTAAAAGGTTCAGAATTGTATTCTTCCACTATTTTAATACGATCTTCTATAGGCACATCTTTCTTATCGAGAATGAGAATTGTTTTCCCTCTTGCCCATTCAATCACCTCTTTTAGGGTATGTATCCTGTTCCTGGTTAAATTTCCCTCTACATCCTTAAGATTTAACTTCTTTAGCTCCTTAAGGGTGTAATCCGAAACAAGTCCTTTACCGTTGGTCGTCCGTTGCAAAGTTGGATCATGATGGACTACCATTATACTATCTTTAGTATAGCGGGGATCGATCTCCATCAGTGAACAGGTATTTCTAAGAGTATTCTTAAAAGTTGCAATTGAATTTTCTGAAAAATTTTTTTCAGGTCCTCCCCGATGAGAACTTAAAAAGCATACACTGTCGCCTGTATAGTGAAATGCATCCCTGAGTTCCTGCGGATTCCTGATTTTCAGATAGTGTTTATGACTCCCGGGAGGAGAAGCAAAACCCCGGGAAAAGATTACTTGAAATAGTATTCCCGTACAGACTATACAGGAGTTAAGATGTCTCATTTTCTATTTCTTTAAATCCGGATATGGCCTCTCATAACCCTTTACCGCATGCCAGATTATCCTGTTAAAAACATCATCATCGATACGGTCGACGTCTTCAAGATCCTGCTCGAGGGATTTCTGTGCCCAGTATAGCTGTTTACCGGACAGAGATACAAGCGCCGGATTCAGATCATCAAGCGGAATATTGTTTTTTACGGCTTTATAGGGTGTAAAATCGGGCTTTGCCGTAAAACAATCAGTCATAGCTTCTGCCGACAGGTCCAGCTGGTTCATTGGAGGTATGCCCAGAATGTTTTCAATGGTCCTTACCATGCTTACCTGGGAATAATATGTTGAAACTACCTCTCTCCTTTTGGTATAAGGGCTGATAACCATCCCGACAGTCCGGTGCCCGTCAACATGATCGAGGCCATTTTGAGGATCATCCTCAGTGATCAGGATACATGTCTCATTCCAGAATTTGCTTGATGAGATCGCTTCCACAATCTTTCCCAGGGCAAGGTCATTGTCTGCAACCGCTGCCTGTGGTGTCGGCATTCCCGGACGTGTTCCAGAGGTATGATCATTGGGTAGCAGCATGATAATGAAGTTGGGGAAATTATCGTTTTTCTCATATTCCTTAAGCTCCTTGATGAATTCTGCTGCGCGGTACTGGTCTGAAACTTTGTTGGGAAATCCGATATATGAAGGACACAAATAAGGGGCAAGCTGATCAAGATTTGCTTTTGCGCTGATCTTAATATTATTGGTTCCTTCATTGAAATCTTTATATATTTCAGAAAATGTGGCATTTGCAGGTTCGATAACAGGATTTACGAATTCTCCGTAATCGCGGAAAGTCAACCCGTGCCCCAGAACATTGTCCCAGATAAAACCCGAACTGGCATAGGCAAGCGGATCGTCACCGTCATAGGGATAGCTCCGGGTAAATCCGCCGAATGATTTTTCAAGATAATCGGTCACGATTGCTTCATCAGTCCATTGATGTCCGTCTGCACTTAGAACCCCGCTGCAATAGAAATTATCGAGCAATACAAAAGTTTCAGCCAGAAGGTGATGATTCGGAGTTACCTCCCGACCGAACTGCACGAGGCTTGTATCTCCGTCAGCCTGGGCCATGTCGCCAAAAACCTGGTCATAAGTGCGGTTCTCCTTAATAATGTAGACAACATGTCTGAAAACAGATGTCTGATCTGGCCATACCGGAACAGGCACTTTACCACCGGCAGACGGCTTTTTTGAATTTCCTGTATTTTCAGCAAGGGAATTATTAAGTACAACAGTTTCAGTCATTCTTTGAAGTCCTTTCTTATCTGGCATCCGGATGATTGAAACAGTTCCAAGGTGATCATGGGAATTATAGCCGGCCCTGTCTGTCAACTGGTTACGCGAGCCGACGCCTTTTACATTAGCCACATAAATTGATTTCCCATCCTCATCCATAATAACTGAACCGGGATACCATCCTGTCGGAATATACCCGGTTACTTCTGCCTGAGGGCCGGTCTGAATGACACAGATGGCATTATCCGTCCCGTTGGCGACATAAAGATATTTCCCGTCAGGTGAGATGGCAAGATCATTGGGAGAACTACCATAGGGCAGACCTTCTTTCATGTGCACTGAAATGGTGTCGATTACCTCATCTGACTTTGTATCGATCACCGTAATAATATCGCTATTGGAGCAGGCAACATAGAGACGGTCATGATCAGGGCTAAGTACCATGCCGCATGGATGCAGTCCCGTTTCTATTATTTTAACCTGCTCGTTCCTGTCCAGGTCAACAACTGATACTGCGCCGCTGCTGGCAATGCCTGTCTTTGGATCCACCACGACATTACTCCCCGACGATTGATAGACCGGTTCACCTTCACCTGGTCTCCTGCCGCCCCAGTTACTCACGTATGCTTTTGTGTCTGAAGCAATTAAAACTTCGTATGGAGCAATCCCGACTGCAATTTCCACAATTGATTTACCGGGCAGATTAACTATTCCGAGTGAATTGTTCCTGCTCAGGGTTACATATATCTTGTCTCCGGAACTGTTGAGAACCAGTCCGCCGGGAAATGGAGAACCCCCGATTGACGGCGCAGGGAGAACTATTGGATCCTCCCATTTCATGATATTGTTTTCAAGTAAAGCAATACAGATCCTGTTGTCCGCATCTGTAACATAAATATGACGACCATCGGGAGAAATACATAAACCGGTAAATGAAGCGCCGCTTTTATTAAAGGGCAGGGTCTGCAGAATAGTCCTGTCGGATAATCTGATCAGGTCTAAATCAGCTTTATTCTTGACAAGAAGAAATCGCCCATCGGGTGTCAGGGCCAGATCAACAGGCCTACCGGGAAGAGTGATCTGGAATCCTGCCGGCCGCAGCAGCTGGTTTGAAGGCACCAGAATGCTCCCATCAGGCTGTAATCCGACTTTCGGGTTATAAACACCTGTCGGGCTTTTTTCGATGCATCCCGGCAAAATAGTGAGAAGGACTGATATAACTGTAACCTGAACCCTCAATTTATTGAACTTTGTCATTTTAGCATTTTTTAAATAGATGTCAGCTTGTATACCATCATACTATTTCTTAAGGATCTTCAACGCGTTATTCCTGTATAACTTCTCAAGAGTGGCATCGCTTAGCCCCAGACCATAAAGACACCAGGGTGTATTTGAAACGTCCCATGCATAAAAGTGCTCATCGAGAGTTTCAAGTATGTGAAAAGAATTCCTGTACATGGGAAGGCTGTAACCCTGGTCAGTACCCCAAACCAGCCGGTCGGAATACTTCTCTATGAATTGTCTGGCAAACCTCGGTATGGTAGCGATATATGCTTCCCTCTGCGAAATATCGGCAAAAAGGTTCGGATATTTATCAAACATCTTCCCCAGCTTTTCAAGATCGTACGTAAGGTTCATGAAATGACATGCGATAAAAATGGTCCGCGGATGTTTTTTTACTGCGCGTTCAAGTGTTGCAACCATATCAGCATGTCCCAGGATATCCTTTTTATTGTCAAGCCTGAAGAAATATGCCTCGAACAAAAGGTCATTATGCTCATCCATAGGTTCATACATCCAGATCGGGTCTCCCGTATGGGCATTGATCGGCAGGCGAAGGTCGGCAAGCTTCTCAAGGATAGGATCCATCCGGGGATCGTCGAGGTGAATGGAAGGACTACTGCCGCGTAACAGTCCACTCCCCTTGTCGCTTATCTCACCAACTCCTTTCGCGCCGAGGCTGACGCATCTTTCCAGTTCGTCAATGGTTGCCTTGCCGAAGCCGGGCTTATCATAATCTGAAAGATCAAGTCCGCACCAAAGTTCAAAACGGTCAGGATATTTTCCATAGACAGAAACCATCTGATCGAATGATTTACCGGTACCACAAAAGAGAATTGTTTTCTGAACCCCTGCCTCATTCATATTCTTTATCTGCAATAATGCTATGGAATCCATATTTCCTCCACGCGGGGCATGCATATGCATATCGATTGCTGGAAATTTCGCCTTAAGAACACTAGTCTGGGGGACTTTAAAAATTGACTTCGGTCTGTAATCCCTCAGAAGCAGACTGTCCTGTAATCCCGGTACCCTGATCTGACGTTGTTGTGAGAAACAAAACGTCAATGTGAAAATACTCATCGCGGAGACGAGCAATACTCTCTGGTAATTTTTCATAATTGTCAGGTTTGCAATATTTCTTAAACCTCTTTCCTATATCAACATAACAGGTGGCCTGGTCTTCCATGCTCCTTTTGTAAAATCCGGGAAATCAACAGCCTTTCCTTTGTTTGCTACCGATGCTTCAGTTACCGGAGAGATTGCACTGCTGGTGACTGAATCATATACGTCCCAGTCTGGTAACCTGTTTTCCCTGAGGGCTCTGACCAATCTGTCCCAATGCATGGGTGTCTGAGTACCGCCACCGCCATGTCCTTCAATTGACCCGCCTCTCCGGGGAGGAGGATTGTAGCTCCCTACCACGGGATGTTCAAATTCTTTTAAGTAAGGTTCTGCCGGCTCCCAGGTATGTTCTACAGGGCTCAGCCCTTCTATGTAAATCTTCTTACCGTAGGCATCCCCGACAAAAACTCCCTTTGTTCCCTGTATGCGGTAATTCTCCCGTGGATGAGGTGTGCTGGTATCATGAATCAGGGTCATCATTTTCCCGTTTACCGTCCTTATCAATGAAGCGTTATAGTTCCCGAGAGCAATTTTCTTTTTGGTCAGAGGATGATTCTTGTTCTTATAGTAAACTGCAGCATAGTCGTTAAGCATACCTCCAAAAGAACTCATTGAAACAAGAAAATCAATTCTGTCTCCGTGGTTTATGTCCAGAGCAGGAAGCATTTTATTCATGGGATGATCAGGATAAAGATTCCCGTTCCGGTCAATTGAATGTTGTAAACGCCATGGTTCCTCTGCGGGATCGAATTTTACAAGTCTCAGGTCGTGAATGTACCCTGTTTCGGCATGTATAATGTTTCCAAGCATCCCTTTTTGAATCATATTCAGGAGCGCAAGCTGACCGAACCCCTCCAGTCCGATTGTGGCCCACTTCCCGGTACTTTCATAAGTTTCAACAATTTCCCAGGCCTGATCCGTCGTAAGGACAATCGGGACCTCTGAAACACAATGCTTATCCGACTTCATCGCTGCAATACATACTGGGGTGTGCCATTCCCATGAGGTGGAGCAGATAACCGCATCCAGTTTCTCATTGGCACATAACCTTTTAAAATCCGTAACTCCCTTCCCGTATAGCCTGGGAGTGGGAAGGCCGGCAGCTTCCACCCTTCTTTTTGCCTCCTGGAGTCGTTTGGGAATAACTTCACAAATGGCAGGCACTTCAATCCCTTCAATGCCCAGAGCGCAGTTAAGATGATAAGTCCCCCGGCCTCCGATTCCTACAAAACCTAACCTCAGTGTCCGGTTATTGGTTTGACCCTGGACAAAGCTCTTTTCAGGAAGAGTGACACCTGACAAAATCGCAGCACCGCCTACGGCTGCTGACGTGGACAGTTTCACAAATTTTCTGCGGTCATAAAATATCTTGCTCATGATTTCTTATTTTATTCTTTTTATCTGCAATAACTTGATCCTCAGACCAGAGGCATGATTTGCGGTCTTGTTTTCCACATTCCTTTTGTAAAGTCGGGGAAATCAACCGCCTGCGACCTATTTGCAACTGAAGCGCACGACAGTGGAATAATAGCACCACTTGTAACTGAATCGTAAACATCCCAGTCGGGCAATCTGTTTTCACGCATTGCTGTAACGAGCCGGTGCCAGACCAGGGGAGTTTGTGTGCCACCTCCTCCGTGGCCTTCGATAGCCCCTCCCCTCCTTGGCGGGATAGTCTGCCGGGGAACTGCATATTCTTTAAAGTATTTCTCCGCCGGCTCCCATTCGTGTTCCACAGGACTCAATCCCTCAATATAAATCCTTCTCCCGTCTGAATGATAAATTCCTTTGGTGCCCTGAAGACGAAAATCTTCCCTTGGATGCGGTGTACTGGTGTCATGAATGATGGTCATCATTTTCCCGTTAACCGTTCTGACAATAGAAGCATTATAATCACCCAGGGCGTATCTGGCTTTCGCATAGAGGGACTCCTTTCCGTAATTCAGGGAAGCATAATCTTTAAGCATCACGGAATCCGAGCTCATCGATTGGATAAAATCAAACCTGTCTCCACGGTTTATAGAAAGAGCCGGCAGCATTTTTGCCATCGGGTGATCAGGATACAGATTTCCATTGCGGTTCAGAGAGTGTTGAAGTCTCCAGGGTTCCTCATCCGGTGTAAATTTAACCATCCTGAGGTCGTGAATATAACCGGTCTCCGCATGAACAATTTCCCCGAATAATCCCTTCCGGATCATATTCAGGAGGGTCTGATCGCCCAGTCCTTCAAGCCCGATTGTGGCCCATTTCCCTGTTTTTTCATAGGTCTCCACTATCTCCCAGGCCTCTTCAAGTGTAATGCAGACGGGAACCTCCGAGACAGCATGCTTGTTGTTTTTCATTGCGGCAATACAAACAGGAGTATGGAATTCCCATGGTGTACAACAGATTATGGCATCCAGTTCTTCCTGTGCGCAAAGCCTTAAATAATCTGCCGGACCACGATCGTACATCCTTGGTGTTGACAATCCGGCAGCTTCCACAGCTCTTTTTGCATTATAAAGACGGACCGGTTTAAGTTCACAAATGGCCGGGACCTCAATCCCTTCAATACCTAAGGCTGCATTAAGATGATAAAATCCACGGCCCCCTAATCCGACAAATCCAAGCCTCAGAGGCCTTCCTCCCTGAGTTCGGGTAGAAGAGTCTTGAGAGAGACCATTTTCAGGGTGATCCTTTTTGCCAAAAGAGTTTCCTGTGGTTAGCTTAACGAAATTTCTGCGATCATAGATTTTATTCATGGCAACATTCTTTTATTTGTATTAAACTGATGTAAAAGGAGAGTTAGTTAACCTTAACCACCTTCAGGGCAATATCCTCAACATAAGCCGGGGAAGTTATCACGATACGGCCGCCCGGATGCCCGTTAAGGGTTGATTCTGTTTTGCCAGCACTCTTTGTATCAGTCCAGTTAATATTATAAGAACCGGCAGGCAGGTCCATCTCGAATGTAGTGCCGGTAGCTGTTGTATCCTTCCTGGAGAAGTAGAGAGCAATCACTTTGTTCTCCTCCATAAGACCCTGAAATGCTGTATTTTCCTGACCTGTCACTCTTAACAATCCGGTACCAACGGGTTTCATATTTACGTAATTGAGGGATTGCATAAAATCCATCAGTATCCCGAACTGATTGCGTAAGGTTTTGCTTCCTCCCCCAGGCTCTCCTTTCATAACGACATTAGTTCCGTCCTCGTTATCAGTTGTGAATGAATAATCGAGGTGATTGAACAACGCCCCTCCGGCCAGAATGAAATTCCATGCTTCCATCCGGTATGTCGCATCTCTTATTCCAGCAAACCCCGTTTCATTATCTCCCAGCGGCATATTGAGGTGATAATTCATTGCCACGGTAACCGGGGGCCTGGCATAGTGAAAATTATAAATCGATACTGCTTTCCTCGGGACAGGTACCTGCTTGCGATGATTGGCAACATTGTTTGAAATCAGGTGTTTGTTCACGAATCCTTTTTCCGCGTCAGCCATTACACCGGTCATAAAAACCTCCCATTCCCTGAGGGCAGTTGTATCCCCGAAATAAGGTTCATTGCAAACTTCATAGTAGAGGTTGTCAAAGTCCTTAAGCTCGTCAACTATTTTTCTGACCATCTGTTCCTGAACATCAAGTATTTCAGGGTGTCTGAGCGAAAGAATCTCTTTTTGATCCTTTATGTTTCCGATCCCGTTTATGTTGTTTGCAAAATATAGTGGTGATAATTTCCATTGAAGGGTGTCATAGAAATTGGAGAACAGGTCAAGCTCGACAACAATGTCTCTTTTGCCCGCCTCTTCAACAAAGTTTTTCAATCTTGAAAAATAATCAGTATCCCATTTAGTCAGGTCAAATTTATTTCCTCCGACTGCATATCCTTCCTCAGTGCTTCGTGCCCACGGACAAATAAAACGTAACGTATCCGGGGCAAGGGTATTCCGGGTGATGCCAAAAACTCCCTGTGGTTCAACATAGATGCCCGAAAAAGTCCGGGTTACATTCAATTTATTTCCTGCAAGTTCATCAAAATACCTTATGTAGTCGAAA
This sequence comes from uncultured Bacteroidales bacterium, assembly GCA_963849615.1. GTDB lineage: Bacteria > Bacteroidota > Bacteroidia > Bacteroidales > VadinHA17 > LD21. The sequence continues at coordinate 18,992 of CAWKIC010000032.1, forward strand.
TCAAGATTCATTACGGCCCCGTAGTGTTCGGTAGACCCTATAAGGATTGCAGGTTTTCCGCGAAAAAGGAAATAGTGTGGATTTCCGGGGTACAGGCTCAGGGGTACAACCGGTTCAGCCGGTGTTCCGCAGGCTGAAGCCAGCCAGACCGGAATTATAAAACAGGCAAGCTTGACAAATGACATAGAAGTGAGAATTTGATCAATAAAATACTCTGAATAAGATCCCATTCAACGACTGGATACAGGCTATACCACCGGCAGCTTCCATGGCTCCCTGTAATTGGGGACCAGATAACTGTTGGCTGCAGAATCATTTGTGAATTTTGTTCCATCCCATACAAGTTTTTTCCCTGTACGGAATGCTATGTTGCCCAGTGCTGAGAATTTGGCTATATGAGCTGCAATTTCAACATCCACATTTGTTTTTGCGTTTCGGCTGGTGATGCATTCGAGATGGTTCTTAACGTTGTTCTTAAGGCCTTCACCTGTTCCCTTTTTCCATGGTACAGCTTCCATACGTGTTACTCTGTTAACAACTTCAGGAATCACTTCCCATCCTCCCCGTCAACGAACAAGGGTTCCGTTTTCACCTACAAATCCCAAAACTGCATTACGGCCGTATATCCTCCGTCATTGATTCCGATTGCATGGTCCCACATTACATTGAATCCGTTGAATTCATAAATCGTCTGCAGGCTGTCGGGAGTTTCACAGGCATCATCAGGATAGCCGTACTTGCCGCCCATAGCCATAATCGACTTTGGAGCAGTTACATTCATTCCATATAGTGCAAAATCGAGAAGATGAACTCCCCAGTCGGTCATCAGTCCTCCTGCATAATCCCAGAACCAGCGGAATGTAAAATGAAAACGGTTCCTGTTGAAAGGACGTTTCGGAGCCGGGCCAAGCCACATGTCATAATCAACTCCTGCGGGAACAGGTTCATCAGCCAGTACAGGAATTGAAGTACACCATCCCTGGTAAGAAAATACTCTTACAGCCTTATCTTGCCCAGTTTGCCCGACCTGAGAAAATCAACAGCATCAAGCCAGTGGGGATCACTTCTCTGCCACTGCCCGACCTGAACAACACTTTTGTATTTCTTAGCGGCTTTTACCATCAGGTTGCACTCTTCAATTGTCCTGCCCAGCGGTTTTTCACAATAAACATCCTTTCCTGCCTCGCATGCCGCAACCATCTGCAGACAATGCCAGTGATCGGGGGTTCCGACAATAACAAGATTTATATCCTTGTTTTCAATCAGTTTTCGCCAGTCTTTATAAAGGTTTGCAGGTTTCTTTCCCCTTATTTTTTCAACATCTGCAGCTCTGCGGTTCAGGACACTTTCATCGATATCGCACAATGCAAGGCATTCTACCTCCGGATGTTTAAGAAATTCAGCTCAGGTCACTGAATACCCCATCCCGTTACAGCCTATCAGACCAACATTTATCCTGTCGCTGGCAGGGACGCTTATCAACGAACCGGTCAGAGACGGAGCCAGGCCGATACCTGCAGCCGTCAGGGCTGTGTTTTTCAGAAAAACTCTTCTTGTAGCCATAGTAATTATTTTTTGGATTTAGATTCAAATAAACAGGAGCATGGAAGGTACTATTTTTTAACAAATACGAGGGTTGGATCGAGAGGATATCTCCCAAATTTCTCACCGTATATAGCCAGGCCACCCGGGAGAGCACTGTCAACCTCAAACCTTATGGTCACACTCCGCGAAGCAGAACCTGAAAGAAGCTTTAGCGGGATAGCTGCGTTGATGAGGTAACCGTATGAACCGGCTTCATTCAATTTATTGTTTTCCGGTTGTGAATACCATGAAAGGATTCCCCGGTGATCAGCTGGATCATCCTCAAGGTTATACGTCCCGACAACTTCACCGTTCACGCGGATCCGTACGTTACCCGGGAACTTTATGTCATCAGTCATGGGGTATGAATTGGGATTGAGGCTGTTGTCAAAGGTTCCCTTCCCGCGCATATAGTCTCCGCCCATCTTGCCACCCTGAGGCTTATCTTTGCCAAACATCTGTTTTGATGAAGCCTCAAGAATTAACGAAACATATTCCGTGACAGCAAGATCAATGTAATCAGGAATTTCCACTTTATATTCAAAATAGCCATAACCGGCTCCGTTAACTTTTAATCCATCTAAAACATTCCATTGCTTCCCGCTCCATTCTGCGGAAGCAAAACCTGACGGATTAAATGTAACAAGGTCAGCTTTTCTTTCTCCAAAGGTAACAGCCGGATGTTGGGATTTTATCTCATCCTCAACAACAAAGCAAACAAAATTATGATGGAGGGGGTTTCCTGCGGCATCTTCGAGAGTAAGCTTCAAAACCGCCAGTCCGACCGTAGAGGGCATGATTACGGGCAGGCTGAGAATCTTTCCATTAAGCCAGGGTTTATAAGGAACTGTAACCTTATCGGATGAATATTTTTCATAACGGCCAAGCTGATCCCATCCTGCAAGCTCGGTTTTAAGAATGACATTTTGTCCATAGTCGCGTCCTGTCATAAATGACGCTACTATAGAAACAATCTGTGTTTCTGATGTTAAAACTTTTCGGCACAGGTTCTCCTTCCGTAGCAATATACATTTCGCTGTGAAGGTCGTTTAAGGTCATTCCGGGCACAATATGCTCCAGCCCGGTATACTTATTTGTCCTGTTAAATTTATAGTACCCGTTCCATTCATTTATAACGTCGTGATGCTCCGTGTAAAGCCAGCCGGCAACTTTCGGGTGCATTCTCAGTTCATTCATCATAATATGATAATCCCAGCTCCAGTCAACATCACCGGTGCTTCCGGTGTAACCCCATACGTTGCCGCATTCACTATTGAACATAGGCTGCTTCCCCTGCTTGTTCCCCCCGATATAATTCCACCCGGATCCCTCAAATGTCTTTTCAGTGGCATCATCAAGAAAATTCTTCCATTTATAACCCGGGAGATAAGCATGCCAGGTGTTCAGGTCAGTAGCTACATGATCATAATTGCAGGCTGAATTATCCTCCACAAGTCTTGAAGGATCAATCTGCTTTGCCAGTCTATACATATCTGCAACCCACTTCTGGGTTGAAGGGAGGTATTCACGTTTTTTATTTTCCTTGCTGGTAGTCGAAAAAAGGCCCCAGGTTTCATTGAACAACACCCATGAAAATACCGAGGGATGATTATAGTCACGGGCCAGCATTCCTCGCATAGCTGTTTCCCACTCCTTCTGCTGGATCTCTTCAGGTTCGCCCCATGAATTCGGCACGTCAGCCATAATAAGCAGACCAAGCCTGTCAGCCCAGTATAGCTTTCTGGGTACTTCAACCTTGATATGAATACGGTTACCGTTCAATCCTATCCTTTTGGAGCGTAAGATCTCGTCTCTCATAAACTCATCTGAGGGGAAGGTATAAAAACCATCGGGATGATAGCTCTGGTCGAGGGTAAGCTGCAGATACAAAGGTTTATTGTTCAGGGCGACATAAGGATATCCCAGTCCCGGAAGATTGACCACACTCACTTTTCTCATGCCAAAATAGGTGGCTACCTTATCAGTTTCGCTGGTTTTGTCAGCCAATGAAACCTGAATATCATAAAGGAAAGGATCATCCAGGTCCCAGAGATGCATTTTTTCAACAGAGATCTGAAACAGAGCCTCCGAGGCTCCCTTTTTTATCTTCTGAAGTGTTTCAGGTTTTGACTGATCTCCGTTCATAAACCTGATCTTCAATGTCATATCTTCAGTAGCGGCAGAATTTAACACTGCTTTTACCTGAACCAGCGATTTATCAATATCCGGAGTAAAGTGAACATTTTTAAGATAAATCTGACCCCGTGTTTCAAGATAGACGGTCTGCCAGATCCCTTTTGCCTCGCCATAACCCTGTTTCCCTTCAAGCTTAAATGGATGGGGAGTATCATCGACTTTCAGGACGAGTGTCTGCTTCTGCCCTTTTTTCAGGAATGGCGTAATATTGAATTCAAAAGGCGTGTAGCCGCCCTGATTGGACCCAAGAAGCTGACCGTCAAGCCAGGCTGTCGTTTTCCAGTCGCAGGCTCCGAAAACCATAAATACATTTTGCCCATCCCATCCGGCAGGCACTTCAATATTACGGGAATACCAGGCAATATCGGCTTCATTGGTTACACCTGAGAGTTTTGAACCCCAGGGAAAAGGTACAAGTATTTTCTTATCGAACGATCCGGGATCTGAAAACCATTTACCGGCCTCACCAGCGTCATCTTTGTCAAATTTAAAATCCCACCAGCCATTAAGGTTAATCCATTGCCCGCGCATAAAGTCGGGACGCGGATGTTCAGGCAGAGGAATAGTATCGGTCTTCTCACTGAAGGTTTGGGAGGTAATTCCGGAGGTGATAAAAATCGAAATAAATATTGACAGGAGCTGTTTCATAATATTGTAATGTACTAATTTTCAGTTATCTATAAAGACAAGATCCAAATCTATTAAATGCAAAGGCTTTATACCAAAGAGGCTGTCTCAAAAGTAGTATAAACAAGGTCTTCCTTAGTACGACTTTGTGCTTTACTTTGTGATCCTTTGTTGTATTGATTTAGAATTAACCACTAAGGTACACAATGGTCCTCACTAAGGTACACAAAGGACTTTTAAGACAGCCTCATAAACCCACCTTCAGATGTCAGGTGTCTGACTTTGCGCTTAAAAAGTGTATATTTTATATTAAATCGTTATCTTACTGAGAATCTGTAAATTGTCTGAGTTTTCAGCGTATCGCCGGGATTCAGTATAGTCGATGGAAAATCCGGATGATTCGGGCTGTCGGGATAGTGTCCTGATTCAAGGCACATGCCGGACCTGTAGTTAAATGGTTTTCCCCCATGACCTATTTTTGTCCCGTCGAGGAAGTTTCCGGTGTACAACTGCATTCCGGGCTGATCGGTCAATACTTCAAGCACCCTGCCGCTGTCAGGATCATATACCGTAACATCGACTTCTTCCCTGTTATCAAGAATGAAGTTATGGTCATATCCTTTACCCAGAATAAGCTGGTCATAGTTTTCGCCAATTCTTTCCCCTATTGCATGGGGCGTTGTAAAATCAAAAGGTGTGCCTGCTACCGGGCGGATCTCACCGGTAGGTATCATTACAGAATCGACCGGGGTGAATGCAGATGCTTTAAGTGTAACTTCATGGTCAAGAATGTCACCGTTCCCCGCACCGTGAAGATTAAAGTAGGCATGGTTTGTAACATTGACCACAGTTCTCTTATCGGTGGTGCAGGTATAGTCCATCACGATCTCATTATTGTCGGTCCAGGAGTAGACAACCTGAGCTGTCACATTCCCTGGGAAACCTTCCTCCATATCGGGACTGTGATATGTAAACTTTACTGCCGGCACTTTACTTTCGTTCACGACCTCAGTATCCCATACTACGCTGTGCCAGCCCTTCGGGCCGCCATGCAGGGTGTTTGGACCGTTATTCCGCGGAAGGGTGTACTCAACTCCATCAAGTGTAAACCTTCCATTGGCGATCCTGTTCGCATATCTTCCCACAATAGACCCATATGACATATCGCCTGTAATTGTACCGTCAAAGGTGTCATAGCCGAATGTGATATTATCTTTCTTCCCGTTCCTGTCAGGAACTTCGATCCAGGTTATTTTAGCTCCAAAATTTGTAAGCCGTATAACATTACCGGATTTGTTGGTGAGGGTCAGCAGGTAAACTTCCTTCCCCTGGTGTGTGCCAAATACATCTTTTTTTACGCTGCTCTTACCTTGTTGGTTACACCCTTGAAAAATGATGCCTGTAACAGCAAGCGTCAGTGACAATAACAGAATTTTTTTCATTTTCAGTATTAATTAATTTCTCTAAATCTAATAAAGTTTAATCTGTATAATTCATAAATATTCTTATTTTATTGTATTCCTTTGTGTTACCTTAGTGACAGCCTTAGTGGTCCTTTGTGGTAATTTCATTTTACCACAAAGTCACACAAAGGAGACACGAAGGATTCACAAAGTACTTTTAAAAGTTAACATCCGGATTGAAAGTCAGTTTTCTTTCGACCTGAACTGCAGAGCAGGAAGTCCTGCCCCGTTAAACAAAGTGGCAACCGAACCATTTCTCCAGCAATATCTTACTGACACAGGATCATTTACTTTTGGAGAAGCTACCAATACCTCGTTGCTTATAATTTTTGCATCAGCCCTGATGTATTTGCCGTCTTTCCCTGCAATTTCAAATTCAGATATTTTTTCATCCTTAAGAGCAAGTCCTCCCTCAGTATTGGTAAACTGAATTTTAATTGCTTTCCCATCAACAGTCATGGATTTGTAAACCGGACCATAAACATTCAGGCTCCTTCCATAATCTTTTGCCAGGGCAAGATTTGCCAGCCGTTCGCCAACCTCCTTCTTAAACGGAGGGTGAATATTCATCACAGTGGCAATATCGAATGTAACTGCCATGCCGGTATTGGACATATCCAGAGCTTTCTCCTGAGCCTCCCTCAGAAAAGCAGACTCCGTTGAATCGACATTCGAGTATTCGTAAGGAGCAATCTGAACGAAGTAAAAAGGGAAGTTCTCAATACCCCAGGCATCTCTCCAGTTTCTTATCATCAGCGGGAAAATCTTTGAGTATTGATCAGCCCTCCCCACATTTGATTCACCCTGATACCATATAGCTCCTTTTATCGGATAGTTCAGAACAGGACAGACCATTGCATTATACAGAGTTGACGGGGTATAAGGTCCTATTGTTTTTGGCCTTTTATGTCCTGAGAATTCATTATTTGCATTGTCGAAAATATAGAATTTATTACCTGTCAGCTCGGCTACCGGCTGGTATTTCCATTCTCCGTCAAGAAGAATCTTTTCTGTTGCGCTGTTCTTAACGGTGATTGTCATTGAACCGGGTTTGCCCCAGATACCTCCTCCGCCCTGATTATCAAGCACCCGTACCGCAATAGTGTTAATACCCTCCTTTGCCAATCCGGCCGGAATATCATAATTTCTGTCAACCTGCCACATACCCGATAACTCATGTGCTCCAACCAGCTTCCCGTTAAAATAGGTCCAATCCATGTCATCGATGGGTCCTAAAGAAAGAACAAGGCTTTTGCCAGCTATATTCTGCGGCAGTTCTATATTTTTCCTGAACCAGACAGCGCCATCAAAATCACCAGTTACACTTTCAAATTGTCCGGGAAGAGCAATAACCGGCCAGCTATTGTCATTAAATTCGGGCGACGGAACATTTTCATCTCCTAAACTGAGGTTTCTCCACTGGTCATCTCCGGAAGCCTTAACCTCCAGCTGCTTATGGGAATTGAGCCACGACTGATATTCCTCCTGGAAAGGTGCAGATTCTTTTATAGCTTTCAGTTCATTCATAAATTCCCCTGCATTCTCAAGAACTTCTGAAGAGATCCAGGCTTCAGCGGGGGTTCCGCCCCAGGCCGATTCAATCAGGCCAACAGGAATCTTAAGCTCATCATAAAGCTTTCTACCGAAGAAATAAGCCGTAGCGCTTAAGGGACCAACTGAAGAGGGAGAGCATACCTCCCACGTACCTGTGCACTCCTCAAGCGGAGTACCCGAAACCATCCTCTGAACATTAAAGAGACGTATTTCAGGAACCGAGGCGTTTGCGATCGTTTTGGCCGAATACATAACAGTATCAACCGGGGGCCATCCTGCCAAAGGCATTTCCATGTTCGACTGGCCTGAGCAGAACCAGACTTCGCCAATCAAGATGTTTTTGATAGTCAGGCTGGTATCCCTGGCTGAAATTGAAATAGTGTAGGGACCGCCTGCTTCCGGTGTGGGAATTGTGACCGACCATTTGCCATCGTCACCTGTTTTGGCCTCACCCTCAGCATTCCATCCAGCCGAAACAGCAATTTTACTGCCGGGGGTTGCCTTTCCCCAGATCTTAGCATCAGTTTTTTGCTGCAGCATCATATTGTCGCTTATGATCGATGGCAGAATGATACCGGTTCTTTTATTCCCGCAGCTTGTAAGAACCAGAAACAATAAAAGGAAAACACATGCTTTATTCATTGTCATTATGTTCTCGAAGTTTTGTTCATCTTCCCCTTTGAGCCGGGGATCAATTCATTCCAAGTAATTGAAGCTTGTAGGTAAAGCTGGTTGGGGCAGCATATACCACGTACTGGGGTAGCGGCCTGGGCCCGCAGCCTGCGGTTCCCACACCAAGAGTTTTGTAGCTCAGGCAGAATACCGATTCATCGCTCTGGGGCAGATCGGTCCTGTATTCAGTTTTCTCCATCACCTCATCGCTGAAAGGGATGGCTGTGAACTGAAGGAGGGTCGAGTCGCAGATTGCCTTTAATCCGACACCCCTTGAATTAGTTATCTGAACCCACCGTACATCTTCATGATTTCCTGCATCCATTGGTTTTTCATAGGGTGTCAGGAGCTCTTTTACAGTACCTGAATAAACTCCCACGTCAAATCCACGTTTCCTGTCAGCATAGTTTTCCATAGGGCCTCGGCCAAAATAGGACACTTTTTCAAATTGCTTTTCAAGGAACATCCTGACGCCTATGCGGGCGACCACCTGCTGGGGATTGCTTGAATTAATACTGTTTGAAGCCGTTATTAAACCATCACCCGTAATCGTATAGGCAACATCATGACTGACAGTAAAATTGTTCTTACCCGTGCCAGAGAGCTTAACAGTAATCTTTACTTCCGATGCTGATGGCTGGTCAACTGTGATTCCCTGTGCAGTCCAGGTTAGTTCTTTCAGTCCGGTATTGACCCAGCTCCTGTCGGCCCACATATCATCATTGCGGTGGGGTGCCCTCCAGAGGTGCAATTTCGGACCACCGCCATTCTTCAGAATATTAACCCCATCGCGTTCCAGACGGGAGAAGGTTCCTGTAGCAAGGTCAAATACAACACCAAAACGATCGCCTTTTACCACAATCTCCTTATCGCTTTTTGTCATTACAAGCGGTTTAAGTTCCGCCGCTGCCTGCTTTGAAGCCATAACCTGTTCGGTTACAGGAAACTGCCGGGAAACAATTTCATAACCTTTTTTTGCCCATATCTCATCATTTGCAAGCGTAAATGAGACACGAAGGAAATATTCCGACCCTTTGCCGGCGTTATTAATCTGGTAGGGGACCCTGACCATAAGTTCTCCACCCGGTTTAATTTCCGGAAGAGGAATTGTTCCTTTTGATACTTCAGTTCCGTTTTCTGAAAGGGTCCAGGAGCATGTGAAACCACCAAGGTTTATGAACTGGTATTTATTCTCAATTTTAACCATACCGTTTGCCAGGTCTTCAGCGGTAACACCTATCCACTGGTAGGCACGCTTCATCTCGGGATAGTGAGGCTTAAGCGAACGGTCGGATGCAACGACGCCTTTGTGTATAAAATAACGGTCATTGGGAAACTCCCCGAATCCTCCTCCATAGGCAAGAATAATATGGTCGGGATCGCGTCTGTTCCAGATACCCTGATCCTGCCATTCCCATATAGCGCCTCCCAATATAGTCTCATATTTGTCAAAAATATCGTTGTATTCCCCTATCGCACCCATTGAATTGAACATTGCATGGGCATATTCACACATATAAAACGGCTTTTTAAAGGAAGTGTCTTTTGCAATGCGCTCAACTTCGGCAACTGCTGTGTACATTCGGCTGTCGAGATCGGCTGGATTGTTCTTTCCGATACCGAAGCCTTCATAATGAACCGGACGGGTATTGTCAATGGCCTTTACGGCAGCCATTGCAGCCCTGAAGTTTGAACCTCCTCTGCCGTTTTCATTTCCAAGTGACCATATGATAACAGAAGGATGGTTCTTGAAGTTTTCGGCGTTTGCTATATTCCTGTCAATGATTGCGGCCTTCATCGTGGGCTCTTCATCGAACTTGCCCGAATTGCCGTGACATTCAACATTTGCTTCTGCAACAAGCCATATTCCCCACTCATCGCACAGTTCGTACCAGCGCGGATCGTCGGAATAGTGGCAGGTGCGCACATGGTTGCAATTACCCTGTTTGATAAGTTCAAGATCACGTATCATCTGAGCTTCAGTGACGGCATGTCCAACTTCCGGCCAGTTTTCGTGACGGTTAACACCTTTCAGCTTGATCGGTACACCATTGGCCAGAAATACCCTGCCTCTTATCTCCACCTCCCTGAATCCTGTCCTTGCAGACAGGGTTTCTGTGGTTGAATTGCCATTTTTCAAAGTAAGTACTGTGGTATAAAGTTTAGGAGTCTCTGCTGTCCATTTGTCAGGATTCTGAACCGCAAAAGCAAGTTTAACCACAACCTCTTCTCCCGGCTTAAGGACAGGCACTTTCCCCTGGGCGGAACCGGAAGCGACAGGCTTATCGCCGTCGTAAAGGATTGCATCCACCAGACCGGCTTTTGCGGGTTTACTACCATAGTTTTTAACTTTGACGCTTACTTCAACATTTGCATTCCGGTACTGATCATCGAGACCTGTCTTTACGAAGAAGTCGCGCATATGCTGCTGTGGGGCACTCCAGATGCCAACATTACGGAATATGCCGCTGAGCCTCCACATATCCTGATCTTCAACATAGCTTCCTGTGGTGTACCTGTAGACTTCAACAGCGACCACATTCTTTCCTGGTTTTACATATTTTGTTATATCAAATTCAGCCACATTGCGGCTGTTGACGCTGTAGCCCACTTTTTCCCCGTTTATCCAAAGAAAAAATCCTGCATCAACACCGTCAAATGCAATAAAGACCTGCCGTCCGTTCCAGTTGGCAGGGACTTCAAAATCCCTCCTGTAACTTCCGACGGGGTTCCTCTCTTCAAAAGCAGTGAAGTTTTTGGGAGGAGTGCTCATTATTCTTGGAAAATCCTTCTTGAAGGTATAACCCAGGTTCCTGTAATAGGGAGTTCCATATCCGAAAAGCTGCCAGTTCGATGGCACGGGGATCTCTTTCCATGTCGAGACGTCGTATGTTGTTTTATAGAAATCGACAGGCCTTGCCTGCGGCCATGAAACCCAGTTGAATTTCCAGGTCCCGTTAAGGCTTTTGTAGAAAGACGATGCATGTCTTTTTGCTGTAAGAGCTTCCTGCAGGTTTGCATAGGGCATCAGGGTTGCATGGGCAGGTTCTTTATTGATGCCGATGCATTCGGGATTTTCAATTTCCGGAGGGACAGGGGCACCACCCAGTGAATCCCTGACTGAAGCTACCTGCGCATCTGCAAAACTGGCGCCAATAAAAAGAATTAGAATGATCAATGCAAAAGCTGATTTATTTTTCATATTGTTTAATGATTGATAATTAAGGTAGAAAAAAAATTTAGGTTCAATAAAGGTAGCAGGAATTATTCAAAATGACCTTCAGGAGATGTTAAAAACTACTAAAATTACATTTTCTTTCCTTTCTGAATCCATTAACCCTGCCTACCGGCAGGCAGGCGCAAGTTCGCTAAGATTTAAAACCCGGGAACGCAATGATCTAACACATTTCCTCCTGATGACAATTCTTAATTAGATAATCCTGCGTTCTCATTTTATATAAACATGCAGATCTCCTTCGTGCCCCTTTGTGAGGACCTTTGTGTACTTTGTGGTAAAAAAATAAATCCATTAACCACAAAGGATCACAAAGTTCAGCACTAAGGTACACAAAGGAGTTCCGGAGGAATCTGCGATAATCTGCGAAATCAGCGGGAAATTTTTTGTTTTCCCGCAGATCGCGCGGATCTTCGCAGATCTAAATTGTCTCAATCTTGGGGGTTGGGGAGTTGATTTCAGTTGAGTCTGGAAACAACAATTCTTTTCCCATCGTAGGTTACTGATGCGTGAGGTTTGATCTCAGGATCAAACGGAAGAGGGTGATCTTTGTCGATCCATATTACATTAAAGGTTCTGGTTTTCACCATACCGTTATATTCACCATTACGGTCTCCGATAGTAAGCTCTCCTGAGGCATTGTCGAAGCTGAATTTTATAGTGCTGCAGGCCCCTTTTTCATAATTGTAATTCGTCCCTTCATCTTCATACAATGTGAAAGAGCAGTTCCTTCCCGAGTAAACGAAAAGAGAAATGGGGTCGCCAGTTTTTTCATCAGTATATTGAATTTCAGGTCCGACAGGGATTATTGAACCCTCTTTTACAAAAAGCGGGATGCGTTCATATGGGGCGTCAACAATTAATTTATGTCCTCCAAAAATATAATCGCCCGAATAAAGATCGTACCATCCTGCAGAAGCCGGAAAATAGACTTCACGGCTCCTTGCCCTGTATTTATAAACCGGAGCAACAAGAATTGAGGGACCAAACATGTATTGATCTCCTAAACTGAGAACTTCTTTATCAACCCCAAAATCCATTACCATTGCCCGCATTAATGTATAATCATTGAAATATGCCAGCCCTGCAAGGGAATAGATGTAAGGCATCAGACGGTACCTGAGCCTGTCGTAATAAACCATGCTTTCATACGCAGGGCTGCCTGCGGGTGAGATGTTATATATTTCACGGAAAGGATATTGCCCATGGCTTCGGAAGAGAGGGCAGAATGATCCGAACTGGAACCAGCGTGTGTTCAATTCCCGCCATTCATTGAGATCTTCCGACCCTACCTTTGCCGAGGTGTATCTGTTCTCAACGCAAAACCCTCCGATGTCAAAGGTCCAGTATGGTATTCCCGACAATGCAAAATTCAATCCTGCCGGTATCTGGGCCTTCATATCCTCCCACCTGGTACCTATATCGCCGCTCCAGGTTGCTGTTGAATACCTCTGCAGTCCCGCAAAACCTGATCGTGTCAGCAGAAATACCCGTTTATTGGGTTCAACACTTCTTTGTCCTTCATAGATTGCCATCGCATTCATAAGTGCATAGGTGTTGAAGTATTTAGCCGACGGACCCATAGCAGTCGGGGTTGAAAGTGCCTTCCTGTATTCTATGCTTGCATTTGAAAGGATATCCGGTTCGGAAGCATCCATCCACCAGGCATCAAATCCTTTTGGATAAAGATGTTCCCATATCTGATTCCAGAACAGGTCCCGTGCTTCCTGGCTATAGGGATCATAAAAAGATCCGATATATCCTCTTCCTATCCAGTCTCTTACGCTGTCCTTTACAGCCTGTCTGTACATCCAGCCCTTACTGTCAAATTCCCTGTAATGTTCAGTTGTTATATAGAACTTTGGCCATACCGAGATCATGATCTTCGCATTAAGCTTATGAACCTCGTTAACCATTCCTGTGGGATCGGGGAAGAATTTCGGGTCAAATTCATGCGATCCCCATGATTCGACCGGCCAGTATGACCAGTCCAGAACAATATTGTCAATAGGGATGTTACGTTTCCGGTACTCTTTTACAACATCCAGAAGTTCAGTCTGCGATCTGTACCGTTCACGGCTCTGCCAGTAACCGAGAGCCCATTTTGGCATTATGGAAGCCTTACCAGTCAGTGTCCTGTAACCGCTTATTACTCCATCCATATTATTTTCGTGAACAAAGTAATAGTCAATCTGGTTGCCCATTTCCGACGTCAGTTTGAGAGATCCCTGGTCTTCAGGGGTTCTCGGGCTAAGGGCTTTGAGACCGATGTAGGAAACACCGCCGTCGGGTTTCCAGTCAAGCTTTATTGAATATTTATGGCCCTTTTCAAGGCTTTTACTGAACTTGTATGTGTTGGGATTCCATGCCGTTCTCCAGCGTTCGGGTACAACAAGCTCATTATTGATATATAGTTTTGTGTAACCTGCGTAATATAGTCTGAAGAAGAAAAGCCCTGACTCCCGCGGCTCAATCTTACCTGTCCAGGTAATTGTTGAACTATTGAACGGGAATTTTTCCGGGAAGTCCTTTATTGTTTTCAGATCTTCATAATCAATTGATTGTTCTTTTCTCTTCAGAAATATCCTGTTTGTATCAGAGTTGATATAATAGGTTGCAGTCAATCCACCCTCCTCTCCGTTATCATCATATAACGTAAAAAGGTTCATCTGTGAATAATTGCGCGGATCTCCGAATTTTGTAAGCGAATAATTATCCCACAGAATTCCGTAATTTTTGTTTGAGACAACAAATGGAACCGAGACCTTTGTATTGTACTGATAAAGGCTCTCATTCAGACCCTTGTAATTAAATTCCTCCGACTGGTGTTGTCCCAGTCCGTAGAATGCTTCTCCGGCAGGTGATTCAAATACCTGGCCTATCGAGTATCCTGCTGTCCCTTCGATGGTTACAGGGGTAAATGATCTTGCCTTTTCTGATGGTTCATTAAGCAATACCTTGTCATCCCTGTCAAAAAAAGTTATCCGTCCGGTAGCCAGAGATACTCTGGCTTTTATTTTCCCTGTTGAGACAACAAGCACTTCGTTTTCCTGCCTGACATCAAAATCAGGCGGTGTCAGGACAGGGTCAATAACGCAGAGGCTTTTTTCAGTTGAAAAGTCGTTTGACGGGGATGCAACAACGTGGATTATTTCATCATTTATAACTTCAAGCTTTAAGAGTCTTGTGTTTTCCGACTTATCTGGCTTCAGCCTGACTATCACCATATTATCCTTTTTATCCCAGCTGGTTTGGGAGCACATGGTAAAAAGCAGAACCGATGCAGTTAGAAATAAGCTTTTCATTTTTACATTAAGTTTTATTGTGACCCATCCTGAATCGTGTCGCGTTAAAAGTATGAGGAACTGATTCGGCTAAAATAATTATATGATATACTCCGCCTCAATTTCCGTAAGAAGGTCTTCACGGCAGATATCGGCTTCAATGTAAATTGACGGGACATGAGGAAAGTGATCACTGCAAATTTTTCTTACTTCTTCAAAATGCTCCTGATTCTTAACATAAACCCTCAACAGCGTATACTTTCCGGGGATAATATCCTGGCCACCCAGCAATTCACTGATATGTTCACTCTGAGTTAGCTTATGTATGTTTTCAATTGTCACAAGGGTTTGTTCCCTGACGTTCCCCTTGCCAATAGTCTCCTGTCCGATTATTGAAGCTGTCCCGGAAATAAAAAGGTATTTGAAAGTACTGTTGACCATTAAAAGAGCCCGTTCGAACTGAGGTGGGTGTTTTGGAGTATGCCTTTTCCCTGACAATCCTTTTAATACCTGTTGCCCGTATTCATATGCGTTAACCTGGTTGGGATTATCCACGGCTCTGATCCTGAGGGTTTCATCAGCTTCAACAGCGCAGAAATCGAGAAAAACCCCGCCGTACTTCATTCCAATACCTGTTGCAGCAGGGTAACCAATGACTGTCCTGTATTTTTTATAATATTCACTCCTTACCTCATTAAAGATCTGGTAATTCTGAAAGCCATTGTCTATCTTCAGGATATCCCCTATATAGTTCCATTGCCTGACGACATTATTCAATGTCATATTCTCCTGCGAGAGTATCCCTACAACGGCATCAAAGGCTGCATTACCGGCCTTTCTTGTGTTGTTCTGATAAAGATCATTGCCCAGCCCTGCACCCCATACTTCTTTATGTGTTCCTGATTTCACAATAACATAGGGTACCGACTTCCAGAATCTGGTTCTGACCTCTGCCGACCCCACCGGAATAGCCAGTTCCTCCACTCCTATCTTCCAATTCATCTCCGGAGGATGAATTGTTATGCTGTAGGACGGGGGGTCATTCCCGAATGCGTTTAATAGCGATTCGCTGATAAGCTTTTTTGTCGTGATGTATGAAGAATAGTCAGGTTGATCTACGAATATATTCAGTTTCAGAGGGATATTTCCGGACATTCGGTTCTTTTGCGATCTGATCAAGACATTGTTTCCACTCCTCCCGGATGCTCCCGGGAACAGCCGGCATATAAACAGAATAATTCCTCACCATAAAAAATCACTTTTCGAGCTCAAAGGTAACATTTTTAGCCGGTGCACCAATGCTTTTTAACATGGCTCTCCCGTCCCTGGTTACCTTGCCTGTGACAAACTCCGGAACATTAAACGACATGAGCGACTCATCATAATAATCCGGATCCTTTTGTGGTACCATGAAAGGTTTGGCAAAATTTCCGTAATTGTCGGAGAATGCTATAAAGGGACGGGTATAAAGGCCATCGGTCCTGCGGCTGCTAAACACAAGCCACCGGCTTCCCGATGACCATGAATGGTAACTCTCGGATTCATTGCTGTTGACAGGGGAAATGGAATGAAAGTCCAGTGATGTAAGGTCAAGCTGATACAGGTCTGCTTCCCTGTGCCAGATTGAAAAATTGCCGTAATCCGACAATGTGAATACAAGAAATTTCCCATCTGGTGAAACTCTGGGGAATGAAACGCTTTTGCCTGTCAGGGCAGAACTTACAAGAGTATCTATTTTATCACCAAAGGACCCGTTGGAGGGATCGAAAGAAATCCTGCAGAGACTGTATTTCAGTTTGTTATATTCATCAGGCAGGGTACCCTTACCGGCGCTGCAGAATATTAAACTGTTCCCGTCGGGTGAAAATGAAGGAAATGTCTCGAAACTCCCGTCAGAGGAGATTAAGCTGCTGGTCAGCAGTTTATTTGCTTTAATATCATATACAACAAGGTCGGATTTTGAATCAATAACCTCGATTCTTTTTTCTTTTGAAGAGTGAAAGACCTGCGAGATTGAATTTACAGAGAATGCAATATACTTCCCTGACGGATGCCAGTATGGATATACGCAGTTTGAGATTGTTTCGGGTGTTTTGGTATTGAGTTTTGTTATGGTTCCATCGTTGACAAGAATTGTTGCACCTACGTTACCCCTCAGGTGGAAGACCATATCATCAGGATTGTTAGCCCTGAATGAGTGACAATTCATACAAGCGCCTGGCAACAGCCTGTTGTCGATAATTGTTTCCGTTTTAAAAGAAGTAAGATCACGCTGGTATAGTCCCATCTCGCTCCACGATTCATACCCGGGGGCAATCAGGCGGTACACAAGCCAGGGATCCACAGCTTCTTTTTTAATATGAATGTAAAAGGGTCTGAATTGCTCCCATCTGTTTGCCTCCAGGGTGTAAACAGTTATTGTCACACTGTCATCTGAATTGTTTTTCAGAAGCTCCTGCCATTTTCTTAAAGGAATACTTATCTTCCTTTTTCCGTTAACTTCCAGTTTGCCGTTCTTCCCTTCAATGGCAACATGCATCCTGCCGGAGTGATTTTCGAGCCTGAAATTCAATGGGGCAATGTTCACGGGAACAGTAACTCCGCAGTAATCAGGAAATATCTCAGGCAGTTCATCCCTGACAATAAAATCCGTGCCCGGTCCGCTGCATGAAGCCAGAATGAACAGACCTGTCACAATGAGAGCATATTTATTCAAATTCATGGTCTTTTATTTAAAATCCTCACTTCTCCTCTTCGCTTTTCTCCAGCTCACCAAAATGTAAATAATACCAGTAAGTCCCCTCAAAATTCTTCTTCAATCTCTCCTTTGCATCGGGATATGATGTATAAATATCCGCGTAAGCTTTCATTTTTGACTTTGTCCCATCGCTTATGTATCCGGGTGATTTGGCAAACGGATCACTTTCAGTCAGTCCGATTATGTACAGGATAGCCTCCTGGTAAGAGACCGGAACAGCTTTATAATTAATTTTCTCCATCGACGGGATACAATTCATGAAATTCCTCAGATCCTTGTTGATCATGTAAAATGCCATCAGATATTCAAAAGCAATTTTATTATCAGGATGCTCTTTGACCATCCGGTTTAAAGATGCTTCCATGTTCCGGACATGAAAAAAATAATCGGATTTTACCATGAACCTGCGCTTCTCACCCCAGTCAGGATCGTTATTGATTTTTTCTTCATCGCCAAGATATGTCAAAGCCTCTTTTGCCCATTTTCTGTAGAAAATAGTCTTCTCCAGGAGCTTTAAATATTTTTCGGACACATTATACTGGCCATTTATAAGGTTGGTTTCAGCAAGCCGTTTTATAAGCCTCGCTGACTTACCCATACTGGGTATTGTTTCCATGCTTTCAAATGCATACTCCTGCGATGCATTGGTAAGTCCAAGGTGATAAAATACCTCATTGCCCATAACCGGGGCAACATATTCCTTGTTAAAAGGGAGAAAAAGACCGTTAATCCCGTGCTGGTCATAGTTAAACATCCGGTTACCCATCTGGCCGGTTTTTGCAAGAGAAAGATTAAGCATGGCAAGTGAAAGGTAGTTCCGGGGTGGCTTCCTTTCTGCAAATTTCAAAACTTCTTCCCAGTTTTCATTTCTTGTAAGAAAATCGTATGTCATAACCTCCTCCGCCTCAAAGTTTGCAAGGCTGAGGCCAAAAAAGCAAAGCAAAAGCAAGAGTGTTATCTGAAGCGGAAGCACAAACTTCACCTTTTTCTCTTTAACCGAAATATTATTAACAAGAAGGATCAGCAAAGGAGGAAGAATAAACAGGACAAGGACAGCAGTTGGGATACCCGTCAGTATATTATAATAGAATTCACTCATGAAGGTCATCATAACAGGCTGGAGAATAAGAAATTGTTTTACAAGAAAAGGAACCAGGGCGCCAATAGCCAGGTAAGCAATTAAATACCAGACTCTAAATGAATGGGGACCTGCTTCCCGGGATTTCAGGTAAGTAAGAATTTCATAAACAAACATCAGGATCAGAAGACTCAAAAATGAACCTCCTGCCAGCCAGTAAACTGCAGGAATCATTACCAGTCCTGCAAAAAACCTGAATTTATAGATTTTGATCCTGACATATATCAAACCTGTTATCATGGCAAGGAGAAAGCCGGTTAATGCTGACAGCGGGTAGAACTCGTTGCACAATATCAATGCGGATAACAGTGAGGGTAAAAAACTAACGGGGAACAAAGTTTTGGCAGGATTAACTTTAGAAAGTATCCCTTTCATTACCTGCTGCAGTGCAAACAGAAGGCCTGTTATGATGACCGGGCCTGCCAGTGACAGATAGTAAAATTGCGTCAGGAAACTCCCGATGTAACCTGATAATCCTCCGGGATGGCTCAATTTTGAAATTAAAAAATCATCTGTCAGGAGGAAGAGTTGAAACTGTTCTTCAAAATGCAGATGACTGTTATAGAAAAATGCAAAAAAGATGAATATCCCGGTAAAGAAAATTCCGGAAAACAAGTACTCCCAATATTTAATTACAGTTTTATTGTCCATATCCGGCAGAAGCAGTCTCCTGTGGCAAAACTACATTTTTTAAATCAAATTACCATATCGGGCTTTCGGACCTGTCCGGGATGACCGAT
Organism: uncultured Bacteroidales bacterium; assembly: GCA_963849615.1. Classification (GTDB taxonomy): domain Bacteria; phylum Bacteroidota; class Bacteroidia; order Bacteroidales; family VadinHA17; genus LD21. The sequence goes on from CAWKIC010000032.1 coordinate 38,243, forward strand.
ATTTTATTTATCTGAATAATAGACAGGTTCGGCTTCCAGGGTCCTGAACTTCCTTCCGGTCAGTCCGGGGGTAACAGGTGTTTTGCCTTTTGAGAGTTCGGGAATATTAAATGATTTAAGGAAATAATCATAAAAGTCAGGATCCCGCTGTGGAAGGACAAACGCTTTTGACGATATGCCGTTTTCATCAATATGGGCAAAATAAGGTTTTCCGTACATTCCATCATCGCGCTTGCTTGCAAAGACAAACCACCTGCTGTCTGATGACCAGCTGTGGTACAGAGTCGGACCTGTCAGAATTTGAGGCCGGGAGAGTGTCAATTGCAAGTGAATTAAGATCAAGAAGATGGAGGTCAGCTTCCATATGCCAGACAGGGAAATTGCCGTAATTAAAAGAGGTGTACATCAGATACCGGCCATCAGGCGATGTTTTTGGCTCACTGACACTTTTTCCCGTTTTCAGGCCTGATACCAGGGTGTCGACATCATTGCCAATAGTCCTTGTCTCCGGGTCAAAATCTATACTGCACAGACTGTATTTTACTGTCTGATAGTTTTCGGGCATTTTAACGTATGGAGCCGAACAGAAATATAATTTGCGTCCGTCAGAAGAAAAAACAGGGAACGTTTCAAGAGATTTATTCCCCGCTGTTAATTCTGATTTTACTATTTCATTTCTTTCAAGATCAAGGATCACAACGTCTGAAATTGTGTCATAAACTTCAAGCCTCTGGTTATTAATTGAATGAAACTCCGGAATTATTACATTTGTGGAAAAGGCGATATACCTTCCGCCGGGGTGCCAGTTTCCATAAACTCCCGGTGAGATCGTACTGTCAGTCCCCGTATCAAGTTTTCTTAGCTTTCCGTGCTGCTGAATAATTGTTCCTCCCTGCTTGTGACGCAGGTGAAAAAATGAAAGATCAGGGTTCTGCATCGAATAGATGTGACAGTTGATGCATCCGTTATCAGTAAGGTTATTGTCGATCAGTACTTTTTCATCAAAGGTGGTTATGTTACGCTGGCGGATCGAAAGCCTGTTCCACACTTCATACCCCGGCTCTATCAACCTGTATGAGAGATATGGATCAATCTTATCCCCGGAAATATACCAGCTGAAGGATCTGTACCTTTGCCATTGCCCTCCTTCAAAGGCGGTTATAGTTACTGAAATTGAGTCATCTTCAGATCCCTTAAGGAGAGCCCTCCATTTCCTTTCAGGGATTCTGACCTTGTACTCCGATCTCAGGATGATCGAATTTTTCTTACCCTCGATACTCACTTCAATCTTCTGAGTCTTATCTTTCATCTTAAAGTTCAATGGAGCAATGTTTGCAGGGATCGTAACATTCAGATAATCCGGATATATATCAGGATAATAATCTGTAACCAGGACGTTATCCGGCTGATTCAGACAACCCTGAATGGCCAGGATTGGCACGAGAATTAAGAGCCGGAAATGTTTGATCATAAGATTGATGTTTTCAGGTTATTTCTCTTCCAGCAGCTTATCAACAGCCAGGACAAGGAACATAAAATTAGTTGCTCCCCCTCCCATCACATATTCCTGCTGCTGCCACAAATAAGGCCAGTCAAGAAGTTCGGGAAAATCGGGACGGATCAATGCTGTGCCCGACGACACACCGCCGGGGATATAGGACCAGTCGGCCCTGTTGACACCGTATGCGACTGTTGTTGATCTGGCGCCGACACCGGAAGCAAAGGAGGAGGTGTTTTCTCCGGGATGAACACCCAGAATGAAATTCATTGCGTTGAAAACAGGGGCAGATTCAAAGATGTCAGGGAAAACGGTATGAAGGTAGTATTGCCTTACCCCGAAACTCTGGATATCCCAGCCGGCACCCCATATCTGAGGTCTGTAGGGAACTCCGAACGGTGTTTCGGCAGCTTGTTTTGTGATGTCGTCAGAAAGTGTTTTTGCCGCTTCCCTGACTGCGGCAGTAAATTCACCGTTATTAACAGCTTTGAGTGAACGGCCTAAAAGCCAGCCCAATTCCCTTATACCTTTGACAACAACGCCCTGATTCTCCAGAATATATTTTCTGTACTGATCTTCACCAGTTGTAAGCAGAAGTTCAGAAGCAGCATGTATTTTTGCATTGGCTGTGCGTCCCGTCACCTGGTAATCATGAGAATAGACAGCTTTTGAAATTTCAAGGCATTGTGCGGCCAGATCGTCATTGAATCCTTTCAGGACTCTTGCAGCGGCTGCAAGATGAGCTGCAGTCGTCAGTTCCCTGGAAGGATTATTTTCAGTAAAAACCCAGCGGTCATCCGCCGGGGAAGAATTTGTGCCAGTACGTTCACCTGTCTTAAGCCTTTCATCATAAATAAGTCCGTCGGTCATTGTCGATCCGTCGCCAAGCATAACATACTGTCTTTTTTCAGGACAGATGATCCCTCTGTAAAAGCGTCCGAGATTTTTGTATCCACCCACAACAGAAAGCATGCCATGCTCAATCTGCTGAAGGAGATCAGCCTTACCGTCCGGCTGATGAATCTCAACGATATGACTCACCTGGTCGACATAGGTCTCATCATAATCAATTCCGAAAGCCTCATATGCCATTGTAAGGATATAGACTTCCCCACTCTGTGATTCTACTCTCAGGTCATAATCGCCGGCATCGTGCCACCCGCCCGCATTGAGACCGGGTATATGCTCTCCAGGTTTGAAACCTGTAAGAGTTGATCCGCCCTGTATATATCCATCAAAATGATTGTAGCTTACCGGTGCCATTCTTGCATCGTCCATATGGCACAACCCGTGCCAGACGCGGTACTTCTCATTCACTCTCATATGGCACATCTGGACAGGCAGAAAATACTCCAGGGTGGGCTGCCAGACGTTCCGCTTGTAAACATCAGATGCAATTCTGAAGGGTTGCGATTGCTGATTGCCATATTTAATAAAGTATAGACCCTCCTGCCTGACAGCAGTAAAATCAAATTTCAGATAGTTGTACCGAAGGAAAGCGCCCCATTTAACCGGCTTTCCGGGCGGCAGAGCTGTGCTTTTACCGTCTCCGTTCAGGCTGACAAGAACAGGAGCGTCAGTTTTGGTTTCATTCCTGTCCACTTCAATGATCGCAATTTTCTCCTGGGACGGATGATATCCGATCTGTGAAACGTGGATCACCGGATCACTTTTCCATCCGTGCACCATATTTGGGGTAATGATCCATTCGACAGCGTTTTTTGAAGCTCCTTCAGCAACCAGGGAACGGACGACAAACCAACCGTTATTATGCACATACCTGCCATCAAGAAGCTGGAGATCACCTGTTTTTGATTCAATGGCCATGCGCAGTTTATCATCCCCGGGTGCTACAACCAGCTTTTTCCCGGTTGCCATCGGCCGGGCAGCAACTATATCCCCTTTTTTGTCGGTAAGAGCAGGACCATTCGCCTGCCTTGGGAAGATGCCTGAGTAGTTATCGAGATACCATGGTTTACCGAACAACAAACCCGGGAAAAGCTCCATATTGAATCCAACCTTCCCGATGAATTCCTTTGGGACAGGGTTATCGAGGTCAACGGTTACAATAATTGATTCCCCCCTGGCGGCCACCCTGACCGTGTAGCTCATTTCCAGATCGGGATATTCAATTGGGTTGAATCCTTTGCGGTTAATTGCAGGGTCGGGATATGCAAGCCTGACGGTAACGGTGCCGCCAGCCAGGTCAACCTTACGGTCGAGCTGTTTCGGGATCGGTTGCCATTGTCCGGGGGTTTCATCAAGACGTATATCACCATTTGTGGCCAGCCGCTTTCCATGCATAATTACGGCAACACCTCCCTGGTGGCCTTCCGGATAGATATCCTGGAAAGCCATAACATTGACTGCTCCTCTTTCAAAGTACTCAAGTTTATTCAGCGTAAATGGTGTCTGCTGGGAAAATGCAAGCTGAAAGAAGAAGACTAAACCCAGAAAAAGCGATGTTTTTTTCATAGTGATATATTAGATGTTAATCAATAAAAACCTTAGAATACTTCTTTTAAACCTAAACTCATCCCCGCTACCCATAGCCGTCAACCTAAGAACAAGTTTTAGACTTTGAATTACGGCTATGCCCCCTGCCAGATCCACCCTTTCCCGGGTTCTTTACTTAATTCTCCTCCATCGTTGCAAAATGGTAATAAAACCAATACGTCTTTCCAAACTTCTCCTGAAGGAGGCTGCCAATGCCTTTGCTTTGCTCATACAGGGTTGTGTACTCTGCAATTCTTCTTACATTTTCCGGATCGAAAAGAAAACCAGCGAAATCCTCGGGTTTGTACCTGCCCGAAGCAATCTCAATAAGCAGCGCCTCCTGGTAAACTTCCGGCAGTACCGTCTTCCCCTCAGATCTGTAAAAACTCCTGAAATTCTTTACAAAGGAATGGATATTTTTATCAAGAAGATCGTAGCACAGGAGATAATCTATTGCCATCCGGTTTTCGGGATTGGCAGCAAGAAGCATTTCGAGAGTTTTCTTGTATTCGTTACCCTTCTTCAAAAGATCCCTTTTTGGAATCAGCTCCCGCTTTGAAGAAATCCATTTTGAACGTGAGCACTCATCCTCGTTGTAAAGGAACCTTTTCCTTTCAGATGCCCATTCCCTGTAAAAAAGTGTTTTATCGAGTATAGTAAGGTATTTCCGGGCAACTGAATATTCACCATTTACTATATTTATTTCGACAAGCCTCTTCATGAGCCTTGAATTACGTGAACGTGGCGAGAAGATCATGCCCAGCAGGGCCGAATGCTGCGAGGCATTTACATCGCCCAATTGCCAGTAGATCTCATTGCTGAACGTAATTGTAAGATAGTTTTCATTTGCATTTACAGGGATAAAGAGTCCTGTGGCAGCAGGCTGGTAGTGATCCATTAATTCGCCGCTCATTATTCCCAGTTTTGCCATCGCCATGTTGGTATAGTAAGATGAAAGGTTGTTCCTCAGCCTGTACTTATTTGAAAGTTCGTAAACCCTGTCCCACCGGTTGTGGTTCGCTTCGTAATCAAGACTCAGGATCTTTTCGAGGTTGAAGTCGGCGCTAACCATGATCCCTGATATCAAAAGCAGTACAGCTGCAATAGTCTGAATTATTATTGAACCTGCCGGCGGTAGTCTGAAACCAGTCTTGCTAAAAGGAATCAGGGTAATCAGGACTGCGATCAACAATGAAATAAAAGGGACAAAATCATTAAATCCCGGATTTCTTGCTGATTCTGAAACCCAGGTATAGGCCTGACCTGTTGTAATAAGATAAACAGATTTCAGGCTGACGGGGATCATCAGGGCAAAGAGCAGAAATATTCCAGCTGTCAGTTTTTCCCTGGAATTCTCGCCACTAATAATTTCAAAAAGGGAGGCAAAAATCACAAAAACGAAGAAATAACTCCCCGCAACTATATATAAAACAGGAATAAGGATAACTCCCGATGCGATCCTTAAACGTCTGTTTTTAAGTGAGACATAAATAAGTATGGCAATCACACTTATAATCAATGATATTATGACCGCAAGCGGAAATTCGATATCACACAATGCGATCCAGCTGAATATTAAGGGCATCAGAGGCAGGAACAATCCCTGTTCTTTTCCTGAAATCCCGGAAAGAAGCTTTCTGACCAGGAACCATAAGGCAATTAGCAATGCAGTGATCACCAGGGGACCTCCGCCAACAAGGTAATAAAACTGGGTTAAAAAATCCCCTGCATAAGACGAGAGAAAGGCAGGTCTGGAAAAGTATGAAAGAAAATGTGCAGGCGTCAGAAGAAAGATCTGCTGCTGTTCAATAAAATAAATATGATTGTCATACAGAAAATAAAAAAAGAGAAAGCAGGCTGAGAAGAGAAGGCCTGAAATAATTCGTTCAGTAATTACTTTCTTTTTGAAATCCACTTTAATAACTATTAATGGCTGCTGCCAGACTGAACCTGTGTGAACATCGCACTCTTTGCTGCTTTTTCAATCTGATAGGGGTTGACGTCAATCCCCTTTGTGATGAATTCAGGAACATTGAAAGAAAATAAAAACTTCCCATAAAAGTCCGGATCCTTCTGAGGGAGCAAAAAGGGTTTCCCCGGATTTCCGTTTTCATCCATATAAGCCAGGTAAACGTTTGAGTACAACCCATTCATTCTACGACTGCTGAAGGCGATCCATCGTCCGTTCGATGACCAGGAATGCCAGCTCTCCACATTGCCGCTATTTATGGCATCCAGCTTCCTGAACGTGCCGTCCTTAAGGTCGAAGAGGGCCAGATCTGCTTCAGGATTATAAGACGGAAAAGCGCCATAATCCGCAATGCTAAACAAAATAAACCGGCCGTCAGGGGAGACTTTTGGCATCGAAATACTCTTACCTGACGTTGCGGCGCTGACCAATGTATCGGGCTTTTCTCCAAATCTGCGGGTAATGGCGTCAAAGGTCACACTGCACAGGCTATACCTTATGCTATCATATTTAGCGGGCAGCATTACCCTTTCAGCGCTACAATAATAGATAACGGTTCCATCAGCGGAGAAACACGGGAATGTCTCAAAGTTCTCTTCGGAACTCAATATGGGAGAGCTCAGCATCTCATTTCTTTCAATATCATAAACAAATATATCAGATTTCAAATCAATAGCTGCTGCGCGTGCAGGACCAACTGCGTGGAATATCTGGTTCACCCTGTTGACCGAAAAAGCAATAAATCTTTTGGAAGGATGCCAGGAAGGGAATGCAGCGTTGGCAAACATTTTGTCAGTTCTGGTATTGATCTTACTCAGCTTTTTATTTTGATAAAGAATTGTCCCACCATAACTTTCACGAAGGTGAAAGACCATATTATCAGGGCTATTCTGTGCAAAGGAATGGCAATTCATGCATGTTCCGGGCATAACACGGCTGTCAAGGATGGTTTTTACGTTAAAATCAGCTAGTGAGCGCTGATAAATGCCCATCTGGTTCCAATTCTGGAAACCCGGCATAAGCAGACGGTAAACGAGGTAATCATCAACAGGTTTGCCCGATACGTAGATCAGGAAAGGCCTGTATCTTGTCCAGACATCACCCGCTACTGACGAAATCTCAATTTGGATGCTGTCACCTCTGCATTCCTTAAGCAGTCTTTTCCATTTCTTCAAAGGAAAAGTGACTTTATTCCCATCGTATTCTTTTTCAAATCTGAAATTCTTTCCTGATACTGTCATCCTGGTCCGGTCAAATTCACCTGATATTTTAAAATTAAGCGGAGCTATATCAGGAGGAATCGTTACTGACCTGTAATCCGGTGTAATTTCAGGATATGCACCATTTTTATCTGAAACATCAGAATCGGTTCTGCTGCAGGCAAAAGCCAGACAAGAAATAAAAATGATATACAGAGTACGGGATCTCATCTATTTCATTTAAAATGCAGGTAATACCAATAAGTATCGCCAAATTCCTTTTTCATTCCTGCGGTATCTTCCCTGTCTTCAGAATATAACCTGGCGTAATCTCTGATCCTGTCAGTTACCGCTTTATCAGGTGTCAGGTTTTGCAATTGTGCCGGCATTTCTGGAACGATTGTTAAGATATATGCGATGGCTTCCTGAAAAACCACCGGTAAAGTGTCGTATTTCATACTTTTTACCATATTGATGGCCTTCAGAAATCCGTCAAAATCCTTCTTCAGAAGGTAATGAGCCATCAGGTATTCATAAGCCATCCTGTTCTCAGGATTTGCAATCAGGAGGTATCTGAGGGCAATGTCCATTTGTTGCCCGTTATAGAAAAAGTCATCTTTTGGCTTCAGTTTTCTTCTTTCAACGGCCTCCCGGGAATTCAATTCAAGAAACTTTTCTGCCCACTTATTATAAAACAGGGTATGTCCGATACGGCAGAAATATCTCCCTGCAACATCATACTGATCATTGATATAATAAGTTTCAGCTACACGTTTGAAAGCCCTGACGGGGATTTTGGCATCAGGGGTCGACTCAATGCTCTCCATCGCAAACATCTGCGAAAAATTTATAAGGCCGAGGTAATAAAATGGTTCATTTGCAATAAATGGCGTCATGCCCCTTCTTTCATAATCAAGAAACAGACTGTTTTCATCCTGGTCGAATCTGAACATCTTGGTGGACAGCTGGCCTGTCCTGGCGAGGGCAAGGTTTACCGCCACCATTGATCTTCGACTGGCAGGTTGCTCGTTTTCTGCAAGCCTTATTACACCATCCCAGTTTTGATCGTAAACCAGGTTATCGTATGCCATCTCTTTCTCTTCTTTAAATCCTGCGAACAATTTAATACCTGCGATATTTATCGTGGCAACCAGGATAACAGAAACAATACTCAATAAAGATGATTGTTTGTCTGATAAAGGTAAAAGCGACTGTAAAAGTATTAAAGAAGGTATTACAAGAAATACAACTATCAGCGGCACAGGGAAAAAGATACTTATGGCATAATATGCGCCGGAAAGGTATGATTGCAGAAGGGAGTCGGTAATTAAAAATTTCCGCGTTATAACAGGTATCAGGGCGGCAAGCAAAATATAAAGAAGGGGAATAGAGAATTTAGAAAACAAACTCCTGTCAGAACGTTTCCCGATTGAAAGGACCGGAATAATAATATTCAGTGTAAAAACAAGGAATGCACCGCCGGTAAGCCAGTAAAGCAATGGGATCAGAAGTATCCCGGAAAGGATTCTTCTCTTATCTCTTTTAATTCCCAGGTAAAAGACCGAGGCAAGGACGGAAATCAGTAAACCTATAAGACCTGAAAGATAATAGAACTGCTGGGTAAGTAAGATCCAATATCCCACAGCAGGTAAAAAGGAGAGTATCTCCAGGTTTTTGTTTCCTGATATAGTAAAAAGCAGCTTCCTTGTCGCCATTTGCAAAAAGACAAGGAACATTGATATAATGGCAGCCCCAGCTAACGGAATTCCGAAAAATTGCGTAAAGAATTCTCCGAAATAAATCGCAAAGCCTCCCTGGATTGATAGTCCGTCGATGAGATAACTGAATGTAAGCTGGAACATTTGCAATTGTTCCCGCTGGTAAAGATGATTGTGGTAAAAAAAACAAAAGAATACCACTGAGGTTACCGTAAATAGCACCAGCAATGCTTTTTCAGCAGAAATTTTACTTAACAGTTTCATCAGATACGAAAATACATTATTGGAGCCTTTTCCTCAGCTCAGCATCCCTTTCAAAATACTTTTTCCCGGTCATCTGCATTACGTAGTTCTTTTCACCTGCCGGCAAGGCATTGAAATAGATCTTAAATAGTAAGAGCCCTATTCCGTTATTGAGATTTTCGTTTATCATGCAGATATTATCCGACATTATAATTTCACTCATTTTTTCAGAGACTTTCATCAGACTGTCTATAATATTCTGATCTAATCCTTTGATATTCTTTTGAATATAGAGGTCCCACTGTATCGAGTCATGAATATGCTTCCTCTCTTTCCATTGCTGAAGCGTATTGTTAAGCCTTGTTCCCTGGCCATAGCTCACAGAATCGAGCACTGCACTTATTTGACCGGGTTCAGGTATCACAACCAGGTCTTCGATGATATCCGGATATTTTGCCGGTATCCTTAGAATCCTGGCCGTAAAGGAATCTGCTTTTATTTCGAAATGGAATCTCCCGTTTTCGATTATTGTTGAATCGACATTTCTGGTTACAGGAGCATCCAGGGCGACAAGATACACTCTTGATCCATTGAAAACAGGATCGGGTACTTTACCTTCTATGGTGAAAGTCTGATTTTTTTTACATGCTGCAGTTAATATAAGGAGAGTAAAGACCGAAATGAAAATAATCCGCATAAATGAAATTTTTGGTAAATCTATCTTAAGTGGACTGAATCGCAAAACGAAGGTCAGGTAAATAATGTAAAAAGCAAAAAAAGCCATCCGGAGATGGCTTTTTTTATTTTATGGTAAATCAGTTCTTTGGTTTAAAGAGCCAGAACCATGCTTCACCCCAATCACCTGTTCCCGCTTTTGCAGCAGCAAGCTGAAGTTCAGTATCTGTCAGTTTAAGAATATTATATTCCGTGAACTGGGCATTACCATCATTTACGTTTATACCGTTTATCACAACAGTGTTGGTTGTAGTAAGTTTCCCAACGCTCCAACCTGCAATCTGCGAAGCCATATCAATATTGAAAGTGCCTGTTATGGTACCGGCAGAAGGAACGGATGCGGCTGTAAGTGTAAGGTTACGTCCGCCATTGAGATCGAACTTCATCTCGTCCGATCCGACTCCGCGGCCTGCAAGGTCGGCAACACTGACAGCCCACCAGCATGGTGCATTGCATCCTTTAAAACCGCCATTACCCCATGGAGCAGGTTTATCGGTATCCCATACCCATGTTTTACCAGCTGCCATATTTGTCAGCATGGCCCACGACGGGTCCTGGAATGCGGTAGGATCTGCTTTGGTAACAGAGACCGGGAATTCATCAAATACCAGGCCTCCGGCAGTTGTTGCAGTAATCTTGATGGTATAATCGCCGGGAACGAGCATCCTGACTGTATCCTTTTGTCTTAGAGATGTTCCCCAGGCATAATCCCAGGCAAACAAAACTCCTGGCGTATTATTTTCAAGATAGAGAATATAGTCATTTGATGCATCCTTTGTAATTGTGTAATTAAAATCAGATGCCGGAACAATGGCTCCCAGTGTATCCCTGTCTTCGATGGGTGTGCATGCTCCGATCAGGAACATCAAACCTGCGATATAGATCAATATCTTTCTTTTCATATTTTATCTTCTTAAAGATTTCTAACGTGAACTAAATGAATATGTCGGTGCAGTACCTGTCTCCCATCCGGGATTTTGAACAAGCACTCCTTCTGAAAGCTGTATCTCCCTGTTGGGTATCTGAGCGAATCCACCTGTAACAGGACGGAAGTCAACACCTTTCTTTACTCCCCAGACGCCATTGTTGTAAGTCGGAACGCCATTCTTACTTTCCAGAATTGCCTCAACCTGGGTAAGATTACTTTTCCCGGCCCAGCGTAGAAGGTCATAATAACGTTCACCTTCGAAGGCCAGTTCATAGCGACGTTCAGCTTTCAAAGCATCAAGGGTATAACCTGCAACAGGCAGAAGATCTGCTCGGGCGCGGACCCTGTTCATGCCTGTCGGTGTCTCTGTAAGTTCTGAATGCATAAGCAGAACGTCGGCAAAACGGATCAAAACAATGTCCTGCATGTTATCAAGCTGCATATTCTTTGTGACGCCGTAGAAATCAACGCTGTAGTTATGCCATTCACCATTCTTTTTTACATTTACAGGTCTGTATTTCTTCTGCCAGAAACCGGTCTCATCCATCTGTTTGTCGTGAAGGTCAACTCCGAGTCCGTAGTTCCCTATCCCCTCAACCGCATCATCATCAACTTTGAGGATTGAGCCTCTTTTACGGAGGTCGTCATCGGGCCATTGATCCCACAAATTTTTATTAACCGTACCCATTCCCCAGCCTTCTCCCATAGAACCTTTATAGCTGTATGAACGCCATCCGAAAAAGAGGTCCATCTGATTACTGTAATAAATACTTGTGCCCCAGTCCGCAAAGGTTGAAAACTTAAGCATGAACATAGCTTCTTTATTGGCGCCTTCTTCCTTGTACCAGTTCAGACTATTGTCAACGGTAAACTTATATGGTTCCTCAGAATAGGTTGCATTGGCAACAGAATAGGGCCAAAGGTTCCTGAATTCAGGCATGAGGTCATATCCGCTGCTATTTATGCACTCTTCAAGCCAGCCAATTACATCAGCTTTTGTGACTGAACCTCCTCCGGCCAGTGGAAGATCAGCTGATTCGTAGTAACCTGTATAGAAAAGGTATACGCGTGCCATCAGTGCTTCGGCAATCCATCTGTTTGCACGTCCGAGGTCGCTGTAAACTGCTGTTCCGTAGCTAACTGCGGGAAAGGTTTCGATTGCTGACTTAAGATCACTGGCGATCTGACCAAAGATTTCAGCTGCCGGGGTTTTTGGTAAATTCTGTGGTTTTGTTTCGAGCACCAGTGGAACTTCACCAAAAAGGCGTGCCATATCAAAGTAGAACTGTGCTCTCAGGAAGCGTGCCTGTCCTTCAATTTTCCCTTTCTGATCAGCGGAAGTCCATTCGGGTTTATCGATGTTTTCAAGGATCATGTTGGTACGGAAAATCCCACGGTAGTAACGTGTCCATGCTGCGACAAATGTATTGGGACCTTCTACCTTGAAATCGCAGATTGCGCGTGGGAAACGGTCATTATCGCCGCCACCGCCGAAACAATCATCCGACATCAGGTTGGAATAGACCAGCGGATATGCTCCAAGAATTGAAGCATCACCTTCCGGCATATCTACCAGTGTCACGTAGGCAGCTGTAAGGGCCTGATCCATATCGGAAGGTGTCTGATAGAAATCGGTGTTTGTTTTCTGTGTAAGCGGAGCTGTCTCGAGAAAACTTTCGGAACATCCGGCCAACACTGTAGTAATAAGTATACCTAAAAATATCTTTTTCATATTTTTCATTTTTTTTAGAATTTAAGACTTGCACCAATTAAAACTGTTCTTGGAGCAGGGTAAGTACCGATATCAATCCCTTTTGCCCAGCTGTCGAAACCGTAGGGTCCAAGTTCAGGATCCATGCCCATGTACTTTGTAAAAGTGTACAGGTTCTGTACTGTGAAGAAGAACCTGGTCTGGCTCATCGGAATCCCTTTGAAAAGCTTCTTAAAGTCATAACCTACGGTTACGTTGCTTATTCTGAGATAATCACCGTCTTCGATGAAGATATCGGAGTTATACTGCCAGTTGATATGAGAACCATATGTAAGTCTGGGATACTTATTTGAAGATCCTTCACCGTGCCATCTGTTCATAACATCGGTAGTATAGTTATTCTGCGGACTGTCGGCCCAGCGGCGGAAGCTTCGTGCTATCTGCTGGCCGAAGGCGCCGTTTGCCATTAAGGAGAGGTCAAATCCCTTATAATCCATTGAGAAATTAAGGCCAACAATAAAATCAGGATTAGGATCGCCTATCATTACCTTATCATTATAGTCGATTGTACCATCGTCGTTGGTATCGTCAAAAATAAGGTCGCCCGGGACTGCCGTTGGCATTATAGTTTTGTCGGACGAGTTTCTGTAAGCCAGCACCTCTGCATCATTCTGGAAAACACCATTTGTTTTATATCCCCAGAAATAACCGATAGGGAATCCTACCTGTGCCCGGTAAAGCTCTTCCGTGCCCTGTCCGAGGACATTCCCGGTTCCATGGAATATTTTCTCATTGTTATTTATTTTGGTGACCTCATTTGTATTATATGCAACACTCGCACCCACAGAATAATTGAGAGAACCGGCATTTTCAACATATCCGAGATTCAGTTCAACTCCCTTGTTTGAAACATCACCACCGTTTACATATGGTGCGCCTGTTCCATATGATGCAAGTATTGAAGGACTGACGAGCCAGTCTTTTGTCTGTTTGTTATACCAGTCAAAAGCTATGTTCAGTTTATTGTTTAGAAGGCGGGCATCAAAACCGATGTTCAGCTGGTCGGAAGTTTCCCATGTCACATCCGGGTTCGGAAGAATATCGGGAAAACCGCCAGTTGAAACAACTGATTTGTCCCCACCAAAGAAGTAGTTTACGTTGTTGAAGGAGATTGTTGCAAGGTACTGGAAAGGATTGATGGCCTGGTTGCCATTCTGTCCCCAGCTTGCGCGCAGTTTCAGGAAGTCAATTGCACCGTTGTTATCCATAAATGATTCTTCGGACAATACCCATCCTGCAGAAATCGATGGGAAATAGCCCCATCTGTTTCCCTTGGCAAAATTTGAAGATGCATCGGCACGCATAATAACCGTTGCCAGGTATTTTTCCTTGTAGCTGTACGAAGCACGTCCGAAATAGGATAGTATTCCACCTTCGCCCCATGGACTGCTGCCTAAGCTTGTCTTACCATCATTATAAATAACCTTTGTATTATCAAGGTAGGCATGTTGAAAATCGTAAAACAGCGAATTTGCATTACCGCCGTTGATACTTTCGCCCAGCCCCCATTTTTCAGCTGATGTACCAATAAGACCTGTGAAATTATGAACGCTGTTCACAGTGAGATTATAAGAAAGTGTATTTTCAAACGTCCAGCCCAAACCGTTCGACATACTATGATTTACAGCGTTATTATTCCTGAATGAGGAAGCGCTCAGTTCGTAGGTGGGAGTATAACTCCTGTAAGATCCGGCTGACATATTGAATCCAAACGCACTCCTGAACACCAGGTTTTTAATTGGTTGTAATTCAGCAAAAAGGCTTCCGTTCAAATTGTGGTTTTTACTCTCATTCATTCCACGGTTATAAACCATTGAAGCAATTGGGTTTGCCTCCTGCTCATTCCATGGAATTGCATAATGATAGGGGTAAGCCTTGTCGGTCTCATCTGTTGCCCACATGGGCAGGAACGGGCTTGCCACGATAGCACTGAACATATCATTCCAGTACTGGTTTCCTGTTCCGATCCCGTTTCTGTTTGAATGCATATATCTTAATGTCTCACCGACTTTCAGAAGAGTGGAGGTGTTTGATTTATTTCTGATAAGTGAGTAATCGGAGTTCAGTCTGAATGTAAACCTTTCATATTCAGATGCTACAGGTTTTCCGACTATCCCTTTCTGGTTAGTGTGTGAAACCCCCATAGAGAAAGTCATAAGGTCGGAACCTCCGAAAATATTGACTGCATTATTTACCTGAGGAGCATTTTTTTCGGTAAGCTGGTCAATCCAGTCGGTGCCTGTCCATGCGCCACTCTGGATCCTGTCCCAATCGGGAACAAGAGACGCAAAATTAAGGAGCGGCTGGCCGCTGTTAACCTTTGCTTCATTAAGCAGAACTGCATATTCCTGGGCATTTGTAACCGGGAGTTTTTTATAGAGGTTCTGCCAGCCGTACGATCCGTCGTAAGTTATGTTGGCTTTCATACCGCCACCCGAAAGTTTGCCTCTCTTGGTTGTTACCAGGATGACCCCGTTGGCGGCACGTGAACCGTAAATAGCTGCTGATGCAGCATCTTTGAGAACGTCAATCGACTCAATGTCGGCTGATGAGAGATAATCGATGTTTCCACCAGGGACACCATCAATAACGTAGAGGGGTTGTGAGTTCCCGATAGTACCCATTCCACGTACGTTAACATTAAATCCTGCTCCGGGTTCACCAGTATTCTTAATAATTGTCACACCAGGGGTCTGGCCCTGCAGAGCAGTCAGAGGCGAAACTGTACTAAGTTTCTGGATATCATCCCCTTTAACCTGTACGGTTGCACCGGTAACCACTTTTTTCTTCTGGGTACCATAGCCTACAACCACCACTTCGTCCAGTCCTGTAACTTCTTCTTTCAGGATAACATCTATTACAGATCTGTTCCCAATGACCTCTTCAGCCCTTGTCATGCCGATAAAGGTGAATACCAGTGTGTTGCTTCCGGCAGGAACATTTAACGAATACTTGCCATCGATTCCCGTCAGGGTTCCGATTGAAGTACCCTTCACAACAACTGATACACCTGGTACCGGCTGGCTTCCTGAGTCACGAACAACACCTATTACTGTACTCTGGGCCATCAAACACAGATTTGCAAACAGTAACAAGATTAGAAAAACACCTCGTTTAATCATAGTTTTGGGTTTTTAGAATAGTAAATTACATCACGGTTAGATATTTAGTTTTGGCATAACAGGCGTTAAGCCCTATGCCGGGTTTAGATTATGTCAAAAATAATGCTTACCAAAATGTGATGACAGGTCTAATTGTTCAGGTTTGGGGGGTCAATTGATTTTTATCGTGATCACGATTTTGTTTTTCAACATACCTTGATGGAAGTACGCCGAACTCATTCTTAAAGTGTTTCCTGAAGTATTTTGGATCATTGTACCCAACCTTGAAGGCAATTTCGGACACATTCAGCTGACTTTTCAGAAGAAGCTGGGCAGCTCTTTTAAGCCTCAGGATCCTTATAAACTCAAGTGGAGGTTTCCCTGTCATGGCCAGGATTTTTTTATAGAAGAGGGTACGGCTTATACCGAGATCGCTGCTGAGTTCCTCAACTGTATAATCGACTCTCGATATATTCTTCTCAACCAGCCCAAGCGCTTTTTGGAGAAACTGCTCGTCAAGGGATAAGATATCAATTTTATTTGGTTCAACAAGAGCATTTTTAAGATGGGAATGTTTCATATTCTTTGTCAGACAAAGGAAATTGGTGATCTTGGCTTCAAGTACCGGGAAACTGAAAGGTTTCGGAATAAAATCATCGGCCCCAAGATCGAGGCACTCAAGCAGATCTTTTTCACCCGCGCGGGCTGTAATAAAGATAAATGGGATATGATTCAGCTTTTTATCAGTCTTAACCTTCCTGCACAACTCCTTTCCATCCATAACCGGCATTAAAATATCACTTATTATAAGATCTGGGACTTCTTTCAGTACTATTCCAAGCGCCTCTTCCCCGTTGGATGCCTCAAAAATATCATAATGGTGGTGAAGATTGTCCTTAATGTAAAACCTCAGGTCATCGTTATCTTCGGCTACCAGTATTTTGTATTTTCTTCCATTGTCATGTCCCCTGCTTTCCTGCTCCGTCACAACTGATTGCACCTGCATTTCTGAATCCCTGGTCACATGCAATACGAAGTTAAAGGATGCATCCACCCTTAAAGGAAGGGATACAGTAAAACAACTGCCTTTCCCGGGCCGGCTTTCCACTTTTACCTCTCCGTTATGAAGATTAACGAATTCTTTTACGAGAGCCAGGCCTAACCCGGTTCCCTGGTCGTCGAAGGGAGAATTAACCTGGTAGAAATAACTGAATAATTTATCAATCTTGTCGGCAGGAATACCTATCCCGGTATCTTCAACCGTGATCCGGACTTTTGATACATTATTGTTTCCATTACTGTTTATCATTACCTCTTCATTCAGAACAGATACAGAAACAGTTATTGATCCACCTGATGGTGTGAACTTAAATGCATTTGAAAGAAGGTTAAATATTATCTTCTCAAGCTTATTCCTGTCAAACCAGGTGTTCACTTCAGGCAAATCTGTCCGAAAAGCGAGCTTTATCTGTTTTTGTTCACTCAGATCGGTAAAAGACTCAGTCACATCGCCATATGAAAGAAATAATATTCCCATACGAAGGGTTGTAATTAAAACCCTGTACCTCCATCCTCCTGAAATCAAGAAGCTGGTTTACCATTAACAGTAACCTTTTTGCGTTCTGCTGGATCAATTTGAGATGTTTTTCCTCCGGGGCGCCTTTCCACCGGTTCAGAAGTTTTTCAACCGGGGATAATATTAATGTGATCGGAGTTCTGAATTCATGCGAAATATTTGTAAAGAATCTTATTTTCAACGAGTCCAATTCATGAAGATGTTGTGATTCAATTTGCTCCTGTTCAATTTTAATATTCAGTCTTTCCCTGTAAAGGATAAGATATCTCAGTAAAGCAAGCATTGACAATATCAGGATAGTGTACAGGCAATATGCAAACGTGCTTTTCCATAAAGGAGGAAGAACCTTTATTATGATCTCAAGCGGCTTATCATTCCAGATCCCATCCGGATTTGCTGCTTTAACCATAAGTGTGTAGGTGCCATTATTCAGGTTTGAAAAAGTTGCAAAGTTCTCATTGCCTTCAGTGCTTATCCATTTATCATTAAAGCCCTGGAGATGGTATAGATACCTGTTTTTCTCAGGGTAAAAATAATTCAGAACGACAAAATCGATTGTGAACGAATTCTCCTTGTATTTGAGTGTTATCTTATCTGTATTGAATACAGGCTTCTCAAGCAAAACCCGGTTATTTACAGTCTCACCATAATTAATTTTCTTGTTGAAGATCCTTAAATCAGTAAAGATCAGCTCTGAAGGAGTTTTATCGCTGGTAATTTCCTCAGGGTAAAAGGCATTAAGACCTTCTGGTCCGCCAAACCAGATTTCACCGTCCCTGGTTGCAAGTGCAGCAGTTTCAGTAAACTCCTTCCCCTGCAAGCCGTCGCTAATGCCGTAATTGATAAACCTGAAAGATAAAGGATTCCCTTCATCTGACCTGCTTACCTCCAGTTTGGCAATACCGTTCTTTGTACTTATCCAGAGGTCTGAATTTATGTCTTCAAGGATCCTTAATACACTGCTTGAAGGCAGTCCGTCAGCCTCCCTGAAAACCCTGAAAGTACCATTTACCCGGTCCATCAGATTCAGACCATTGTTGGTGCATACCCAGAACATACCCCTGCTGTCGGTGAAAGTTGAGATTACCTGATTATCGCTCAGCGAGTTACTGGTTTCCGGGTTATTGAAGTAGCAGTTGGCACGGTTTTGAGACGGATTAAAGATAAATGAGTCCGTTAGCTGAGGAGATCCACAGGTTATCATTTTTGTCAACTGAGATGGAGTTGAGATAGTTGAAACAAATAGGACTGTTCTGGGTGTTATATCTTTCAAATTTCCCTGTATTGCGGTCAAAACGATTAAGCCCGTTTGTAAGCGTCGCAATCCATATATTTCTGTTGCTGTCTTCACAGATACTCCATATCCGGTCATCGGAAATTGATGTTGAATCTGATCCGCTATGCCTGTAAACTGTAAATTCGCCTGTGGAAGGATCGTAGCAATTCAATCCTCCAAGATAAGTACCTATCCAGATCTTTTTTTCAGAATCCTCAAAAAGTGAGACAATTATGTTACTGCTCAGACTGTTTTTTGAGCCAGGTTTGGATACAAAGCCTGTGAATTTATTGGCTTTCCGGTCATAATAATTCAGTCCACCACCGTTAGTGCCAATCCAGAGGTTTCCTTTAGAATCCTCGGCCATACAATCTACATCATTATAAATAAGACTGTTATCATCTTTTGGATAATTCCTGAATATCCTGAATTTCCTGATTCCCTTTTTGTAGAAGTCAACGCCCTTCTTTGATGTTCCTATCCATACAATACCTGATTTGTCGCAGAATAATGAAGTAATGCCATTGCTCGAAAGGGTACCCGATACATAGGGCAGATTTGAAATGTTGTAATGGCTGAAACCAGAAGGATTAATTACGAATATTCCTTTACCGTCAGTGGAAATCCATATCTGGCCGTCAGTATCCTGATCAATTCCTGTTATCTGAAGTTTTCTGAAATCAGTTCCTGAATTGACTTGAAATTCCCGGTTCCAGGATCCCGTTTCGATATCAAACAGGCTCAGTCCATTGATATCACCCACCCATAAATTGTTATTTTTATCTGCAAACAACCTTGTTATGATGCCGTTTCTTTCCAGACCTTCCCGGTAAGATTTATACTTCTCAAACGAATCTGACCCATCTTTATGCCTTAAGATAAATCCATTATTGGTTCCGATCCAGAATGATCCGGAATTGTCACGGGTGATCGCTGTAATATTATTCAACTCTGATGAGCACGATTGCTCATCAATGAGAATATGCTTAAAGGAATTGTTCTTATTATTATAAGCGAACAGGCCATTGTGCGTGCCGATAAGAATATTGCCGGACTGATCGGCAGCCAATGCTGTAATATATGCTATATCCTGGCATAAAAAAATTGGTGATGCGGGGAGATTTATTTTTTTAAAGGTGTATGACTCCTGATCAAGTACGCTGATACCGCTTCTTGTTCCTATCCAGAGATTACCCTCATTGTCCTCGGCAATTGAATTAATTGCATTGTCTGCAATGGATATTGAATCAGTAACCTGTCGTTTAAATAATTTAAAATTATAACCGTCAAACCTGTTAAGTCCGCCATTGGTTCCCATCCAGATAAATCCTTTTGAGTCCTTGTAAATACACTTTACCCAATTATCAGATAACCCGTTATTTACATCAATGTGTGAAAAAATGATATTGTTATTCTGAGGAAAGACATTTGAAACATTGATTCCGGTGAGCAGGAAGAAAAGAATAATACATTTTATCAACCTGGCATAAAATGGTATCAAATCATATTCTTTATGATCATCAAATCTGACTATGGGAAATCGTCCGGGAGTCATACTTTAAAATACAAGTTGAAAACAGATCAGGATATCCCCCAAAGTTTACAAATGTTTTTCATTTTACGCATGTTTAAACCAAATAAAGTAAAAGGTGTCTTTAATTCATACCCGGAAATGAATTAACATTTGATACCCAACAAAGGATAAATCAAGCTACTTAAATGAACAAATGATGCTCAGCAGGCTTATTTATTAAGCGTAATTTTGCATTGTATTAACAGGGTCGATATCAGCCCAAACCTGAATCATCTTCAGTTACCTGATAAATGAGAAGACACGCTTTAAGGATTTTTGAGATTTTAATCTACGTTGTAATTGTTGGCTTGATCCTTTTCCTTATAGCCAAGGTGTAACTGTCTTTATCGTCTTTTTATCCAAACCATCGAACCTTCAGCAGGATCTTCTCTTTCGGGCTTATTAGTTGACTTTACCAGGTTGCGGTTGTTCCTCAAATAATTCGGAATTGCAGTCAGTGAAGTTCCATCGTCCCATTTTCCCTTTATTGTCAGGGCGCCTCCCAAAAGGTCTCCATTCCATTCGAGTGAAAGCGGACCTGTGCCAATATATTTTTCAATATCCGGCTGATCAGCTTTTTCAACATTAAAGATCAGCGGACCGTAACGCAGCGCTACTCTCCCTCTGTCGGCAACAATCTTTTCATCGGCGGTTATTGTTTGGATCTCCATCGGCAACTCAAGGTCAATTTTATCACCTCTTTTCCATAACCTTTTAATAACAGCATAACCATTAACAATTTCCGGCTTTACAGGTTTACCATTGAGACTCAATGATTTCAAACCTTTTACCTCCGGTACCGGGGTATACAATACGCTTGTAGTCCTGTCGGGAACCCTGATATAAACAGTAAACTCTTTTGACTGAGCGGGATTCAATGTTATCGAAACTTTGCCGCTCCAGGGGTAATCTGTAGTCTGGATCATTTCAATATCGGTGCCTGCAACCTTCTCTACTTTAATCGTGCTTCCAATGAACATATTTACATAAATACCATCTTTACCCTTAACATACGTCCATGTCGGGATCATCAGAAGTGTCCTCGGAATATTCCCGACGCAACAGGGGCATACATGCCATGAATAACGTGACTGTGCAGATGAAAGCTCATTTGTGTAGTAGAAGTTCTTCCCTTCATTATCGAGTGAGCCCAGCAATGCATTAAAAAGAGTTTCTTCATAAAGGTCCGCATATCTGGCGTCGTGGTATGCCAGATTCATTTTGTGCTGAAAGAAGATAAGACCGCAGCTGGAACATGATTCACAATATGCGTCATTGCCCAGTGAGTAATTTGGTCCGAAGCCTTCCGAAGTCTCCCCGCTTCCAATACCGCCTGTCAGGTAATACTTCTTGTTCACCATATTATCCCAGAGCGACATAACTGCGCTCTGATAGTCTACATCACCTGTTTCAGCTGCCACATCTGACATCGCCGAGTAGCTGTAGGCAGCTCTCACGGCATGTCCGACAGCCTCGTATTGTTCCTGAACGGGTACATGGCTCTGATCATATTCGCTGCCGTCGCGCCGGCAATCGAGGAGGTATTTTGCAAGACTGATATAGCTGTCGCCATGACCCATACCTTCCATATCGTTTACGAACCTCCCAAAACGGACGAGGGCCTGTTCCATCTCCTGATGCCCGTCATACCAGACCTTCTTTCCCGGACCAATATTTGCCACCCAGCAATCCGCCAACTTTTTGGCAGCATTATACAGCCTTTTATCTTTCCCTTCAGTCAGGGTGTAATGATTTATTGCCGATTCAAGAAAATATCCGGCAACATAACCCTCATGATTGCCTCTTGTCCTGGGGGCCCATCTTTCCCTCCACCGTGTTGTGTCGCGAAGGGTAAATGCCGTCTGGAGATAACCGTCAGGTTCCTGTGCTGCAAGAACGACGGGGATCCAGATTTCAAGAGTTTTTTTCATCTTTTCCTGGGCTGCCATAATCTCTTTATCACCCTGGGGATCGATCATCAGAGCGATGCACATAGCCTCAATTGTCTGATGAACCCAGGCGTTCGAAAAAACATAGCCTTTATGCTTCCCGTGCGATTCTCCCCTGAGGGCTTTGGCTGCTTCAATGAAATTATCGAGACCACCTTCTCCAAGAGTCAGGTCAGTCCGTTCTATCTGGTTGACACACCACGGGATCCAGTTCACTATCATAGACTTAGCGCGTGGGTTCCAGAATGGGCTGTTTATTTTATACCGCTTGGTATAAACAACATCCAGGCGTTCTTCCTTAGGTGGAATTGTGACCCTGACCTTAAGATCAGAAGATGACCGGAGAGCTCCTTCATAAGCTGTAATTGTCAGTATGTAATCACCCGGCGCTGAAAATGTTGCTGTGCTTTTAAGGTCATCGGGGTTTGAAAAAACAACGTTGCCGGGGCCGGCTGTTTTATTCCAGGCTATCCGCCCGACCGGTGTTACAGATTTAACTCCACCCGAAAGATATGTCCTGCCGTTAAGCATCACCGACCTGTCAACACCGGCGGTAACAACAGGAGGATGATTTAGTGAATCCCCGGACTGAATTACCATCCACTCGAGAAGAGACCCGGGAATCCTTTCGACGGAGTCAATCTCAAGCCTCAGTTTTGTAGTCTTTATTTTATCAAATGTTGTAAGATTGTATTGCCTGTTTTCAAGTCCAAGGCCGGTAACATTTTTAACCGTAACAAAGTCGCTGCCATCCCAGTATTTAATTCTGTACGCCTGAGGAAGTTTTACAGTGTTATCAAAATTCCACCAGAATACGTTTATTTCACTTGTAGAAACCGGTTGAATCCAGTCATACTGCACCCACTGAGCGGTCAGTCTTCGCTGAGGCCTGTTACCGGTTCGGGGGAAGGCAATGTTTACCGGAGTCAGGCCATCATTCAGCGAGTTATATGAGGCGTCATACCTGGCTGATCCCGAAGGATTTGCAACAATGGCCAGGTTTTTTCCCGAGGGCTGGGAAAAAGCCGGCAGTTTTGTAAATCCAAAGACACATACTACCGAAAAAAGAATTATGTAAGTTTTGGGACAGAGTGGTTTGAATTGCTTCATAATGTTATAAGTTTGATGTTCTTTCATTTGATTTCATGAATCCCCGGCTCCGGAAATTCGCCCTCAGGAACAGGGTTACCAAAAAAATCCCTGGATGGAGGTTCAAAACCGGATAAACCTCTGAGGTCAATACCTTTATTCCTGATTGGTGATCCAGGTTTCAGAGTATATCCGGTTAACTCGTTAAGCCGGTATGGATCAGCTAATTCAGTGAGAAAAGGACCTGTTAAACCCGGATCGACCTGTAGTCCGACGATCTTGCCTTTGAGCATTTCCTGTCCGGATGCTCTCACCCAGTCTTCAAGACTTACATATTTCATAAGCTTCATACCTGCAACGGGGCTCCACCACACATTTCCAACAAATGAGCTCCCGGTGTTTGTACCGCTTATCATCTGGCCTGAACCGAGAAAGATGTTATTACTGAAATTAAAATTCTCATGTCTGGATGCATTTTCAAAGCTGATTACCGGCGCTGATGTATTATAAGCAACATTGTTATAAATATAACAACCTTTCAAGCCGGCTGCTTTCCTCCGAACCGTTCCAGATAAAAAAGCTTCCCGATCCTTCTGTGATTTGAGCATCATTGATACTCACACAGTAGCGGATAACATTATTAAACCAGTCTGAAGCTCCCGGATACTGAAAGAGTCCATAACCTGCTCCCTGGTTTTCATACGACAGGCAATACTGAATTACCGAGTTTGTGACGCCGCCGTCAAGGTCAAAACCGCCGCCGTCCTTTCCCCCTTTGGAAGTTTTGTTGCGATAACTAATGCAGTATTGAATTGTGATGTGATCACTTTGCCATGTCCAGATGCCTACAGGTCCGTTGCCCTGCCTCGGCATATCCCATCCGTTATCTGTAGCTGAGGAATGATCGATTACAACACTGTCGGAAACGCCGACAAGAATTCCGTTCCCGCTGTGATTATCAAGCATCGTCGGATCGCCAGGATTATTTTCCGCTTTGCAGTCCCTGATCAAAATGCTTCCGGACAGTTTCTTATCCGAACCCATCACATTTATCCCGCAAAAGCCATTGTATAAAGCAAGAACTTTAAGTACCTGAATATTCCTGCAATCATTCAGATCAACGCCTGACTTCTGAAACCCTTCGGCAATAATATTTTCAACGACACAATCGTGGCAGTCCTTTAACTGCAATCCGTTTGTTCCATTGCCATCTTTCCGTCCATCGCCGGTAAGATAGAAGTTTTCAACCCGTAAAAACCTGCAGTTTTCAATCCTTATAGCTTCATTTTTGCCCCCATCGATTTCAGCCCGGCCTCCGCCGTATGAACCAATAACCAGTGGAATTGAGGCTGTACCATTAATATTGTTAATGAGCAGCGTCCCTTCGTAAACCTGGTCTCCAGCAAAAAGAAGGGTTACAGGTTTCGCCTGAATACGCGTGTTGACTTCAGTTATAGACTTTAAAGGTTTTTTTGCTGTTCCGGGGTTAGCATCATTTCCTGTTTTAGAATTAACATAAATTTCGTTTACAGGTTCATCGTTTTTGCAGTTGAAAAGTGAAACTGACAGAATTATTGTCAGGGAAAGGATTAATAGGTTTTTCATATTCTTTTATTCTACAATCCATTCATATAAACCGGATGAGAACTCTTTATTAAGTTTTACCCTGAGCTTTACGGCAGAAGCTCTGACCGGAGCAAATTCAACCGTATTCCACCCGTCTTTTGTAACTGAATAAGTTCCCTTCGGTTTTGCAGGTTTCCACGTATTTCCTGTCAGGTACAGTATTTCCCATTCGTCCGGAATGCGGCAACCGCCATCAGGACCGTCATCGAACCAGTACACTTCAGACCGGGATATTGCTTCAGGTTTCTCAAAATCATACTGGAGGTATTCCCATTGATCCCTGTCGGGCCACCAGTGATAGTAACTCACAGAATGATCGTTGGAGCTAACTGGTCCGATCTGATCATTAATAGCCGGCAGCGCTTTTGTAACCTTGCTGGCTTTCACTTTGCTCCTGAATGCGATTGTTGGTGCGGGCAGTGGCTTTGAAACCTCGCTGGTTATGGGTAGCCATACCATCATCTGACCGGGACCCCTGTTGTTCCAGAAAGCGTACGGAATAAGGGTTATCGCCTCATTTTCAAGAGTTTCGATTTTGCCGTCAACAGTTTTCTTTGTCTGCGAGCCATTTGTTTTTATCAACAGGGTACCTTCAAGCAATGAGGGCATAAATTCAGCAGAAAAACCTGAGTTTTTGTCAACGACGAGGTTGAGAATATTTCCGGTGTTGTTATCGGGCCACTCTGCACAAAAGATTACAGGTCCCGCGCTGGACAGCAATTTTACCTGCATCGTCCATAATCCTTTCGTCAGCAACCACCGTACGGACAGGCATTGGAAATTCAACTTCCACCCTGTCGCCCTCACTCCAGGTTCTTTCAATAATGGCGAATCCATTTTTAACCTCTGCCATAAATGGTTCTCCATTTACAGAAAGAGATATGTTTTCATTATTCTGATCGGTAAACTTATAAAGATCCCCTGGGATAGCTTCATTTCGCGCCCACCCTGGTATCCGGAGCTTCATCATGAAATTTCCACGGGTTTCGGGATCCACTGAAATTTCCACCCTGCCATCCCATGGAAAATTTGCTTTCTGGGTTACTTTGACTTTTTTATTACCAATTGTAATGTCGGCATCGTTCGAAACAAAAAGATTTACATAAAGCTCCTTATCCGTAACGGCATATATATAACCTGGTATGGCTGGGACGAACCTTGCCACATTTGAAGGGCAGCAAGCGCATCCGAACCAGGCCTGGCGCTCATGCTGGCCGTTTGATTCAAGGGGATTGGGATAAAAGAATCTGTCGGCCGATAAGGAGACTCCTGACAGCATTGAGTTGTACAATGTTTTTTCAAGTACATCAATATATTTACCTTCTCCATGCAACAGGAATAACCGGTGATTTGTAAAGATATTTCCAATGGATGCGCATGTTTCGCAATAGGCTGACATATTTGGCAGGACAAACGGATCAGCAAATCCCTCATTGCCTCCTGTTGCCCCGATCCCGCCTGTTATATAAATTTTGCTGTAAACTATATCCTCCCAGATCTTTGTTATTGCGTTAAGATAAGCTTCATTTTTTTCAATAGCCGCAATATCGGCCATGCCTGAATACATGTACGTGGCCCTTACCGAATGGCCTGCCGCCTCAGTCTGGTTAACCACCAGCATGTGGGCCTGGTTATAGGCTTCTCCCTTCGGACCTCTTATATCAAGAAAAAACTTTGCGAGATCAAGGTATTTTTTTTCACCGGTTGTTCTGTAAAGCTTAACGAGCCCCATTTCAATCACCTGATGTCCCGGGTACACTTTAATCCTGTCCCATCCAAAGTCCTTATTAACAAGGTCGGCCGATTTGATGGCAATATCAAGCAGGGTCCGCTTTCCTGTAGCCTGGTAATGAGCTACTGCTGCTTCATAAAGATGTCCAATGTTATATAGCTCATGACTCAGGATCGAGTCGAGCTCCCACCTGTTTTTGCCAGCCCATTCGTGCAATCCTTCTCCGCCGTGCATTTCAGCTATTGTACGGTTTGTATAAAGATACCCGTCATCCTCCTGGGCCAATCCTATTTTATAAATCAGGGTATCAAGGTAAGCATCAAGCTTCGGATCCGGATATGTCTGCAGAGAATAGCTTGCGCCCTCGATAATCTTGAATACATCTGAATCATCAAAAGGATAAATTGTCCTGAATCTGCCGGTGTCGAGTCCCCCGGCAATCTCAAAATTCTTTACCCTTCCCGATGATTCGCAATAGGAAAACGCGATGGGAATGGTAACGGTTGCATTTCTCTTTATCCTTGGAGCCCAGAAATTATCAGTCAGCCTGACTGATGTGAAGGGAACCGGTTTAATGGGATAATCTTCTTCATGTTTGCTGGTGCATCCTGCAACCAGAAAGATGACGGCGGCAAACAGGATCAGGAGATTCCTGGATTTTTTCATTATTGTTAATTTCTTATAAAAACTTACACTGAGGTCCATAAGCCTGGGGTTGTTGAAAAAGCCCTTTTTAACCGCAAAGAACGCAAAGTTGTCGCAAAGAACGCAAAGCTAAAACACATAGATTCAGCTCTTTGCGAACTTTGCGTCTTTCCTTTGCGCCCTCTGCGCCTGCCTGCCGGCAGGCAGGGTTAAGGGATTTTGACTTTTTCAGCAGCCTCAGACCTTGAAGAGTATTAATGTCATTTTGTCAACTCCAGTACAACTACCGACTTTGAAGGCAAAGTTACTGTAATAACACCATCTTTATAACTAAAGCCATTAAAAGTTACCGGCTTGAGAGATTCGGGTTTTTCAAAGGTATTCATTGCATTCATCTGGGTTGCCGTTAGAATTTCACCGGTTACTTTTTTATAAGTTTCACCTATCACCGGGCAGGTAATGATAACCTGTTTGTCCGGATTCACATTTGCCATTGAAATGTGAATTTTGCCATCCTTGTCCACTGATGCTGAAGCCGAAACAGCGGGGATGCTCCTGTCGCCATAGGTGTAATCCTCACATCTGAGGTCGGTGTTGAGCAACCGGGCCTCCTGATGTACCCTGAACATTCTGAAAACATGATAGGTCGGGGTAAGTACCATCTTATCATCCTTCGTGAGGATGACCGATTGCAAAACGTTTATCATCTGGGCCAGATTGGCCACCTTTACCCTGTCGGCATGCTGGTTGAAAATGTTAAGGTGGATTGCAGCCGTTAATGCATCCCTGAGAGTATTCTGCTGGTACAGGAAACCAGGATTTGAGCCTGGCTCAACATTGAACCAGTTGCCCCATTCATCGACAACAAGGCCTTTTGTTTTCTGCGGATCATAACGGTCCATGATTGAAGCGTGGCCTTTTATGATCGGGTCCATCTGCAGATTTGCCCTCATCGTCTGGAACCACTGCCTTTCATCAAAATCGGTCGCTGAACCCTTATTATTCCAGCCATCGACAAGGGAATAATAATGTATCGATAAGCCCTGGAACCGACCGCGTGAATCAGGATCCTTCATAAGGGTCTCGGTCCAGGCAACGTTGAAATCAGAGGGTCCGCAGGCTACCCGGTAAAGCCGGTTTTCACTATAGTTATTAAGGTAAGTTGAAAACTGTCTCATTACGTTTGTGTAGAACTCATCCGTCATATTTCCGCCGCATCCCCAGTTCTCATTGCCGATAGCAAAGTACTTTACTTTCCACGGCTCATCTCTCCCGTTTTCCTTGCGTAGTCTTGTCATCGGACTATCGGAATCGGATGTCAGGTACTCAACCCACTCCGCCATCTCCCTGACAGTTCCTGATCCCACATTACCGTTAATGTACGCATCGCAGCTAAGAAGTTCGGTGAGCTTCATAAATTCGTGCGTTCCGAATGAATTGTCCTCTGTCACACCGCCCCAGTGTGTATTGACGATTGATGCCCTCTTTTCCTGCGGACCAATCCCGTCCCTCCAATGATAGGTGTCTGCAAAGCATCCGCCTGGCCAGCGGAGATTGGGAACTTTAATTTCTCTGAGGGCAAAAAGGACATCATTCCTGATGCCATAAGTATTGGGGATCTTTGAACCGGTCCCAACCCATAATCCCTCATAGATGCATCTTCCGAGATGCTCTGAGAAATGACCGTAGATATCCTTACTGATAACGGGACCAGGGTGATTAGCTATAACAACCAGTTGATTTACAGTAACAAGATCTTCTTTTTGAGCCGATGCAATCAAGCTCAGCTGAAAAAGGAAAACTAAACTGACATAAAGTGACTTACGCATTGTATTAAAAATTAAGTTCAGTTAATTATATAATAAAAACTTACACAGGGGCTGTTGAAAAAGTCCTTTTTAACCCTGCCTGCCGGCAGGCAGGGTTAAGGGATTTTGACTTTTCAACAACCCCAGAGTAAGTTATTAATTAGTAAGTTCTTTCTCTATAAATAAACCAAGTTTTTTATACTTGCGAAAGAGTTCATCATATTTCTTCGCCCTCACCGGGTCAGGATGATACTCTTTTTCGAATCCGATGCCCATGGCTTTCTGTGCAGTGGGGATATCCGGATGAATTCCAGCCACGACCGAAGCTGCCATTGCAGATCCGAGGGCGCATGTCTGATCTGATTTTGCAACCTTGATCGGCATATTCAGGACATCTGCAACAATCTGCATAACAAAAGGACTCTTTTTTGCCACGCCTCCGACTGCAATCACACCATCAATTCTCACCCCTTCTGAAATAAAACGCTCATTTATCATCCTGGAACCGAAAGCAGTAGCCTCAACAAGGGCTTTAAAGATCCTGGGTGCGTCAGAGCCAAGAGATAAGCCGGCAATTACGCCTTTCAGCGCCTGATTGGCGTCAGGTGTGCGCCTGCCATTCAGCCAGTCGAGTGCAATAAGTGTTGACTCATCATCTGAAATTGATGCTGCCTTTTTGCTCAGAACATCGATAATATTCGAGTTGGTTTCTTTCCTGATCCTCTCCAGGGTCTGGTCATCGAGCCAGGTCATATTTGCAATGATCTCTGTAACAGGCCACGTAAGGAGGTTGCCGAACCAGGCATAGATATCCCCAAAAGCCGATTGCCCTGCTTCAAGGCCAATCATACCCGGAACTATTGATCCGTCGACCTGTCCACAGATGCCGGCGACCAGTTTTTCTCCGGTTCCTCCGACAGGTGAAACCAGCATATCGCAGGTTGATGTGCCCATTACTTTAACAAGCTGATATGGCGTAATCTCACCTCCGATGGCACCCAGATGGGCATCAAATGCTCCGGCCCCGACTTTAACATCTTCCGGTATACCGAGCCTGTTAGCCCATTCCTTTGTTATAGTTCCGACTTCAACGTCGCAGGTATAGGTTTCGGTAAACAGCCTCTCCCTGAGTCCTGCCAGAACAGGATCGAGCCTGACAAGGAATTTCTCATCAGGCAAACCGTTGAAATCTTTATGCCACATGGCCTTATGCCCGGCAGCACACCGGCTTCGCTTAAGGGCAAGGGGATCGGTCTGACCCGTGAGCAATGCAGGTATCCAGTCACAATGTTCAACCCACGACCAGGCTGCCTTTCTAACCTTTTCACTATGTCGGAGAACATGGAGTATCTTTGCCCAGAACCACTCGGATGAATAAATACCGCCTTCAAATTTAGTATAGTCAGTTCCGCCCCAGGTTCGCGCCACCTCGTTGATCTCGGCAGCTTCCTTTACCGCAGTATGATCTTTCCATAATACAAACATGGCATCCGGATCATCTTCAAAACCAGGTTTCATTGAAAGTGGATTCCCCTCCTCATCAACTGCCACCGGGGTGGAACCGGTGGTGTCAATGGTAATACCTGCAATACCTCCCGTAATTTCCGCGCTTAATCCCGCCAGAGCTCCCTTAACGGATTGCTCCAGACCCTCAATATAATCGAGAGGATGCTGGCGGAACATGTTTTGCGAAGGATCGCAGTACAAGCCCTTTTTCCATCGGGGATATTCAAATACAGATGACCCGGCAGTAGCCCCGTTTGCTGTATCCACAACAACGGACCGGACCGAATCGGTCCCATAATCAATGCCTATAACAAATTTCCGTGCCATTTTTTAATTTTTAAGTTTTGTCTTTCTTGTTCTGGCCGTAATATGCCTTACTGCCGTGCTTACGTAAAAAATGCTTGTCAAGGAGATTCTGATCAATAGGAGTCTTGTGGTTAAGGAGGACCGTATAAAATGCAATTCTGGCTATCTCTTCAAGAGCAACAGCGTTATAGACGGCTTCTTCAGCATCATGCCCCCAGCAAAAAGGACCGTGAGCATTGACCAGCGCAGAAGGAACAGACAGGGGATCAAGCCCTACCATTCTTTCAACAATTATTTTACCTGTATTGAGCTCATAATCATTCCTGATCTCAGCATCATTCAGCTTCCGTGTACATGGTACCGCTCCATAATAATGGTCGGCGTGGGTGGTGCCGAAGGGTGGAATATCCCTCCCTGCCTGTGCCCAGGAAGCAGCAAATGCGGAATGGGTATGAACAACCCCTCCTATTGCAGGAAAAGCTTTATAAAGTACAAGGTGGGTCGGAGCATCTGTCGATGGTTTAAAGTCCCCTTCCACGATTTTTCCTTCCGGATCCAGTACTACCATATCTTCAGGCTTCATGGCTTTATAGCTGATTCCCGATGGTTTGATAACGATCAGACCACTTTTTTTATCCCTTCCGCTTACATTTCCCCAGGTGTGAATGACGAGCCCGTTTTTAACAAGGTCGAGGTTAGCAGTAAAAACAGATTCCTTCAGTTCTTCGAGCATAGATGCAGTGTGTTAAAGAACTACTTTATTCCGGCAGCCAGGTGATAATATACTTCATTCCACCTGATCTCGTTTTTAAAGGAGGCAAGATCACACTTCTCATCGATCAACAGGAATTCTATCCCAAGCATTGACGAAAAATCTTCGAGATATTCAGCACTGATTGCTGTACTGAACCCTGTATGATGAGCTCCGCCCGCGAGAATCCATGCTGCCGCCCCGGTCTTCAGATCGGGCATCGGTTTCCATAAAACACTGGCAACAGGAAGATTGGGCATATCAGGACAATCAACAATTTCAACTTCGTTTGCTATCATCCTGAATCTGTTACCCATATCAATAAGGGACGCGGCGATTGCCTTCCCCGTTGCAGATTTGAAAACAAGCCTGGCGGGATCGCCTTTACCGCCAATAGAAAGCGGATGAACCTCAAGATAGGGTTTATCAGCTGCAATTGACGGGCAGACTTCAAGCATGTGAGCCCCCAGGATCCTCATACCTGCCGGATCAAGATGATAGGTATAGTCTTCCATAAATGATGTCCCTCCCGGAAGCTTGGTTGCCATTACCTTCATTGACCTTACAAGAGCTGCAGTTTTCCAGTCGCCTTCAGCGCCAAAGCCGAATCCTTTTTCCATAAGCCTCTGAACTGCAAGTCCTGGTAATTGTTTCAGTCCGTGGAGATCTTCAAAAGTTGTTGTGAAAGCCTTAAAATTACCGGAATTGAGAAATTTCTCCATTCCTATTTCAATTTGTGCCGCATCGCGGAGAGTATCTGATTCTTCGACCGCCCTTGTCACGTTATAGACAGATTTATATTCTTCGATCAGCACCTTTACATCGCTTTCTGATACTTCATTTACAACAGAAACAAGGTCTCCTATTCCATAGCCTGATACCGAATAGCCCAACTGCATCTGAGCACTAACCTTATTACCTTCCGTTACAGCGACATCACGCATATTATCACCGAAGCGGGCTACCTTCATATGAAGGGCATCGTCGAATGCAGCGGCAGCTTTAGCCCAAACGGCAATCCTGTCAATACATTCCGGATCTTCCCAATGCCCGACGACAACTTTCCGGTTCAGCCTCATCCTTGAGGCTATGAATCCAAATTCCCGGTCTCCGTGAGCCGACTGATTCAGGTTCATAAAGTCCATATCAATGGTATCCCATGGAATGTCCCTGTTCATCTGGGTATGGAAATGGAGAAACGGCTTATTGAGTGCTGACAACCCTCTGATCCACATTTTGGCAGGTGAAAAGGTATGCATCCATGTAATAAGCCCAAGGCATGCTTTGTTAGTGTTTGCATCACTGCAAATCTCAAAAACAGAGTCGGCAGTGGTAAGTACCGGTTTAAAAATAATTCTGACAGGAATTTTCACTGAGTTGTCCAGGGCTTCCGCAATCGACCTGGAATCGGCAGCTACCTGTCTGAGCGTTTCAGGTCCGTACAGATGCTGACTGCCTGTTACAAACCAGATCTCCTTATTATTCAAGCTATCCATATAACAATGTTTAATGAGTAAATTCTACCAGAAATAAGCATAAAATGCTATAATTACCGCTATTATTAAGCCTGAGAAGAAAAGATCCCAGTTATTATAGCTGGCTCTTGTCACTGCTTTCTCTTCTGCAGTGGCAGAACCGAAGTACAATCCTTTTATCTTAACCTGATCAGCCTGAGGTGTAACCGCACTTACAATTATCATTAATATTATCACAAGGAAAAACAATACTATTTCATAATGCAATCCATTTGGTTTGAGGAATATCTGGTACAGAATGCCATCCTGATCCATGCCTGAGCCCAGAACCTTAAATGCCAGCCTCGTCATCCCAAGTACAAATCCGGTCAAAAGGCCGATAAGTCCGGCTTTTGGAGTGATCCATCTGGATGAAACACCAAGCAAAAATACTGCAGCGATACCAGGAGCCAGCATTGACTGGACATCCTGAAGGTAAGCATACAGAGCTTTCCCGAGACCTCTCATAACCGGTATCCAGAGAATTCCAAGAACCACGACAACCACAGTTGCTATCCTTCCTACTTTAACAAGCTCTTTTTCAGGAGCATTTGGTTTGTATTTCTGATAAAAATCAACCGTAAACAGTGTCGCTGAGGAATTAAACAACGAGGCAAGCGAGCTCATAAGGGCAGCGAGAATTCCGCCGACAACCAGTCCTTTGAAACCAAGTGGAAGCAGCTCCTTAACCAGTACCGAGAAAGCTGAATCAGGATTCGGTAGACTGATCATTCCTTTTGCATTAAGGGAATATGCTATCATACCCGGGATCAGGAATATGAACACAGGGCTAAGCTTGAATGCTGCTCCAAGGATTGCTCCACGGCGTGATTCGGTCTGGTTCCGGCCTGAAAGTACTCTCTGAACAATAAATTGATCAGTACACCAATACCAGAAGCCGATGATCGCGGAACCAAGTATTACACCCGTCCAGGGATATTCGGGGTCGTTGGCTGACCGCATCAGCTGTGTCATTGTGTCGCCGTCTGCATTCACAGGTACTGCCCTGCATATTTCCATCATCTCCGACCATCCGCCGAGTTTAATCAATCCGATTATGAGGATTGCCAGTGAACCGACAAGCAGTATAGGTGTTTGCAAAACGGAGGTCCATAGGACAGCTTTCATGCCTCCCAGGGTTGTATAAATTCCTGTCAGGACCACGAGTCCGACAGCGCTGATCCAGAAGAAATCGATCCCCATTATTGATTCAATTCCGAAAACCTGTTTAAATACAATACCTCCGGCATAAACAGTAACGGCGACTTTAGTGAAAACATAGCTTACAAGGGAAATAATTGAAAGGACACTCCGGGAACCTTTGTTGTAACGTTTCTCCAGGAATTCGGGCATTGTGAACACACCGCTCCGGGCATAAAACGGTACAAAAAACCAGCCGAGAATAAGTATCAGCCAGCCATGCATCTCCCAGTGCGCCATTGCCATACCGGTCGAGGCTCCGGCTCCGGCCAAACCTACAAGATGTTCAGACCCGATATTGGATGCAAAAATGGATGATCCGATTGCCAGCCAGGTTGCATCCCTCCCGGCCAGAAAATAATCTGTTGATGTTTCGTTTTTCTTCCTTGCAACCCAGATAATGATCCATACCAGGCCGGCACAAAAGAGTCCAAGAACGATCCAGTCTAATGTTCCCATAGTAAAGCACTTTTAATTATTAATATCAGATAGTGAAATTTAAAAACTCAGGTGTAGTTAAATTAAGGTCTGCGTCCTGCTCTTCAAATGTAAAAAAAATATTTAAATGTAACTTTTACACTTAAAATTATTAAGTAATTAACTCAAGTTGCTAGTTGCTGGTTCCTGTTACTGGTTAGTTGTTGATTAACAGAACAATAAGCGATTTTGTTAAAATGTATTTAATATTTTTGCATTAATCATGATCAAATAACTAGCAACCAGCAACAAGTAACTGGCAACTTAAATTAATTAATCATCCTTCTGATTCCACTCTTTAAGGGAAGCCTGGATAAAATCAATAACTTTCTGATGCTCTGTCTTACCGTTGCCCGTAACAGCAAAGGGTTCACCGAATTTGAAGTAGATCAGCTTCCTGTGATCAAGGGGTCCAAGTTCCTTTATAAGTTTTCCCTGGCCCCAGAAATCTGTTTTCAGGGCAATAGGGACAATCTTAACGCCTGCGTTTTTTGCAAGCTTTACGCCAAGTGAGTTAAATTCTTCAGGTTTAAATTCAACATTGCGGGTACTCTGGGGAAAGATAACTATTGAAGTCCCTTTTGACAGAAGCTGCATTCCCTTTGTCATCACTTCTTCAAAATCCTTTCTCGGATCAGTCCTCCCGACAACTATCGGATCCCTCGATCTCATTACGTGACCAAAAAGAGGATGCTTCACAAGGCTCTCCTTAACAACAAATGTAACTTCACGGTGTGGAGCAATAAGTCCAGGCAGAACCATTGTTTCCAGGGTACTCATATGATTTCCGATAAAAACCACAGGAGCCGGATCGCCGGCGATATTTTCCATGCCGGAAATCCTGTAATTACCGCCTGCTTTTTCGACGAATCTGAAGATATAATTTGATGAATCAGCCCATGCTTTTGTATCATATTTCCCGCGCACGGCATCATTTCTTGTTTTTAGTACAATTCCGGCGAACTTCAGGGTAAAATATAGTCTGTTGCAATGGATGATCCTTTCCCATAAATTCCGATTTTCCTTTTCAGGTGTATTATATGAAACCGAATCAAAATAGCCGAATCTCATAGGTTATAACTATTTCATTTCCTGAAAGTAACTTTGTACAGATTCAAACTGTCATCAATAATTTCATAAGCCCGTTCACGGCTTACAAACTCCTCAACAGAAACATTTTTATGTTCAAGCTTCTTGTAATCTTCAAAAA
The DNA here is from genome assembly GCA_963849615.1 of uncultured Bacteroidales bacterium. GTDB lineage: Bacteria > Bacteroidota > Bacteroidia > Bacteroidales > VadinHA17 > LD21. Next base: position 74,139 of record CAWKIC010000032.1, read on the forward strand.
ACCTCTTAAGCTCGACAAGGGTATGAGGTGGTAGTTCGGAGAGCTCATTTATATAATTTACCGACATATCATTCTGCGCAACAGAAATTATCTTGGCATCTTTTTCCTGCTCATCTGTCATCTCCATGGCGCCAATGACCTTTGCCTGCACAATGCACATGGGATAGACATCTATGGAACAGATAACAAGGATATCGAGGGGATCATGGTCATCACAGTAAGTTTGAGGTATAAATCCGTAATTGGCCGGATAATGAACAGAAGAAAAAAGAACCCTGTCAAGCCTTAAGGCTCCGGATTCCTTGTCAAGTTCATACTTCCCCTTCGAACCCTTTGGTATTTCAATGAAACACCTGACATAAGCTGGTGCCTCAGCACCGGGATCAATTCCATGCCATGGATGAGTTATTGATTTCATAAAGTTCATTTTCCGGCAGTCAACATTTCAATTTCTTCAAGGAAACAGGGTAATACAAATCTACATTAAAATTGTAAATTTATCCGGTAAAATTAAACCTAATCCAATCACCTTTGTTTTATGAAGCTTTCTTTTCTGGATGCGCTTGTCTTTTTCATACTTGTTTTCGGTAATGTTGTTTTCGGAGCCAGTTTTTATTTCAGGAACAAAACCTCTGAGCAGTTTACCACAGGCGGACGCAAAATTCCTGGCTGGGTTGTGGGAATGTCAATCTTTGCGACTTTCGTCAGCAGCATAAGCTTTCTTGCTTTGCCCGGAAAAGCCTATATGTCAAATTGGAATGCTTTCGTTTTCAGCCTTTCTATCCCGGCAGCCTCATATCTTGCAGTTAAGTATTTCGTTCCGCTTTACAGGAACGTCGGAAATGTCTCAGCTTATTATTACCTCGAACTTAGGTTCGGTCCCTGGGCACGGATTTATGCATCGCTGTGCTACGTTCTTACCCAGCTGATGCGTACAGGGGCCATCCTTTTACTACTCGCCCTTCCGGTTAACGCCCTTTTCGGCTGGAATATTAAAACAGTAATTATTATCACCGGACTTGCCGTTATGTTTTACTCCATGCTTGGGGGTATCCAGGCAGTTATCTGGACCGATACAATTCAGGGTTTCATCCTGATTGCGGGGGCAGTTGTATGTGCTGCCATCCTGACATTTTCAATGCCTGAAGGACCCGGTCAGCTCTTTTCAATCGCATCGGCAAATAATAAATTCAGCCTTGGCAGCTTTGGACCAAGCCTGAAGGAATCAACATTCTGGGTAGTTCTGATTTATGGTCTCTTTATTAATATTCAAAACTACGGCGTTGATCAGAACTATGTGCAGCGTTATATGACAACCAGCTCGGACAGGGCAGCCAAATCCTCGGCGTTGTTCGGTTCACTTTTGTACATTCCGGTTTCACTTGTGTTCTTTTATATAGGTACTGCCCTCTTCTCCTATTACACGGCACGACCTGACCTGTTACCGGAAGAGCTTAAGATGCCGGGTGCAGGCGACAGGGTATTCCCATTCTTCATTACGACAGGATTGCCGGCAGGGATCACCGGATTACTGATTGCAGCGATCTTCTCAGCAGGCATGAGTACTGTCTCCACAAGTCTTAACAGCACTGCAACCATCGTCCTGAACGATTATTATAAAAGGTATGTAAATAAAAAGGCAGATGAAAAATCTTCAATGAAAGTGCTCTATTTATCCTCCTTTATTACCGGTATGCTGGGGATTGTCATAGCGCTCACCCTTGTTGGTGTCGAAAGTGTTCTGGATGCATGGTGGTCGCTTGCATCGATATTCAGTGGTGGAATGCTTGGCCTCTTCCTCCTTGGATTTATTTCAAAAAAGACCGGAAAGGTTGAAGCTGTAACCGGTGTAATAGTTGGAGTAATATTAATTATCTGGCTGAGCCTGTCACCAGTCATTCTTACCGAAGGGCAGGAACTGGCATTCAGAAGTCCTTTTCACAGTAACCTGACAATAGTCTTTGGTACGATGACAATTTTTCTTGTGGGATTTGTGATGACAAAATTAGTCCACCGCAAATCCCCAAAAAATGAATCAAGATAGATTGAAGAAACAAAACATTAATAAAACTATCAGAATATGAAAACCATTCTAACCATTCTTTACCTGTTCTGTGCAGCAACCCTGATTGCTCAAAATCCATACAAGGGTGAAAAATGCATTATCAAATCAGAATTCATTTACCGGTCGGCCGATGTTAAGTTCCCAAGCTGCCATGCTTCAACGATAATCCAAACGTCTGATGGATTACTTGCTGCGTGGTTCGGAGGCACAGCCGAAAGAAATCCCGATGTCGGTATATGGATCAGCAGGTTCACTGATGGCAAGTGGTCCGGGCCGGAGGAAGCTGCAAACGGGATCAGAAATGATAAGAGGTACCCCTGCTGGAATCCTGTTCTGTTCAATGCAGGAGATGAAATTCTCCTTTTCTACAAGGTTGGTCCTTCTCCTTCGACATGGTGGGGGGAATTAATAACCTCAGAAGATAAGGGAGTATCCTGGTATCCTTCACGCAAGCTTCCCGATGGGATCATCGGACCGGTAAAAAACAAGCCTGTGCTTCTCAGTACCGGTATGCTTCTCTGCCCTTCAAGCACAGAAAATGACGGCTGGAGGGTTCATATGGAGATGACTCCCGACAACGGCTTCACATGGGAAAGAACGCCGCCTTTAAATGAAAAGAACATCGGGGCAATACAACCGGCCATCTTACTTCACCCGGAGCGGAAACTTCAGATCCTTTGCCGCAGCAGGCAATCAAAGATCCTGACTTCCTGGTCAGAGGATAATGGTAAGAAATGGACTTCCCTTACACCCTTAAATGTGCCCAATCCCAATTCGGGTATTGATGCGGTTACCCTGAAGGATGGCAGGCATTTACTGGTCTATAATCACCTTACTTCGGGACGGAATATACTTAACGTGGCAGTTTCGGAAGATGGAAATGTGTGGAAGGCAGCAGTGCTTCTGGAAAATGACAAAAAAGAAACTGAATATTCATATCCGGCGATCATTCAATCATCTGACAATTTGATCCATATTACCTATACATGGAACAGAAAACTTATAAAACATGTTGTTTTAAATCCTGACCTCTTAGAACCAAAGCCCTTTGTAAACAGTGAGTGGCCCTCAGAATAAGGGAATCAGCAGGAGGGCCAGCGACAGGATCACGAGTATCCCTACTGCACTCCATCCGATAATGTTTTGAACGGGCTTATTTGTATAGCTGCCCATTATTTTCTTATTGTTAATAAGCAGGATCATGCTTACAAGGACTACCGGAAGCAATATACCGTTTAGTACCTGTGACCAGACGGAGATGGCGATAAGCGGCGCATTTGGAATTAAAATGATAATGGCAGAAACTATGAGTATTCCGGTATAAAGAATGTAGAATTCCTTTGCCTCGTTCCAGTTCTTGTCAATTCCTGATTCAAAACCGAAAGCTTCACAAATATAAAAAGCAGTTGCAAGCGGCAGGATTGTTGCAGAAAAGACTGAGGCAACAAAGAGCCCGAAAGCAAAGACATGCGACGCCAGTTCGCCGGCGAGCGGTTTTAATGCAAGCGCCGCATCTTTTGCTTCATTAATTATGACTCCGTTAGGATGCAGAGTTGAGCCACAGGCAACCATAATAAAGAAAGCCACAACTACGGTAACGAAACATCCGATGACAATATCGATCAATGTAAACCTGTAATTTTTCATTTTCAAGCCCTTTTTCGATCACTGACGACTGCATGTAGAACTGCATCCATGGAGCTATAGTAGTTCCCACGAGGGCGATTATGACTGTAATACTCTGAGTATTAAGTTCAATTCCGGGATGGATAATTGCTTTACCTATTTCACCCCAATGAGGCTTTGACATCAATGCAGAGACTACGTAGGTAAGAAGCGAAGCGCTGAAAATAAGAAAGATTCGTTCGGCAATCAGGTAGGTACCTTTTACAACAAGTATCCAGACCATGAAAGCCACAACAGGCACAGAGATATATTTGGTTATGCCGAAGATCTCCATACTTCCCGCTACCCCGGCAAATTCTGTTGTGGTGTTACCGATATTGGAAAGCAGCAAGCCGATAAATATGAAAAAGGTGATCTTAAAACCAGCGTTCTCCCTTATAAGATCGGAAAGACCTTTCCCTGTTACTATTCCCATTCTTGCATTCATTTCCTGGATAACCAGCAGTACAATCAATGAGGGGATCAGGGTCCATATCATACGGTAACCATACACGGCACCTGCAACAGAATAGACTGTTATACCACCCGCATCATTGTCAACACTCCCGGTTATAATCCCGGGACCAAGTAAAGCAAGGAATATAACCAGGTTCCGGTAGAAATTGGACTTGCTGAATCTTGTCATAAACGTGTGTCCTCGGATTATCGCTTGTTAGTTCTTCTTTTATTGATAAGGTCCTCTACAATGTCATCAACAACCACCATCCCCTGGAGAATATTATTGCGGTCGACAACAGGAACAGCAAGAAGATTATATTTTGAGATTGTTTCGGCAATATCATCCACTTTCTGATCGTCGTAAAGAAATACCGGTTCCGATTTCATGATATTGCTGATACTTATCTGAGGTTCTGAGACAACAAGATCACGAAGAGTGAATGTCCCAACCAGTTCATCATTCTGCTCTATTACAAAGAGGGAATATAATTCGGAAGGTTCGGGCTTTTTTAATCTTAGTTCATTAATTACTTCATCAACTGTCAGTACAGGTTTAAACGACAGAACATCCGTTGTCATAAGGCTGCCGGCAGTATTATCGGCATATTCAAGAAGATCCCTGACCTCCTGGGATGATTCGATGTCCATCTCTTTAAGGAGCATTTCAACCTTCTCATCTTCAATTTCGTCAAGGATGTCCGCCACCTCATCGGCAGGCATCTTCTCAAGGACATCTGCCATTTTACCAACAGGCAGGCTTTCAATAATATGAATCTGAGCATGTGTTTCAAGCTCTTCCAGAACGTCAGCAGCTTTTTCTTCATCAAGAGCAGAGAAAACAGAAGTACTTGATTTTTTACCCAGGTCTTCCAGTATGTCAGCCAGGTCGGAAGGGTGTAGCATATGCAGCTTTGCATAGCTTTTTGATAGCTTTATGTTAAGGTTTGAGAAGTCGATGGCCTGAACATCATCCCAGAGGATGTATTTCGCAGGTATGTTTATTTTGAAGAGTGACAGGAATCTCTTGATCGGTATTGAGATGCCAATCCTGCGCAGAAGGCCTTCAATTCCTATGTCAACAGCGACAACAAATGTTCCGGTGGTCAGAGTTGCGAGCCTTACATCGTTAACCCTGACGAGTTTCCGTCCATTCAGATCAACTATCTGCTTATCAAGGATGTTTTCAACCAGCTGAAGGCCATTATTTACTTCGTCATTACTGATCTCAATGAGGTCGCTGCAGGTCACATTGAGCAACTCCCTCGCCTTCACTACCCTGAAAGTACTGAAAGAATAGAACCTCGTTTCTTTGGCAATTTTCAGTTTTATCCCGGTAACAAGCTGTTGATTCGGATCACTAAGCCCTGATGGAACCGCACTGATTAACAAGTCCCTGATTACTCCGATAGCATCGCCATCGGCACCAAAAACCTCTTTACCGGTTATTCCGCTTAAAAAAAATGTTGTGAGTGATGTCATAGTCACCTCCTTGCTGTTATGATATCGGAAGTAACCAGGTGAACGGTCAGCCTCCCCTATACCAGGTTCTCAATAAAAATATACGCAGGGCCGTCGTCCATGTTGATGCTACAATTTATTTCGGCCATAAAAGTAAATTTCATTACCATATCATCCAACAAAAACTCAAAAATTTAATTTTTATTTTTTAAACAGTTTGCAGAAATAACTACATTCCTGATGAATCCTTGATTCTATTCTTGTACCGATCCTAAGGGACTGTTATTTCTACCCTGCAGGCTGACTTCTCTGTGGATCTCTGTAATACCTCTGTGTCCCGATAGCTATCGGGACTCAGTGTAAGTTCTTATTAGTAAGTATACTGATTTCCCCAACGACTCAAATTATAAATGGTATTATAGCTTTTCTTTGAGGGGGATAATCGGGAAAGTTCTTTTTGTACCATTTATGTGAGCTTATTGCCCTTGGAAAAAGATTCGCGAAGGTAAAAACGAAAAAAGCCAGTCCGGGCAGGGACCATGTAATGAGCGCCCAGCCGGCCCATTCGATCAGTTCACCAAAATAGTGGGGGCATGAGATATATTCAAACAACCATCCTTGAGGTGAAATATACTCTCCTCTGTTCTCCTCTCCAAATCTTCTGAATTTTTCATCTGCTGTTTTATTTATTATAAAACCTGCCACAAACAACAAGATTCCACCAATAAACTGCCATGTCCAAAGCCAGGAAAGATCATATGAATAAACATGGAAAACTCCATACCCGTTAATAAACCCATTGACACAATTGAACAAAAATGCCATCATTACAAGAAGTACGGGATAGGCTTTCTCCCTGCCTGATTGACTGAATGGATAAATAAAAGTTCGGTGTAAATAATGGGTAAGCCACAATAATAAAAACACAAAACAAGGCAGGTTTTTTTGATCTGAAATAATGAAGCAGATCAGAATTAAAGCGGGTGATGGGAATTCCATTATCATCCAGGCCCATTTGGATTTTATTGCAGGCCCCCATCCTTTGCGCAGGAATTTGCCGTAAGGAGCGGATATAAAAAAGAGAAGAAGAAAAACAATTAAAGCAAAGATTAAAATCAAAATAATCGAAAAATTATAGACTAAAGTCATAATTAGTACCGGATTTCTTTACATTTCCTTTTTGAAGAAGAAACATGTTCAGATGTATTTACTTAAATTATAGAAAGACCTTATTGCTTATTTAACTCAAGTTGCTAGTTGATGGTTCCTTGTTACTGGTTAGTTGTATATTAACAGAACAATAAGCGATTTTGTTAAAATGTATTTAATATTTTTGCATTAATCATGATGCTCATTATCAAATAACTAGCAACCAGCAACAAGTATCTAGCAACTCAGGTTATTTAATAAACTCCTGTAAAGATTTATAAATTCTTCTCTGATTATGTTCTTATCAAATTGAATGAGAAATACTTCTGATATTTTCAATCCTTCATTATAAAATTCTTTATCATTTATCATCCTCCTGGTAAGGCTGATAAACTCATTTGTATTCTTTGCTTTAAGATATGGATTTTCGTACAACAGTTTGTATTCTTCTATATCTCTGAAAATTACAGGCATACCACTTGCAGCGGCTTCCAGTGGGACTAATGGACAGTTCTCATGATAGGAAGGGAAAAGCAACAGATCCGCTGCTGCATAAATAAAAGGCATCTGCCGCAGATCCAGCTGTCCGGTTGTTGTAACTTTATTCCTTGCCTTTTTTAATCTTTTGTTAATCCTGTTTCTTCCTTCAGTCAGCACTCCGAAAGGACGACCACCTGCCCAGACGAATTTTGCCTCATCAATTTCCTCAGCAATATCAATAAAATCCTCAATCCCTTTTCCTCCCTGAACCTGACCAACACCCAGTACAACAAAATCACTATCGGACAATCCAAACATCCTACGGCCCATCTCTCGTTTTTCCGTTGTTCTTTTCCACAATTCAACATTTATAGGATTACAAATCCTTATAATGGATGTTTTTGCACCTGTCTTTATAATGGCATTTTCAACCCTTGGTGATACTGCTATACAAATATCCGCATAAGAATAGACCATTCTCAGGCCCCATCTTATAAAAGGCATAAACAGCTGCCACAATGGGAATGCGCCAATGATAGAATCAGGAATCACATGAGCAGTAAAAACTCTTCTTCCTCTGTATTTTCTCCCCTTCCAGAAGTAGTAAAGAAAATAAGTATGGCTGTGAAAAACATCCCCCACACCCTCTCCATTGATAATGACCTCCAAATCATTCTTTTCTTTCAAAAGATCAATGTGATTCAAGAAAGCAGTATGAACACCTGTACCCTTAACAATGAATAGTGTTTCAGAGATTACATGTACTTTCATATGATAAACCATTAAAAGCCTTAATAGGTATTATAGTCAGCCTTCATTACATTCAGAGTCTTCGGGATCCAGACCCTGTAACGCGAATCCTCGCCCCAGGTGTTGCCTGCCGATGCAAAATCGCAGAAATTAACCTGCCTGGGCAGGCGGAAATCACCCCTTCACGTACTCACCCCCTCCCGATAGCTATCGGGACCCTCTCTGCATTTTTTGTTTTCCCGCAGATCACGCAGACCTGCCTGCCGGTAGGCAGGTCTTCGCAGATTTATATCCTTATTTGAACGCCCTTTTAATATGTCTTATAAGACGTATTTCTTTTTATTTTAATATGTCTTTTAAGACGTATTTCTTTTTATTTTAATATGTCTTATAAGACGTATTTTATGGGTAGAGTCCGGAATGCGTCCCTCTCCCTGCAATTTATAAACAAATATTTGATATTTTTGCCTGATTTCCAATCGGTAACTTTATTGATCTCCATGTCAGAGCTTGAAAGGTATTTTAATAAGTTCAGGGAAAACATCATCGGTATTGACAACTCCATAGAAACGCCCTGTGGAACCAAAAAGCTGATTTATGCTGACTGGGTAGCCAGTGGCAGACTTTACAGGCCAATTGAGGCGAGGATAACGGATGAGATTGGCCCGCTGGTAGGAAATACTCATTCAGAGTCATCGGCAACCGGAAAAGCAATGACTGACGCCTATCATCTTGCCCAAAAGATAGTAAAGCGCCATGTAAATGCTGATGAAAACGACGTTCTGATCTTTACCGGAACCGGGATGACCTCGGCACTTGCAAAGCTCCAGAGGCTCCTTGGCCTGAAGGTCCCCGAGCAAGCAATCAATTACTGCGTGTTTACCCACGGGGAATATAATAATTGCAGGGAGATCCCCAATGAAAACCGGCCGGTTGTATTTCTTACCCATACCGAACATCATTCCAATCATACTTCATGGTTTGAAACTCTTGCCGACGTAGTGGTGCTCGAACCATCAGAAGATTTGAAAGTAGATACCGACAATCTTCGCAGGGAGATAGTTAAGTACAAGGGGAGACCATTGTTAATAGGCTCATTTACTGCCTGTTCAAACGTCACTGGATATATACCGCCATATTATGAACTGGCAAGGATCATGCATGAGCACGATGGATTTTGTTTCATTGATTTTGCAGCATCGGCGCCATATGTCGATATCAACATGCATCCTGCCGATAAAATGGAAGACCTTGATGCAATTTTTTTCTCTCCCCATAAGTTCCTCGGAGGTCCGGGAAGTGCAGGAGTTCTTGTTTTTAACAGGCAGCTTTACAGGAATGAGACTCCCGACACACCGGGAGGAGGAACTGTCAAGTGGACAAACAGATGGGGCGGATACAGCTATATAAGTGATATTGAGGTTAAGGAGGACGGTGGCACACCGGGATTTTTACAGGGGATCAAAGCCGCCATGGCAGTCAGGTTGAAGGAACAAATGGGAATTGAAAAGATCCATATACGTGAGGAACAACTCGTAACCAGTGCTTTTAATGAACTCTCCCAAATTAAGGGATTACATATTCTTGCCGACAATATAACTGACAGGCTTGGAGTATTTTCATTTTATATTGACAAGGTCCATCATAACCTTGTTACCAGGCTGCTCAACGACAGGTTTGGCATCCAGGTAAGAGGTGGTTGTTCATGTGCAGGCACTTACGGTCACTTTCTTCTCAATGTAGGGTTCAATCTTTCGAACAAGATAACCAGGATGATCGACGCCGGTGACCTGTCATTGAAACCTGGATGGATAAGATTATCCCTTCATCCGACGATGACTGATGACGAGTTGCTGTACATAACCGGAGCGATCAGGCAGGTTGTTGAAAATGCTGATGAGTGGGGCAGGGATTATTGCTACGACCGACATACCAACGAGTTCAATCACATCAGTTTACCCGAAGCCGGCAAGGTAGCAGTCAGGGATTGGTTTATTCTGGACCCGCAGGATTAAGACCAGGAGGTATTAACGGTTTATTGATGATCTGTCATTATTATGATAGATCTATCAATTGTTTTACTATTTTTGCAATCATTTTTTAACGGCCCGTAGCTCAGCTGGCAGAGCAGCTGACTCTTAATCAGCGGGTCGAGGGTTCGAGTCCCTCCGGGCCGACTAAAATTTTTCGAAATCGCTCAACTTTCAAACATACACCCACGCATTACTTACAGCTTTTTCCAGCGCAGGAGTATTGATTTTCCTGTTCAGGATGACGCTTTCAATCAGGTGAAAACTGTCATACTTTGCCCTGCTGATCTGTTTGCCCTCCATTACGCCCATGAGAATGGAAGTTGAGTCAAAACTGATCTCATATTCCTTGCGGCCATAGTACTTGGCATAGTATTTTCCAAGTTTACCCGGTTCTCCAGGGATGTATTTGAATGCGATCTCTTCCATTTGATTTTCAAAGTAGCAGATTTTACCTGACCCAATCCTGTTCAGAATTTTCCCCGATCTGTACTTCCTCACAATTCTTCTTATAGATGCAGTTATCATATAAAATGCTGATAATTCAAATATCTCCACGATAATTAAACGGAAATTCTGAGTTGATTATTGTCTCTGTGCCTTTTTCACCCGCCGTAGCCCCTGCCCGATCTTAAGGAATTTTCACCGTCTGGCCAGGGGTTGTTGAAAAAGCCTTTTTTAACCGCAAAGTACGCAGAGAAGGTGCAAAGCACGCAAAGTTAAAACGTTAATAATTAGCTCTTTGCGATCTTTGCGTAAATTCTTCGCGATCTCTGCGGTTAATGGATTTAGACTTTCCCAGCGAAGGCGGGCTCTGAGTTAGTTTTTTGATTGCCATAAACAATTTACTAAGTTTCAGAACTTAAATTTGATAATAAAGGAGACAATCTGTAATTTTATAACCCATAGTTCGGGAAATTTCGGGTGGAAGCAGAAAAGCAAATGAAAGATTAAGGAAAAACCAAAAGGACACATAACCTAAAACTTAAAAACCATGGGACAAAAAGGAAGAGAAATCGTCAAAATGAATGTTGATGAGCTGATCGACTTGCTTAACAAGTCATTGTCTGATGAATGGCTTGCTTATTACCAGTATTGGATTGGTGCCAAAGTAGTCAGGGGGCCAATGAAAGATGCTGTTATTGCCGAACTTATCCTGCATTCAACAGAGGAGCTTGCTCATGCAAACCTTATCGTTACCAGAATAATACAACTTGGCGGAACACCGGTTTTGTCACCGGAAGACTGGTTTAAGCTGACTAACTGTGGATATGATGCCCCATCTGACCATTACGTGGAAGAAATTCTTAATCAGAACATCAAAGGGGAACAATGTGCTATCCGGGTTTATAATTCATTACTGGAAACCACAAGAGTGGGCGATCCGGTAACCTACAACATGATCCTGACAATATTATCCCAGGAAGTTGAACATGAGGAAGATCTTTCAGCCTTAAAAGAAGATCTGGAATTAATGTTGCTAAAAACCAGATAACAGAAAAAACATAACTTTGCCCCTCTGAGATATTCTTATTCAATTTAATTATTTAAGACATGGAAATTACATTTGATGGAGGGAAAGTTGTGTCAGCGCATTCACATGGTCACGTAATTAAAACTGACCAGCCCGTAAACAGCGGTGGCGAAAATTCAGCTCCCTCCCCGTTTGAATTATATATGGCATCAATCGGGACATGCGCCGGTATTTATGTAAAATCTTTTTGCGATAACAGACAGATTCCTGCTGATAAAATAAAGATCATCCAGACTGCTGAGTACGATAAGGAAACAGGATTGCCTGTAAATATTACCATTGATATTCAGTTGCCTCCTGATTTTCCCGAAAAATACAGGGGTTCTGTTATCAGTGTAGCTGAGCTCTGCAAAGTAAAGAAGTCAATAAAACATCCTCCTGAATTCAAAATAATAGCCT
>CAWKIC010000033.1:0-11029 GCA_963849615.1 uncultured Bacteroidales bacterium
ATCGATGGCATGGAGATTAGAGGATGACATTGCTCTAAAAGGTTCATATTCGGCTATGAATCAATATATTCATATGATTTCAAATACGGGCATCAGTCTTCCGACTGATCTCTGGGTCCCGACAACCGATAAGGTTAAACCCCAGGAATCGAAGCAGATTGCACTCGGGTTTGTTAAAGATTTCAGCGGCCCCATTCTCTCCTTCTCGCTGGAGGGATATTATAAAAACATGAAGAATGTTCTCGGATATAAAGAGGGGGCATCTTTTCTTCACCTTGATGATCCTTCGTCGGGGCACAAGAATTCCTGGGAAGACAATGTGACTGAAGGCAGGGCATGGTCGTACGGTATTGAACTACTTCTTCAGAAAAAAGAGGGCAGGTTTAACGGCTGGATCGGATATACACTTTCCTGGACCCAGTTGCAGTTTGATTCACTGAATTATGGGAAGAAATACTATGCAAGATATGACCGGCGACACGATATCTCAGTTGTTACATCCTATAAAATAAATGACCACATAACGCTTTCAGGAACATGGGTCTATGGGACAGGCAATGCGGTAACTCTTCCTCTTTCAGAATATTCGGCACCCGAACATCAGTTATCCAGTGAATTTAATTATCCGTTCTTTGTTTACAAGGGTAATTCAATGTATAGCGAGGTCGTCAAGGATTTTGGTCCTAAAAACAGCTTCAGGATGAAGGCTTACCACAGGTTTGACATCGGGATACAATTTCAGAAGGAAAAGCGATGGGGCGAAAGGACATGGGAAATCTCGATATATAATCTGTATAACCGTATGAATCCTTTCTTCTATTATACTGACTACGAACTAATTAATGATAAACCGTATGGTTTTCTCAGACAGGTAAGCCTTTTCCCCATAATTCCATCTTTTACATATTCATTCAGGTTTTAAATTATGATATCAGATAAAATTAAATATCTTTTACTTTCCATACTTATAATACCATTTGCCTGTGAAAGGGATGTTGAAAACGTGAGACTTCCTGAATTTAAACAGAAACTGGTAATAACCTCTTTTATTTCCCCTTCGGATACAACATCATATTTCCTGGTGACTTCGAACAGAAAAATTTACGGAGAATTAAACATAGGGGAACCACTTGGCACCCTCACGGGGTCTCTTTCAAACGGCTCAGCCGAGGTTGCTCTCGATCCTATCGAAAATGGCTTCAGGATAAGCCGGAAAAAGATGCCTGTGGAATACGGGAAAACATACAGGCTAAAAATTTCAGGTAATGGGGGATTATCATCTGAAGCTGAATGTACCGTGCCTGCGGAGAGGAACTTCAACATCAGGGTAGATACTTTTTCGGTACCCCGTCAATCGCAGGGACCCGTTCCTTTCACCTTCAGGAGTCCTGAATTTAATCTGACAATAAAGGATATTGCCGGAGAAGAAAATTTTTACAGGATCTCAGCCAGGGTCAGGGATTACTATACAGATCACAATACCGGGTTGCTATATAAAAGCATTATTGATTCAGATTTTGAAGAGGAATTTTTCACTGACAAGGGAATGGATGGAGAAGAGATTATTATAAAAACAGACTTTAGTATCTACATTGATCATTATTCCCGTGATTCTGCCATTCTGGAAATTGCACTGTTCAATACCGAAAAATCTTATTATCTGTATCATAGATCCCTTGACAACTATAGTGACGGGGAAAATCCGTTTACCGAAGTGACCCCCGTCTACTCAAATATTTTGGATGGATTAGGAGTTTTTACTTCTTATACCATTGATTCTCTGATTTACAGGATTAAGTAATATCCCAAACACGTACTCACCCACCCGATATCGTCTCAGATTCTCATAGCGGGGGCATAATACCCTGTATTAAAGAAATTATTCAATAAAAGAATTCAGGTCAAATGAACAATTTATTCACCTGATTGTCATATATGTACAATATCTTAACAAACGATTAACAAAACATTAACATAATTAACCGCAACAAAACGTTTTCTCAAGCGTCTATATATTGAGAAGCAACTAAAAAGGGTAATATAAAATTAAATAAAGCAGTTCTTTTTTTAATGGAAAAAATCCGACAATAGAAATATTGAAGGAACAAGATATTTAAGATTTCTACAATGGCCGTCCGGCCAAATTCTACGATCAGGTTTAGGTTAATAAAGGAAAGATAACTCCCAACTATCTTTCCTTTTTTTATTTCCATTTTAGAAAAGGATTATCTTTGCTGAGTATAGTTTCCTTAGGTACATGAAATTACGCAGCCTGACCCTCATTCTGATCCTTATCATCATTCCTTCTTATTTATGGTCCCGGGTAAATACACCTCTTGCTCAGAAAGGTGTTATCGATCTGAGGAATATACCGGATAAAAACAGATTCGTACTTCAACTGAATGGTGAATGGGAATTCTACTGGAACAAAATGCTGCACCCACACGATTTTGCTGAAGCGGGAAGTATTAAACCCGATTGTTTTGGCAAGGTCCCCTCTTACTGGACGGACTATTCCTCACAACGGGTAAAAACCACCGGAATGGGTTTTGCAACCTACAGGCTTACTGTTTTATTACCTGAAAACTTTCGTGAACCATTAGGGTTTGATATGCCTGTTTTTGATTCTTCCTATGATATTTATATTGATGGTAAATATATGGGTGGTAATGGCGTTCCTGGTAAATCCCTATTAGAAACAGAAGCCTGGTATGAAAAGAATTTATTTAAATATGATCCCTCTTCCGACTCACTCTCCATAATTATAAACGTCTCAAATTTCACCCATCGCCGTGGAGGATTCTGGTTGCCGGTAAGAATGGGCACCTTTACGGAGGTAAGAGTGCGTACGTCAGCCTCCTGGGCACAAGACTGGGCTACGATAAGCCTTTTGCTGGGATTTTCACTTTTTTTCCTCTTCTTTTTTGCCATTTATCCCAAAGACAAACAGATGGGTTTCTTCAGCATGGCCACAACAGGGCTGGCCCTGAGGCCTCTCTTTACCTCCAATTTTCTGATACTCAATCTGACAGGAATTGCCTGGACCTGGATCGTAAGATGGGAATACATTGGCCTTTATCTGATTCTGACAGGATGGTACTGGTTTACATCGTATCTCTACCCGACAAAATATTTCCGTAATATTACCCGGGCTGTCACTGTCATCCTGGCTGCATCGCTGGTGCTGACACTGTTTCTCCCTGTAAGGATCTTCAGTTATATGACATTCGTTATTTACCCCCTCCTGGTAGTCCTTATTGTTTATGCCCTCATGCAAAACATCAGGGGAATGTTGAAAAAGAACTTTATTGATTTCATTTATTTTTCTGCAATTGTCCTGCTGTCTGTTGCTGCCATTCACGATGTGAGGGTATCACTGGGCAAAGCCGGGGGAGCAACAGGGTATGTGCTTACATATGCACTTGTCCTGTTTGTATTTATCCAGGCTGCCCTTCTTCTTTATAGATGGGTAAAGGCATATTCAGAGAAGGAGCGATTGCAGAGTGAACTTGAATATCTGAACAGGAACCTGGAGATACTGGTAAACGAGAGAACACAGGAAACCAATAAACGTAAGGAAGAGATAGAAAAACAAAACATAAAAATTGCTATTCAAAACAAGAAATTATCAGAGACCATTCAGCTTAAGAACAAGATATTCTCCCTGATTGCCCACGACCTCAGAAGCCCCATTGTAAATATTCTGTATATGTTGAATCTGCTTAAAGAGGAGGAGTACAGGGAAAAATACAATTCATTTGCCGCGGCGAGCATCCAGTATGCACAACAGGTTATCAGTCTGCTCGAGAATATGCTTGTGTGGGGAAGAGGCCAGGAGGACAAAATAAAATATTCTCCTGACAGGCGCGACCTTGCAGATATCGTGTTAACCAATATGAGCATCTTCAAGGAGACTGCTGACAAAAAAGATATTTCTGTAAACTTTACCCAGATAGGTAATTCAAAGGCCTATTTCGATAAAGACCTGTTGGACATAATTATAAGGAACCTCCTGTCAAATGCAGTAAAATATACCCCCCGCGGGGGAAGGATCAGCATCCTGCTCAAAGACAAGACTCTTACCGGCGAGGGTGTTGTTCTCAAATTATGCGATAACGGAGTTGGAATCCCACCTAAAAAACAAAAATACCTTTTCACTGCTACAGAGGTGGAAAGTACACCGGGCACTGAAAACGAGAAGGGTACCGGTTTCGGACTCAAGCTTTGTCATGAGCTTGTTACTATCAATAACGGGAAGATCAGCGTCGAAAGCAAGGATGGAGAAGGAACATGCTTCACAATAACCCTGCCTGAGCAGAAATAAAGTTGCAGGTTGCGGGTTGCAGGTTGCGGGTTGCGGTGAGTCAAAGGGCTAATTATCAATCAACTGGCAAACAGAAACCAGTAACTGGCAACTAAAAGTAAATCACTCAAATCTGAGCCCTGCAAGCCCTTTCGGATCGAGGATCCTGACATTCCTGCCTTTTGTTAATATTAAACCATCGTCTTCAAGTTCACCAATAGCCCTGGCAATTGAGGGTCGTGCGACGCCAAAAAACTCAGCCATATCATTCTGAGTCATATCGAAGACGATCTCGTGCTGTCCGGCCGAAGCCTTCTGAAGAATATATTGAGCCAGTTTACCCTTGATTGTCTTGAAATTAAGGAATTTTATCTTTTCAGAAAGAAATTGGGAACGGTTTGATATCATGTCGAGAAAATTGACAAGGATTTTTTCGTTTTCGACAAGCAGCCTTAGAAAATCGACCTTTAGAATAGACAGTATTTCACTATCTGATACTGATACAACATTAACCGGAAAAACGTTCCTGCCGCCGAACATAAAGGCGGCAGCCAGGGATCCTGGGGCCGGGACATCCTCAATCTTAATCACTTTACCTGAATAATCAACCATTTCTCCTTTTACAGTTCCGCTTACAACCACCATAAGAGAATTGACAACCTCTCCATTCTGTGCAATCAGTGAACCTGCGCTGTATTTTCGGAGTCGGTGCCTGGTTGCTGATAGAACTTCTCTGATCTGATCCTCCGAATGACCGTTAAAAAGCGGAGCTTTAAGAAGAATTGAATAGTCCATCCTTTTTATTGTAAAATTAATAATAAAGAGTGACTATTCCGGACCCAACCACAGAGCTTGTATGCAAAGAAATTAAGAACTTACACAGAGCTCCACAGAGAAGTCTGCCCCTAAATCCCCTGAAGGGGAGGTAAAGAACCCTCTTTAGGGTTTACCACCAAATCCTTTACTCCTAAATCCCTCGTTGTTCTACCCCTAAATCCCCTAAAGGGGACTTTAAGAACCTCTTTAGGGAGCCTGCAGGGGTGATTGTGGTTGGGGCAGGGGGCGCCGGCGGCAGAAAATTCTTTGCGATCTTAGGTTTTAAACCTTAGCGAACTTTGCGGTTAATGGATTTCAGCTTCGCTGTCTTCCGTCTTCCGTCTTCCTCCCAAAAGCTATACCACGGGACTTCCTGATTTCATCCCAAAATTTATTTATATTTAGCACCCAAAAAACAGGGAAAATGAAAAGATCAGTGGATAATTGCTTCTATCCATACTTTTTTTGAATTCAACCCTATTACAAGCTCAGGATGACGTTGAAACAAAGCTTCTTAATCAGTTTCACAAGATAACAAGTGAGGAAATGATGAGCTGGATTGAAACCCTTTGCTCCACTGAATTCAATGGAAGACTTTCAGGAACACCTGAATACACTGCAAGTGCAGAATGGGTGGCATCCAAACTTAAGGAATGGGGTGTAAAGCCTGCAGGCGATAACGGAAGTTATTTCCAATGGTTCGATGCGCCTTATAGTGTTGTTAATGATCCTGGAAGCCTGTCGATGAATATAAAACAACCGGATGGCACTGTCATAACAAAATACTATGATTTTCCCATCGGGTATTACCCCGGAATGAATTCTGGTAATGGAACAATAACTGCGGAGGTTGTGTTCGCCGGTTTTGGTGTTACCGCACCTGAACTGAACTATGACGATTATAAGGGAATTGACGTGAAAGGCAAAATAGTCCTTATCAACAGGGATGTTCCCCACACCAATCCGCGGGATCCTGAATATAAAAAATGGGTCGGTTACTGCTACCATCAGTATAAGGTTGAAAATGCGGTTAATCATGGAGCTGCAGGTTTCCTATATATCGACGGCGCGTTAGGCAATCCCAATATTTCGTATGACCCTTCAATAATTGTATGTGGTATTGGCCCTCAGCCACTTGCAGATATTTTTGCGGGATTAAAGACAACAAATGCGGAAATCATTGGCTCTATCAGAAAAGCCTTTAAGCCCGCTTCTTTCAGAACGGGAAAAATTATGACAATAAAGGCTAACACGACAAGGCATCAGGAAGGAAAAGCATGCAATGTGATCGGCATTATTGAGGGAACCGATCCGGTATTAAAAAATGAAGCAATAATAATCGGTGGCCATCTCGATGCTGTAGGTAATGCAGGAGAGGTGGTAAATGGCGCTCTCGATAATGCAAGCGGTGTTGTTGATATTATGGGAGCAGCAAAAGCAATGGCACAATCAGGAATTAACCTTAAAAGGAGCGTAATATTCCTGTTCATCGGTGGCGAGGAAACCGGACTCAATGGCAGCAGATTATATGCACAGAAACCGGTATTTCCGGGTGATAAAACCGTTGCATTCATAAATCTGGATATGGTGGGGAATGGCACCGGATTGGCAGTAGGCGCATCGGCACCCTACAAAAATCTTCTTACATATTTCAAAGAAGCAAATTCGGATTTTATTCATCGTCCTTATACCGACTCTGCACCTGAACCAGGCGAATATTACGGACGTCCGAGAAGTGATTCGTACAATTTCACCTCCGCAGGTTTCAGGACGATGTCGATCGGAACGACCGGTGGTTACAAAAAAGTCTATTATCATCTTCCGGGAGATGATCCTGATGCAATCACAATTGACATTATGGAGGATGTGGCAAAAATGATATATGTCGCCCTTACCAGAATGGCAATTGATGGGGAGTTGAAATTCTTTTAGTACCTCCATAATAATTTACTCAATTTGTAACAAATGTTACAATTCGGGTTGCAAGAGTTTCTCCATTTTTGTACCGGAAATAATCAATATCTAAAAATATGAAAAGAGACATCCTGAAAATTGATGATGACTTATGCAACGGTTGCGGCCAGTGTGTCCCCAACTGTCACGAAGGAGCACTGCAGGTTATCGACGGCAAGGTGCGACTGGTAAGCGAACTGATGTGCGACGGACTGGGTGCTTGCATCGGACATTGTCCTGAAGGTGCAATAACCATTGAAACCAGGGAAGCTGAGCCTTACGATGAGGTAAAAGTTATGGAACAGATGAAGGATAAGGGCAAAAATACGATCATTGCTCACCTGAAACACCTGAAAGAACACGGTGAAACAGGATTCTTGCAGGATGGAGTCGGATACCTGCGTGAACACCAGAGGGATTTGAATTTTGATATCCGCGAGGTAATGTCTGAAGTGCATAACCATGGCGGAGAACCCATGTCTCATTTAAGTAGTCAGCACCAGCCACATCATGACATTCATGGAGGAGGCGGATGCCCCGGATCGCGGGCAATGGTAATTGAGAAACACGGGCAATCCGAAACCCAAAATATTTCAGGGGATCAGCCCTCCGAATTAAGACAATGGCCTGTGCAAATGCATCTTATAAATCCAAATGCCCCGTATTTCAGGAGTGCAGATCTCCTCCTTGCAGCAGACTGCGTGGCATTTTCGATGGGTAATTTTCATAGCAAATACCTTAAGGGAAAATCTCTTGCCATCGCCTGTCCCAAGCTCGATCATAACACCGATATCTATATTGAAAAGCTGACAGCCCTCATCGATCAGGCAAAAGTGAACACAATTACTGTAATGATGATGGAAGTGCCGTGCTGCGGAGGATTGTTGCAGATGGTAAGGGCTGCTTCGGCAAAAGCAGTAAGGAAAGTTCCTGTTAAACAGATGATTGCTGGTATTTCAGGCGAAGTACTAAAGGATGAATGGGTCTGATTTCCAGAATTCTCATAATTATCACCTTCATTGGTTACTAAAAAAAAAATTCATACTTTAGCGGCCTTAATTTAAGATTACCCCTTACTCCTTAAAATATACTGCTTATGGCAAATAATAGCCTAACCATAAATTTTGATAATCAGAAGTTTTACCTTGGACTCGACATCGGGTCCGTTTCTCTAAATACAGTGTTGCTGGATGAAAATCATAATGTCATTGAGGATTATTATGATTATGTTCATGGCAAGCCCTTCAATGTGCTCCGGGAGAGGCTCTCTTCTATCCTGAAAAGCCATCCGGCTGAAAATATTGCAGGAATTGCCATTACCGGCACCGGAGGCAAGCTGGCATCAGGTTTAATTGGCGGAACATTTGTCAATGAAATAATTGCCCAGGCTACTTCATCGGGCAGGATCTACCCTGATGCAAAGACTGTTATCGAAATAGGGGGAGAAGACTCTAAACTTATCATCCTCGAAAAGGACCCGTCCAATGGCCGTTCAAGACTTGTGGATTTTGAGATGAACAGCATATGTGCAGCAGGTACAGGGTCATTTCTTGATCAGCAGGCAAGAAGAATAGGCGTTCCCATCATTAATGAATTCGGGGAGATGGCATTAAAATCGGTCGATCCGCCACGTATTGCCGGACGATGCAGTGTATTTGCCAAAAGCGATATGATACACCATCAGCAGATAGCAACTCCCCTGCATGATATCGTTGCAGGACTGTGTTTTGCCCTGGCAAGGAATTTTCGCAGCAATGTAGCCCGAAGCAAAGAGTTTAAGAAACCTGTTATTTTCTCAGGTGGTGTTGCTGCAAATATTGGAATGGTAAGAGCCTTCAGGGAGGTACTTGACCTGAAAGAAGATGAACTCATTATACCCGAGCACCATGCATCAATGGGCGCTATCGGGGCTGTTATGTATGCCCGTTCCAACAAGCTTGAAATGAACCATTTCAAGGGCATGCAGGACATTGAAAAGTATCTGTCGGAAGACCTGACGGCATTTAACAGCCTCCCGAAGTTGGTGGAATCAGAAGCAGTTTACAATAAGGTTGTCCATTTTAAATCTAACGGACAGGGTAAGGTAAAAGTTTACATGGGTATTGATGTAGGATCACTGAGCACAAATGTCGTCCTTATTGATCCGGATCATAAGGTCATTGCCCGGCGTTACCTGCCAACTGGAGGGAAACCCCTGGAGGCGATCCAGAAAGGAATGACTGAAATTTTTGATGAGGTTGGCGACAAGGTTGAAGTTATCGGTGCAGGAACAACAGGTTCGGGCAGGTATCTGACCGGCGACTTTATCGGTGCTGATACCATTCAGAACGAAATAACCGCCCAGGCTACTGCAGCAATTGACTATGACCCGACTGTCGATACCATATTTGAAATCGGTGGACAGGATTCAAAGTATATAAGTATTGAGAACGGCGTGGTAGTCGACTTTGAAATGAATAAGGTGTGCGCCGCCGGAACAGGATCATTCCTGGAAGAGCAGGCCGAAAAACTGAATATCAATATTGTTGAAGAGTTTGGTTGTATGGCTCTGAACTCTGAGTGTCCGGTAAAACTTGGTGACAGGTGTACCGTTTTTATGGAATCAGACCTTAATTCCTTTATGCAGAAGGGCGCAAGAAATGAGAATCTTGTAGGAGGACTGGCCTATTCAATTGTATATAATTATCTGCAGAAAGTTGTAGCCGACCGCAGGGTTGGCGATAAGATATTTTTCCAGGGAGGTGTTACAAATAATAAGGCTGTTGTGGCAGCATTTGAGCAGGTTCTTGGTAAAAAAATAATCATCCCGCCCCACTTTGATGTTACCGGGGCAATAGGTGCAGCTATACTGGCCCAGCGATCCATGACCAAAGAACAGAAAACCACATTTAAAGGTTTTGGAATGCGTAACGCGACCTATGATATCAGCCGGTTTGTCTGTCAGAGCTGTACAAACCATTGTGAGATAAGGAAAGTCAAAATTGCAGGAGAAAAGAAATCCCTGTTTTATGGCGGGCGTTGTGAACGATATGAAACGGATGGCCGGAAAAAAGCAGCAAATAATATCCCTAACCTCTTCAACAAAAGGCTGGAAATGCTGATGGACGGCTACGAGGAGAAGAAGGCTGTAAAAACTGCCACAATAGGTATCCCCAGGGCCCTGATGGTTTTTTACCAGCAGTTCCCCTTCTGGCGCACCTTTTTTGAGGAGCTGGGATTCAACGTGGTCCTTTCAAGAGAGTCGGATAAGGCGCTTGTCACTCAGTCAATTGAAACGATGACAACCGAAACTTGCCTTCCTGTTGAACTTATGCATGGCCACGTAATTGACCTCTTAGAAAAAGGGGTTGATTACATCTTTCTGCCATTTATAGTGAATGCCAAGTTTCGCGAAGGTAACAAGACATCCAATTGTAACTGCCCATGGGTACAGACCTATCCATTTATGGTAAAGGCTGCTCTCAAAGGCAAAATTGATGAAACAAAACTGCTGGTTCCAACACTCCACTTCAGATACTTTGAACGTGCCCTGGTGAAAGAGATGACCACCTATTTCAATGATAAATTCGGATTGGGGAAGGAAGAGATCAAAAAGGCTATTTATAAGGCGGATGAAATACAGGTGGCATTCGAAAAGAGCCTTGTGGATTATGGAACGGAAGTCCTCAAAAATATCCCCGAAAATTGCAGGCCTGCTGTTCTGCTGGGGAAACCTTATAACAGCGGCGATCCGCATCTGAACCTTGGGCTGATCGAAAAGCTGATCTCCCAGAATGTAATGCCGATACCAGTCGACATGCTGGACCTGGCTCCATACAATATTTTTGTCAATTACAGGAATATGTACTGGCCGAACGGTCAGAAGATTATTGCAGCTGCCCAGCATGTTGCAAAAACCGAGGGATTATATGCAGTATATCTGAGCAATTTCAGATGTGGTCCGGATTCATTCATCTG
>CAWKIC010000034.1:0-8752 GCA_963849615.1 uncultured Bacteroidales bacterium
AACCATATTCCTCCTTGGTCATGCCAACAGGTGCACAGGAAGTAACAAAAAAACAGAACCAGCAATAATAATAATCCAATAAAAATTCTTTTTGTTTTCATATGAATTAATTTTAAAATATTTTTACCTGTGAGGCACGCATGCTGCTAACTATCACGGTCAACATATACCGGATAATGCCTAATGGCTGGAAATTATTCCATTATAATGATTATGAAGTTTTGACTCATAGACTTCACTTATTGGCTTGTTTGGGTCATATTCAGGACTGTTTTTAACCTTTTCCACCGAAACTTTGACAATTACAGTGGATGTATCCCATTTTATTTCCCTTATCCATTTTGGTGATATGAGCACTTTTTTCCCGGGAAACCATTTGCCAGTATCAACGATAACAAAATCAAGTTTCCAGTTGCTGTCGTCAATTACAAAGTCTTCTACATCCCCAATCTCACCATCAGTAGCATTGACACTATAGCCCGTTACTTTTTTAGTACTGCGTAAATGCGGGTCGTCATCTGATTCTTTATCGTCAGGATTGTCCTCGTCTCTCTGCATTACCTGAAACATTGACACAGGCATACCTAATCCAAAAGAATCATCACCCCAATAATTTGTCCAGGGATAATGTCCGTACAATTTTAATTCCTGTTGGCGTGAGACTGGCTTTTCAGTATCTATGTCCGGACTGTTCTTAACTTGTTCCTCAGTAAGATTAACCGGAAAGATTTCATTTTCCCAATCTGGCATTAATACTGCTTCGGGTGAGATAAGCACTTTGCGACCAGAGAGCCGATTACCTGTTCCAACAATCAAATAACGGATAGTCCAGGTTTTATCGTCGAAGTAAAACTCCTTTACTTTTCCCAGTTCTCCATTAGTAGCACCTATGGTGTAACCTATTAAACTCTTGACACTACGTTTCATTATTGCTGTTTTAAAACTATATGACTATCGGGAACATAGCCAGCAAGCTGAGCCCGGTTTCTTCGCTCCCCTTGGAATGATTTTTCACATTATAAAGGTCGTCACCTCTAACCGGATAAATGTTACAAAACTTTTGGAAAGTTATATCATTCACACATTTTCAAAGCACCGGCATATTGATCCTAAGTAAAACCAGCTTTTCAAAGTCATGGATTATTTGGCAACAGACTGTGATTAAAAGAAGACAAGACGCATTTGAAAAAATGCGTGAATTATGTAACTCTTTCATATAGTTATATAACATTTGTTTGTCAGAAGGAGTTTAAATTTATACCCTAAACCCAATATCATTGATAAAGTGGGATACCAGGTTTGCATCGCACCGTTGTTGCACAAGCACATGATGCACAGAAAGATAAAATGATAATGAAAATCCAGTAAGTACTAAGAAAAATGGAAATCAAATTATTGCAATGAAAAAGAATCTGAATACTAATCCAGCTGACCAATTGCCGGACAATGATGAGACGGACAATCACCTGGAATACCCATTATATCCAGAAAGTGAAGATATCTACAATAGATTTAAGAAAGAGAAAGACATGGATCCTGAGGACATTTCCAAAGTAAAAAAATCAGATAAAAGTGATAAAGCCCGGACAAATATTGAGAAAGAATCCCAAGAGGATGCATCTGGCACTAATCTGGATATTCCAGGTTCAGAGTTAGATGATGAACAGGAAAATATCGGGAATGAAGATGAGGAAAATAACTATTACAGTATTGGAGGAGACGATCACAACAATCTGGATGAGGATAAGGATGAATTATAAGGGAGGTGGAATACCCGGGAAATCATTTTTTTTAGTCATGGTAGAGATATAGTGATTGCCAGTCCGCAAATCGTCTCTGAAGACTTCTTTTCTTGTTTACCTGTAATGGGTCCCTGATTTTTAATATATCTCAAGAACCCCTTAAAAGTTCTTCCGCTTTATGCCAGTCATCTATTGCAGTTCCATATTCCCCACGGTCAATGCGCTGGAGGTAGATTTCCTTCGCTTTTTCACGAATTTCTTCTTCACTTGGTCCGGATACAATCGGAGTAACTTTTTTGTTCTTTCCCCTTACGCCGGCCTCAGAAGTTTTCTTTGGATTGTTGATTACCTTCGATTTTGAACTTTTCATCATCCTTGATGTAATATTATTAAAACCATTTCTTTATATGTAACAAATTTACATCAATTATTTACTATGAAATAATATAATCCTTATCAGTTTTGTAAAGGTTTTTTCTTTATCTTTTCAATTCGGCATCGATTATGAAAATCTGAGGTTTCAACGCTAAGACATAAAGGGAAGACATAAAGGGAATACTTATTCAGGATAAAAGAGTTGAAAACCAGGAGTTAGAACTATTAACAATTTAATAATAATCAAAACCATCTAAAACCAGATCCTGTCGGGCATGGAAAGAATTTTACTCTTGTCAACTCTATTAAGGATGCGATATATTACTTCCGTGTTGCTTCTCCTGTTTTTTTCCGTATTATGTACTTTAGCCGCAAGGGAGCAAACTAATTCAGTTACTCCTGTAATCAACAACGGATAATGCTCGTAGTCATTTAATGCAGCAGGTTGTTCAAGTCCTGCAAGAACCTCAGTAACGGTTACTGCTTGTAATCCAATCCCAACTATAATGAGCACTTCACCTGTAGTGTTGGGCAATGGGTATTAACTGCTACTTCATCAGCAGGTATCATTAATTGGTATTCAAGAAGCATCAGAAGGAGTAATTTTAGGCACGGGAATAAGTTTCACTACAATGAATGGATTTACTTTTGAATACAACATATTATGTCGGCGAGCAAACGGCTGTGTAACCGGCAACAAGACAGCTGTAAAAGCAACAGTGAACGCGGCACCAACAGCGCCCATGGCAGGAACAATTACACGACCAACATGTGCCTTATCAACAGGAAGCTGTTGAAATGGTTTACCGGCAACAAGAACCTGGACATTGACAAGAACTCCCGGAGGCAGCAGCCACTGTCGGTACAGCCGAACAAGTACAACCATAGCTCGACTCGCGGAACCTAGGTAACGCCTTCCACGGTAACGAATACATCGCGATTTATCTCATCAGCATCAGTTAATGTAGTCATCAATGCAGCACCAGGTTCCCCCTCCGCGCCGATAGTAGGCGGCATTACACAACCAACATGTGCATCAACGGAAGTGTGGTTTTAAATGGTTTACCGGCAACAGAGACCTGGACATTGACAAGAACTCCCGGAGGAACTATCATCGGGAACAGGAACAAGTACAACCATACCGAGCTGGCAGCAGGAACTTATACCTTCAGGGTAACGAATACATCGGGATGTATCTCAACGGAATCAGCAAATGTTGTAATCAATGTACAACCTGCAGTTCCAACAGCCAATGCCGGAACCGGCGGTAATGAGTGTGATCTGGACTTCAAATTTAGCGCAATTGCGAGTATTGGTACGGGTATATGGACTCAAACCAAAGGAACTGGAACCTCAACTTTTATTCCTGACGCAAACACTCCTGATGCATCGGTAACAGTATCAGCTTATGGAAATTATACTTTTACCTGGACAGAAACAAACGATGGATGTTCAAAAATTTCAATAATAAATGTGAACTTTTACCAGCAACCTGTGGCAAATGCAGGGACAGGAGGTAATAATTGTGGTCTTGAATTTTATCTCGGTGCGACACCAGGTATAGGTACAGGAACCTGGTCATTAGTTAACGGACCTGGAACCGCAACTTTTAGTCCCAATGCAAATACAGGTAATGCAAAAGTTACTGTTTCCGCTTATGGTACACATACATTCCGATGGACAGAAGTAAACGGTGTCTGTTCAAATAGTTCAACTATTTCAATAACATTTTACCAGCAGCCATCAGCAAATGCAGGAAATGGCGGGAATGAGTGTGAAAAGGATTTTATTCTTAATGCAGTTCCGGGACCAGTACCTGGTATTTGGACTAAGATTGGCGGTCCTGGTAATGCGGTCTTTAGTCCAGGTGCGAATCAGGCGAATACCAAAGTAACTGTTTCTCAGTTTGGATCTTACGACTTTGCATGGACTGAGGCCAATACTTTATGTTCCTCCACTGATATTGTCAGAGTCACTTTCCATGATCTTCCTTCAATTAGTACAGGAGCCGATATCGCAGTATGTAAAGGGGGGAGTATTCAATTGAATGCTTTTGGTTCAGGTTCATTCCAATGGACCCCTGCCAACCAGGTTAATAACCAGGCTATATCCAATCCGATTGCTACTCCTGTTTCTACCTCTGTATTTACTGTTACATTAACCGATCAATGGGGATGCAAAAACTCTGACCAGGTTACTATTGAGGTCAGGGAGCAGCCTGTTGCCAATGCCGGCCCTGATCAGGTTTTGGAATACCTGTTCGAGACAACTCTAAATGCTGCTACTTTGGGCGACGGACAAACAGGAGAATGGACAATCATTTCAGGAACTGGGGAATTTGCAAATAAAAATGATAATGCTACTTATGTAAGCAAGCTTTCACTTGAAAAAAATAGTTTTAAATGGACACTAACCAATGAGGTTTGTCCCTCATCCTCAGATACCGTAAATATTATTGTAAATAATCTGATCATTCCTACATTAATTACTCCAAACAATGACGGAAAGAATGACTATTTTATGATAAAAGGAATTGAAACACTTGGGAAAACAGAACTTGTTATTTTTAACAGGTTGGGACCCAGGGTCTACGTGAACGACAATTATGATAATAAATGGAACGGAGTAGACAACAACGTAGATCCACTTCCTGATGATACTTACTTTTTTGTTTTAAGTCCTGAGAAAAGTAAACCTGTCAGGGGATATATAGTAATAAGACGGTAAGATGATGTCATCACCCCAATAATTTGTCCAGGGATAATGTCCGTGCAATTTTAATTCCTGTTGGCCTTTTACCATGTTAACCGGAAAAGAGACACCCCCTGTCTTGGCAGAATAAGTGATAGATTTATCACTCCATTCTTTGCATCTGTCCGGAAAGGAGAAGTAAACATCTTAAGTGCACCTGAATCTACAAGAGTCTCATACTGTTCAGGTGTCGGATTCTGCGGTGAACCCATATTTTTCCATACCTCGTAAGAATTGCTGTTTTTCTTATCAATACGGTACTCATGAACCAGAACTTTTGAAGAAGGAAGACCTGAAATATCTATTCTGACCTCTGATGCCTTTGCTGGCAGGTCATCATCATGATAATTCCATACCATAATTGATATGCCGTTTTTGTCTTTCGATGCTATGGCATTAATATCCGGAGCAATGTCTTTTACACCCGACTCACGTATCATAAAAGGGTCATAGACTCCACCTGAAACAGCCACCCTTGTTCCGCTCATCATGCCAAACATCCGAAATATATTCAAAACTGGTTTATCTACACCATTGGTAGCTAAATCACGGAATCCGTCAAACCATGGTTGATCCTCAAACTCAAATGCCCAGGTAACTGCGCCTCTGAAATTTACCTTAAAATAATCAGCAAGAGCATACTTTCTGGCAAAAACAGCTGCTTCATAGCTTGAATAAAGGGTTCCGTTTCTATAGCTGTTTTCCGGATTTCGGGTCATTGAGCAAGCTGCACATCCTTCCGGATCGGATTCTCCAATTATTACAGGAAGGTTCCTGGTCTCCGGAAATGATGAAACAATTTCGAATCCTCTTGATATATCCTGCAACTGAAGATTAATATTCATCTGAACATGTCCGTCAACAATTTTGGGAGATCCTTTCGCATGAAAACCTATATAATCGAGAGGAGAACCTTTTTGTCCTGTTTTATAGTTTTTACCATTTATACAATGATCGATAAAACTTTTCAGCCAGCCTGCAGCATTTTTATCTCTTGGGCTTGTAGTATGAGGACCTCCGACTATGGCTTTCGGGCATGCTTTTTTAACCGCCCAGGAAGCAAAGTCATACAATTTAAAATATTCCTCCATCGAACCATTCCAATAATTGATATTGGGTTCATTCCATACTTCCCAGTACCAGGTCTCAACTTCCTTTAGTCCATATCTCGATATACAATGTTTTGTAAGCTGATAGACAAGTTCCGACCATTTATCATAATCCCTGGGAGGATATGCCCAGCCGGTTGAGAATGTTTCAGGCCACGAATGCTTATAGGGAGCACGACCGACAGACAATGCTTCCGGCATAAAACCAAGTTCAACAAGAGGTTTCATACCTCTTTCAATAAATGTATCAAAGATCTTATCAATTATTGTAAAGTCATAGACCGGATTGCCATTTTTATCCTCTGTATAAACATTTGTGGAGCCCCATTTGAGTGATGCTGTTCCATCTCCGGTTGTTAAGAGGTTATGGGTACGGATATAGACAGGAACAGGACTAAGCTCTGCAATTTCTGAAAGAAGTTTTTTACCATCTTTCATA
Source organism: uncultured Bacteroidales bacterium (assembly GCA_963849615.1). GTDB lineage: Bacteria > Bacteroidota > Bacteroidia > Bacteroidales > VadinHA17 > LD21. The sequence goes on from CAWKIC010000034.1 coordinate 6,417, forward strand.
TAGGTGTAATTAGGCTCATCATAGCCGAACCAGGCCCATACAGGATTCATCTCACCTGTCTCAGCGGACAGATCAACTTTTAAAATAACGGTATCCGGATCAGAAAGATTATGGGGTATCCGGATTGCAATGTTGAAGCTCTCCATCATTATCAGCACTAAAACTAAACTGACAGCAAAAAATAGTGATGTCGTTCTCTTGATCATCTTTTTTCTGAATTAAAAATTTCGTAAAACAAGGTATGGTTGTCTTCAATATTTCTTTGTATAACATAACTTCTCAAACTAATGATAGTGAATTCGAGTAAAGTATTTATCGGATTTTATAAATATAAAAGTACTATAATCTCTTCATCAGGCCCAGTTGTATTTAATGCTTAAAAGTTACCAAAATAGAAATAATAATGAGAATTGATATAAGTTACAAATTGAACATTTGATGAAAAAATCTTTAACTTCATCCCCGGTAATCATACAGGATCAATATATTCACAGAATCATTTTTGTCAGAGTTCATGCTGAAATTATCATGCCGGCAGATCAAAGAGCTGCAAATTCAGGAATTTAAAGGAAGAACATAGTATAACATAAATAATAAAACTAAGACAATGGAAAAACTAAATTCAAGAAGAGCATTTTTAGGTAAAGCTGCCTGTGTTGCTGCGGTTGCAACTGTTACCCCTTTGGCTGGGTTTGGAAAAGGCTTTGAAAAGGCTGTGGAACAAACGACAAAAACTTCCATTCCATCTGATCTTAAGATCACAGAGGTTAAGTGTGGTTATTTGGGAGGAAGTCTTTTTGTTAAAATATATACAAATCAGGATATCTGGGGATGTGGCGAAGGTGTAGATGCCATTTCCGGAACTTATCACCTGGTTCAGAACCTTGCGAGAAGGCTGAGAGGGCAAAACCCGCTAAATGTTCACAGGATTTTTGAAGATATCCGGAGAGCAGGGTTTTTCGGCGGGGCACAGGCAGGTATGTATGTTGCCGTCCTTTCTGCAATTGAAACGGCGTTGTGGGACCTGGCTGGAAAAGCGCTTAATGTTCCCGTTTATCAGTTGCTGGGTGGAAAATTCCGCGATAAGGTAAGGGTATATAGCGACACTGCCCTGTACAGGTCCAACAATCCTGCACCAAAAGAATTTGCCGATTCTGCTGTTATTGCAGTAACAAAGGGATTCAATGCCATCAAGTTTGATATAGACCAGGCAGGCGACCCAAACAGGTTCGACAGATATAACTGGACCGCCAGCCAGGGTGAGCTGCAAAGAATGTATGACCAGTTAGCTGCAGTCAGGGAGGCCGTGGGGCAAAAGATCGATATAGCTGTGGATATGCATGGCAGGTACGATTTGAATACTGCCCTGGCAGTTTCCAAACGTGTTGAACCCCTTAACCTGCTATGGCTGGAAGAACCAATCCCTGCAGAAAATGTAGAAGCCTACAGAATGATATCTCAGGAAACAAGCACACCAATCGCTGCAGGTGAAAATATCTATCTGGCTTATGGGTTCAGGAGGTTATTGGAAATGGGAGGGGTAGATGCTGTAATGCCAGATATGCAAAAAGCGGGTGGACTTGGTGAGGGACAGCGTATTGCCAACCTGGCAAATCTGTATTACATTCCCTTTGCCCCGCATATGGTTGCTTCGTTCCTGGGTGCCATGGCATGTGCTCATGTGTGCGTATCGGTCCCTAACTTCCTCATTATGGAGTGGCAATCTTACTTTGAAACCAGACCCGATGTATAAGGAAATCGTCAAATTTGATGAAAGTGATTGGGTTCAGAACAGTTTTTTGAAAGTATCGGACAAACCAGGAATAGGTGTCGATATTAACGAAGAAGCCATGAAAAAATATGCTGTCCGGAATATACCATTTTTTGAATAAATAAGAGGCGGGAGTTCTGGTGAGCTTTGATCGCCGGTTTCCTGGCTGGCGGTAGGTCGTTAATATTCCTGAAGACATAAGACAGGGGTAGGTCCCTGGTAAGTACACACTCTCATTCTCACACTCTCTCGCTCTCACTCCCGCTCTTTTTTAAGTGGGTGTGAGTGCGAGTGTTTCCAGAAATTCTTAAATTCTTATTTCAGCTGCTCCAGGGCTTTTTCTGCATCAGTAACCGGAATTTTGCATGTCTTATCAACACAGACATAAATCGTAGTTTGTCCGGAAAGGAGCTTACCTTCAAGAAGACTCAAAGTCCCCTGAATTTTACCACCAAGGAAAATGACATCAGGAAGATAATTGTTTTCCAAAGTTTTCTTCATAATATTCCATTCAGGACCTAAAATTGCGACTTCATAAACTGGTTTAATAAAATGAATTCCAAGC
>CAWKIC010000035.1:0-13529 GCA_963849615.1 uncultured Bacteroidales bacterium
CTTTGTCTAATTAACTTCTCAAATTAATGATAGTGAATTTGGAGTCAAGGTATTTATCAGGATCTGTCTGAAGTATTAAAAGTACTATAATCTCTTCATCAGGCCCAAGTTGTATTTAATGCTTAAAAGTTACCAAAATAGAAATAATAATGAGAATTGATATAAGTTACAAATTGAACATTTGATAAAAATCTTTAACTTCATCCCCAAGGTAATCATTAGGATCAATATCTTTCACAGAATTATTTTTGCAGAGTTCATGCTGAAATTTTCCTGCCGGCAGATCAAAGGGCAGCAAATTCAGAAATTTAATAAGGAATAACATAGTATAACATAAATTATAAAACTAAGACAATGGAAAAATTAAATTCAAGAAGAGCATTTTTAGGTAAAGCTGCCAGTGTTGCTGCCATTGCGGCTGTTTCCCCTTTGGCTGGTTTTGGAAAAGGTTTTGAAGAGGCTGTGCAACAAACGACAAAAGCTTCCGCTCCATCTGATCTGAAAATCACAGACGTTAAGTGTGGTTACATCGGAGGAAGTCTTTTTGTGAAGATATATACAAATCAGGATATTTATGGTTGTGGAGAAGGTGTTGATGCCGTAGGTGGAACTTATTACCTGGTTCAAAATCTGGCAAGAAGGCTTAGAGGGCAAAACCCGTTAAATGTACACAGGATTTTTGAAGACATCCGGAGAGGTGGTTTTTTCGGCGGGGCACAGTCAGGTATGTATGTTGCCGTCCTTTCTGCCATTGAAACGGCATTGTGGGACCTGACAGGAAAGGCGCTTAATGTTCCCGTTTATCAGTTGCTGGGTGGAAAATTCCGCGATAAGGTAAGAGTATACAGCGACACCGCCCTCTACAGGTCCAACAATCCTGCACCAAAAGAATTTGCCGATTCTGCTATTAATGCAGTAACAATGGGATTCAATGCCATTAAGTTTGATATAGACCAGGCAGGCGACCCAAACAGATTCGACAGATATAACTGGACCGCCAGCCAGGGTGAGCTGCAAAGAATGTATGACCAGTTAGCTGCCGTCAGGGAGGCAGTGGGGCCAAAGATCGATATAGCTGTGGATATGCATGGCAGGTATGATTTGAATACTGCCCTGGCAGTTTCCAAACGTGTTGAACCCCTGAACCTGCTATGGCTGGAAGAACCAATCCCTGCAGAAAATGTAGAAGCCTACAGAATGATATCTCAGGAAACAAGCACACCAATCGCTGCAGGTGAAAATATCTATCTGGCTTATGGGTTCAGGAGGTTATTGGAAATGGGAGGGGTAGATGCTGTAATGCCAGATATGCAAAAAGCGGGTGGACTTGGTGAGGGACAGCGTATTGCCAACCTGGCAAATCTGTATTACATTCCCTTTGCCCCGCATATGGTTGCTTCGTTCCTGGGTGCCATGGCATGTGCTCATGTGTGCGTATCGGTCCCTAACTTCCTCATTATGGAGTGGCAATCTTACTTTGATACCAACCCGATGTATAAGGAAATCGTCAAATTTGATGAAAGTGATTGGGTTCAGAACAGTTTTTTGAAAGTATCGGACAAACCAGGAATTGGTGTCGATATTAACGAAGAAGCCATGAAAAAATATGCTGTCCGGAATATACCATTTTTTGAATAAATAAGAGGCGGGAGTTCTGGCTCTCGCTCTTTGATCGCCGGTTTCCTGGCTGGCGGTAGGTCGTTAATATTCCTGAAGATATAAAACAGGGTTAGGTTTGCTGAATAAGCTACACACTCTCATTCTCACACTCTCTCGCTCTCACTCCCGCTCTTTTTTAAGTGGGTGTGAGTGTGAGTTCTTCCAGTAATTCTTAAATTCTTATTTCAGCTGCTCCAGGGCTTTTTCTGCATCAGTAACCGGAATTTTGCATGTCTTATCAACACAGACATAAATCGTAGTTTGTCCGGAAAGGAGCTTACCTTCAAGAAGACTCAAAGTCCCCTCAATTTTACCACCAAGGAAAATGACATCAGGAAGATAATTGTTTTCCAAAGTTTTCTTCATAATATTCCATTCAGGACCTAAAATTGCGACTTCATAAACTGGTTTAATAAAATGAATTCCAAGCAGTCCCCAGTTGGAATAGGCGAAGATATTCTGAAATAAATTCTTCTGGACGTTAATCAGCATCTTCTTTGCTTTTTGAATGAATGATTCATTATTGAAATAAATCCCAAGCAAAAAAAGATTCGATGCCATTTCAGAATTCGAAGACGGAATTACATTATCAGAAACTTCCATTATTCTGGCTATCAGATCAGAATGATTATCAGACGTATAATAAAACATACCTGAATAATTATCAAAAAAATGCAATATCGTGTAATCTGTCATTTCGATTGCTTTATAGAGCCATTTTTCATCAAATGTTGCCTGATAGAGATCTATAAAGGCAGAAATCGTGAATGAATAATCATCCAGAAGCCCGGCAACGGATGATTTACCGTTTTTATAGTTACGGGCAATTTCATTATTTTTCTTTATTAAATTCCTGTTTGAGAAAATCGGCGTTTTTTAAAGCTGATGAGAGGAGTCTTTCTTCTCCAAATGCCTTGTACCCGTCGATATATCCTTTTAACATTAGAGCATTCCACGAGGTTAATATTTTGTCATCGATTCCCGGTTTTATTCTCTTATTACGGTTTTTGAGCATCAACACTCTGTCATGTTCCAACCTTCTCTTAATCTCCCCGATTGTGATATTGTATTTTTCTGATATTTCAATATCGGAAGATTGTACGTGTAACACATTTTTCCCACTTTCCCAGTTACCCGATTCAGTTATATCAAAATAATTCTAGAAAGAGAAGAGCTTCCTTTTCCAGTACAGATTCAACTTTTTCTTTCGTCCACACATAGAATTTTCCTTCCTCTCCTTCACTGTCGGCATCGAGAGAGATAAAACCCACCTTCCGGAGATGTCATTTCCCGTTCAATGAAATCAAGAGTCTGGAAAACTACATTTTTATATGATGGATTCTTTGTAAGCTGCCATGCATGTGAATAGAGGCTGACCAATTGTGCATTGTCATATAACATCTTTTCGAAATGTGGTATATGCCAGATATCATCTGTTGAGTACCTGGAAAATCCACCCCCGATCTGGTCATATATGCCACCTTTAGCCATATTATCCAATGTTGATGTGACAGCTTTTAATACATCGGGATTATTACTTATGGAATAGTAATGCATCAGGTATTCCCAGTTAGAGGGCATTGGAAATTTAGGAGCGTGTTTCATCCCACCTTTTTCAAAATCGATATTGGGTTTCAGGTTCTTGAAGAAACTATCAAGGTCACTATTCGTTAAAACTGACTTTTCATTTACCGGAACAACATTCTCAATTGATTTTATTCCATTTGTAATCTCATTTGCCTGATCTGACAATGAAGATGGGTCATCATGCTGTATATCAATGAAATAATTAAGAACTTTTATCAGATTGGTATTGGAGAAATATGTTCCGGCAAAAAATGGTTTCCCATCGGGTAATGCCAGGACATTCAGCGGCCATCCGCCGGCGCCACCTGTAAGGTAAGCTGTATTCATATACAACTGGTCAATATCAGGTCTTTCCTCCCGGTCTACTTTAATGGATACAAAATATTCATTCATTATACTGGCAACATTCGTGTCTTCGTAGCTTTCATGTTCCATTACATGGCACCAGTGACATGCTGAATATCCTATACTAATGATTACCAATTTGTTTTCTTCTTTTGCTTTTTTGAATGCTCTTTCACCCCATGGGTACCAGTTCACGGGATTATGTGCGTGCTGAAGCAGGTAGGGGCTGCTCTCGTTAATTAGGTCATTGGTATATTTAAACATAGTACTCTCTTTTTGGTTATTATTTACCCGGGTTTACCCTCATGCAAAACTTAACATAAGCGAAGTCGCTGTTGTTGTCAACATCTCAGAAGAATCAGGTAAGCTAACAACCTTATTTTCAGGAACTTATTTTCTTTTTCCGGATCAGCAATTTTTTACACGTAAAATGCTTCAATATTCGAGAATATGGTTGATTGTTATTTCAACAAATCGATAGCTGTTTTGTTTGTTATAAAACAGACTACAATGGATTTTGTCCGCCGTTTTAGGTTAAACCCGCTTCTTCGTCCTGATGATCTGCAACCAGGTATTAAAGGAATGAAAGTAGTCTGTCAGCTTAAACCCAGGGTTTTTTATTTTAACAGCAAAACCTGGCTTCTGCGTTGTGTTGCTGAATGTCCCAGACAGATTGAAGATAAAATAAGTGTTCCGGTATATAACATTAAGGGTAAGATCGAAATCCTTAAATTCGATAAAAGCGATCCCGATCTGACAGCTTCTGATCCGCGGGTATCAACCTTAAAAAGAAGCCCCGCCATTCCGCTGACAAAGAACATTTTGAAACTTTCTTATTCCGAGACGAAATGAAAAAAGGTCTTATTATTTATCTGTTTTTATTTGTGACGACGACCCTGGGTTATAGCCAGGCGACCGTTACCGGAGTGGTAAAAAGCGCTAAAGGCGAATTACTCGTTGGTGTTAATGTATCCATAAAAAACACCTTAAAAGGTATCAATACTGATGCAGATGGTAAATTTTCATTGATCATTCCTGATGATATCCTTGATCCGGTACTTGTTTTTGGATATATAGGATTTGTAAGACAGGAAATAAAAGTTGGAAACCAGTCGCATCTGGAAGTGACAATGGCTGAAGACGTTAAGCTACTGAGCGATGTTGTAGTGGTGGGATACGGTGTCCAAAAGAAGACTGACCTCACAGGAGCAGTCAGTATGGTAGATGGATCAATGCTGAATAAGTTTGTAGTATCTGGAGTCGATCAGGCATTACAGGGCCGGGCTGCCGGGGTTTCGGTTACTCAAAATACCGGTGCGCCGGGCGATGGTGTCTCAATACGTATTCGTGGGACGGGATCTATTTACAGCAATAACGAGCCGTTGTATGTGATTGATGGAATACCGACCAAAGATCCTCTGGCTCTGAATAGTATAGCACCCGGTGAAATAGAAAGCATATCTATTCTTAAAGATGCAGCTTCAGCGGCAATATACGGTTCAAGGGCCAATAATGGTGTAGTGCTGGTTACTACTAAAAAAGCAAAAAAAGGTGATAGCAATATAGATTTTAAATTCCAGACAGGATGGCAAACGCATGGTTACCTGCCACCAATGGTCAATACTCAGCAATATGTCAGTATTTATAATGCTGCTGCGAATAATGATAATCCTTACCTGCCCACTTTTGTGCAAAGGCCGATAATTTCAGCTGAATATGCTGCCACTTTGCCTGATATCAACCACATGAAAGAAATTTTCAGGGTTGCACCCACGCAAACATACGATCTGTCTTTTTCAGGAGGCAATGAAAAAACAAATTATAATATTTCCGGTTCTTATTTCAACCAGGACGGAATCATTTACAATAGCGGGTTTAACCGGACAACTGCCAGGGCTAACGTTAATTCAGCAATTAAAGACTGGTTAACTGTGAATGGTAACCTGAATGTATATCGTACATCTACTGATATCATTGCCAGCAACGGCGACGGTTGGGGAGGAAACGGAAGCAATCCGGTCCGTTATGCTTTCTTCCGTACTCCGGCTATTGCTACTTATGACAGCACAGGTAATTTTGTTGACTTACCGGCGCATCCTGAACTTTTTGGGGATGGATATAATCCTCTTGGCGTAGCCTTGAATACCCACAACACAAGACTGGACAATGGCTATAACCTCAAATTCAATTCAATTATTAAGTTGTCGGAAAGCTTAAGTTTTATTACAAATGCCGGCATGGATTTCAATTCATCCAATTCAAAAAGGTTTAATGAAAACTGGGGTACAAATCTGAGGATCAATAATCCGAACAGTCTCTCAGTTGGTAATAATTATACCTCGACCTGGACTATTAACAATGTTCTGTCTTACATCAAAACATTTGGTAAAAACCACAATATATCCATTACTGCAGGTGAAGAGTCAATTAAACTGACAAGTTATGATGCATCATCCTCTGTTATGAATCTTCCTGACCAGAACCTGAATCTGGTTTATTTAAGTAATGGTCTGGGAATAAGAACTTCCGCTGAAGGAAAAGCAGGATATGCCTTGCAATCATTTTTTGGCCGCGCTAATTATGCTTATAAAGAAAAATATCTTGTAAGCCTTGTGATACGTGAGGATGGAACTTCGAAGTTTGCTTCAAACAACAAATGGGGCACATTTTATTCAGGGTCAGTTGGATGGGTAATCAGCAAGGAAAATTTTTTTAAAGATGTAAAAATAATTGACAGATGGAAAGTCAGGGCCGGATATGGTCTGAACGGTAACCAGGACATACCCAACTGGTATGCATTTACCGACAAACTCTCTCCACAGATAAATTATCCGTTTTCGGGCGTTGTCAATAATGGTTATGCACCAACTCAGTTAGGAAATGCTGATGTAAAATGGGAAACTGCCACTCAATTTGACCTTGGAACTGATCTAAGCCTCTTTAAAGGTATGCTCAATATTACGGTCGATTATTTTAGGAAAATTACGTACAATATGCTCGTTCAACAGCCGCTACCTCCTTCTGTCGGGTATAATTATCTCAATGGCAACCCATGGATAAATAATGGCGAAATATTAAACAGGGGACTGGAGATTGAAGTGGATCATAAAAATTCAATTGGTGACTTTGAATATCATATAGCCGCTAATATATCAACACTTCACAACGAAGTTCTCCAGATGAATGGAACAATTATTGATCAGGCATTTGGATTCACAAGGACTGAAAAAGGATACCCTATAGGCTCTTTTTACATGTATAAGATGGAAGGGATATTCCAGACACCAGGTGATATAATTACACATGCATATCAGGGAAACATCCTTGAACAAACCGGCCGGCCGGTGATATTCGTCCGGGTGATGTTATGTATGCAGATATAAACAACGATGGTGTAATAAATCAACTGGACATGACACATGTTGGAAGTCCGATCCCAACTCTGACAGGAGGGCTTAATCTTGCCGGTGATTATAAAGGGTTCGATTTAAGTATTTTTTTCCAGGGAGCTTATGGTAATAAAATATATTATCAGGCATTAAGGGATATAGAAGGTTTTTACAGACCATTTACAGTTACCATCCGATATTACAATAATCAATGGACCGGTCCCGGTTCAGGTAACAGTCAGCCGATTGCATCATGGTCGGACTCACAGAATAACACGCTGACATCAACCCGATTCCTCCAGGATGGATCCTACATACGATTAAAAAACCTTCAGATTGGTTATACAGTTCCCAGTTCATTGACCCAAAAAGTGCATATCAGCAAGGCACGCATCTATTTTTCAGGGACCAACCTCTACATATTAACAGGGTATACCGGTTTGGATCCTGAGATGACAACAAATAACAATGTTACACCCGGCCAGGGTGTGGATATTGTTCGTAACGTAGACTGGGGAACTTTTCCAACAGCTATTTCATATAATCTCGGTATTAATCTGACTTTTTAACATTCAGAGCTATGAAAATTAAATATTCAATATTCATGCTTCTTGTTTTTTCAACCATTTCCTGCCAGAAATTTCTGATTGAAGACTTGCAGGGGATATACACGAGTGAGACATTTTATCAAACACCGGATCAGGCTCTGATGGCTATTAACAGTGCATACAATGATTTACTCTTTAACAGCTCAGACAATTGTATTTGGGTTTACGGCGATGTGGCATCCGACGATGCTGTTAAAGGCAGCCTTGCCGGTGACCAGTTGGATATCCAGTATATTGATCAATTCAATGTGGTTCTTCTAATTCAGTATTGCTAAGTATCTGGCTGCGCTATTATGATGCAATTACACGCGCCAATATCGTTCTCAACCAGGTCCCTGATATTTCGATGGACGAAGACCTCAAAGCCCGCATTTTAGGTGAGGCGAAATTTATCAGGGCTTATATGTACTTCTATCTTGTAAACATTTTCGGGAGTATTCCTTTAAAACTAAACCCGCCATTAACCCAGGAAGATATTAATGTTCCAAAGACCAGCGTTGAAGACATTTATACACCAGATTGAAACTGACCTTATTGATGCTAAAGCTGTTTTACCGGCAACTTATGCATCCCGGGATATTGGTCGGGCTACAAAAGGTGCAGCTTTAGGGTTGCTGGCAAAAACATATTTATATGAAGGCAAATATGCTCAGGTACTTGCAACTATTTCGTCAATAGATTCACTGCAATTATATGCACTTATGCCGGTTTACAGTGAAAATTTCAGGGCATCAACCCAAAGTAATCAGGAATCACTTTTCGAGATACATCATTTACGTAGTCAGAACCCCGGACTTGGAAATTATCTGAATCAATATTTTGCACCCAGGGGAGATTCAATATACCAGGGATATGCCTTCGATGCCCCGACACAAAATTTTATCAACGAATTTGAAGTCCATGACACCGTAGCGGACCCGAGGTTAGATTATACGGTTGGCAGGCCTGGTAAAAAATGGATTAACGGGGAAGAGTTCATCCCTTCCTGGTCTCAGACAACCTACATAAGTAAGAAACATGTCCAGCCTTTTACCGAGGTTCCAAACGCCACAGCCGATGGCTATTTAAGCTATGTATATTTACGATATGCCGATATACTGTTATTTAAAGCTGAAGCCCTGAATGAACTTGGACGTACCGCGGAATCTTTGATACCCCTTAACCTGGTGAGAAAAAGGGCCAGGGAAAGTTATCTCTATGACAACACACTTGCAGGTTTTGGCACAGTTCCCACTAATCTTCTTCCTGATGTAGTGTCAACAGACCAGGAGGAAGTACGAAACGCGATTCGTCATGAAAGACGTGTAGAGCTCGGTTTGGAATTCCATCGTTTTTTCGACCTGATGCGTTATGGTCAACAAGCAGCAGAAGCAGCTTTATCAAATACAAACTTTACATATACTAAAGATCGCTACTTCCCAATTCCTTTATCGGAACAAGACAACAATCCAAATATAAACAACTAGCGATGTGTACTTATAAAATATTTTAATTTTTTCACTAAAACTTTATGCAATGAAAAAGCAAATTTCTCGAACAATCTACTTAATATCTGCAGTATTGATTATTGCAGGTATATCTTTTACATCATGTAAAAAGGATAATACTGTTACGGTTGACAAGAGTGCTCTTGCTGATTCTCTTACAGTTACGAATGCCCTTTTATCTAACTCCGTAGAAGGCATAGCAGCAGGTCAATATCAAAGGGGATCAAAGGCCGTTTTACAGAGTACAATTACGGCTATACAGCCAATTTATGATGATCCTGCATCTACACAGGCACAGATTAACAGTGCTATTGCAAACCTGAACGCTGCAGTATTATTGTTTAAATCCAAAGCAATTGTTCCCATCGCTCAGCAAAATCTGGTAGCACAGTGGACCTTTAGCGAGGGTACTGGTACTACAGTTACGGATCTTTCATCCAATCATCTGGTGGCACTCTTATGGCAGGACATTCGGTTATTGTCGGACGAGGTGCGCTTCCTACATGGACAGCGGATAGATATGGAGTTGCTAACCAGGCCCTTTATTTCATGAAAGGTGCTCACATTGAAGTTCCTTATCAGGCATCCTTAGCTCCCGCTCAAATCACAATCTCATGTATGGGTAAAGATTGACACGATCTGGGCTAATAACTACATGATCTCAGAGAAGTGGTGGGAAGGTTACAAGTTCCAGTTACAGGATGGAAACAAACCATTCTTTACATTCAAAACTGCCGATGCTCATATAATGACAGGGATTGGAATGTCAACGGGCTTCCGAATGACAGACTCTGGCACCACATTGTAGTTACCCTTAAGGCCGGTGAAGAAGTTTTTTATGGCGACGGTGTTCTGATTTACACCTGGACTAACCTTACCGGAACCGGAGGTATCAACACCAGCCTCCCAAATCCACAAACCTTTGTAATTGGACAGACACAGCCAAATACATTGACTGGAATTGCTCCTGCTGACGATCCTTCCCAATGGGGTGTAGGTTACTTCAAAGGTTCATTGGATGATATCAGGATATATAACACGGCTCTTACCGCAGCTCAGGTATTGAGTATATATGACCTGGAAAAGGCAGCTAAATAGTTCAACGGATTTAGAATTTAATTTGCCACTAGTTAGTAATTATAAGAGATACCCCGGGACCTCCGGGGTAGCTTTCTGAATATCCGGAATATCTTGATTCCCGGCTAATGTTGCTGAAAGAAATTACCTGTTTAAAAACTTTTGGAAAACGAAAATTGAACTACTCATAGCACTGATGAAACGTTCACTTCTGATTCTAATTCTCATTTTTATCTCCTTAACAGGTTTTCCACAAACTGGACAGCTAAATATATCCCGTATTAATCATATGCCTGATTTGCCTGCACCATTACTCATCAGGGACTGGAAAGCAGTGACCCTCGATTATGACAGCTTTGTCTTCAACACTGGAAAAACAGGTCAGTATCTTCCCGTTATCACGCCTCGGAACCCAGGGACAATTCAATTATGCCGATAATACTACCTATGTTTCTCGATTCTTATGTGGGTACAGGCAATCATCTTAATCAGGCAGAAGCAATTAACATCATACCGGCCATTGTCGGAGCCTCGCTTGCCGGCATTGATAAAAGCAACCAGAATGGGATGAACTGGGTAGCCATGACAAAAGATTTTTTTAACCTGAAAAACGGCCAGAATGTATACCTGAACAGCTATTCAACAACTTCAGGCAATGACTGGTGGTATGATGTAATGCCCAATGTTTACTTTTATCAGTTGAGGTCATTATATCCCGATGCCGCCCCGGAATTCAGCACTCAGTTTACTACTGTTGCCGACCGCTGGCTTTATTGTGTAAAACAGTTGGGAGGAAGCACTACACCCTGGTCGTTGCCCAATATGAACTATCGGGCTTTTAACCTGGCAACCGGGTTACCACTTGACCACAGGCGTTCCGGAACCGGAATCAGCAGGAAGTATCGCCTGGCTGCTTTATAATGCTTATCTTGAAACCGGCAACAGGAAATATTTTGAAGGTGCCCAGCTTGCTCATGGATTTTTTGAGCAGGTTTTGAATCAAATCCTTCCTACGAACTTCAGTTATCCTATGGAACACTTGCTGCAGCCCGAATGAATGCCGTTGAAGGAACAAATTACCCTTTGCAGAAACTGCTCGACTGGTGCTTTAACCGCGGTGATTTGCGAGGATGGGGATCTATAGTTGGGAACTGGGGCGGTTATGATGTATCGGGACTGATCGGCGAAGCCAACGATGGCGGCAACGATTATGCATTTGTAATGAATGGCTTTCAGCAGGCAGCTGCATTGGCGCCACTCCCCAAATACGACAAGCGTTATGCCCGTGCCATTGCCAAATGGATACTGAATATTACCAATGCCAGCCGGCTGTTTTACCGGAATGCCCTTCCACAAACGAACCAGGATTCCTATGAATGGGCTTCGGCAAATGATACTGCAGCCTGTATTCCCCATGAATCAATGAAAGAAATGTTGCAGGGCAAAACCCCTTTTGCCACCGGCGATGCCATCAGCGGAGGCTGGGCAGCCACAAATCTGTCGCTCTACAGCGGTTCAAGCGTCGGATATCTTGCAGCGGTGATACAAACAACCAATGTTCCTGAAATCCTTCAGATAGACCTCAATAAAACTGATTTTTACGGAGATAATTCCCTCGTTTCTTACCTGTATTTTAACCCGACACAGGTTGTCAAACAGGTTATAGTTAATCTTCCGTCAGGCACATTCGGCGTGTACGATGCCATTACTGAAACCATCCTTTTTTCAGCAGCATCAGAATTCCATTCAATTAACAGTACCGGCCGGTGAAGTAAGGCTGATCAGGCTTTATTCGGCAGGATCTGATACCTGAAGCCCGCAATGGCAGACTTTATGCCGGCGATGATATACTCGACTATCATTATCAGTATGATTATTCTGCAAACCTTCGCATAAAAGCACTTGTCGACTGATCAGAATCCGATTGTTATAAATTCAGTGTTCACGGCCTATTGCGAACCGGGAAATATCAATCCGGCGATCAGGTGCAGTTTGAATGGTTTCTGGATGATGTTGTTGATTGAAGGTCATGAATCAGTCGCAGGTACAGATTACTGCGCCGGGTATCCAATCACAGGTTGTGCTCAAATGCAGAATAAGCTGCCAATGGCCAGACAGCTGAAGATACGCTTCACCTTCAGATAGTCGAGCACATTCCCATACCACCGGTAGTGAAATGGCATACAAGCCGGTTCAAAATACACAGTTACGGGTGAACTAAATACTTTTACTGCACTTGTTGAACCTGCACGGGAGACATACTTGAATATGCATGGAGCGCTTCAGCAGGTGTTTTAAATCAAACCACAGGGAGCTCCGTTACCTGGCAGGCCCCGGCAACTCCGGTAGTTGGAACCATCACAGTGCAGGTTACCAATCAGGATATGCTTTCCACCACGGTTTCCACCGGGGCACTGGTAAAAGATACAAGCCTCGCCGTTCAAACACCGCTGATATGGTATCCCTTTGATTCAGACAACTCACAATGCTGTTTCAGACCGGTTCCACGCCACAGCATCGGGCGTAACCAAAACTGAAGATGCCCGGGGTAATGCCATCGCTGGCTTACAGGTTTACCGACGGACAAAACATCATCTATACCGATAATCACGATGATCTGAACTTCACTGATGCCGTAAGCCTGAGCTGCTGGGTCAAATGCGAACAACTGGGTTCAGAAAGGTTTATCATTTCACACGGTTCGTGGCAACAGCGATATAAGCTTTCCATAACTCCCGAAGGCCTGTTGCGGTGGACCGTAAAAACGAGTTCCGGTGTTGCCGACCTTGACGGTTCAGCACCCATCGAGCTCAATCGTTATTATCATGTTTGTGCACTCTATACCGGCTATTCAATGGAACTATATGTGGATGGCGTTCTGGATACCTTTAAAGCCTTTTCAGGAGCCATCCTGCCCTCGACTAAACCCTTTACCATCGGCCGGATGGACAATGTGGAAACCCAGTATGCACTTCGCGGAAGCGTGGATGAAGTAAAGTTATGGGACAAGGAAATTCCGGTTACCCAGGTTGAACATTAAAGAACCAGTGGGCCACACCAACCGGAATTAGTGAAAATTACCTATTGCACGCATATATCCCAATCCTGCCAGGAGGTTATTTATATCGAATTTACCGATAATCCGTGCGGAAACATCTCACTTTGTGCTTCGGATGGAAGAGAAGAATCAGACTATCCGGTCAATATACAAAGTCGGTATGAAAATTAAAATTCCTCAAAACTTCACAGGATTACATTTACTGAAGATGATCCTGAAAGATGGCCGCGTGGTGACCCGGAAAATTGTTATCCGGTAACTTCACGAATATGTTTCTATATTTAACTGGTTTCTTAGACAGTTGCCTGCACATTTGGGT
>CAWKIC010000036.1:0-29423 GCA_963849615.1 uncultured Bacteroidales bacterium
GGATATCCGAGAATATTGACAGACTTGACGAGGCAGGATGAATTATGTCGCCCCTTTTTACTATGGGGAATTTGCTCAGTGTTACAATTCCGTAATACCTGTTTTTGCCGCTTCCTATATATTTCGTGTGCATGTAATAGTTTCCGCCAATGGCAGCCAGGATTTTCTTTTCTTTCTGCCGCGGACACTCAGTAAAATAGACTTCCTGCAGGCATATTACTTCAGCCTGTTTGATTTTTAAGGAGTTCAAGAATCATCTTTTCGGAATTGGCTGTGTTTTTACTCTCAAAGTAGTTGAATAAGCGGAGATTATAGCTTTCGATCCTGAATGTACCCGTCTTATCTCCCGATGGCTTGCTTATCTTAAGGTAATTTGAAAAATGGGTAAAACCGATAGCAATGACTACTACCGAGATCAGGGCTTCAAACTTTAAAAAAAGTGCCCATATTATCACGAATAAAATGTTAAAGAGCAGCAGGTAGGGGTAAGCGAGTCCGAAAAAGGCAGGCAGGGCGAAAATATCAGGATTTATATGAACTGCAAGGTACGACAGGATAAGAGAAGCTGCAAAAAAGATGTTTAATGCAAGAAAAATCTTATAAAATAACCTTTTCAAGAGATTTGCTTTAAGTAAGGGCGAAAATATATACATTCCTGAAACAATGGGTATCCGGACCATGCTTTTTTGACAAGATGGTTTAAAGATTTTATGAAAGGGTCAGATTTTTGGTCAGTTTACTTCTGACTTTCTTTGAACAGAAGGTCCTTTTCCTCTTTTGTCAGAGAATCATAGCCTCCCTTTGAAATCTTTTCGAGGATTTTGTTGATCTGTTCCTGGTGTTCTGCCTTTACTTTTTTGTACTCATAATCGTTGACAGGTCTCTTATAGGTTACCTTGATTTTCTTCCTTGGTTTAAATAAAGTGAAGAAGAAATCGAGCATTTTATTCAGACCTTTTCCCAAATCATATCCCCTGCGGAGAGTGATGGTATAAAAGTAGCCAAGTAAGGCCCCGCCGATGTGTGCAAGCTTGCCACCTGAATTCATCGAAAAATCCATAATTGATGTGAAGACAAATATTGCAATAGCAATATATTTGATTTTTATCCTCCCAAAAAAAAGCATATTAACAGAATAATCTGGTACATAAGCTGAAATTGCGACTACCACGGTCATAACCGAAGCCGAAGCGCCAATTGCCACTGATTCGGCAACAACAGTATTAAATACCGGGAAAATATTAAAGGAGGCAATATAAACAACAGCCCCGGTTAATCCTCCCAGCAGATAAACACCCACCAGCTTCTTCTGATCGAGATATTCAAGAAAGATTGTGCCGAACCAGTATAACCATAACATATTGAAAAGAATATGCAGGATTTCCTTATGAGTGAACATATAGGTTATTAAAGTCCATGGCCTGGCAATAAGGGAATTAAGAGAAGAAGGGACAGAAAAGAGATTCAGGATTTTAATGGGCAGTTCCTGGTTGTTAAGCAGATAACCTATGATGGATACTATTGAAATCAGTACAAAAACGGCAACATTCAGATAGATCAGCCTTGTAAGGGAGCTGCCGTGCCTGAATGTCTTTTTTATTTAGTCCCGATTCCCATCAGTATAAGGTTTTTGTTGTCTTTCGCCAGTACCTCAATAGGATATATCCAAACAGCATCCCGCCAAGATGGGCGGCATGGGCAATATTGCTGCCTGGTTGCGTCAGAGCCAGATACAGTTCGATGGCGCCGTAACCGATAACGAAATATTTGGCTTTTATCGGGATAGGAGGAAAAAGAAGCATAAGCTGGGTGTTGGGGAAGAGCACCCCGAAAGCAAGCAAAATGCCGAAGATAGCCCCGGAAGCCCCTACAGTAGGAACGTTAAGGATTATCTGAAGGCTTTTCATAGCCTCGTCAACATAGAATTTGCTTTCACTAAAGTAAGCGCCTCCCTCCTCTATAACTTTCTGAACCTGATCCGGTCCAAGCACATTCAGCAATTTGTTATACTGAAAAAATATTACGGTTTCGTGGACAAAGGCTGCACCCAGGCCACAAACCATGTAGTAAATGAAAAATCTTTTGCCGCCCCATATGTTTTCGAGAATTACCGCAAACATATACAGGGCGAACATGTTGAAAAACAAATGCATAAATCCACCATGCATGAACATGTGGGAGATTATCTGAACGGGCATGAAGTTTTCCGATTTAGGAAAATATAAACCCAGTATCGTCGTAAGGTCTGTTCCGAAAACACTCTTTCCAGCCCAGACTGCAAGCAGCATTATGGCATTTATGAGTATTATATTTTTAACAACAGGTGGTAATCCCAGAAAGTTACGCCCAAATCCGTTCATTAATTGTTTATTAGTGTGTCAGTTAAATAAATAAGGGTCAAATATACTAATCTCAGCTTAAATTAACGCAGTCTCTTATCGATCTCCTCAAGTGTAAATATGTTTATTACGGGATTACCTTTTAGGCGAGTAGTTCGGTGCTTTGCATGCGAAGAGCACATCAAAGACTCTCCTCCATCTCATTTTTTAGAAGCGCTTTTCCGTAAGGTATTGCTGCAGCTTCAGCCATGGCAGCCGCAATTTTTTCCCTGAGACCGGTCGAAGGATCTGATTTCGTTTTTTTATATTCTTCCAACAGTATCTCAAGCATTTCGACCGGATCTGAAGAACTGTTTTCTGCCGGACGGCCTGTTCTAGAAATCGTATTGCCGGAGTAAATAATATTGAAACCCAGGAGCCTGATATATTCCTGGAATTCCTTCAGAATAAAAATGTCAGCGGGATTTAATTCAATGCTGACCGGGAATAGTTCGACCTGGCTGACACTCTGATTATGATTTAATTTTTCCAGGTACTTTTCAAACAGGATCCTTTCGTGGGCTCTCTTCTGATCGATTATCATCAGGCCTGATTTTACAGGGCAGACTATGTATTTGTTCTTAACCTGGAAAAATTTCCTTTCCTGGCCTGTGCTTGTTGTTGTGTTCTCTCTTTCGATAGCAGTATAGAGCCGTTCCCAGTTCGAAACATTCTCCCTTTCAAATCTTTCAAATACGTCTTTTTGACTTTTTGGATTTTCTTCACCTGAAAAAGGATCATAATTTGCGTCAACCTCAATAACGGGAGCATCAGGCATCATTTGACGAGTAGATTTTGTGGGAATTCAACCAGCTCCTCATTTTCAAAATCGAGTGATGGTACAATATTGAAACGGCCAAGCGCCTCGCACTGAAGCCATCAGTATCTGCCAGATTGCCCTCTCATCCTCAAACTTGATTTCTGTTTTTGTGGGATGAATATTTATATCAATTGAAGCCGGGTCGATTTCCATAAAAATAAAATAGGAAGGAACGGTATCTGCCGGAAGAATGTTCTGGTACGCTTCAATCACAGCTTTATGAAAATAAGGATGTTTCATGAAGCGGTTATTTACAAAGAAGAACTGCTCGTTATAGCTGCGGCGCGCATTCTCGGGTTTGCCGATAAAGCCCCTGATAGTTATCAGCGTGGTTTCTGTATCAAGGCTGATAAGATCGTTATTTATCGGACGGCCGAACACTCCCACTACCCTTTGCCTGAGGTTACCGGGAGCTAGATTGTAAATTTCATTATCATTATGAAAAAGCGTAAACCTGATCCCGGGGTGGGCAATAACAATCTTCTGAAATTCAGTGACAATATGCCTCATCTCGGTATTCTCGTATTCAGGAATTTTCGCCGTGCCGGGATATTGAAGAAAAGATTCTTCACGGAGAAGCCCGAGCCGGTCGGACAACTGCAAGGTTCCTGTTTTTCGACCCTGGAGCCGCTGATTACAATTAATGTGCCGGTGTCTGATCCTTCCTTTCTGGTTTTAAGCTCCACCATCGATACGGCTGCAATTGAAGCGAGCGCTTCTCCCCTGAATCCTTTGGTCTTGATTGCAAAGAGGTCCATCGCCGAAGTAATTTTGGAGGTGGCGTGTCTTTCGAACGAGAGCCTCGCATCGGTTTCCGACATCCCGTTCCATCGTCGGTGATCTGTATTAATGTTTTACCCGAGTCCCTGATTATAACTCTTATGCTTTTAGCACCTGCGTCGACAGAATTTTCCATCAGCTCCTTCACGACAGAAGCAGGCCGTTGTATAACCTCCCCGGCTGCTATCTGATTTGCCACTGAATCGGGTAATAGCTTGATAATATCTGGCATAATGTAAAGACTGTACTATGGAGTTTTATTAATTTAATGTTGTATGTTGCAGGTTGCATGTTGCATGTTGCAAGTTGCAGGTTTCATGTTTTATGTTACATGTTTCACGTAACATGTTTTATATTGTGTTTCGTAGTGTCTGTTCTTACCCTGCAACCTGCAACCCGCAACCCGCAACCCATAGCTAACTTTCTTACAAATATAAATATATTTGGTTCATTCCCTGCCAGGATATTCATCGGTTGCTTTCTCCGGATTCTATTTATTGCATTATGTGTTATATTTACACAAAATATTGGGTGATGAAGAAACTATTTCTGATTTCAGGGTTAATTATACTTATGGTCTTTAACAGTTGTTCCGAAAAATCGGGCCGGGGAGTTATTAAAGTTATGACGTTGAATCTCAGATACGACAACCCGGGTGACAGTCTGAATGCCTGGCCAAACAGGGCATCGCTTGTCTGCCGCTTTCTGATGGAAGAAAAGCCTGACCTTCTGGGTATGCAGGAAGTCCTGGCACATCAGCTCAACTACCTTGATTCGGCTCTTAATAATGACTATGCTTCAGTCGGGGTCGGTCGCACCGATGGAGCAAATTAAAGGGGAGATGAACCCTGTCTTCTACAAAAAGAAAAGTTTGAAATGGATAAGAACCATAACCTTCTGGCTGTCAGAAACCCCCGACGTCCCGGGCTCAATCAGCTGGGGATCGTCACTTCCGCGCATCGTTACATGGATGGAGTTGATTGACAAAACAGATCATCAGCGCTTTTACTACTTTAATACACATTTTGCACATAATTCGGACTCGGCAAGGGTCCTCAGTTCCAGATATCTTTTAAGGGCGGTGGACAGTATAACTGGCGGGTTGCCTTCATCATCACAGGTGATTTCAATATGCTTCCTACCAGCACAGGATATTCAATACTGACCGGACCAAATGAAAATGTGCCTCTGATGAAGGACTCATATATTATTCGAAACCGTCCTTATCGGTCCGGGTTATACTTTTAACGGGTTTTCGGATGATCCGGGATCGGGCAGGATAGATTATATTTTCGTAAGGAACGGGATGAGCGTTATGGAACAGCGGACTATCATCAAAAAGGAAAAGGGGATCTATGTTTCCGACCACTGGCCAGTTACGGCTTAGGTCTCAATAAAATAGATATTATATAGTTTCGGGAAATGGATTATTAAGCTGTTTTCCTGTACCTTCTTACAGCAAAGAAGGTGAAGACTACTGCAATAACAGCCAGCGACCATAATTCGGTACTGATATCCTGAATAGTCGATCCCTTAAGCATTACCATCCTGTTGATCCTCATCAGATACGCCACCGGGTTTACCCTGTTGAATTTCTGTGCCCACTCCGGCATGCTTTCGTATGGTGTAAAAATACCGCTCATGAGGATAAATATGATCATGAAAAAGAAAGCAATGAACATGAATTGTTGCTGGGTTCCGGATAATGTAGAGATGAACAGTGCAAGACCCAGGATTGCTGTCAGGAAAATTGTTGCGCCCAGGAAAAGGAGCCAGATGCTCCCCTCAAAGGGAACATTGAATAATATTTTGCCAAGCAGCATCCCGATAGCAAGATCGATAAGCCCTATCAGAAGGAATGGCGCCATCTTTGCAATTATAAACTGATACTTCTTCACAGGGGTGACATTTATCTGTTCAATAGTACCTATCTCTTTTTCTCTCACAAGGTTGAGCCCCGCAAGCAGGAATCCTATCGCAGTAACAAGGATTCCGAGTATTCCGGCAGCATATAATGCTTGTAGTTGAGCATCTCATTATACCAGTATCTGTTGGTAACTATAATCTGAGGAGCAGGATAAGCGGGAACTATATTAATGTTTTCAGCAATGATGCCCATATTGTAATCACGGATTACACCATTCAGATAGACCCATGAAAGCTGGGCATTCGATGCATTGATCGCATTCACCGAGGCCATCAGTCCTGCCGGTCTGCCCATTCCGATATTTTTGCCGAAGCCTGACGGGATCTGCAATACAAGATCACATTTTTCTCCATCCATGAGTTTGTTTGCTTCTTCTTCTGAGGCAGTTGAATACTTTAATCTGAAAAATGTTGAACCTTCAAGCCGGCTTACAAGGCCTCTTGATTCGGAGGTCATGTCCCTGTCAATGACAACCAGCCTTACATTTTTTATCTCGAAGGTTACGGCAGGGACCAGAATAAGAAGCTGTACTATCGGGACGGCAAAAATTGCCCTCCCGATAAACTTGTTCCGGAATATCTGGATAAACTCTTTTCTTATAAGGTAAAGTATTGTTCTCATTGTTTTTTCCCGACAGATGACGCTGACCTGCCTGCCGGCAGGCAGGTTTTCGCAGATATAATTAAATAATACAAAACATCATTGAAGTCTTATCTTAAAGTTCCTGACACTCAAACCGATAAAAACCATAGTCATTACTACCAGGACGAGGGTTTCCTTCCAGACGTATAAGAATCCTGTTCCCTTGATCATTATGCTTTTTATTATCACGATAAAATACCTTGGCGGAAGTATCGAACTTATCCAATCGTAGAATCCGGGCATATTCTGTATGGGAAAAATAAAGCCTGAAAGAAGAACAGTGGGCAACATCATTCCGACAAGTGAGATAAAGATCGCCTGCTGCATTGTGGATGAAACAGTTGATATCAAAATTCCAAGTGACAGACTCATAAGGATATAAAGCATGCTTTCAGCAGAGGAGTGCCAGGCTCCCTTTAACAGGGAGACCAAAGACCCACCATGAGAGAAGCAGGATCACGATTACATTGACAAAGGACAAAATGAAGTATGGCGTGACTTTCCCAAGTATTATCTGGATAGGTTTAAGGGGTGAAACAAGCAGCACTTCCATCGTTCCGAACTCCTTTTACCGGTAATTCTAACTGAGGTCATTAAAGCGCAGATCAGAATAAGTATAAGTGTTATCACACCCGGCACGAACATGAAATGACCTTTAAGCGCCGGGTTATAGAACATCCTTACCTCAGGTTGGATAAGCAGGTTGCTGCCGATGCCTGTTGTGTTAAGTTCCCTGTTGAAATCGGAGATAATTGCTGTCATGTAATTTGTGACAAGAGTTGCCGTGTTGGGCTCCGAACCATCTGAAATAATGCTTATTGACGCCTTGCCTTCACTGATCAGGTTACGTCCGAAGTTTTCTTCAAAGATTACAACTGCCGCGGTTTTACCCTTTTTAAGCACTTTGTCGATTTCATTATAGTTAAGCAGGTTTTCAGTTCTTTTGAAAAATCCTGATGAACAGATACTTATACTGATCTTTTGCGAAATTTCATCTTTTGAAATATCCAGGAATGCAACTCCTGCATTTTTAATGTCAGTGCTTACGGCGTATCCAAAGATCAGGATCTGTGCCGCAGGGATACCGAATAAGATTATAAGCGTCCGGTAATCCCTGAAGATATAGGAGGAACTCTTTTCTTACAAATCCAAGAAAGCGTTTCATTTACCTTATTGTTTAAAATACTTCTTTTTTTACTCCCCTTCTTCACCCCTTCTCCCCCGGAGAAGAAGTTCCCTGATTAATTGTCTTTCTTACTCCCCTTCTCCCCCGGGAGAAGAAATTCCCTGATTAATTGTCTTTCTTACTCCCCTTCTCCCCCGGGAGAAGGGGTCGGGGGATGGGGTGCTCAGGCCTCGCAATCTTCACAAACACCTCCTCCACTGATCCGGCATTGTATTGATTTTTAAGATTTTCCGGTGTATCCAAAGCAACTATCCTTCCCTCGCTCATAATGGAGATCCTGTCACAATATTCGGCTTCGTCCATATAATGTGTAGTCACGAACACAGTTATTCCGTTAGCAGCGGTCTCATAGATCATTTCCCAGAACTGTCGCCTGGTTATGGGAACCACTCCCCCTGTAGGTTCATCAAGGAATACGATTTGCGGATTATGAAGTACGGCGATTGAAAAGGCAAGCTTTTGCTTCAAACCCAAAGGGAGATCTGAGATCAGCCTGTCGGCATATTCCTGAAAATTAAGCCTTTCAAAAAGCTCATGTGTTCTTTCCTTTATCTGCGATTTGCTCATACCGTAGATACCTCCGTACAGTGTAATATTCTCCCTGGCAGTCAGGTCTTCGTAAAGAGAAAACTTCTGGCACATATAGCCTATCTTCTTCTTTATCCTTTCAGGCTGCCGTGAAGCATCAATTCCTGCTACTATTACTGTTCCTGAAGTTGGTTCCGACAAACCTGACAGAATCCGAAGGGCAGTTGTCTTTCCTGCCCCGTTTGCCCCGAGAAAACCAGAAAGACTCACCCCGGAACACCTCAAAATTCAGGTTGTCGTTAGCTGTGAAGCTGCCGAATTTCTTTACAAGGTTTTGAACCGATGTTCCGGGTTCATTCATATAGCTGGAGATTATTTTAAGTTAATATTATTTGCTTACCCGGGGGAATTTTGATCCGTTGTACCGTTATGCCGTTGAGCCGTTGCGCCGTTTTGCCGTTGATCCGTTGTACCGTTCTGCCGTTGATCCGTTGCGCCGTTATGCCGTAGTGCCATTTCACCGGCCATCAACTCCAGAAACCTGTCCTCAATACCGGCCCTGGTCTCAGCGATAGTAACATCATTAATTCCCTGTTCCTTCAAATGATTTATCAAAGAATTATCGACAATATCATTTATAAAGGTGACGTGCACCGAATCTCCAAAAGGATATGCAGTGAATGTTCCCGGAAATTGTCTCAGGGCAAGGACAAGTCTGTATTTTTCAGGAGCCTTCGCTGAAAATAGCTTTCTGGTAAACCCTTTTCTGATCAGCTGAGGTGTATGGATGAAAAGTAATTTCCCCTCCTGGATGAGGGCAACCCTGTCGCACCTCATCGCTTCATCCATGTAAGGAGTTGATACAATTACCGTTATATTGTATTTTTTAAGCTTTTTAAGCATGTCCCAGAACTCCGATCTTGAAACTGCATCAACACCTGTTGTCGGTTCATCAAGTACAAGAAGCTCAGGTTTATGGATAAGTGCACATGATAAAGCCAGTTTTTGCTTCATTCCACCCGACAGCTTCCCTGCAAGCCTGTTCTTAAACGGTTCGATATGTGAGTAGATATCTGAGATCAGATCATAGTTCTCCTTTACAGTAGTTCCGAAAACTGTAGCATAAAAATTAAGGTTTTCCTCGACCGACAGGTCCTGGTAAAGACTGAAGCGGCCCGGCATATAACCTATTTTGCTTCGTAGTTTTTTAAAATCAGCTTTTGCATCTAGTCCGAGCACCTTCATTTCTCCCGCCTCGGGCAGGAGCAGGGTTGTGATTATCCTGAAAAGGGTTGTTTTCCCGGCTCCGTCAGGACCAATAAATCCGAAAATCTCTGATTCATCTACCGAAACCGAATGTCTTTCAGAGGCTGGGTAACCCCGAATTTTCAAATACCGTATGATTCAATAACTTTCCCGTTTACCTGAAGGATCAGAAGATTGCCTCTCCGGGCATGCCTGATTTCGTTGTCTCCATCGTTACTTACATCGATCGTCACAGCATACACCAGGGTAGTTACGACCTTTAGCTTATGTCTGTATCGATCTTAGGTGTAAACTCAGCCTTACCTGAGATATAGGCTAATCCTTCCTGTGAATGAGCTGTATCCGCTTTTCAGCCGCTATCGACCCTTACAGTACACTCCTGTCCTGTTTTAATGTTACCCAGCCTGGCGCCTGGAACATACACCTTAAGTTTTATCAGCGAAAGATCTGCATATTTGCCGGAGGCTTACCGGCAGAAGTCATTTCACCTGCTTCGGCATACTTTTCAATAATCTTGCCTTTAAGCGGACTTTTCACGCTGCACCGGGCGATCTGTTCATTCAGTGTTGTTTTTTTTGATTTTATAAACCACCAGTTCAGCCTAACCGAGGCCCTGTGGGTATTGTTTGCTGCTATCTGTTCCGAAGTACCGCTACCTGTCCTGTCAGGTCATCATACTGTTTCTTTGTAGCCGCGTCATCTTTAAGCATATTCTCAATCCTCGCTATGTTTAACTCAGATTTTCAATCTGTTGACTTGAGGATGTCGTTCTGTGCATCCACAGAGCCAAGCGCGATCGTACGCTCTTCATCCGCGTATCTATCTCAGCCTTCTGAAGATCGAGAGAAGAGTTGTGTCGATCATGGCGAACCATGGTCCCGGAGTCTGTTTCAATACCTTCAGTGATGTCGAATTTTCTTATCCTGCCACTTGTTTCTGCTCGACAGTCACTTACGGTGGCTTCAAGACTGCCATAAGCATCGGCAATCCCCAGGTACTTGTTTTTGTGCAGCCGGAAACACCAAAGCCGCAATAAGTAGAAATTGTCTGGTTTTCATATCGTTGTGATATATTTCATGATGATTAAAGAATGTTCAATCTAATTTGCACTAATATTCAAATATTTGATTTGTGCAAGACTCCAGATTAATCTTATCGATCATCAAATTGGGTCTTTGCCTGTCTTTTCTGAAATCATTTCATTCAGATAATCAGTGGCTGTTATCTGTGCCATTATCGTATTGTTGATTCAGCTTCGGAGGTAATCCTTTTCTTATTTCAATGCGTTCGGCATCGGATTCAATCAGTGATTCCAGACTGTTGATCTCCGCCTTTTTCGATTCTAGAAGCCTGTTGAGATTTTCAGTCAGGTCGGATTTCCTTGCATCCATAGGTTCTGCTGAAGGCACATCACCTGCTTTTCGTTTTTAGCCTTGTTCCAGTCAACAATATTCCATTTGATACCTGCGCCAAGGATATAGTATGAAGCAAATTCATCCCTGAAGAAATTATTCCCGGGTGGATTTCCATAACCCACTCTGGCAAATCCGAATGCTTTGGGCATTCTTTTGCTGCCGGTGAGGTTCGTTCCGGCAGCAAGCTGTTCCTTCTTCAGATCAAAAAGCTGCTGATTCGGCCTTGAAAGGTTACCGGAAATTTCATCATTCCTGCTGCCGGAGGTTCAGCACTGCGGTTGTATTATCAATTCCGATGCCGGTCGTCTCTGCCAGAATATTCAGCAGTGAAGCTTTTTTGATCTCGTTTCCCGGAGTTGTTGTGATAGCCTGATCTCTCGGAAGTCGGGATTCTTATCAATATCCGATCTTGTAATTGTTCCGTTTTGCAGGGCTGACTGCATTGCTGATATCTTTCTTAGTTTTTATGAGTGTCAGTGTAATTTTAAGCGCTCCTATTTGCCTGTGCGATGGGCAGAAGGCTGGAGAAGTACAGTGCTTATCTGTCCCCGGAGCTGTGTGCAGATCGGTTCTGTCTGCTTTCATTAATTGAGAGGTCTGCTTTTTCAAGGGCTCTTCGTTTCCGGTTCCACCACCGCGTGAATTACCTGGTTCATGTCGGAGGGTGATCTTATATTGCTCATTAGGCAGTGGTTTTATTGCATCGCCTTTATGCCTGGCAAAGGCAGGGAGCCAAGGGCCTGCTGAGGTAAAGCTACAGATGAGCTGCTAAATGAAGGTCACCGTTGGCATCGAGTGCCGGCATCCAGTTTTTTGCGAGGTTCTCATCCTCTGAGCAGCCATATTGAATTATAGATATCTTTTTCCCTTGCCAGGGAATGCCCAGGGCGCCATCATAGCACTCTTTCAGCGTAATTGTCTTTTGTGATATAAGAGTTCCGGGCGCCAGGCAAATAAATATCAGTATTGACAAAAATCTTATTTTCATGTATGAGGATTTTACTGTTTTTTCAGCGCTTTAATAACGAATTCTGCCGCGAACTCCTTTCGTTCGTCCAGAAACTTGTCGAAATCGAGGCCGGTTTTTTCAAATACTGCTTCGAGTATTCCCCTGGCCGCAAAGGGGAAAACGCTAAGGGAGGCGACAGAGATCATAATCTGGGGCAACATCTCTTCACTTATATTGTAGTTCTTAAGCTCCTTTTTGTGTTGCTCGCTGAGCATCGGCCATATTTTACTGAAATCAACGTTCTTTAAAAGTTTTTTTATCCTTGCCGGATTCCTGTTTATTTCATTAAGGATGAAGGCAGGAAGACGCGGGTTATTTTGAAGGAAGGTGATATGTTCCTTATAGAAGAACCTGATTTTATCTTCGAGTGAAAGATCCTCACTGAATACCGGAGCGAATTTCATAAAGATCTTTTGTGCTATTTTTTCGAAGACAGCATTGAAGAGATGGTCTTTTGAACGGTAATAATAGTGTAGCAGCGCTTTGTTTATTCCGGCCCGGTCGGCTATTTCCTGCATCCGGGCGCCGTCCATTCCCCTGTCGATGAAGACTTCGGTTGCAGCTTCGAAGATCTTTTCTTCAGATTGTCTGTCATTCTCTGCCATCGCATGTAAATATATAGCTTAAACATGCAAGTTAACCAAATAGTTTAACCAAAAGGTTGAATGTACAAAAAATTTTGATAAAGTCGGAAGTCAGAAGTCGGAAGTCGGAAGACCGAAGACCGAAGAAGAAGTCGGAAGTCAGCCGAAGGGGGCCGGGGTGAGTACGTACGGATTTAAATCTGCGAAGATCCGCGTGATCTGCGGGAAAACAAAAAATTGATGTTTCGCAGCAAATTTTTTACATTTGCTATGTATTACCAGGTTTAACAATCTAAAAAACCAGACTATGAGAACTGAAGGCAGGCGTACCAGTGGTAATGTTGAGGACAGGCGGGGGATGTCGACCGGTAAAATGGCGATGGGAGGGGGGATTGGAACTATTGTGATTGTGCTTATTGTATGGTTGCTTGGAGGTGACCCATCGCAGGTAGTTGAAACTATTCAGGGCCCGGCAACTGAATCAGGTCCGGTGACCGCAACGCCTGAAGAGGAGGCTCTGAAAGATTACGTATTGGTTGTACTTGCCGGTACAGAGGACGTATGGACCAAAGTCTTCCAGGAGTCCAATATGACTTACCGTCAGCCGACACTGGTCCTGTTCAGGGATCAGGTGCAGTCAACATGCGGTCTTGCAAGCGCTGCCAGCGGTCCGTTCTATTGCCAGGGTGACGAGAAATTATATATCGATCTGGCCTTCTGTGATGATCTGAAAACCAAATTCGGGGCCTATGGGGATTTTGCAATTGCCTACGTAATCGCCCATGAGGTCGGGCATCACGTTCAAAATCTTTTGGGCACGCTTAATGATGTCAACTCAAAGAGATCGGGGATGAACGAAACAAGATCGAACCAATTGCTGGTTCGTCTGGAACTGCAGGCTGATTTCCTTGCAGGGATGTGGGCTCATTACGATCAGAAGATGAACGCCGGTTCATATGAATCGGGCGACATTGAAGAGGCAATCAATGCCGCAGCATCGGTGGGTGATGATGTCCTCCAGAAGAAATATCAGGGACGTGTAATTCCGGATGCCTTCACACATGGAACCGCGGCCCAGCGCAAAGAGTGGTTCAGGCGGGGTTATACATCCGGAGATTATGATCAGGGCGATACTTTTAATGCAAATATCTGAGCTAAGGCTATTAATTAACATCTGCAGGATTACTGGTCCCGGCCTTCTCTATCCCATAAACGTTCCAGACACATCCGTTGTCAAATCGTTGTGACTTTCTAAGCGTCAGCCTGAGTTCACCTTTTATGTCAGAGAACATCGTATAACAATTTTCCCCGATGAGGAGCGGGTGTATAAGAACGCTTAACTCACCGGCAAGCCCGAGATTAATCAGAAGATTGCCAAGTAACTTCCCGGTATCGGTAAGGATCTTTTGGATTTTGTATTTCCCTGAGAGAATCTCAAGTGCAATTTCAAGATTCACTTTTTCAGTACCCGTAATTATGAACCTGTAATTCCTTTCCTTCAGGTAATTGAGGTAATCAGCCGGAGTTGATTCTGAGGCGAGGATGATGACATCCCTGCAGTATTCAAATCTCCTGCAGGTATGAAGCATCCCTTTCAGCCGGCCCCGGGAATCAACGATCACCCACCAGGGAATACCCCGATCACGATGGGGAGCCTCAAAATCGGAGGGCAATTCCTCAGGGATTGCTTCACCGAACATCTCATTACCTGCGATTATTGTATCGGCGCCGATAAGATGGGCATCGGGGTGGTAATCCGCGGCTATCCTGTAATGGAGCCCCATATCAGGCATAAAACCTGTCAGGGATCCATCGAGGCTGGTCGAGTTATGGATAATTATTTCAGTTTTCATATCAGGGAGACCATTTTAATAAAAGTTGCTGTAAAAATAAATTGAATATTAAAGTAAATAAATTTCATGGACTTTTGGTAAATAAGAATTACTCGGAATATTATATAACTATATTAAATTAAAGAAATAATATTTATAACATTAATAATAATATTTAAATAAAATATAATAGAATTCAAATATAAAATAAATCAAATATAACGGAAAAATAATATAATAAAATGATTGTATTATTAAAATAATATATTATATTTGCACATTATATTATAACTTAAATATCCTTATATGATGATATCAAATGATCTTCTCAGCGGGTCAATCAGGACAATAATACTGAAACTCTTAAAGGAAGAGGGACCCTTGCACGGATATGCAATCACCCAAAAAGTGGAGGACCTTACAGAAGGACGGATAAAACTTTCCTACGGGGCAATCTACCCTGTTCTTCATAAGCTCAACAAGGATAAAATACTGGTCACCACCTCAGAGATGGTAAATAACCGGGTAAGGGTATATTATGCCCTTACTTCGCAGGGGGACACGCTCGTTGCTGAAAAAATCAGGGAGCTGACAGAATTTATCAGGTCGCTTCAGATAATAGTTGACCTTAAACCCGGCATTAGCCATGCCTGAGCTGTCGCCTGAGAACATTGATCAGATAATCAGGGACATCAGGGAACAGGAAATCACTTTTTCCCACCTTGCTGATGAGCTGACCGATCATTTGTGCTGCGATGTTGAATCTGAAATGGAGAAAGGCTTCAACTTCTCTGAAGCCTACCGGAAGGTGAAACTTAAAATGGGAGCACGAAGGTTAAAGGAGATCCAGGAAGAGACTCTTTACGCTATTGATACCAAATACAGATATATGAAAAATGCAATGAAGATTTCGGGTGTTATAGGAACGGTTTTGTTCGGCTTTGCCGTACTTTTCAAAATCCAGCACTGGCCGGGTGCAGGGATCATGATGACCCTTGGCGCCTTTCTCCTGGCATTTGTTTTTATGCCTTCTGCTCTCGGAGTCCTGTGGAAAGAGACCCGCAGTAAGGGGAAACTCTTTCTCTTTATCTCAGCTTTTTTAGCCGGTATGTTTTTTATTTCGGGGATTCTTTTCAAAGTACAGCATTGGCCTGGCGCCGGCAGTATATTGATCCTGGCAATGCTGACGGGAATTCTGTGCCTTATTCCTGCACTGCTGATAAACAGATTCAGGCTCCCGGAGAAGAAAAACAAAAGAACGGTTTACTTAATTGGGGCGACCGGATTAGTTCTTTTCATGGCCGGAATGTCGGGTAAATTGCAACACTGGCCAATGGCCGGAGCACTGATGGTTTCAAGCATTATTATCTTTGGCATTTTTTTATTCTGGTATACCTGGATTACCTGGAAAGAGGAGGCCTTTATCAGCTCACGGTTCCTCTTTATATTAATCGGTTCAGTTGCATTGATCATTCCCGGAGCTATGATCAACCTAAATTTGCAATATTCATACGAAGACGGATTTTACCCCAACCAGGATCAACAACAGGCTATGTATGATTTCCTTCACGCAAATAACAATTCGATAATGCTTGGAAATCATGATTCTGCGGATTATGCTCTGATGGAACAAATTCACTCAAAAACTGCCGGATTGCTCACCCTTGTAAGTAATATACAGGTAAAAATGATCCAGGAATCGGAAGGAGAGCCGAATATTCCAGCCGTTAGCATGAATCAGACAGAGCAAACACAAGCCGGGACCAGGATCCGGTACAGACTACTTCTAAAGCCATTCCATACCGGTCCTGTAAGGGATTTTCTTCTACCTGGCTGTACCGCCCGCGAAGAGCTTGAGAGGGCATTATCCGAATACAATCAGTTCATACCGGTAAATACGCCTGACGAAGAGCTTCAAAAATATATGAGCCTCCTTGAACCTTCCACATACCTGCCGGAAAAGGAACCTGATATTGCTATGTCTTTAATGTCAGGTCTGCATTCTCTCGAACTTCTTAAAAACGGAATACTGACAGCTGAAGCATACATCCTTACTGCTGCCAGCCGGAAATAATCACATTAAAAAATAAAATCATGAAGCAAAAGATCTATATACCCGGCGTGGTTACTGTCCTGATAATATTAACAGGAGCCGTTTTTAAATTAAATCACATACCGGGGGCAGGTTGGCTCCTTACCGCGGGAGTAGCGACCCTTGTTTTCGTTTTTCTTCCCGCAGCCCTGATAAATAATTATAAAGGTGAAGGAAACAGACAAAACAAACTGCTTTACATTGTAACCTGGATAACATGTTTTGTTGTTTTTACTGCAATGCTCTTTAAAATACAACACTGGCCATACGCAGGACTGTTGCTCATTGTGGCGCTGCCATTCCCCTATGTGGTTTTTCTGCCTGTCTTCCTTATCGTTACCTCGAAAAACAAAAATTTCAGTATCTACAGCACGGTTTTTATCCTCCTGCTTCTTGCCGGTAATTCGGTCTTCACTGCACTATTATCATTAAATGTAACAAAGAACAGAATTACTGATAGTTATAATTTGTCGCGTAACTATAACAGAATTGAAGCTGCACTAACCCGAATACCTGACAGGAATGCGGAGTCTCCCCTTGACCTGAAAATAGATGAAGTACTCAAAATAACACATGATTATAAGCAGCTGATTTTAAAACAGGAAGGTATCTCCACTGTTCAATGGAATAATGATGCCGGGAGCCTGGAGCGGCCTGATTCGAAGGGACTTGCAGCACATGATTTACTTGATGCCGGAGAACCGGAGCCGGGAACAAAGCTTAAAGCCGGGTTGAATGACCTTGTCAATGAGATTAAGAAGACAAGCGGGTGCGAAGAGCTTGCTAAATCGGCTCCTGTAATTTTTGATCTCAATGCCCCATCAGGAAAAGAATCAGACTGGGGTAAATGGAAATTCAATGATAATAGCCTTTCCTGGGTCCTTATTTATCTTGACGGTTTGCAGGCTAATCTGAATATGATAAAGGCTGCTCATTGAAACCCGATAACTGCGAGTTAAAGTTTTAAGAACTAGTGGACTCTATGTAACTAAATATTTTCCCGCAGATCACGCAGATCACGCAGACCTGCCTGCCGGTAGGCAGGTTTACGCCGGTACAATATGTATCGCGATGCCGTTATTCGAACCTAGTTTCGCCTGATAAACAGTATTGGAATCAACAACGATGTTGTCGATCCTGACATGAGTCCGGGTTTTGATTGACGGATCGTCAGAATAAATTTTTGCCATGTATTTCAGATCGGGATCAAGGAAAGAAAAATTCAGATCCAGGGTTCTGGCCTCTTCTCCGTTTATTCCCCCGATAAACCAATCGCTGCCTTTTTTTCTTGCAATGACTCCATACTCACCGATTTTTGCATATAACACCTTTGTGTCATCCCAGACTGTCGGAACATTGTCGAAGAATTCCAGTTCAGGCTCATTTCCGATATAGTTGGTTGCACCCCATTGTCCGTCGTTTTTTTCAAGTGAAGGAGCTGCCTTATCATACCAGTAAAGGAACTGTAGGGGGCTGAAGATGCAAACTGCCTTGGCAAGCTGTGATGCATGCGAGCCCATTTTGTTGTCAACCCTTTCATTATAGTAGCAAATCGTATTATCCCCCTGTCCGGCCAGCATACGTGTAAACATCGTTATGAGGGTATGACTGTTTGACGGGCTCTCCTCATCACCTCGGATCCCTTCCATTGTAAGGAAATTAGGGTAAGTTCGTGAAAATCCTGTTGGCCGGTATTCATCATGAACATCCGCAACCATTTGATATGCCGCAACTTTCTTTATTGATTCATGCAGCCATCGGGTAACCTCCTGATTCCCTACCTGCACAAATCCAAATTTAATTCCTGCTATACCCCATTTCTTATAGACAGGAAGTAATTCATCGATCTGTTTCTCAAGAGCTTTGCGATTGACGTAAAGGAGGATCCCAATATTTTTCGACTTTGCATATCTGATTACTTCTTCCATTTCAAGCGGTCCTTTCGATCGTGCGGGATCGAGATTCACTGCTCTTGCATCCGAAGCGTCATTATTCTCGGGTCCATACCAGCCGGCATCAAATTCGACATACTGCATTTTATGTGCTGAGGTAAAGTCAATAGCAGCAATGGCACCTTCAGTGGTGAGTGTTACTTCACGCAGCGCTTTTCCCGGTCTGATCCATGACTCATCAGCGATCTCGGAGGGATCGTTGAGATTAAGCAGCAGGTAATTTTTCTCAAGAAGGTCCCCCGGATTCTTACCAATCATTACAACTCGCCAGGGTGACAGGAATGGTAAGGCTTTACGTACCGGGCTGTCGAGACGGCTTCTTACGGCAATTCCCGATAATGTATCAGGATCAAATTTCATCCTTGCATAATCAACAAGTCTTGCTTCAGCCAGGGCGATGGTCAGTGTACTGTCAATTTCTATAACCAGCGGACGCTCGCACCCCTTCATGATTTTTGAAACGGGAAGCCTCAAATACTGAGCCTGGGCTCTTGGAGCTGCCCATGCCGTATAGTCAGCCGGAAATCTGTAAGTTATCTTCTCTTCTTTTATGGTAACCGAATCCAGGCCCTTCTGTTGGGGAAACTCATAAGCAAAAGCAATTCCTTCGTTATAAACACGGCAAATCAGATTGATATTCAGTTCTTTATTTCCCAGAAAGAATTTTGCCTGGTTGTAGTTATCGGGCACTTCCCTTTTTTCCCCAAAATTATTTGTCCAGCTGTCCGTAATGGATTCGTATTCTATTTTTATAACCTCAAACTCATTATCCACCAGATTGGTTCCCGCATCTAACTGAAAATACGATGGCAGCAAAACCGGCCTTCCTGCAGTTTCAAGAGTAAATGCAGGCCATCCGTCATTCCCTTTTTCATATTTTAAGATCAGTGTGAGGTTATTGTTCCCGTCGGGTGAAGCAATGATAACCTTGTCGGAATCTGAACAACTTATAGTTAAGAGACATAGAAATGCAAAGAAAATATTCACTGCTTTCATGACTTTAAGGTCTTAAAAAACGTATTCAAAAATAATCATATTCCTGCATCCGGATGAAATATGCAAATAATTGTAATTGTACCATAAAAAAGGGGGGTATGTAAAATAAATATGCATAATATAGAGGATATACCCCTATGAAAATAGGGTACAAAGGAAAAATATTAACAAAAAACTTGTTTAATGATACTTTTTTAATAATTTGCGCCATTAATCAATCAATAAAGCCCTATGAAAAGAAACAGAAAAATTAGGTATCTGGTCCTTGCTATAGTAGTCCTGACAGGAGGGACTACCCTCCTTTCTCAGGATGCGGAACCGGATTCATTTTCGACAGGCGCTGATTTTTACAGCAGCTTTATCTGGAGGGGTTCAAAACTTGGAACCGGTCCTGCAATCCAGCCTGTGGTGGAATATAAATCAAACTTTATAACTGCAGGCGCCTGGGGATCATTTGATTTTGCAGGTTACCAGGAAGTTGATCTCTACTTTTCTTTGTCACTTCCGGCAGGATTTAGTTTTGGAATTACAGATTATTACAATCCTGATCTGAGGTATTTTGATTATACCACAATTTCGGGAAGTCATGCTATCGAACTGAACCTGGGATTTTCACAATACAATTTCAGCTTGGGTGCAAACTACATCATAAATGAGGCAGGAGGAGTCGGCTCGGCAGGGAAAGACCTCTATTTTCAGGCAGGATATTCATTCAGTGTCCTCACTTTATTTGTTGGAGCAGGGAATGGTTGGCATAACTATGATCCTGATACCAACAAAAGTAGTTTTGGTGTATGTAACACAGGAATTGAAGTATCGAAAACAATTAAGATAACTGATACATTCCGGATTCCTTTAACCGGACAGATTGTGTTCAATCCGGCCCAGGAGAGAATGTATGTAGTCGTCGGGTTTACACTATAAAACAGGGGGTTCAATTATAAAAAACACAATAAAAACAAATTATACCCTTAAAATAATAGGGTAATTATGAAAAAAAGATATAAAAAAGTTGTCATACCCCCTAAAATAATATATGTTTGCTTCGAAAATCGGTTTATGTAACCTTAAAACTATAAATAATGAAATGCAAATGGAAAAGAAACCTCGTTGTGCTGATCCTGCTTTCCTGTAGTTTAACAGGTCTGAATGCAGCAGAGGG
Organism: uncultured Bacteroidales bacterium; assembly: GCA_963849615.1. GTDB lineage: Bacteria > Bacteroidota > Bacteroidia > Bacteroidales > VadinHA17 > LD21. Next base: position 20,570 of record CAWKIC010000036.1, read on the forward strand.
AACTCCTGTTGATTCCGGATCAACAGCCTGGATGCTTACATCTACTGCTCTTGTCCTGCTGATGATCCCCGGGCTGGCAATGTTTTATGGCGGGCTTGTCCGCAGCAAAAATGTTCTGGGAACAATCATGCACAGCTATGTGGCAATGGGAATAATAAGCGTTCTCTGGGTTATTGTGGGATACAGTATGTGCTTCGGAGGGAACATTCTGGGCGGCTGGTTTGGCTGGAGCTCCGACTATTTCTTTTTAAAAGGGATAGATTCAAATATTATGGATGCGGGAGTTCCTGAATATGTATTTTCAATGTTTCAGGGCAAATTTGCCATAATCACTCCTGCTCTCATTGCAGGGGCTTTTGCGGAACGTGTCTCCTTTAAGGCGTACTGTTTTTTTATAGCAATCTGGAGCCTGTTGGTTTATAACCCTCTTTGTCATTGGGTGTGGGCAACGGATGGATTTCTTTTCAATCTTGGAGCGAAAGGTGCAATCGATTTTGCAGGAGGCACCGTTGTTCATATTTCTGCAGGAGTGAGCGGTCTTGTAGCTGTCATATATCTTGGGTCCAGAAGGGGATATCCATACCAGGTGATCAGACCTAACAATCTTGTAATAACCATGCTGGGGGCAGGATTATTATGGGTAGGATGGTTCGGGTTCAATGCAGGAAGCAGTATTTCAAGCGGCCTCAGTACCGCCCGGGCTCTCACTGCAACACAGGTTGCAGCCGCTGGAGGCGCCCTTACCTGGATTATAATCGAAAGTATCCACCAGGGGAAAGCCACTGCTCTTGGGTTTGCAAGCGGAATACTTTCCGGACTGGTGGCAGTAACGCCGGCGGCAGGAGTAGTACAGCCATATGGCGCACTTGTCCTGGGAATCATCTCATCACTGGGCTGCTATATGGTTATTCAGGCCAAGAACAGGATCGGGTACGACGACAGCCTGGATGCTTTCGGTATCCATGGCGCAGGTGGTATTATCGGAGCGCTTTTTCTCACCTTTTTTATCAGGCCTTCATGGATGGCGGAAGCGGCAGCTGCGGCAGGCGGTAAATGGACGGTATGGAATCAGCTTGGAGTTCAGGCGCTTGCCATTGGAGTTGCTGTGGTTTTTGCCGGCGTCATGACATTCATTATAATTTATTTACTTGATAAGGTAATAAGATTTAAAGCGAATGAAGATGATGAAATGGCCGGACTCGACAGGGCATATCACGGCGAAAGAGGATACGGTATGTTAAACCCAAGTTAATTACACCAATAAATATATCATGAAATTAATAACGGCAATTATACGGGAGGTGCAGCTCGACAAAGTGCGGCAGGCGCTTATCGAAGCTGAAATTAAAAGAATTACAGTAAGCAGGGTTTCTGGTCATGGTCAGCAGCGAATTGAGGAGCTCCACCGGGGTCAGATAATTATCCCGGACCTTATACCAAAAATCAAGATTGAAATAGCAGTTAATGATGCTTTTGTTGATATTACAGTTAATACAATTCTTAAATCGGCCAAAACGAACGGCGCCGGAGGTACCGTGGGTGATGGAAAGATATTCATTATGCCCCTCGAGGAGTGCATCAGGATAAGAACAGGGGAAAGAGGAGGATCGGCTATTTAGGACAATGTCTAAGCCGTATGACCATGAAAAATAATACAGGAAGTAATAATTAAGCTGATACGCTAAAACACAAATTATTATTCTAACTTGCCCTCAGGTTGACTCAGTTCTTCTGAATTTTGTTTCTCATTTATCGGGTGATCCCCCATGATTGTTAAATTCAATAAATATTATTTTCTGTTTGCATTTCTTTGGATTCCGTTAAACGGCTTCACCCAGGTGAGAAGCCTGGATTACTTTCTGGAAACCGGGTTGCGAAACAGTCCTTTATTAAATGATCTTCAGAACCAGTTAAATACAACGGCGATCGACAGCCTGATAATTAAAGCAGACAGGAAACCAAAGATTGAAGCCAGATCGGGGCTTCTTTATGCACCCTATAATAAAAATTTTGGCTACGATGAGGTAATTACCGATGGGGGAAACTATCAGGCAATTGGATTTGTTTCCCAGGATATATTTACATCAAAAAAAGTTGACAACAAATATCAGTCTGTCGCCAATCTTAAGACGGGGCTGGGCATTGATAAGAAGATCACTGAAGCGGAAATCAGACGGAGTATAACCAGCCTCTATCTTGACTCTTATTCAGTTTTTTCCGACCTGACCTTTAACAGGTCATTTTTTACGCTGATGAATGAGCAGGACAGGATAAATCAGGGTTTTGTAAAAGCCGGAATAATCACCCGTTCGGAATACCTTGCAGCCCTTATTGAAACCCGCGAGCAGGAAATAATAGTCGACAGGCTGAACAATCTCTACATGAAAAGTATAAGGCTTTTAAACGAGATATGCGGATTGAAGGATTCTTCTTATTTTGAACTGCTTGCTCCGGGAATTGCACTTTCAGGACAGGATAAACCTAGTGATTATTTATTTCTTAAACAATTCTATGCTGACAGCCTGAAGCTTGAAAATGACCGGGATGCCCTGAATCTGAAATATAAGCCTTCGGTGAACTGGTTTGCTGATGCCGGGATAATGACAAGCAATCCGTTTAATTTTTACAACCATTTTGGTCTCAGCGCCGGCATCTCACTCTCCGTACCGCTTTATGACGGCCACCAGAAAGTGCTGGAAGAGAAAAAACTAACAATAAGCGAGAATACTAGATCCTTTTACAGCTCCAGCTACAGAAAGCAGTATGACCAGAAATATACAGGCCTTGAAAAAGAACTTGAGGGGGTCAGGGAGGTCAGGACTAAAATTGAAAGCCAGCTTAAAACCGCAGATGAACTTGTGAAATCGCTTAAGTTACAGCTCGAAACCGGTCTGATAAGGATGAATGATTACCTGACGGCATTAAAAAACTACAGGAATATCAGCCATAATCTCAGTGTGGCTGATATTGAAATATACCGCCTTATAAATGAGATGAACTATTTCCTTGCAAAGTGATTATTATTGAAAATAACTGATATCAACGATGCTGCAAAAATTAAAAAACTACCCTGTCCTGATACTTTTTTTATCCGGCATACTGGTAACCTGCTGCAAGAATAGAACTACCGGTTCAGACAGGATCATTGCCAGGACACCTGTGACAGTTGTTGAGCCTGTTCTTAAAAACATGCAGGAGATCCTCGAGTTCCCTGCCATCACAGAATATCTCACAAAATATTCTGTCAGGTCCTCAATCACCGGAACCGTTGAGAAAGTTGCTGTAAGACAGGGTGACAAAATAAAGAAAGGCGCACTTTTGTTCGTCCTGAAGACGAGGGAGGCAGCAGCCCTGAGGGATTCTGCAGCCTCCGATCCGGCCCTTGACTTTAAGGGTATCATAAATGTCTTTTCACCTAATGACGGAGTAATAAGTACATTATCCCATCAGGGTGGCGATTTTGTGCAGGAGGGGGATGAACTTCTGCTTATATCCGACCCGGGAAGTCTGGTCTTCATTCTTGAAGCTCCTTTCGAAATGACTGCCTATATAGAAAAAAATAAGTCAATCTCACTGACCCTTCCCGATAATACCAGAATCAAAGGTACGATAGCCGGGCGGCTTCCTGAGATGAATGTTCAGAACCAGACTGTCAGATATATTGTCAGTGCGAAAACCCCCGAACCACTTCCTGAGAATCTTATTGCTTCTGCTGTCGTCGTGAAAAGCACGAAAGAACAGGCTGTAGTGATTCCAAAAAGGGCGCTGCTCGGCAATGAAACAATGAACGAATTCTGGGTGATGAAGGTTATAAATGACTCCGTGGCGATAAAAATCCCTGTAAGCAAAGGAATTGAGACAGAGAATGAAGTCGAAATTACAGGCGCGGCATTTCTTCCCGGAGAGAGGGTAATACTTACAGGTAATTACGGACTTCCCGATACCGCTTCGATTATTATAGAGAAGTGAATAAATGAAAAACTTCTTCTTTTCCTATAAAAATCCTGTTTCAATAGTTCTGGCTGTGATCATCCTGGGAGGAATATTCCTTTACGGACGGATACAGACCTCACTCTTCCCTGAGATAACATTCCCGAAGATCAAAGTAATTGCCGACAATGGGGAACAGCCTGTTGATATGATGATGATATCAGTTACGCGGCCACTTGAAGATGCCATCAAAAAGGTGCCCGACCTGTATATGCTCAGAAGCGCAACCAGCAGGGGCGAATGTGAAATATCGGCTTTTCTTGACTGGGATGCCGATGTCGATCTGAATCAGCAGATGCTTGAATCGAGGATTGCACAGATAAAGAACGACCTTCCTCCCGGTGTCTCCATCCAGGTCGAAAAGATGAACCCTTCAATACTTCCTGTTATAGGGTATACTGTAGAAAGTGACACAAAAACGCCAATCGAGCTAAACCTTATTGCCACCTATACTATTAAACCTTTTCTTTCACAGATTGAAGGTGTTTCGTCGGTAGGGATAATAGGGGGAAAGACAAAAGAGTACCGGGTAGAGCTTAATCAGCAGAAGATGAATGCTGTTTCCGTTACACCGGAGATGATCGCAGATGCTCTCAACAGGAATCATTTTATCATGTCGAATGGATTCTTAGCCGATTACAGAAGGCTTTATCTGACGATCACCGATGCTGCACTCCACAACCTCGAAGATATTTCTCAGGCAGTTATCAGAAACGATGGTAAAACTATAATACGTCTGAAAGACGTTGCAGAGGTTAAGGTAAGCGAGAAAACTGAATATACAAGGATAAACGCGAATGGCCGGCAGGGATTGCTGGTGGCTGTGCTGAAACAACCCAATGCCAACCTTATCGATCTTTCCGGGAATGTAAGCGAAAGGAAGAAAGACCTGGAGAAATTACTTCCGGATGACGTACGGCTCTCTTTATATTACGATCAGGCTGATTTTGTGAAGGATGCCGTTAAAAGCGTCAACGATAGCATCTGGCTCGGCCTGCTGCTAGCAATAGTGGTGGCAATTCTTTTCCTGCGATCATTCCGTGCCAGTTCAACGATCCTTGTAACAATTCCCGTCACCCTGTTCCTGACGATCACAGTGCTATATTGTGTGGGCTACACTTTGAATATCATGACGTTCGGAGCTATCGCAGCCGCAATAGGTCTGATTATCGATGATGCGATAGTTGTTGTTGAACAGATACACAGGACACATGAAGAATATCCTGACAGGCCTTCAAAACAACTTGTTCATCAGGCAATTAACTATCTGATTCCCTCAATGGTCGGTTCATCAATAAGTACAATCGTTATCTTTTTCCCATTTATGCTCCTCAGCGGTGTTGCAGGCGCTTACTTCACAGTGCTCACGAATACCATGATAATTACACTTATCTGCTCGTTTCTTGTTACCTGGATCGGCTTGCCTGTTATATATATATGGTTTTCAGGAATCAGGCCGTTATTCCCTGTAAAAAAAGGACAAACTGTAAAAAAAATAAAAAGCAGGACATGGGTCAGCTATTTTATAAGGCATCCGGCAATAAGCATTCTGTTCCTGTTATTACTTGCAGCTTCAATAGTATACATAGTTCCTCAGCTTGAAACAGGTTTCCTGCCTGAAATGGATGAGGGATCAATAGTTCTTGACTACAAGTCGCCGCCGGGAACTTCGCTTGATGAGACCGACAGGATGCTCAATGAGGTCGAAAAGATAATCGTTGCGATCCCGGAATATGAATCCTATTCCAGGAGAACAGGAGCTGAGATGGGATTCTTTATTACTGAACCCAACGACGGTGATTTCCTTATTCAGCTGAAGAAGGAGCGTGAGAGGAGTACAGAGGAGGTCATCGACGATATCAGGCAGAGGGTGGAAGCCACTCAGCCGGCTCTTCAGATTGATTTTGGCCAGGTTATCGGCGATATGCTCGGCGATCTCATGGAATCTGTCCAGCCTGTTGAAATAAAAGTATTTGGCAGCAACCTTGAAAAACTTAATGATCTGGCATCACAGATAGCGTCAGAGATCGAAAATATTGAAGGCATTGAGGATGTGAACGACGGTATTTTAATTGCAGGACCATATATCGATATTATCCCTGATCCTGAAAAGCTTGCCCAGTTCAATGTCACACCCGGGTCATTCCAGTTCCAGCTCCAGACAATGATGGAGGGCAATATTGTCGGCAGCATCCCTGAGCGTGAGCAGCTCACCGCCATCAGGATGATTTACCCCAACAGCGCCGGTAACAGCCTGGGTCAGGTGAAGGATCAGTATATCTTTCTGCCGGATGGCAAGCTGAAAGCTCTCTCAGGCCTGGCTTCCTTCAACATAAAAAAGGGTGTTGCACAGCTGAAGCGTGAAAACCTTGAATCGGTGTCTATTGTCACCGCAAGGCTTAACAGGCGCGATATCGGCAGTGCCATGAAGGAGATCCGGGATATGATAAGCTCAAAGTTTTCCCTTCCACAGGGATACCATATTGAATACGGAGGGGTTTATGCCGGGCAGCAAAAATCCTTTAATGAGCTTCTGACAATTCTGATCCTGGCAAGCCTGCTTGTTTTTGTGCTTATGTTATTCCTTTTCAGGGATTTCAGGGCTGCTATCACTATACTGCTGATAGCTGTTTCCGGTGTGTCGGGGAGCCTGATCGCCCTGTTCATTACAGGTACGCCCCTGAATGTGGGGAGCTATACGGGGCTCATTATGATCGTCGGGATAATAGGTGAGAATGCGATCTTCACATTCCAGCAATTCATGACAAACAGGGCAACCGGGTCGGTTGATGAATCGCTTGTTTACGCGATATCCACCCGGCTGCGGCCAAAGCTTATGACGGCCCTTGGCGCCATAACAGCTCTTCTGCCCCTTGCTGCCGGAACCGGTATCGGAGCGCAGATGCACCAGCCCCTGGCAATTGCTGTCATCGGTGGGTTCGTAGTGGCATTACCATTATTGCTGATAGTCTTCCCCACACTCCTACTCAGTACAAGAGATAATTCTGACTTCCGACTTCCGACTCTGCTTCGGTCTTCGCTTCGAAAACAATCTCCCCGTCCTTCGGCTGCGCTCAGGGAAGGCCTCTCTGCTTCGCAAAGGGTGCCTCTTCTATAAGGGCTTCTCTCCGGCAATTGCTTAACCTGCTCCTCGGATCTCACTGGCTATTTCTTATCCGGCCTCTAACGGTCGGCCTTCTTCTGTCTTCCGACTTCGGTCTTCGGTCTTCCACTTCGTCTTTTCATTTTTATCTTTTTCCTTTTATCTTTTATCTTTTTTACCTATATTTGGTATTGTGTTTCCTAAACGTGCTGTTAATTTTTAATTATGTTAGTAAGGACATTTGCCAGTGCCGTAATGGGCATTGATGCCGTGACGGTTACAATTGAAGTAAATGTATCCCATGGCATCCGTTTTTTCCTTGTAGGCCTTCCGGATGTTGCTGTCAAGGAGAGTCAGCAAAGGATAGAATCATGCTTGCGTTCGCTTGGATACCACTGGCCAGGCAGACAGGTTTTAATAAACATGGCTCCTGCCGATATCCGAAAGGAGGGATCTTCATATGATCTTCCCCTGGCAATCGGTATAATGGCTGCAGATGAGAAGATAGTGAAAGGGGAACTTGAATCGTTTATTATCATGGGGGAGCTCTCTCTCGACGGTACACTGCAGCCTGTGAGGGGTGTGCTTCCCATTGCATTGAGGGCCAGGGAAGAGGGCTTCAAAGGGATCATTGTCCCGGTTAAAAATGCAAGGGAGGCTGCCGTTGTTAAGGGTCTGCAGGTTTATGGCATGGAAAACCTGGGAGATGTTGTGGCATTCTTTAACGGGACGCGGATCTTTACTCCTGTTTTGGTCGACCTTGTGGATATTTTCAATAATGAAGCAAACAAATATGACATTGATTTTTCTGATGTCAGAGGCCAGGAAAATGTAAAGCGGGCACTGGAGGTGGCTGCAGCAGGAGGGCATAACATTATAATGATTGGTCCTCCCGGTTCAGGCAAGACAATGCTGGCAAAAAGAATTCCGACAATAATACCGCCCCTGACCCTTGAAGAGGCTCTTGAGACGACTAAAATACATTCAGTTGCTGGTAAGATAGACGACCATACTGCTTTGATGACGAAAAGGCCTTTCAGATCCCCGCACCACACTATTTCGGATGTCGCTCTTGTTGGCGGAGGTACATTCCCTCAGCCGGGAGAGATCTCACTCGGTCATAACGGCGTTCTGTTCCTCGATGAGCTGCCCGAATTCAAACGGACTGTCCTTGAGGTTATGCGCCAACCGCTTGAAGACAGGGTAATAACAATTTCAAGAGCAAAGTCGACTGTCGATTACCCGGCGAGCTTTATGCTCGTGGCTTCAATGAATCCCTGCCCATGCGGATTTCATAACCATCCTGAGAAAGAGTGTGTCTGTTCCTCCGGCATGGTGCAGAAATACCTCAACAGGATCTCGGGACCGCTTCTTGACCGCATTGATATTCATATTGAGGTTGTCCCGGTTAAATATGACAAGCTGACCGACCCGACAAAAGTTGAAAAGTCGCAAGTTGTCAGGGAACGGGTTGTGAAGGCAAGGGCCGTGCAGGCAAAGCGCTTCGAATCCGTGAAAGGTATTTATTCAAATTCCCAGATGTCGTCGGCTCAACAGAGAAAATACTGCCAGCTAGATGAGGCGGGTGGCCGTCTGCTCAGAACTGCAATGGAATTAAGAGGGTTATCTGCCAGAGCTTACGACAGGATACTTAAAGTTGCACGGACAATAGCCGACCTTGGCGATTCAGAAAACATTACGGCCGAGCATATCTCAGAGGCTATTAATTACCGCAATCTCGACAGGGAGGGGTGGGCAGGA
>CAWKIC010000037.1:0-8768 GCA_963849615.1 uncultured Bacteroidales bacterium
GCCCCCTCTCTACTTAGTAGCGAGGGGGTGATAGCTTCTGTAATAATATTTTGATTGAGAACAGACTCGGTCATATTGTCTTAGAATACGACAATGGTCCCGAATCTCTTTGAAATCAAGTTTCTTTGATTTTACAATTAGAATAATAATGACCCATAAATATTTAAATATCAATTAAATATACCAGGGGCATCCCCCTCTTTATGCAGTAGAGAGGGGGAAAAAGGGGGTGAGTACGTGTAATAATGAGCAGCAGGTCCTGATTACTCGGTTTTTTTAACCAGGTCCTTTAAATTTATTCCAATCGCGATCTCATGATTATTGTAAATATTAAGCGGGACGGCGGAGGCAAAATTGAAGTTATAAGAGAATCTTATTCCTTTTGCAATGTTAGCGCCAAATCCCAGACCCCAGATCCCGGGATCCCTGAATGCTATGCTGCCCCAGAAACTTTTCTGATAGATAATCTGTGAAGCTATACCAACCTGGCTTTTAATGAATTTCCCTCCTCTTAAAATGACAATGGGATTGATATTCCAGCGGTCATTTAAAGGATATGAATATGCAGCATGGATCTGATAATTGGCAAGAGGCTTATATGTGACATCAACTTCCCTGTATTTTGCATCGCCAAAATTAATATTGGCGAACATTATGCCTGCTTCAATCCCCTTAAACAGGTAAAGGGCTGAAAAATCAGACATAAATTTCAATTTTGAAGATACATCCTGAATTGCCATAACCGGATCTATATTATATCCCGGATCATTATAAAAATCCGTAAAATTGATTTTGTTATGATAAATGCCGGCTGAAAGAGCCAGAAGCACTTTATGTTCATCAACTATTTTCAGGCTGTACGAATAGGTCCCCATGACATAAAGCTGATCAAAAATGCCTGCCTTGTCATAAATGATCTTACCTCCCCAGCCAGCGTTAGTCATAATCAGATCGCTGTACGATAATCTCAGCGTTTTAGGGCCGCCGCTTATTCCGCTCCAGTCAGACCTGAAGCCTGTAATCAAGCTGCCCGGGTTGAAATGACCCGCATAAGACGGTGAGAGTGCATACTTATCCATAAAATAGTTCTCCGAAACAGGCATTTGCTGTCCTGCAAGGGTGGCAGAAATCAGAAGTATGGATAATATGAAAGTTATTTTTTTCATTTTTAAAAATGGCTAAGGGGGGATGGGGTGTGTTTATCTTACAAGATTTATGGTCCCGGTAATAGTACCTGCCATTTCTGTTTTAATTATGAAATAATACGCTGCCGGTGGCAGGCTCACGCCGTCTGAACTTCCATCCCATTCATTATGGTAATCAGGGGATGAAAAAACCAGTTTTCCCCATCTGTTATAAATCTTCACATCACATTTTCCATAAGATTCCAGATCGGGTATCTCCCACAAGTCGTTGAAACCATCATTATTCGGTGTGAAGAGATGAAGAATATTTTTATGAGTTGATAGTATCTCGACGGAAATTTCAGCTTCAGCTGGATTATAATTTTCATTGCCGGGCTGCCAGGCTCTGACAATGACATTCCCGCTTGATAAGCCGGTAAGTGTGGTTCCTGTAACCCTGGCTATCTGCAGATCTTCACTTTCAAAGAGGACGGGAAGGGAGGATGTTGCAACTGCTGAAAGTTCAAAATCCTTGTTAACCAGAAGCTTATCAGGATAAGAAGTAAATGTTATGGTCTGGTCAATCTTCATTACCGTCAGCGTTCCTGCAACATAAATGAAATCGTAACAATCATCTTCACCTCCCGAAACTATGATCGCATAGTCGCCTGCCGGAGAGCTGACTGTGGCATCAGTACTAATTGAAGGAAGTATATCCAGGACTGTGACATCTTCACCGTAAACAAATCCTGAAAAGGTAAGATTAAGTTCCGGATTCACCGAATTAAAGTGTCTTGATTTGTTCTGGCTGGCAATTGTAAGCTGAGCTTTGGTAACCGTAAGTTCTACAGGTATTTCTGCGGCCGGTTCGAAGTTATTATCACCTGCCTGGCTCGCAATGATATTTGAATTACCAACACCCCTGATATAAATATATCCGTTTATTACCTCGGCAACTGATGTATTATCACTGGTATAAGTAATTGTCAGTCCTGATGAAGATGATGCACCGGGCTCGAATTCTGCAGCACCATAGACGACCGGCTGCATTGCCGGGAATGTAATTATCTGGCTTGCTTTAATAATGCCCAGGTTCTGTGTAATATCCGGGGCCGGATTATAGTTTTGATCCCCGGGTTGGGAGGCTGTGATGTTCGTATTTCCGGTACCTTTAATCTGAATAGTGTTTCCCGTGATCACTGCAACAGCAGGATCACTGCTGGTATAAATAATAACTGATCCGGAGGAAGCAACTGCTGCAGGATTCAAATCCGGTTCCCCATAAGTATGGGTTCCGAACGGACTGAAAGTAATGTATTGGTCAGCCTTATTTACGATAAGTGTCTGACCGATATTTACTGCCGGATTAAAATTAATGTCACCCGGTTGCGAGGCTGTAATTAATGCACTTCCGGTTCCGCTGGTCCTTATTAATCCATTTTCTATAACAGCTACTGCAGGGTTATTGCTGCTGTAAATTATACCGAGACCCGAACTGGCAGCCGCTCCCGCAGAGAACGGGTCCCTGCTGTAAGTAACAGGCGACAAAGGGGCGAAAGTAATTGTCTGAACCGCTTTATTCACTGTCACTGTAGCGGAGAGGTCGATTGCCTGGTAATACAGGTTATTCCCTACCTGGGAGGCAGTGATAACAGCTCTCCCTGCTCCGGTAATGTGAATAACAGCGCCTGAGATTGTGGCAACAGATGGATTATCACTTGAATAAGAGACAGGTAATCCGGAAGAGGCCGTTGCAATGAGATTAAAATCAGGATCTCCATAGGTCTTAGCTCCCGGCTCCGGAAATGTTAGTGTCTGTTCCGCTTTATTCACAGTCAGGGTTCTTATGTATCTGGCAGGGGCAAATGTCCCGTTCCCGGGCTGCAGGGCTGTTATAAATGCTGTTCCGGTAGAATTTACCGTTAGTACGTTCGCGTTGAGGGTAGCTACTGTTGAGTTTGAACTTGTAAAGGTTACCGGTAATCCGCTCGATGCGGTGGCAGATAAGGATACAGGAGGATCGCCATAGGTTATTTCAGGTAATACAGGAAATGAGATTGTCTGGATCACAAAATTTACCTGCTGGTCAGTGAAGGAGGGCAATAATCCTCCTGATTCGGCGGCAACGTCTCCCTGCGTATACGAGATGAAGACGGTTTCACCCCCTGTAAGCGGAGTATCCAGGGTAACCAGAACAGTGTAAGGGTCGCCGGGTTTTAATGAAACAGAGCTTATAATCACCGGAGTTCCGTTAACCGTAACAATAAACTGGGCTTCTTTTCCGGTAGGATCAGCCATGGGTTTATCGAATTGCATCTCTATATTTCCGCTTTTGGCAGCAAGTAAAAAATTAGGGATTCCCGGGTGATTTACATTTATTGTAATAACACCTTCAGGAGAATATCCTGTTTCGTCCTGAATTGTAAAGTTAAAGTTCCCGACGTCATTTCCTGCTTCGGCATCAGCCAGGTATATTAAATTGAGATCTTTGTCAGACAAAGTTGCCGGTACTGAAGTGATCTGACTGCCTCTGATACCCATATTATACTGATAAAGGGAACCCTGCAAAGGAAGAGTGGTAATCCGGCCGGTCTTTGAACTTTCATCGCCTCCGTTAAACTGAAGCCTGATTGTTCTCTCTTCACCCTGTTCCATCCAGATTGTCTGGGGAATTGCAGAAAGAGGAGGATTTAAGCTTGTTGTAAACCGGTAGATCTCAGACCATGTAGTCCCCGTTGAATTTGTGGCAAAGACCGCCCAGTAGTAGGTTGCATCAATAGCCAGGTCTGAAATATCATACGTGGTATTTGTTCCTGTATTATAATTGAATGAACCGCTGATATCTGAATTTGCCGATATTTTCAGAGTATAATAACTGGCATTGCTGGAGGCTGTCCATTCAAATTTTTGTGATGATCCGGTCACGTTATTGTTACCGGGGCTGACCAGCATTGGTATTCCCGGTTCAGGAAGACTAATGTTCTTAGTGAGGTAAACCCCGTCATACAAAGCGGATGTATTCATTGTATAGTCTGAACCTGAAGGAGTGAACAATATGGCCTGTTCGGATGATATCGCATCGGAATTGTGATATGAATACCTGAGGCCCGAAGTCCCTTTTGAGTTTTCAATCCCGATCGAAGCGGAGCTCCCGTGGGACCTGGCTGAAGTATTGTCGATAATGCTCCTGTACTGAACCCTGATTTCATTGGTACCCTCATACAGTATGACCGAGAAGGTGCCCATCAGCACTGAGCTGGAATAAAAGCCCATATTGGTCCACTGGATAATACATTTTCTGTTTGGGGCAGCGCCTATTGTTGTGTAGAGGATTTTTCCCGAAGGAGTTATAACTATATCATCCCAGAAAGCAGCAATAAAATTATTCGGCGTTGAAGTTGAGGGTATGGGATCTTCAGTGTAGTCGTTGGAACCCGATCCGAAAATAACAAGTCCGTTTGAAGTGACGTAAAAATGGTTGTATGGATGTTCATAAAAGTTAAAATTAAATCCCAAATGGATTGGTCCCCAGGAACGGTCGTCATAATAACCCTCATAGATTACCGTTCCGGGATAAGTTATTTCAGGAGGCTGGGCCTTGATTACAGAGCCTGTAAGGATCAGAAATAATATCAGTACGTATCTGTGGTTCATTAATTTAACAGGATTACTATTTTTGGACTAAAACCGCAGCACCGGTATACTCTGTAATTTTCTTTGTAAGAATCAGACCTTCCGGTTCTGATGTCAGGGTGTCCGAGTGAATTATAATCTTCGATCCGGGTTTCATCAGGCTTTTCCAGACCTTGAAGTCATCTGAATATTCTTCGATATTTCCGGGGATGATATTTATTTCATCAAAGATCAGCGATCCGGGTTTCGTGAGAATAAAGAGGTGTATCTCATCATAGGAGGATTTTTTCAATTCATCGGCGATGATCTTTATTGGATCACCATCGTCGGGCAGGATTATTACTTTCTGTACTGCCGGGGTGTCTGGATTTTTGTATTCATTTTCAACAAGAGGGTCGATAACAATAAGCTTTGCGGGTTGTGCTGTAAGATACAAAACAGAACAGATCATAAGCAGGAAACTTAAAACGCTGATTTTCTGTATTTTAGTTTTTAACCTCATAATTGATGATTGATTTTACATAGTTTAACGGAAAAATACTGATTTTGATACAATTATAGCGATATTTATCTTTGTAACCAGCTTCCCTCCGTATGTGACAATCCGGACAACCTTTGTTACAATCAGGATGATTCTTTTTTCTCGCAGATTTACGCAGATTGAAATCCGCAGACCTGCCTGCCGCCTGCCTGCCGCCTGCCTGCGTCGGCAGGGTAGGCCGGTAGGCAGGGTTTCGTGTTCTCGCAATAGCGGCCTGCGGCTTGCGGCTCGCGGCCAACGATCTACGATAATCCACTAATATTGTAATCTCCAGCACATTTCTGCCCACCGAATGCCGTATTCCGAACGCCGTATTCCCAACGCCGCACGCCGCGTACCGCCCGCCGCTTTCTTCCTCAGCCATCGCCTTCCTCCGGTGGCTACGGCTGAAGCCTGCCCCTGCATGTCTCGTCCCCCGCTCCCAGATTCTATTCTTATCTTTTGACAATATATTTTATCTTTGGGAGTCTTAACCGTGAATCTTAAAATGAGACTTGGAGTTTCGATTTTTCTTATTCTTGTATTTTCCTTAATGCCAGGTACATTTCTTTCAGCACAGGAAGTGCCTCATCCTGTCAAGAATTACAGGTGTTTACGAATTACTCGATGAGTTGGCATCAATTAAAATAATAGAGATCAATTCGGCGGTTAAACCCTACTCAAGATTGTTTATAGCTAACCGATTACAGGAAGTAGACAAGAAAAGAGATCAGCTTAATCCGCGGCAGCAAAAAGAGCTTGATTTTTACCTGATGGACTTTGGGAAGGAGAGTGGGAGAGTGGGAGAAGGGGAGAGGGGAGAGGGAGAAGAGGCGATGGAGCGATGGAGCGATGGAGCGACGGTGCTATGGTTCGGTGGGCGAAGATCGGTCGGTGTGACAAGACCAAAAATACGAAGGGATCTGTTTTATTATAAGGATTCGCTTTTTTCACTGACTGTAAATCCGATCGTTGGAGGGGAGATTTTTACAAATTCATCAGGGAAAGCCTGGTATGCAAGGAATTTCGGGGAGGCAAGGGCATATGTACAGAACTGGGGGTTTTATGCATCGCTCCGTGATAACCATGAAAAACCTTTTCTGGGTCGTCCGGAATTCCTTACCAGGAGGGAGGGTGGACATATAAAGGGCAGCACTGACTGGAGCGAAATGCAGGGAGGAGTTACCTGGGCCTGGAAGTGGGGAAATATAGGATTTGTCAAAGAGCGTCTGCAATGGGGAAATAACTATAACGGTGCGAATATTTTCGGAGGAAATAATCCGACTTTTGTCCAGTTAAAACTGAATCTGAAACCTGCAAGATGGTTCGAATTCAACTATTTCCACGGATGGCTCAACTCGATGGTGGTAGACAGCTCGAGGTCTTACTGGGTTACCAGCAGCTATGGGACCGATTACAGGGAGGTTTACCACAAAAAGTTCATCGCTGCAAATATGTTTACCATAACCCCTGTTAAGAACCTTAAATTTTCCGCCGGGAACAGCATAGTTTACACCGATAAGCATTTCAATCCTGTATATCTGATGCCTGTCTTTTTCTATAAGTCTGTCGATCATTCTCTACACTTCGGGAGTCGATAATATGAATTCCCAGACATTCATTGATATCAGTTCGCGCAACATCAAAAACCTTCATCTGTATGCCACACTGTTTATTGATGAACTGTCAGTTTCGCGTTTCACAAAGAATGATGAGTGGAACTTCTTCTCGTGGAAAACAGGATTCAGATTATATAATCTGCCAATTCAAAATCTTTCATTTACAACAGAATTCACATACTCATATCCTCTGACTTATCAACATTATGTCCCAACGCTTACTTTTGAAAATGCGGGATATAATCTGGGACATTACCTGAGGGATAACTCAAGGGAGTGGTACCTGGCGATTGATTACAAGCCAATCAGAACCCTGAAGGCTGGTATTTATTTTACGGATGCGATCCGTGGTCCGGATTATACAGAGCTCGGCACACCGAGGGTTGGAAATCCTCCGCTTGAATCTGTGGAATGGCATTATACCGTTTTTGGAGCAAGGGGTTCATATCAGATCATAAATGATCTTTATACGTGGTTTGAGCTTAGTTTTGGGGATATAAGGGGGGATAGCCGGTGGTCACCGGAGTATTTTTATGGGGCCAAAACCACTTTTAATATTGGAGCGACGTTTGGTTTCTAAAGGTTTATTCATTCATTTTTTGTTCTTTCTTCTCTTCGGCTCCCCTCCTCCGGAGGGGTCGGGGGTGGGTTCTTCTCTTCGGCTCCAACCCTGAGAGAGTATGTTCTGCAACCACTACACACGCCGTATTGGCACTTGTCTTATTTATTTTTGCTCTTTGTTCATTTTTTGCCCGCCCAATTTTTTTCTTTTACTTTCTTTTAGCCGTAAAAGAACCGAGGGGTTGATTAATAGGATTTACTTCGCAGGAAGTTTTTCAACCCCGAGCTCGACGAAGTCAAAGTAACAAAGAAAAGCGGCTTGAACCGAGCGAACATTACAAATTCAGTTCGCGATAGCGGTAGGATGAAATTTCGCGAGCTCGCCGAAGGCAAACGATAAGTTCAGCCCTCCCTGCAAGCTGGCCCTTCGCTAAAAAATCCACCGGACTTTTTGCTTAACGCTCGGCCCTGCCCGCTACACAAGGCCTTAATGGCGCCACGAAACAGACTGAACTTCGCGCCGTTTCCGGTTTACACCGATCCCTGCATGGCCAGTTAATATAGATTTTCCAGAAAAAGGTTTACTTTAAGCCTCTTTTAGGGGGAAGGGGTTGATAAAGGCCTTCAGGCCGTGGTCGCAGGTGGTTTCTACGACCGCTGCGCGGTACTCTTATATATGTGATGCCTAACAGCCTTCAGGCAATGCAAGGAGAATTAAAAAGAAAAGACAAGATAAATATATCAGGTAGCCAGAGCATTGAACATCATAAAAACTCTCCAGGATTCATCAGAAACATCTCTACTGGTATAACATTAATATTCCTATGTTTCATTTTTAATGACCCTCTGTATAACATCAGAAGCCTGGATTCAGGGTAATCGTCACTAAAAGATTTAAGTCCGTTATAATCAACAGGATTTAATATCCTGGCATTCTTAACTTCAATAGCTGTAAAAGAATTTCCACCATACAGAATAAAATCGACTTCGTTACCAGCCATGGAACGCCAGTAATAAAGCCTGGTATCGGGTAACGCATAGTCTGAATATGCCCTGAGATGCTGACCGACAAGTCCTTCAAGTGCCGGACCTGAGATTTCAGATTCAATATCAAGAGGGCCCCGCTGTCGCAGCCGGCGGTATAATCCGTTATCGAAGAGGTAAAATTTAGGGTGAGAAGAAGTTTTTCTTTTCGCTCTCCTGGCAAAGACCTGAAGCCGGTATGCAAGTAGCAGATCTTCAAGGATGTCAATATAACCCGTCACTACACCTCTGCCAGTCTGACATTCACGGGCAAGATTACTGACATTC
>CAWKIC010000038.1:0-197343 GCA_963849615.1 uncultured Bacteroidales bacterium
GGGGAAATAAAATCCCTTATCGTTCTTCCGTTTTCAAATTACTCAGGACAGGATACGCTTGATTGGTTTGTATCGGGAATGCATGCTTCGCTTGTACAGGATATAAGTAAAATAGGCAGTTTACGTATACCTGGTACGACAACATCACAAGTTTTTAAAGATTCTAACAAAACAATAAATGAAATAACATCAGAATTAAAAGTTGACGCAGCACTTGAAACAGCTGTTTTGTGCCTGGGAAAGGATTCTATTTGTTTCCAAACCAGATTAATAAAGCCCGGACAGGAGGAGGAACAACTCTGGAGTGCCGATTACAAAATAGCAAGAAACCAAATCCTGAACTGGTATAATGGCGTAACTAAAGAGATTGCGAAGGAGATTAAGATAGAATTAACCGATAGAGAAAATAAGTTACTTGCAAGATCAATAACTATTGACATTGAAGCCTATGACGATTACCTTAAAGGTCTTTATTATCTGGAGGATGTTGACAAGGAATCGTTGATGAAAGCTATGGAATATTTGAACCGTGCTGTGGAAAAGAACCCTGACTGGGCCCCTCTCTATAATGGACTGACTATGGTCTGGGCATCATTGGCTCAAATGGGGTTTGAATCACCTGAAATTGCCGGACCTAAGATCTTTGAAAACATGAATAAAGCACTTGAACTGGATCCGGATAATTCTGATTCCAGGTTTCTCAGCGGAGAGATGGCTTTCCTGGCAGAGTGGGACTGGGAAAAGAGTGAAAAGGAGTTATTGAAAGCACTGGCCATTAATCCCAGTAATGCCATCGCAAGGGTTATATATGCACAGTTATTAAGCAGCCTGCAGCGGCCTGGTGAAGCACTAATGCAGGCCAACATGGCAATCGATCTCGATCCAAAGAATCCTATGTTACAGTTACAATATGCAGCAGCATTATTATGTGTCGGTGATTGTCAAAATGCCCTGATTCAGGGAGAAAAGATAACTGCAGATGATCCGGGGCACTATCTTGCAAATAATCTCATTTTATGTGCAGCTATTCGATGTAAAGAATACAATAAATTGATTAAAGCAGACAGTCATATACTTCCTGTATATAACTTTAAAGAAGATGACATAAAAGAATTTGAGAGGATTTTCAACGAGCAAGGTTTAATCAAGGCATATGAGAAAGTTATGAAACAGTCTGGAGAAATTCGCTGAAAACAACTTCATTTCGCCAATAGAAATTGCAATTAGATACATGATAGTGAATCAACCAGATAAAGCCCTGGAATGGATTGAAAAGGGATTTGAAATACACGATCCAAATATGCCTTATATAACGAGCATGATATATTGCTTTGATCCTTTATTCAGCAATCCAGGGTTCATTGACATTATTAAGAAAATGAACCTTCCGCTTCCAAAAAACTGATTGTTCTTTATTACTAATTTTACATGACTGATATCGATCCTTCATGCATGACGAGATAATGGATAAATTGCCGGACTTCCTCCGCGGCAGGCCGGCCCTGTGAAATCCAATATGATAAATTAGGCTATGCTGGCACACTTAATCTCGAAGCAGATACACTCCTGACGCAGGCAAAAACTAAGTATTTATCACAATCTGACATAGCCACTATTTATTCTTTTGCCGGGAACAAGGAGGGGGCTCTTGATTGTCTGGAGCAGGCTTACGAAATGCACGATCCGGTTGTACCTTATATTGGAGTCTTTCCAAATTTTGCTATTTTACACGATGAGCCCAGATTTCAGGAGATTGCCCGGAAGATAGGCCTGCCGTATAAATAAAAAATATTAGCGCTGACATTATCCAAAAAACAGGCCTGGTTATAATACATAGGGCTCTAAACGGTGCGAAGCACCCAGTGATGAGCCCCGGTTGAACTAAATCCCAAAAAAGTCTTGCGGTCTTGCGGTCCTGCGGTCTTGCGGTCTTGAGAAACTGATTCGAAAACTTTTTTCTGCCAAAAGATGGGTTGAAGCTGTTGAATTTATGAATGATTTTTTAGGTGTAACCAATACAAACCCTGTTGGTCTGGTAGCGACAGACAAATGAACCGGGCAATTACTACGATAAGCTGAAAGAATTTAACCCTGAAAGAGTCGGAGAACGGCTCCTGGGAATAACATGAAAAAAAGACAAAAGATAAAAGGTTAAAGACAAAAGATTCAATAAATAATTAAATACAATGGTTGCAAATGCCTGATTTTTATCTTTTTACTTTTGTCTTTTATCTTCTAAATTTATTAACCGGGTAAAGGTATTTGCCCTGGATACAGCTATCGCTTAAATGGTATCAGACTGACCGGAAAAAATTCGGGGCATAAAGGTTATTAGACAGACTGCCATTAGGTGTCAGGCATAGTGCCCGCTGCTTTAATCAAACATTTTTGATAAACTTTCGCTATCTTTGAGAAAACTTTGTGTACTATGACAGTTTCCGATTTAAAACTCAGGATTTTCCGCCAGATAGATTCGCTGGAAAAAAGCAAACTTGAGGAGTTTTACGGAGTTTTATTGAATTATATCAACGGACAGAAAGACATTTCTGATTGGGACAAGCTTTCAGCTAACCAAAAACAAGGAATCCTTGATGCAATTGATCAAGTTGAATCTGGTAAAGGAATTCCAAATAAAGTTGTCCTGGATAAATTCCGTAAGAAATACTCTAATGCTTAAGCCAATTATCTGGTCTCCTTTATCAGAAAATGACTTTGAAAATATTCTTGACTATCTTGGCAAGAAATGGGGGAATAAGGTAGCTTCTAATTTCATTGAGTTAACCGAAAATATTTTAAATCAGATTGCAATCAACCCCAGACAGTTTCCAATGTTTTATAAAAGAAAAAAGGTTCGAAAATGTGTTCTTACCAAGCACAATTCGTTATTCTACCGGGATGGAAAAACCAAAATTGAAATTCTGAGAATTTACGATACCAGACTAGACCCCAATACCTTGACATTTTAACAGCCCCAACTTGTTTCTTAGTTTTTTGATATTTTGGGCTTCTGCAGAGTGAAAATAACCCTTTTTGGAGACCGTTCTTTCCGGGATAATATTTACCCCGGCACAGATACAGCTATCGCTTAAATCGCATCAGATTGACCGGAAAAACTACGGGGGATAACGGTTATTAGACAGACTGCCGTTATGCGCAATTTGGGACCGATCTGAATGATTTGCTGACAATTTAAATTCTATCTAAAGCATAATTACATGAAAAAGAAAATCAAGCGCTATCTGAAAATATTGTTTTCAATCATTCTCATTTGGATTGTGGTGCTATTGACAATAAATTATAAATCTGTCATAGGTTTAGGGAAATTTCTAATAGGTTACACCAACTACAACTATAAATCAAATGATCCTATTCCAAAAAACTCTGAGTATAAATTATTATTTGATCTAGTTAATCTTAATCAAGATCTTTCAGTTGTACCTTCTTCTTATAACTCTATTGAACCTACCTATAATAAAAAACTTTCTGCGAATGATAAAATAAATTATTTCCGGATGTTATTTATTTTAAAGTGTCTAGATTCATTAGATGTAAAATATGATACAATCTGGGTTCACGATAAATATTCCAGAGCACCAGTATACACCTGTAATATTTTTATCAAACCAAATGAATCGAATGAATTTACATTGATAACCGCACATTATGACAATCTAAAAATACCTGGCTATCAAGGGGCTCTAGACAATTCTGCATCAGTTGCAATATTGTTGAATACGATCCAAAGTTGTAAAGAAATATTGAAATCTAAGAATATTGCTTTCTTGTTTACAACATTGGAAGAGCAAGGATTTATGGGGGCACAAGAATTTCTGACCTACTCAAAAGATCACAATTTTATCTTAAATAAAGTATTATGCTTAGATGGAATAGGACGAGGTAAATTATCGGCTATGAATAACTGTATGGGAAGCTTTGGCTTTAAATTCAGAGATTATTTCTTCAGAGAGAAGTTATTTACTGGTTCTCAATTTAAGGACTGTCCAGAATATTCAAAAGTTGACAAATCAATAATTGATCTCAATAAATACAATATCAAAATACTTCACGCTTTTTTATCTTCTACTGATGGTCGTGTTTTTCTAAAAGATGGAATTCCAACAATCCATCTCACATCAAGTGATATTCCTCATTTTCTCAAGGTAATGCATACTAACAACGACCGAATTGATGGATTAGATTATACATCCTTAAAACAATGCCAGGAAATACTATGTGACATTATAAAAAATGTAAAATAAAAACAGCCCATAACACGGCAAATGGGTAAGTTGTTTGTCACACTTTTTGCCCCGCCACGGCGGGATTTGAACGTTAAAAGCTCAAAATTTAAGATTCAACAAAAATAAATATTACATACAATGTGATTTTTAATTGGGACCTGTTACTAATTGGGTAAAATGTGATCACAGAATGATTTATCCACAAAAAAAGTAACAGTATGACAAATGACAGAAAATAATCAAAAGGACCTATTCCTTGATATTTTAGAAAAAAATATTGGGATCATTATAAAAATTTCGAGAGCATATGCAAAGTCGGTTCATGATAAAGAGGACTTAGTTAATGACATTACTCTTGAACTATGGAAATCATTTGGACGATTCAAAGGGGAGTCCAAGATATCTACCTGGATATACCGAGTTGCAATTAACACTTCAATGAATTTTAACCGCAAAAAGAAGAGTGATAGATTGTATTTCCCAGCTGATCTGAAACAATTTGAAAATCCAAACTGGATAACGGAACCGCCGGACTCGTCACATTCTGAAATCTTATTTAAGTGTATTGACGAGTTAAATCAGTTAAATAAAGCAATAATCCTACTTTACCTCGATGGCAATTCACACGATGAAATATCTGAGATAACCGGAATTTCAAAAACAAATGTAGGAACAAGGATAAGCAGGATTAAAGAACAAATCAAAAAATTAGCCACTTCAAAAATTTAACAAAATGGAATTAACAGAATTACAAAATATATGGCAGGAGTATGACAAAAAAATATCGGAAAATACCCGCCTTAATAAAGAAATATTGAGACTCAAATTACTTGAAAAACCACAAAGAAGATTAAACTGGATAAAAATCAAAGCAGGATTATCGATATTTTCTCCGGTTTTGTTTTTATTCTTAATACTGATTCTGAACGTTCAGTTTAATATATCTGCTAGATTTTATGTTGGTCTGGGCTTATTTCTGCCAGTATATATTATCAACTATATATGGGATATCAGATACTACAAATTGATTCGTGAAACTGATTTCACGATGCCTGTATTATCAATTAAAAAGGTATTTGCAGAACTTGAGAAGTATAAAATAAAAACGACAAAAATCAGATACTTATTAATGCCTTTAGCGATGGGGGGATTCCTGTTAATGATTATTCATAAAATTACATTCCGTTTCGATTTTTTCTCAATTTTACCGTTGCTACTGATTGTACTGGTTTTTTTCTCATCTATGTATTTTACTTTTAAATATTCAATTTATGACCGATTTAGAAAGCTCAATAATGATATTAAGGAGATTGAACAACTTGAACAAGAATAACATATCTGTATAAATTGATTAATCAAAACGAAACGCTAATACGGACAATGCTATAGGTAAGTTGTTCGTCACAGTTTTTGCTTTCCTGCCTGCCGGTAGGCAGGTGCTCCTGCACTTTCTTTAAAATGATGAGGCACTAGCCTGTAACGGTACTATTATGTTTTTAATCTCTAACTTTGAGCTAATCGAAATATTAAGATAAGATGGGACAGAAAAATAAAATCAAACCAGCCCTTCTGGTCATTGACATCCAAAACTTCTCCTTAAAGTTTATTCCTGATAAGGACATAGAACCTGCTCTGTTCAGAATCAACATGTTTATTGATT
The DNA here is from genome assembly GCA_963849615.1 of uncultured Bacteroidales bacterium. Classification (GTDB taxonomy): domain Bacteria; phylum Bacteroidota; class Bacteroidia; order Bacteroidales; family VadinHA17; genus LD21. The sequence continues at coordinate 5,902 of CAWKIC010000038.1, forward strand.
TGTTCAGAAAACATGACTTTCCAATTATCAGGATTTATCATTTTAACGAGCAACATGGACTAGTCCAGGGGAAAGAGGATTTTGAATTTCCAAAATCTGTTTCGATAAAACCTGAAGACCCGATGGTTATTAAAACTTACCCGGACAGTTTTAACAAGACTGATCTTAACAAAGTATTAAAAGAAAAAGGTTGTAATACTTTATTCATCTGTGGATTAAGCGCAACAGGATGTGCATTGGCTACATGGCTGGGAGCCTTCAACCATGACTACAAAGCTTTTCTGGTTAAAGATGCATTAATGAGCCCTAATAAAGACCATACAACAAACATAGAAATTATGTTCGATGCTGTCGGTTATGATGTGATTCAATTAATCCTGGAAAATGCTGATCCTAAAGATGACTAATAACCTGACAGATAGCAAGCTATCGGACGACCAACAACCTTCGAGACAATTTGTATCGCAACACTGCGCCAATGCCCTCCACCAACTTTGTTGACCAATTGAAAATATAACCATAATTGAGACCAGAGTTTTCTTATCTAAACAGGGCCACTAATTGGATATCACAAATTGTGATTTCCAATTTTAAATGATTTATCTTTGATTGATTAGTCCTAAACAATGAAAAAACAATCCATGCTCCCGGACAGAGTAATAATCACAAAAATAATTGTTCTCCGTGATCAAAAAGTAATTGTGGATCGGGACCTTGCTAATCTCTATGGTGTGGAAACCAGAGTTCTCAATCAAGCTGTAAAAAGAAACATTAAAAGGTTCCCGGTGGACTTTATGTTTCAAATGACAAATGAAGAATTAAAAGCCTGGAAATCACAAATAGTGATGTCTGAGAGTGATCGAATGGGACTAAGAAAACCTCCATATGTTTTTACTGAACAAGGGGTTGCTATGCTTTCAAGTGTCTTGATCAAGTGTGGACAGAGCAATTCTGGTAAACATTCAAATAATGAGAGTATTTACCAAATTGAGAGCACTTCTGGAATTCTCATGCTGAAATAATAAGGAAACTTGACTCCATTGAGAAAAAGGATATAGAACAAGACGATAAGATTCTACTGATTTTTGAATACCTTAAACAATTGGAACAAACAAAACAAGAGGAAACCTCTTATAAGGAAAGAAAGCGTATTGGATTCAAATCATAGATCCTGACCAGACTGAAAAAAATCTAATCGCGGCTAAGAACCAGGACTCTGTTCGGTGATACTTTACCTGAACAATTATAGACTATGATTTTAAACTATATCAATTGGAATGTTGATCCGGAGATTATTAATGTTTTCGGCATTTCAATCAGATACTATGGACTTCTGTTCGTAAGTGGATTAATCCTTTGCATCTATATTTTAGGCTGGATTTATAAAAGAGAAAACATTCCATCTGAGCATCTGGAAAAATTATCAATCTACGGTATGATTGGTATTCTGGCAGGGGCAAGACTTGGACATTGTTTATTTTATGAGCCATCTTACTATTTATCACATCCTCTGGAGATGATTCTTCCAATTACCTTTCCTCCTGATGGCGGGATAAAGTTTATCGGATATCAGGGATTGGCAAGTCATGGTGGTGTACTGGGATTACTGATTGCCTTATATTTCTATTCCCGAAAGACTAAACATTCAATGATTGACACCATTGATTTGATTGCGGTTGTTGCAGGATTGAGCTTTGGATTTATCAGACTTGGAAACTTTATGAATTCTGAAATTATCGGCATTCCGACAACAAAACCCTGGGGTGTGATTTTTGAGCGGGTAGATAACGTACCGAGACACCCGGCTCAATTGTACGAGGCGATTTCTTATTTTATCATTTTTGCGATTATGATGATTCTTTACAAAAAAATGAGAGATAGACTTAAAAACGGATTCTTCTTTGGGCTTGCAACTGTTTTATTTTTTACAGCCAGATTTATAATTGAATTTGTAAAGGAGAACCAGGTCGGATTTGAAGATGGAATGACATTCAATATGGGACAACTTTTGAGCCTTCCTTACATTGTGGTGGGAATTGGATTTATTATTTATGGATTAATGAAAACCAGAAAATTACTCAACCGTGACTAAATTTCGTGATAAACCCGGACCGCGCCACTGCAACACATAGAATTTTGTAACCGGTGACTAATATATCGCTCAAAGATCTAACCTCTGAATAATGGACAAAGACTGGCTAATCCTGGAATGATTTTTGTTGTTAAACGCTGACTAATAACCTACTTATGCAAACATTACTCAAATTCCTCTTCTTGTTTTTCGTTTTTGGATTGAGTATAATTATATTCCCTGGTTGCGAAAAAAAATCTATCTCCATAAACAGTGCTGATGATGAACTCAGTGAATATTATTATTGGTCCGCAGGGCACAAAATTTATGTCACTTTACAGAAAGGGGCCTATATAATAAAACTGGATGAAGGAGTATCCCGAACGGAACTTGGTAGTACGCTTTCGACTAAAATATACCCCTATTTTTCTGATAGTTTGGCTGCAGTTTTTAGTGATCAGTTGACTATTGATGATCTAAAATCAACAAAAGGAATAAAAAATGCTATGTATCGTTTTAGACTAGGGAAGTCTCCATTTGATCTTACAGGAGAAATATTAATACAACCAAAACCAGATATTGAAATCATTGAATTGCTGAAAATAATAAATAACCGAGCATTTGTTCAAGAAAAAACAAAATACGATACATATGTGCTTTATACTGAGGATTGGGATAAAATCTTTGATTATGCTAATCGATTATACGAGAGTGATTTAGTAGAGTACTCACATCCAAATTTTAGAACACCTTTAATGTTCCCATAAATTGACCGGCGCACCACTGCACCAGTGCCCGCCACCAACTTTGTAACCGGGGATAGATTCGCGTCTCCGATCAAACTTATGCCGCGATCGCGCTAACACAGACAGACTCTCGTTAGTCTTATTGAGGAACGTCTGACAAGACTGAAAATTTCTAAAAGAGATGTTGCAAGAAAATTCGTACTAACTTTGTAATTACGTTTTCAAAGTAATTGGACCCATGGAGATATCAGTTATCAAGATAGGAAATTCGAAGGGAATAAGGTTCAGCAAGACCATTATCGAAAGATATAATATTCGAGATACAGTAGATTTGATTCTGGAGAAAGGTCAGATCATTATTAAACCATTGTCAAAACCCAGAAAAGGATGGGAAAAAGCTTTTAAAGAATTGAATGCCAGCGGTGATGATAAATTGATTATGCCAGACATCTTTGAAGAAGAAAACCTTGAAGAATGGAAATAAATCAATATCAGATCATTCTTGTAAACCTTGATCCTACAATCGGAAGCGAGATTCAAAAAACAAGACAGTGTGTCGTCATCTCTCCTGATGAAATGGATAAACATTTAAGAACTGTTGTAATTGCCCCCATGACAACGAGTTCGAAAAATTATCCCACCAGAATCGAGATAAAACACGATAACAAAATAGGATGGATCGTCCTTGAACAAATAAGGACTATCGATAAACAGAGGATCATAAAGGATTTTGGAAAACTATCAAAACCAGAGATTAAAGAGTAAAAGCGGTTATAAAGAGACATTTGTAGATTAAAAGTCACCCCTGAAGGGCTTACTCCATAGGGTTTTGATCAGTTCGCAAGTTGTATGCAAATGGAATAAAAAAAGAGCCAGATTAACTCTAACTCCTTGATTTTATTAGTGATTCCGGCGCGACTCGAACGCGCGACCCACAGCTTAGAAGGCTGTTGCTCTATCCAACTGAGCTACGGAACCAATATTTTCGGTGCAGAAAGACACTGTTTCTGTTTCGACCCATCCCAATATTTTTACAAAAAGTCAAGTCAAGGGGATTTTGTTGCCGGCTGCAAAAATACATCTTTTTTCAGTTTCACCAACCCGGATCGTGAGTTATACGTAGGATAATCTATATAGCGCCTCTGACGCTTACCTGTTATACCGATTTCATGTAATTGACAAGCCCTTTTTTGTCAATGATCTGCTTCAGCTTCTCAGGAAGCGGTTCAAACCTGAAGGTCTTTTGCCCTACCCTTATAGCTCCGTCCTCAAAATTAACACTGACGGCATCCCCCGGCCTGTACGAATCTACCGCTTCCCTGCTGACAATAAGTGCAAGGCCCTGATTTACAGAAGACCTGTAAAAGATCCTGTTTACCGATTTTGCAATAATTGCGCTGATCCCGATATAGGCAAGCCCTACCGACGGGTGTTCCCTTGAGCTTCCGCATCCGAAATTATCCCCGGCAACGATTATATCGCCGGCTCTGACATCTGATCTGAAAGAGGGATCAAAATCCTCAAAAAGGTGCGGGACAATGGATGCCGGATCAGAGCTTAAAACACTGTATGTATGTTTCCCGGCAAACATCTGATCGGTATTGAGGTTATCAACATCTGAATAGTTCCAGACATTTCCAAGCCGCCTTTTCTCACCTGGTTGTATCTCTAAGGTTTTACCCTGTTGAACTGAAAAGGGGAATCTGCCAGCATCCGGTTCTTTCCTTGGATCGGTGATCACCCCCGTTAAGGCTGATGAAGCAACAGTTGCCGGAGAGGCAAGGTAGATCTGGGCCTCCTTGTTTCCCATTCTTCCCTGAAAGTTACGGTTGGCCGTTGAGATCACAGTATGACCGCTTGCCGGTATCCCCTGCCCTGTTCCCAGACAGGGTCCGCATGAGGGAGTTAACACATTGGCGCCGGCTTCAATGAAAACCGCTATCAATCCTTCCCTGATAGCCTGGAGAAAAACCGGCTGTGAGGCAGGAATTATATTAAGCTGAAATCCGCCCTTAATAGTTTTGCCTCTCAGGATCTCAGCAGCAACTCTCAGATCTTCCAGCCTGCCGTTTGTGCAGGTGCCAATAAGTCCCTCATGGACGACAGTTCCAGCTGCGTCGTGGACCGACACTATATTTTCGACATTATGCGGTGCTGCAACAACCGGGATTATCTCATTCAGATCTATCGATATTTCCCTTAAGTAGGATGCACCTTCATCAGCCCATACCGGATTGAAATCTTCAACCTTGCCGCCCAGAAAATCGTTCAGGATTTTATCAGCCGGAAAAACTGCATTCTTCGCTCCCATTTCTGAAGCCAGATTGGCAATTGTCATCCTGTCTGAAACCGAAAGGCTTTTCACTCCGTCGCCATGGTATTCGACCGACATGTAATTAGCGCCATCTGATCCGATCATACCTATGATCCACAGCGCGAGATCTTTTGCCGAAACCCGCTCCCGCAGCTTTCCAGAGAGTGTTATCTTAAGCGATTCAGGAACCCTGAACCATGTCTCGCCTCTTTTCCAGATACCTGCCGATTCGGTCCTGTCGATTCCGGCAGCAAAAGCATTGAACGCACCTGCTGTTGACGTATGGCTGTCGCTGCCCACAACCAGCATACCAGGGCGTGCATGATACGACATCACCTGGTGGCAGATCCCTTTTCCGGCATCATAAAAATTATCTATGTGCTGTTCAGCAACAATATTCCGTATCTCCTGGTACTGGTTGGCAAGCTTTGCATCGGCAGGTGGGGCATTGTGATCAAGAACAACAAGCATCTGGCCCGGATCCGCAACCTTCTCCCCTCCCATCTTCTGGAAAGTCCTGAAAATGCTGGCAGTATTGTCGTGGGTAAGCATTATGTCAGGACGGGCAAAAACAATTGTCCCGGCTGCCGCATTGAATATTTTTTCTGCAAATGTCATAAGAGCCCCCCGTTTCTGTAGATATTAAGCTGTACCTCAGAGAACGGTTCGCCGGATACCGATAATCCGTTCCGCAGGTTTTCAATCTGCCCGGTAATGAGGTTTATCCTTACGGTATCACCATCGGCTGGTTCAAGCTGATTCAGATTTTTACAGCTTATGACCGGAAATGCCGCATTAATGGCGTTCCTTTCATAAATGGCCCCGAACGATCCGGCTATGATAGCGCGGATGCCCAGCGAAATAAAGCAATCGACCGCCTGCTGACGGGAGCTGCCCGATCCGAAGTTCCTGCCGGCGAAAACAATATCTCCCTTTGATGCTTTTTTCGCAAAATCCTCATATCCCTGCAGGTTGTCAAAGGTATAACGTCCCATTTCCCCGGTTTCAGTTATCGACAGGTACCTGTTATGAAAGATCATATCAGTGTCGATATTATCTTTCCTGATATACCATATTCTTCCCTCCAGAATTTCAGGTTTAGCCTCCTTTCGAGGAGCCTCAGGTCTTTTGATGTCTTTTGCTGCTCCCTGCTTAAATATGAACTCCGCCGGTTTCTCAGGGATCCGGGATGCCGTTGTGATAAAGCCTGCTACTGCCGATGCACGCAACAATCTCCGGGGATGCAAGATAAACGCTTCCCTTTCCCTGCTTCCCGGGAAAGTTCCTGTTTCCTGTACTTACAGTCACTTCTCCCGGACCATTCTGTCCAACCTGACCTGCAGCACAACCTGCACAGCCTGCATTTGAAACGAGAGCGCCAGCTTCCTTGAAAACACCGATAAGGCCGTTTTCAAGACAGGTTCTCCATATTCTGTCAGTTGCCGGAACAATTTTCAGTACTACTCCGGGCGCTACTTTTCTGCCCTTAAGTACCTGCGCTGCTTTTAAAAGATCTTCCATGCGTCCGTTCGTGCAGCTTCCGATAAAAGCCGAGTCGATCTTAATGCCCTGCAATTCGCTCACGTCAACTGTATCGTGAGGCTGACCCGGAAGTGAAATCATGGGAACGAAACCAGTGACATCAATATCAAAAGTTCTGGAGTAGAGTGCATCCCTGTCGGCATACTGAGGTTTAAATCTTACTTTTGACCTGGAAGAGCAATAATCGATCACTTCCCCTGAAGGCGGAAAAAGAATAATAATTGCTCCCATTTCAGTTGCCATTGATGAAACCGTTATTCTTTGGTCGAGTGTAAGACTTTCTGATGCTTCACCGTACATTTCAACCGAATAACCGAGGAGGGAGTTAGCGCCGAATATTTTAAGAAGGTTAAGTACAATATCCTTGGCGCTTACATGATCAGGCAGCTTGCCGTTAAGGTTGATCCTTACGGATTCAGGTATCCTGAACCAGATCCTGCCTTTATTCCACGATGCAGCGATATCCATATCACCCATTCCCTGGCCAAAGGCGCCGACAGCGCCCAGTATGTTGGCGTGGGAATCGGTTGACACAGCCGTTGCGCCCGGAAAAACAATGCCTTCATCAATGAGGATATGAGTGCCAATGCCGGCATCTATATCATAAACCCTGATCCCGTGCTCCCTTGCAAAGAGGCGGCAGATATGCTGGTTAACGGCATATTTCTGATCTGAGCCCGTCGGGTTGCAATCGAAAGTAAAAAAAGTAGCTTCCGGATTTTCAACCTGCAAGCCAAAATCCTTCATATTTCTTACAACGTTGGCGCCTCCGAAATCCCTGGCAACCCTGGTATCGATTTCAATGTCCGCAATGTCTCCGGGTCTGACGATCTCAAATTTTGAATGAAAAGCCAATATCTTCTCAATAATGGTCATTGATATTCAGAATTTTTTGTAAAAATAAATAAAATCAGGTAATGTTCCCGGGCGCTATTTAAACTGAGCCCTGTAAATGGTTGGGGTAAGACTTTCAGTTTTCCTGAAATGTTTGTTGAAGTTGGAGATACTTGAAAAGCCGCATTCGGCAGCTATTTCATTGACAGGATAATCAGTTTCGCGCAAAAGGTGGCAGGCTTTATTCATTCTGACCCTGTTCAGATATTCAATAAATCCGGCGCCACAGTTTTTTTTAAAATACTTGCTGAATGCAAAGGGGCTCATGTGTGCAACCCGTGATATACGCTCAAGGGAGATTGGCTTGAAATAGTTTTCCCTTATATAATTATAAACATCAGTCATTTTCTTGTTGCCTCTTTCATCAAATGCCTGCCTGTAATTATCAGAACATAAAAAGGTCCTTTTTTCAGATGAGCACAATATCTTAAGAAGGCTGAAGAAGTTGATCATCTTGTCAATACCTTTGCTTGTTGCCATATTTCCAAGGATTGTTTCTGCCCTGATGGCATCATTTGTCGAAAATGCCAGTCCTCTTTCAGAATCAAGAAGCAGCTCTTTGACACAGTGAAGCTCATGCTGGGATAAAAGCGCCTCGCCCAGCGACGCAAGCCTGAAATGAAGCATTATACCCTGTCCGGGCACAGAGTTGTCATCTCTGTAGTAATTCCAGCAGTGTGGAATGTTACCGCCTATAAGCACCAGATCGTATTTGTCGAAAAGCTCTACACTATCGCCAACAATCCGTGTTCCGCTGCGTTTGGTGTTCAGGGTAATTTCATATTCCGGATGGAAGTGCCAGAAACCGTTGGGTTCAGCAATATATTCTACCCTGAAACCTCCATTGTCATCATAGGATATTTTTTCAAGTTCGGCGACCATATATCAATCCAGGGTTGAAAAAGTAGGGTTATCTGATCAAATTTAACAAAATATTCCCGGCAGATTGCAGTATTTTATTAATATTATTTTTAAAAATATATTTGTTTGTTAAATATTTTTTTTATAGATTTGTTCCAAGCTCATGCTATTGGTATAAGAGGAGAATAGCGAGGGTTGTGAGTGGAAATCATCAGGATTGTATTGCAGACATTGACTTTCACATCAGGAACCTGAGGATCAGCGCCAGCTAACCATGGTTCCGTCCTTTTATCAGACAGTAGACACGGGAATTATCTCACTAATAAAGCCCGCTCCCTGATTTTCACAACAACTCTCCCTCCTCTTATTTTTTTTCCACTACTTTCTGATTTCCAAATTCCCCGGCACGGTTTTGTTTCGAAAAAAATAATCTATCTTTGATATAAGCTGTCACGGGGAGTTAAGAATCATATATAAAGGTTGGGGAAAGCTATGAAAACCTATATAAGAAGAAGGGAAAAAAACGATGATCTGATTATATTGTATGGTGGTTGGGGCACTGATGAAAATGTGTTCACCCCGTTATGCACAGATGATTTTGATTTCATTCTCTTTTATAATTATTCGGCCGATGAAGCGCTTGTCCTCCCCGAAACAAAAACCTATAAATCAATAACACTCATCGGATGGTCCCTGGGAGTCTGGGCAGCAGAATACCTGTCCCCCAAAACAGGAATAAAGCCCGACCTTACAATTGCCGTAAACGGAACTCCTGTGCCTGCTGATAACCATTATGGGATCCCTCTGAATATTTTTGAAGGGACTCTGAATAATATCACGGAAGAGAACATGGATAAATTCTACCTGAGAATGTTTGGTGACAAAAAAACCTATCTCAGGAATGCTGACAGGATACCTCACAGGTCGTTAAAATCGCTTAATGATGAACTCAGGTGGTTATACAACCGGATCATGGAACAAAGCGAACCTGGCTTCAGATGGGATTATGCGGTTACAAGTGAAATTGACAGGGTTTTTCCTGTTAAAAATCTTAATGATTACTGGAAGAAGAAAACCGGTACAAAGCATATAGTTTTGCCTCTTCCTCATTATTTCTTTCACGAATGGCAGTCATTCGATGAATTCGTCAGCTTCGTAAAGGAATTCAGGTAGATAAGTCTGGGGTTGTTGAAAAAGTCAAAATCCCTTAACCCTGCCTACCGGCAGGCAGGCGCAGAGGGCGCAAAGGATAGACGCAAAGTTCGCAAAGAACTGAATTTATGTGTTTTAGCTTTGCGTTCTTTGCGACATCTTAGCGTGCTTTGCGGTTAAAAAAGGCTGTTAAAGATCCTTTATCAGAATATTGGAATCCGATCTGGCAATGAGCCTGTCAAACTTATCAAGCATTTTTATTACTCTTTCGTACTCCTTCCCTCTGGCAAAAATTTGTTGTTCAGTGCCTTTCTTTTCAAGTTTACCAAGGACAAAGTTGACAGTCAGCTTGTTTATATCCATAGCTGGCTGATATAAACGTTCTTCATGTTCCTCTTCATGGATTATCGAGATAAGATCAGCACTATTCAGATCCTGGAGAATGTCGGTGACGAGCCTTATGGGTATTTTAAGAGAAATGGCAATATTTGCTGCACTGTTTGGCTTCCCTCCGGTTGAAAAATTCCTGATCAGCCTGTTCATTATCATAAGAACAAGAGCTTTCTTTTGAAACTGACTTACATTAAGCGATTCTGATTCAAATTCGTAGCGTGAAAGGTTCTGATTGGCAAATGAGAGCTCAGCTCCAAGTAGAACAATTGTCCAGCTGGCCTGGAGCCAGATGATAAAAAGGGGAATTGCTGCAAAGCTACCGTAGATGGCGTTCAGTTTTGAAATGCCAAACTGAAGGTCGATATAGAGCCATTGCAATATCTGAAGGATAGTTCCGACAACAACGCCGGCCATAAACGCCGGCTTGAACTTCACCTTGGTATTGGGCATCACCATGAACAGAATAGTAAGAGTGATCCATGTCAGAAGAAAAGGAGTAAATTTTATAAGGAGGCTTACAACCGGCTTAAAGAAATCAAGAATGGCAGCCTGTGAGATGAAATCCGACAGCTTCGTGCCGACAATAACCGTAATACTGCTCGAGAGTATCAGCAATACGGGAGCAATAAGCATCATAGTCAGGTAATCTGTAAATTTCCTGTACCACGACCTGGGGATCCTTATCTGCCAGATATGATTGAACGAACTCTCGATCTGGTCAAGTAACGACATAACGGACCAGAAAAGAATTATAATACCCACTCCGGCAATATAGCCGCCCTTTGTTTCTTCAAGGGCGCTGCGTGAGGATGAAAGCAACCAGTTAAGAACTTCAGGCTGTGTTTTGAACTCACTCATTATGATCTGTTCAAGGTCCTGATCAAGCCCGAAACCCTTTGCAATGGCAAAACCAATAGCTGCTATCGGGATAACTGATAATAACGAGTAAAATGTAAGAGCAGAAGACCGAAGCTGAACTTTGTCATTCATAAAACCACGGGCGGCAATGACAATAATCCGTAAATGCCTGATAAGAAATAATTTCCTTTTTGAAATGTCTGCCAGGGAAGTATGCCAGATAGCATCATTCAGGGAATTGGCTTTTTCGATTATCCAGGGAAGTGGTTTTGGCATATCATTTACTCTAAAACTCACAGGTTCAAATATACAAAATACATAAAGGTAAGTGACCGGTCTCCTTTATTTTTATTGATAGATATAATTTTCAATCACTTAACGCTTGCAGAGATGGAATATTATTAATCATCTGTAAATAAAAATAATTACTACTTTTCAATCGATATTTCAGACATGAATATAGAGATACTTGAATTTACTGAGGGTGCAAAGCTTTCAAGAGGACTGACAGTGATAATTGATGTATTCAGGGCATTCTCGGTTGCATGTTATGCTTTTGATGCAGGGGCGGTAAGAATCATTGCCACGTGTGACATAACCGAAGCATTTAACCTGAAGAAAAAGTACAGAAATTCCATCCTGATAGGTGAGCGGAACGAAAGAAAGGTGCCGGGATTTGATCTTGGAAACAGCCCTACCGAAGTACTTTCAAGCGACCTTTCAGGCATGACAGTCATACAAACCACGACAGCCGGAACCAGCGGCCTTGTTAATGCAATAAATGCCGGGATCCTTCTTGCCGGCAGTCTGGTGAATGCGGTTGCCACATCAGAGTATATCAAGTCAGTCAATCCGGAACACCTGTCGCTCGTAGCAATGGGTTACAGAGGGTCTGAGTCTGCCAGAGAAGACCTCCTTTGCGCAGAATATATAAAAGCCCTGGTTACAGGAAAGGATATGTCAATTGACAGGGAGATTGAAAATCTGAGAAATACATCCGGGAAAAGGTTTTTCGATTCTTCAAATATTGAATTCTCCCCTCCTACCGATTTTTTTCTGTGCACAATGACGGGACGGTTCAGTTTTGTATTGAACGCAGTAAGAAGATCTGACGGGAATATTGATCTTGGCCGGATGGATATTTAGATTGCATCGGGAGGAATATTGAACATCGGCAATATTTTCCTTCTCCGGTGGATTTCACGATATGTGCAGAACATGCTGATCTTATAGAATTTAAACAAGTTGATCGATGCATTGGCCGAATCAAGCTTGATTTCCATCTTGTCGCGGTAACGTATAAACAAACCTGCAAGGATCCTTGTCAGATGAAAAAATCTCAACCGCCTGTATCCTCTCAGCAATCCTACAATTGAGGTAAATGTCCTTTTATCAGTAACATTATCATATAGCCTGCTCAGGTTTTCAATGCTGAATTTGGTCTTCGTAAGGAATTCCTTGTTTGTTTCAAGCCCTTCGTGGACAAGCCCGTTATCGATATGCAGGACATTAATTCCGGCTTTTTTCAGCTGGTAACCGAAGAGTGTGTCTTCGAAGCCGTATTTTTTAAGTTCCTCATAAAACCTTATTCTGGAAAAAATAGTCTTGTCGATAAGGACATTGAATGTTGTGAAGCTGGCATGGGGATGCTTATTCCTTTCGGATGCCTTTTTCTGGTCTTTTTTCTTTCCGTATTTCCAGCGAAGGATTTTGTCCGGATCGCCGGGAGGTGTGTTGGAATATAGTATTCCGCCGCAAATGACCCTGGCGAATCTGGCATATTCAAGCCATTTATGCAGGAAAGCTTCAGCAGTGCCGGGAATCATGGCATCCGCATCAAGAAACAGGAGGAAATCACCTTTTGACTCTGTGATAAGACGGTTCCGGATTGCAGCCCTGCCGATATTCTTTTCAGAAACAATTACTTTTACCTTGTCATTTTCAAGGGATTTATACTTCCTCCTGAACTCTTCTGATGACCCGTCATCCCCAATAATAATCTCGGTAAATTCCTGAACCTTATCCATTCCGCCGCTCATGCTTAATACAAGAGCTACAATGTCAAAATCATTGACCGGAATCAGAATTGATATCTTCATTTAAAGAAAATTCAGGGTTAACCTATCAAATGTACAATTAATTTATTAATATTCCGAAACATCTGCTTTGGCAAAGAAATTGCAATGACTAATTTTGCCTTCAATAAATCAAGTCATTAATTAATGAAAAAGCTAACGGTTTGCCTGCTTCTTGTACCATTTTACATGTTTTCCTGCGGGCAGATAAAACAGGGGTATGAGATCACTGTAAATATTAACGGACTTCAGGATTCAGCAATCTACCTGGGTTATCATCTTGGTGACAAACAATTCATAAAGGACACTATTAACCTTGACAAAAAGGGTTTTGGTACCTTCGCAGGCGCTGAGCAACTGCCCCAGGGAATTTACCTGATTGTCCTTCCGGGCAAGCAATATTTTGAGATTCTTGCTTCTGCAGACCAGCATTTTTCAGCTTCCTGTAATTTCAACGATTATTTTAATACACTGAAATTTACAGGATCTGAGGAGAATTCACATTTTGTTGCCTATCAGAAGCAATGGGTCGAAATGCAAAAGAAAGCTTCGGCTATTAATAAGCGGCTTCAAAACAACAGACAGAATCCTGATTCCCTTAAAATACTCACGGAAAAGCAGAAGGAGCAGGAAGAGGCAATGAAATCTTATTTACGGAGTGAGATAAGGGAGAATAAGGGCAACCTTCTTTCCATACTTGTAAAGGCTATGCTGCCTGTTGAACCCCCTGTTATTACGATACCTGAAGGAACACAAAATCCCGACTCGGTTAAATGGATACGGACATACCTTTACAATAAAGATCATTTTTTTGATAATACAGACCTGACCGATGAAAGGCTTTTGCGGACTCCCATCCTGCAGGCAAGGCTGAATGCTTTCTTTACTAATATAGTGATCCAGTCGCCCGATTCGATCAACAAAGAGATTGACAGACTGATAAACAAGGTTAAGGACAATTATAAAATCTACCAGTTTGTTGCCGTCTTTCTTTTTAATCATTTCAGGGAGAGCGGGATAATGGGCCACGATGCAGTGGTGGTGAAACTTGCCGATGATATCTACCTGGCAGGCAAAGCTGACTGGGTTTCAACTGAATTTAAAGATGACCTCAGAAAACAGGTTGAACTGATACGGCCAAACCTGATCGGCAGAAAAGCCCATAATCTTGTAATGGATTCATATAAAGGCATTTTTGTCTCTCTTGATGATATAGAAAAAGATTTTACAATACTCTACTTCTGGGAACCGGATTGCGGGCATTGCAAGGAAGCCACCCCAATACTTAAAGCTTATTATGAGAAAGCCAGAAATGAAGGTATAGAAGTATTTGCAGTCTGTACCACGGCCGACAGGGAGAAATGGGAAAAATATATTGAAGATAACCAGATCACCTGGATCAATGGCTGGGATCCGGAGAGGAAAACAAATTTCGGATACTATTACAATGTCCAGTCAACACCATTGGTTTATATCCTTGACAGGAACAAAACGATAATAGCAAAAAAGATCGGTGTCGAGGATATTCCATCATTTATAGAAAATTACAGGAAATATTTCAGAAAATAATCTCATCCCTGATCCAGCTTACCAGGTCATAAATTGTTTCAAATTCACCTGATTTACCGGGCATACTGCATTTCCACCGGACATTTGATGCTGAAGGAGTTTCAACTGAAATCGGGGATGATGACCCGGAAACTAAGTATCCCGTCCTTGTCAGGGCTTTTTCAGTCCAGTATTTTTTTTCGCCTTCTCCCCTGATGTTGACTTTTCCCCTGAACTCATTCCTTATTGAAAAGCTTCCGTCATGTGAATTGAAGATGACTTTCGATTCATCAAAGAGGGTCTTAAAGGAGCCCCTTATCATGATATCCTCCGGTGCGCCTTCAAGCAGCCCCTCCTCCGTTATAAACCAGACCTTGTCGGCCTGACTGACAGCAGTGTTGAAATCATGGGTGGAGTAAATAATCGTCTTATTCCCCCATTGAGTAAGGTTGCGCATTAGATGGATCACCTCGTATTTGCTGCTAATGTCGAGAAAGGCAGTGGGTTCATCCATAACCATTATTGCCGCGTCCTGGGCAAGCACCATTGCTATCATAGCTCTCTGGCGTTCCCCGTCTGACAGTTCGGTAATCTGCCTGTCCATGAAACCGGTCATCCCGGCTTTCGTCAGAGCATCCATCACAGCATCATGGTTTGACTGATCTATCGTGCCGAACCAGTTTGTATGGGGAAAACGGCCAAGTGAAACAAGGTCATAAACTTTCATGTTGCTGACCTTAATGATCTCTGTTGAAATATAGCCAACTTTTGCAGACAGTTGAAGCCTGGAGTAATCCTCAATATTCCTGTTACCGATCTGAAGTATTCCTGCGATCGCCGGCTGGAGACCTGCAATTGTCCTGAGGAGAGTGCTTTTCCCGATGCCGTTTTTACCTATGACAGCTACAAGTTCCCCTTTCGCTGCAAATGCTTTGAGTGCAGGCAGAAGCACTTTTCTGTTTTTTCCGGAGGTGTACCCTATTTCCAGTGAGTCAAACGATAATATTTCCTCCATCCTGACCTCCATCTAGAAAATTTCAGAATACCTGCGGTTCTGGAAAATAACCCATATTACAATGGGAATACCTATAAGCGCTGTTATTGAATTAACAGGAAGTACATTATCCGATCCGGGCATCTGAGATATAATATCGCTGACAAGCATTATTATGCCGCCCATGAGAATTGTTCCGGGGATCAGTATCTTATGGTCCGCAGTCCTGAAGAGAATCCTGGCAAGATGAGGAACTGCAATGCCGATAAATCCTATCGGACCGCAAAAGGCAGTAACGGTACCGGCAAGAATGCATGTTCCGGTGATGATGACAAACCGGGCAAGTCTTATATTCAAGCCAATACTTTCTGCATAGTTTTCACCAAGGAGCATTGCATTGAGCATTTTAACAGATATGAAACACATTATCACACCGGCAAAGACTGATACCAGCATCACATTCATTTGCGACGGAGTAAGATTTCCCAGGCTGCCCATGGTCCAGATTACATAAGCCTTAAGCATTGTTTCATTGCTGAAGTACTGCATTATGCTTACAACTGCTGATATTCCGCTTGAGAGCATAATACCGATGATCAGTATTGTCATTATATTCTTAACCCTTGCTGAGATTATCATTATCAGGATCATTACAGCGCCCGCACCTGCCCACGATGCAGCTGCGATAGCCCAGTTTCCGATACCGCTGATGCTGTCGGGGGTCATACCTGATGAAAAGCCAAGAATCACAAAAGCGACTCCAAGGCTTGCACCGGAACTCAGACCAAGGACATAAGGTCCTGCCATTGGATTGCGAAACAGCGTTTGCATTTGTAAGCCACTAATTGACAATGCAATACCAACAACCAACGCCGTTATGGCTTTTGGAAGTCTGAATTTCATGATTATGGTCCCGGCTATATCACCTGAATTTGAGAAAAACGCCCTGATCACCTCGCCAGGACCCAGCATTACAGAACCAAGGAAGAGATCGAGCAGAAACAAAAGCAATACCAGGAGGACCAGAACTGGAAAGATAAGTTTGAACCTTTCTACCGATCCCGCAAGTGCCCCTGTTTGTATCCTGTTGCCTGAGATCAATGATTATCGCCGTTTAGTTTTTTATAATAGTACAGTTCCGCGTCTGGGAAAAGTTCAGGATGAAGAATTGCTGCAATGTCTGCAAGAACAATCTGAGGGTTAATGGAACCGCTTTCCCAGTAATCATTTCCACCGCCAATGCTGATCCTTTTATTATTATTGAAAAGGTTCCCCAGCCTGAAACTTTCCAGGTCAGCAAGGCGTGGGTCAACTGCGCAGATGCCGGTTTTTGAGTCTGCAGTTCCGATGTTGAGCCAGTATTCAGCTTTCAATGCCTTCAGGTAAACAGCTTCCAGGCTTGAGGGAAAAGCAACCGGGGATTCTTTGTCCTTCCAGAGGTAATTTCCTCCGGCGTCCTGTATCAGCTTACTTATATATGAGTTCCCGGGCGATATATACCATGTATCCCTGAAAGGCAATCCTAAAAGCACATCAGGGCGTTTTCCGGTTTTTTCACTGATGAAGCTGCGCAGGCGGGTGTATTTTTCCTCCACGGAACTGAAGATTGAGTCGGCTAACCGCTCCTTGCAATAAAGAGCTCCCATCAGCTTTATCCATTCAGCCTTGCCCAGGGGATCCATTTCAAGGTAGTCGGCATTGAAAAACACTTTTATTCCCAGCTCTTTCAGTTTCCCTGTATAGCCTGAGGACTCGCTACCAACGCCATAAACCATGACCATGTCGGGATTTAATTCTGCAATAAGCTCCTTGTTCAGATTATCCTCATAACCTATTTCACGGATAGATCCATTATTAACATACTCTTCAAGCTCCCTGTCAAAGATGAATTTTGTTCCTGAAAAGCCTGTAACCGAACCTGCTTCGTCAAGCGCGGAGATCATTGCAAGATGAGTTGTCGAAAGGCAAACCATATTTTTTACGGGGACATATATTATTTCAGCAGTGTCAATCCCGGCCGGAGGTTTTTTCCCCCTTGGAAGAAGAAACCAACTCTGCACTACATTGGTTGCACCCTGCCATGGGTCAAGGACCGAAACCTGCGAATACCCATCCCTGAGTTCTATTTTGAACTTCTTCGCATGAGATACAATGAGCATTTGGGCATTTATGCCGGTTTCATGGCCAGGTTTCTTTTTTCCCGTACATGAAACCGGTAATACTACCAATGCCAGGGAGCAGATCGCAAAAAATCCTGATGTTAACTGAGATATTTTCTGTTTTATTTTCATTGCGTAACCAGTTCCCCGTCTTCTTTAAAACACATGCCGCCAGGAATGATCTCAGCCTGCAGGACCGAGATCAGACCTCCGTCTTTATTATACCTTAAAACTGAACCGTTATGCTGATAATCCGATGCATCGGTAACAAAAATCTCATTATTTAAAGGATTGACCCCAAGTTTGTAAAAATTACGCTCAGCGGGTGAAATAAAATTTGTCTGCGGCAGAGTGGTTGCATTGATGCTCATTCGTTTTACCCCGTCCAGAAGATAGAATAAAGTTTCTCCGTTCCTGTCAACCTGCAGGCATGTTGGAGATTCGGTCTTCGAAGAGAATGTAAAACGCTTCTCAATCGTATGGGTCATGGTATTTATAGCAATCAGTTCGGCAAAGTATTCCCGTTGCCAGCCGCCATTACAAAGCACCCAGAGAGTACCACCCCCATCAATGACCATGCTTTCCGGCTCCATACCTACTTCGAGGGAATCAACAACCTGATCGGTTCTGGTGTTGATCACAAAAATCCTGTTACCTCCGGCCCAATGTGCAATAAAGGCTTCAGTAAGCGAAACGGCTATAGATTCCGACGGATGCCTGACATTTATATAACCAGAAACAGTATTTGACGTTAAGTCTAAAACTGCTACCGAATCGGAGTAGAGACTTGTAACATAAGCTTTCTTGTCGCTTACAAATGAAATATATCTCGGGGCCGTAAGTTCGTTTACTACTGCAACTGATATGAGAGAGTTCCTGTCCACTACCTCTATTTTTCCCGAATTATTTACAACTATGTAAGCCCTGCTTCCGGATATGTTCATCGAATAGGGTACATCGCCCAGGGGCCGGTGGTTTATTGACTGAAAAGTATTATTATACAATTTGGCGGAATCGTAGGAATAAAAGGAGAGTGATCCGTTCCCGGATTTAAAATTACCTTCGTTCAGGACAAAAACACCGGGACCCGACAGGAATGAGTCTTCAAGGTCAATGATAACAGGATCAGATATTTTCAGACATGAAACTCCGAAGACTGAAATAATTGCAATTAATATTGTTTTACACATATCTTATTTTTTTAACTGAAATACTATCGAAAGAGAAAATGCTCGTCCGGGCATAGGATACCAGGCAATATCCTGGTAACTGACATTAAATAGGTTATCAACAATAACGCTTAGATCGTACGTTGTGTTTTTAGAGTTCATCATAACTCCAAACTTAAGGTCGCTTAAAGCGTAACCCTGCAGATATTGCGAATTGTCAGCAGTTAAGTATCTGCGGCCGGTGTAGTTTACCTTAACTGATGAGAAGAGAGTCCGCCAGTTTACCCTGATACCGGAACCAAACTGGCTGGCAGGAACATAGATCAGCTGATAGTTCCCCGGGTCCCCGTTACTTCCGGTCAATGACCTGGCTTTTGTTAAAGTGTAAACAATATCGGCAAGCGCCCTGAACCTTGCTTTTGAGTAGATAAGATGAACTTCCGATTCAATTCCGGCTGTTGTTATTTTTTTAACATTACCTGCTATCCAGTATGAATTTTCCCCGGGGTACCATTGGATCATATCATTGATGAAATTCCTGAACCCTGTGAATTCACCTCTGAACGTCAAGGGAGCAGATAACTTTTGTGATATTGCCAGTCCGATCTCGGTTATGAAACCACTTTCATTTTTAAGGTCTGGATTACCGCCAGGTGTCCAGTACATGTCATTGAGGGTAGGAATCTTAGAATTCTTTGACAAATTGGCTTTTATGAAATAATCCTTCCCCGGGAGGATCCTTATTTCTGCTCCAAGTGAAAGGTCGGGATTGAGAAAGTCAGCGTCCTGAAGGGTTTCCCTGGCAAGGAGACGTGCTGTCAGCCATTCAGTGAAGTCAGTTTCGGCTGAGACAGCCACTGATGCCATGTTCCTGGTTCTTTTTCCCTGATAATTATTTGAATTAATGAAATTCAGCTCATTATCGAACAAAATTTTCAGCCTTAAATTACTGACCTCCGGCATAATCACACCTTTCATGATCAGGGTTCCGGCTTTGTTATCAGAATTTATCGATGCCAGCCGGTTTGTATAGGTAAGCCTGTCGGCTACAAAGGCGGCTGAAACAACGTAATCCGTCCTTCTATCCAGGGATTCAATGCTTACAAGGGTCCGCAATGATCTGTCATCCTGTCTCTCCCCCTGGTCCATCGACAGCATGCTTAACGGAACGGGCAGGTTTCTGGAGGCTGACTGGTACCAGAGTCTCGTTGAGAAAATATTCCTTGTCCCTTTAAAATATAATTCCTGGATGAATCCCCGCTGGACTATCTGGCTGCTTTTCCTTCTTTCCCATACCAGTTCAGGGCCTCTTATATTATTAAGGTATGGAAAGTTATTTTCGGCTGAACCCAAAAAAGCCCTGGTAACGGACTGAAAGCCGGCGTTACCTGTCCTGACCCTGGCCAATGCTGAATACCTGCCAAAGGAGCCAAATCCCGGATTGACAAAAAGGAGATTCCCGTTATCCCAGTCAGGTTTCGTTTCAATGTTGACAATACCCCCTAATCCACCGTTGTTGATGTCCATTGATCCTCCTCCATAGGAGACATAAACATCATCGGCAAAGCCAGCCGGGACAAGGGACAGATCAAATTGACCGAGCATGGGATTATTAAGGTTGATATTATTCCATGATATCCGGGTATGGCCCGGACCAGTTCCTCTGAATGAGGGAGTGGCAATTCCTCCCGGTCCATAAGATTTAACAAAGATAGATGAGTTCTCCGATAGCAGATCAGCGAGGGTCCTGTGATTGTAGCCACTGATGATTGAAGAGTCGAGGTATGTTATCTTGAAGCCGGGGGAAGGATTAATGGTGTTCCTGCTTATCACCACCTCGTTAATAAGGATCGTATCTTCCCTGAAGGATTGTTGACCCTGGAGGTGTAATGAAATCAATAAAGCAGTATAAAAAGCAACAGTCTTCAAATGTGCACTTCATTTTATGCTGCCGGGATATAAAGAATCATGGGAATCAAAATTGATTCTGCGCTTTTTTTCCCGAAAGCTTTGAACTTCAAGTTTGTCTGGCAGGTCTTCTGACTTGTCCCGGTTCCGGGAAGCCTTCCCATTCCAATTACCGGAACAGTGGCAGGTATTTCCCAAAACCATCATCGTAAAACGATCGGGCATCACAGCAGCGGGTACTGTCGCGGATTCATACCGCATTCCCTTTTCATTACAACGATTTTATTTCATTGTAAAACCAATACGGATCAAAGATAATTGAATTTTAAATAGATCGAAAATGAGATATTAACAATTTATTAATCAAAACAGAGATCGGGTCTGCTGGTCTACTGGTCTTCTGGTCTACTGGTCTTCTGGTCTACTGGTCTACTGGTCTTCTGGTCGGCTGGTCTGATAGTGTAAATCTGGGTTCGGATAGCTATCTATTTGCCTCAGGCGCCCTGACCTCTTTCCGGAGTTTTATTTCCAAAGCGAGATGCTGATTTTCAGCGAGGTCGAAAAACAAAATTTCAGATAAGACCCTTCCATCATTTATCCTGTTCCCGGTGACCAACATATAATGACCGGGTGTCAGCTGAAGCTCACCATTAAAATCAGTGATCCTGCGATTATAATCATATTCAAGGGTGTTGTAACGCCCATCCTGAAAATGCGCAATTGTAAAATGAACATAATACTCAGGCACCGGGTTTGCATCAGATGAAAACAGCCTGAGATAACCTTTTGAACCGGAAGGAGTCTTCCCTGACCTGAAGAAAACATCATTCCAGACCGAATTGAACCAGTACTGCGGAGTATTGCTGCCCGGTTCAAGCCGTGATGGAATACCAAGCGACCTGCAGATTGCAACAAAATAGAACGACCTGGATTCAGGGTCGGATACCTTTAATTGATGGACTCCGATGGGTGTCAGAGGAGTGCCATAGTAATTGCCTGTATCTGAGATCATTATTGTTTTCTCAACATAGTTTTTAATTACCAGGGGGTTATTGACGGCCTCCTCCGCAAACTCCTGAATTTCACTTTTCAGGGAACTGCGCCAGGAGACAAGCATTTCATTTGCCACCCTTGGATTAAGGACATATTTAACAAAAAGTTCATCTCTGGTATCTATGCCGGCAGGTATAGCAACATTTTTAAGATGGTCTTCGAGGATCTGTAGTTTTGTGTCCCTGAGATCTTTTTCTGCAACAACATTAAGCAGGGAAAGTGCCATTTCCAGCTCCTTCCCTGATTTATTTTCAAGAAAAGAAATTATGGTTTTAAAGTTCCCCATGCTCCTGGCAAGTATTCCCCCGATCATCCCCGGATCTGATCCAATTTTAACGGCAAACGATTGATAATCGGAAGGCTTCATCCAGGTTCCGACATATTTTTCACGTATTTCGTTTTCAGAAGCCACTCTTTCAGAATTTTTTTCCAAAAGTTCCTGTGACGGGCCATCAAGGGGTGAACGGAGTACAGGAGCCTTAAGATCGAGCGCTATGCTTCCCGAACCTTTTGGTTCCATGTCAAGTTTAAGGATAACAGTATCAACATCAGCGACCGATATCTTTTCATAGCTGAAATCATCCCCTTTCCTTGCCCAAACAATAAGGTCGCCTAATCCGGTCTCGAAGCTGCTTATTCCATTATCATCTGCGGCAACCCTGGCGATAGGGTAAAATTCAGCATAATTATAAAGCAGATATTCTACAATTGCATCTTTTGCAGGATTTCCCTGACGATCGACAACACTGACAAACAGCCTTTTTGTAACCGCATATTTTGAAAGGTTATTTACCTCGGTGTAGTCTGTGTGACTGTTAATAACATTTTCATTTCCATAGGGAGCTCCGAATGATTTTGTGTGAACCAGCATTGCCCTGCGTGCGGGTTCCGTAAACCACCCCCTGTCCAGAACAGGTTCAGGTTCGCATGCTCCCATGTAAAACCAGTCACCATCAATCCAGATCTCAACCCACGCATGATTGTCGTCAGTATGTGCCCAGCGGGGTGTATAAACCTGACGGGCCGGAATACCTGCTGTACGCATTGCACTTACTGTAAATGTAGATTCCTCACCGCATCGTCCGCGGGCTGAAAGGATTGTGCTCATAGGGCCGGAAGTCCGGATATCGGCAGGCTGATATGTTACTTTTTCATGGCACCAGTGATTGATTTCGAGCGCAGCCTGTTCCATGCTCATGCCCATGATCCTCTCCTTAATCTCATCATAATATACTATTCTGAAGGAGTCGAGATTTTCATTGTTTACCCTGCATGGAAGGACATAGTGAAGGAATATCTCTTCCGGAATCTTTTTGCCCCATGGAGCTTCATTTCTGGTTCTCAGGGCAACATCAGCATTGGCGAGGAAGAATTCACCATTATAATCGGCAAGATCGCTCAATGGCATAAAGGCGAATAAATATTTCAGCGCCTCGGTCTGAGATATGTCCAGACTACTGTTAAGGACATCAAACAATTCATTTTCGCGGTTTAAAGCCAGCGCTTTTTTTTCGTTGAAAATATCTTCAACAGTATCAAAATATTTTTTACTGGTAATGAGATGTTGCTCCTGGCATCCTGAAGCTAAAAAAACTAACAGGACCATCAGGACGCTTCCGCATAATCTCATTTTATCAGAGCTCTAAATTGTTCCGCAGGAATTTCTGACTATAAGTTCGGGTGAAATGTTTACCTGTCGTTTGTATTTACTTTTCCCTGAGTTCTTTACCTCGGACCAGATCATATTTGCAACTTTGAGTGCCATTCCTGTGAGAGGTTTTCTGAGGCAGGTAACCGGAGAGCACATCAGATCGAAACCAATACCCTCTTCCATCGAGATCATTGCAACATCCTGAGGAACACGTATTTTCTTTTTTCGTAATAGCGTCATTACCGTATAAACCAACTCGGCGTGCAGTATAATCAATATTTCTGCCCTGAATGGCGGACGCAGGTATTTATCGATCTGGCCGGGTTCTGTTTCGTTCCCATTTATATAATGGTCATATTCGACGACGACCGGCTTGTTCATCTCAGGTTTTTTCGCAACAGCATCTTTAAGAATCTCAATAAGAGCCGTATCCTTACCCGCATGAGTTCTATCTGTTACAAGCAGTATGTTCTTGTAACCCAATTTATCAATATGGTCAACTACACGTTGTGAGCCTTCCCTGAAATCGGTGCAAACTGTATTCAGACGGAGTATCCTCACTGATTTTTCAAGCATTACGAAGGGATAACCCGATGCTCTGAGAGCTCTGATAGTATAGTCATCAGCAGCTTCGCCGACAAGGATAAGACCGCTGTAGAACTTTCTGAATGCTCCGACAAACCGGTTATACCTGTCATCATCGGGGTCCTTGGTCATTATAGAAAAACCCACGCCAATGCTTGAGAATGCTTTTTGCAGGAATGGCGTTAATTCATAAATAAACGGATCATGAAGTGATGGGACAATCATGCCTATCACTCCTGGTTTCTCCTCGACAGGTAAAACTTCATGCTTGTCTTTTTGCAGTTCGAAATAACCCATCTGCCTTGCAAGTGCAAGAACTCTTTCCTGGGTATCTTTTCTTATTCCATGCTGGTCAGCCTTATTGTTTAATACAAGAGAGACTAAAGTGCTGGATACGCTAAGCCGTTCGGCTAAATCTTTGTTTTTAACTTTTTTCCCCATTTCCCCTTAATTTGGAGAACTAATATATGATATATTTTAAATTCTAAATATCTAATTAAGAAAATTTAACATTAGAAGGGAAAGAATTGTTAAAAATTTCACATTTCAGTCTGGTTTTAGTAAAATTCAGTCCTGCTAAATTATGTGAACCTATTTTTTAGGAGCTTGAATTCCTCTTTGCCTTGCAGCAGCTTCAAGTCGTTGCTGCCACTTTGATTTTTTAACCGGCTTTTTCTTGTTTTCTTCCAGGGTAGCTAAAACTTTTTTCTCATCAATAAATTTTTTCGATACAATGTTCTGGATGTAGGTAAGAATATTTGCCAGGAAATAATAGTATGTCAATCCTGATGAGAAATTATTCAGGATAAGCATAAACATAACCGGCATCATATACATCATAACCTTCATCCCGGGTTGATCCTGACCGGGAGATGATCCGGT
Source organism: uncultured Bacteroidales bacterium (assembly GCA_963849615.1). Lineage (GTDB taxonomy): Bacteria > Bacteroidota > Bacteroidia > Bacteroidales > VadinHA17 > LD21. The sequence continues at coordinate 30,757 of CAWKIC010000038.1, forward strand.
CATCTTCATCGTCAGGAGCGTGGAGGCGGTCATCAGAAGGGTAAAGAGACTTACATGGTCACCATACATTGGTATCTTGAACGGCAAAGTAAGTATTGAATCGTATGTTGACAGGTCGGTTGCCCACAGAAAATGTTCCTGCCGAAGCTCAATCGACACAGGGAAAAACCTGAACATGGCAAACAGGATTGGCATCTGAAGGAGCATGGGAAGGCATCCGCCCATTGGATTTACACCGGCTCTTTTATACAGTTCCATCGTAGCCTGTTGCTTTTTCATGGCATCTTCCTTTTTTGGGTACTTTTTACCCATCTCCTCTACAAATGGTTTTAACACCTGCATTTTTGCCTGCGACTGGAATGACTTAAAAGTCAGGGGGAAGAGAACTATCTTTATAATAATAGTAAGGATAAGAATTATAAGTCCGTAGCTTGAAATATACTTCTCAAGCCAGTTAAACACAGGAATGATTACGAATCTGTTTATCCAGCCAATAATATTCTTGCCAAGAAAAACCAGCTTTTCAAGCTCAAGGCCCTCTTTCCTGAGGGTTGAAATATGGTTAGGCCCGAAATACAGCTTCATTCCTACAGAAGCATTTGCTCCCGGGTTGAAGGGCACTCCGACTTCTGCCGTATAATACCTTATATACTTTGGTGATGTTACTGTTCTGGTTGAAGTTACAGAACCGTTAAGAAAAAAATCGTTAGTTATCAGTACGGAGGAAAAAAACTGGTCCTGGAATGCTATCCAGCTCAGCTTTGTTGTTATATCGGCAGTTTCATCCTTCTGCGATCTCAGCTTGAGGCTGACTACATCGTCCTGGTAGTATTTATATTTTATTGTCGAGTAGCTTTCTTCATTCTGCCTTCCTTTTTCCTGCTGGGGCATATACATCCTCCAGTCGAAGGTCAGGCTGTTTTGATTTGATGCCACGATGTTCTCCATTGAATTAAAGGTCACATCAAAATCGACCATATATTTATCAGGCGCAAGAGTGTATTTGTATTCGATATATTTATTTTCTCCGGCCATCAATCTGAGGATTACACTCTCAGGCTGTGAAGTCACTGAGAAAACCCGGTTATCAGATACCGGTTTAAAATACAGATTGTTTGTTTGTACTGCCTTGTTATCAGATGTATAAAAATTAAAGCCAAAAACTGTCGAGTCACCCGAAAAAAGTATCAGGGGAAGCGAGTCATGGGTTTTATAATCTTTAAGAAGTGCAGAGAAAACCCTTCCACCTTTAGGGGAAATTTTAAGTCTTATCTTATCGTTTTCAAGGGTGATCATGGCAGTGTCGCCGACAGTGGAACCTCCAAAGACCCCAAACTGGCTGGAATCGGCCGCGGCAACTCCTGCAACTGTTTTAACAGGTCCAGCTTCAGTCTGTTTAACACTGATGCTATCGGTGGTTTGGGGAGCCTGAACAAAGCCCAGTTTCTGGTTCAGTTCATTTACTTTTGCAATAGCTTCGGGTTCGTTAGGTTTAAACCGCAGGGCATTAAGATATTCAGCCCTGGCATTTTCAAGATCACCTTTTGCATAAAGAGAATCAGCCTTGACTATTACTTTTTCATATGATTTGTTTAACCGGCTCCCGTTGTAAACACTAAATCCAATGAAAATCAGAAATATAAGAATTATGCCGGTTATAGTATTTTTATCCATTCTTTATGAAAATATTGAAGATTTGGTTCGTTCTTCTTATTTAATCAATACATGCTTTAATAAAATTTACAAAAAGCGGGTGGGGATTTATCACGGTACTGCTGTATTCCGGATGAAACTGCACACCGATAAACCATTTATGCGATGGTATTTCAACAATCTCAACAAGGTTTGATTCCGGATTTATGCCAACAGGTATCATGCCTCCATTCTTAAAATCTTCCGAATAGCGGTCGTTGAATTCGTACCGGTGCCTGTGTCTTTCAATAACCTCCGTTTTACCATATGCTTCATATGCCCTGGAACCCTGGCTTATAATGCACCTGTACCCTCCAAGTCTCATTGTACCGCCTTTGTCTATAACACTTTTTTGCTCCTCCATAAGGTCAATTACAGGATATTTTGTTTTATGATTGATCTCTGTGGAATGGGCACCTTCAAAATGAAGAACATTTCGTGCAAACTCAATAACTGCACACTGCATTCCAAGGCAGATCCCGAGAAATGGTATATTGTTTTCCCTCGCGTACCTTGCTGTAATTATTTTACCTTCTATCCCGCGTGACCCAAAACCTGGAGCTACAAGAACGCCTTTCAATCCCTTTAACTTCTCATTTACATTTTCATCGGTTATTTCCTCCGAATGAATGTACTCAACATTTACCTGGCATTCATTCATTGCCCCGCTGTGAATGAACGATTCAGCTATTGATTTATAGGCATCGGGCAGTTCAACATATTTTCCGATAAGCCCTATGTTGACTGAATACTTCGGGTTCTTCAGCCTTGAAATAAACTCTCTCCATGCATTAAGCTGAGGTTCTGTCTCAGTTGATAAAGAGAGCTTCCTTAAAACTGTCTGGTCAAGCTTTTCATCCAGCATTTTAAGCGGCACCTCGTAAATTGTTGATACATCGGCAGATTCGACAACCGCATTCTCTTCGACGTTACAAAACAAAGCTACCTTCTTTTTAATATCGGCAGTAAGGCTTCTTTCTGTCCTCAGAACAAGAATGTCAGGCTGGATCCCATTCTCAAGAAGAACCTTGACCGAGTGCTGGGTTGGTTTGGTTTTCAATTCGCCCGAAGCTGAAAGATATGGCACAAGCGTCAGATGAATGACGATGCAGTTCTGAGAACCCATTTCCCATTTCAGCTGCCTCACCGATTCAATATATGGCAAGGATTCAATATCACCAACCGTCCCTCCTATTTCAGTAATAACTATGTCAAATTTGTTTCCTGATCCTACAAGCTTGATCCTTCTCTTGATTTCATCAGTTATATGAGGAATTACCTGAACCGTCTTGCCAAGATAATCACCTTTTCTCTCCTTGTTGATCACAGTCTGGTAGATCCTTCCGGTGGTTATATTATTTGCCTGACTTGTCGGAACATTCAAAAATCTTTCATAGTGGCCAAGGTCAAGATCCGTTTCGGCGCCGTCAAGTGTAACATAACATTCACCGTGTTCATAGGGATTAAGCGTCCCGGGATCAACATTAATGTATGGATCGAGTTTCTGGATAGTCACCGAGTATCCTCTGGCCTGAAGAAGCTTTGCCAGGGATGCAGAAATAATACCTTTTCCAAGGGAGGAGGTGACCCCTCCTGTTACAAAAACATATTTAACGTCAGACAATGCAGGAATTTTTTTAAATTATACATTCAGGTTCTTAAATAATTCAATCATCGAGACCGGACTGGTCTATCATCTTGACTTTTTCTTCAAGTGTTTTAATCATTTTCTTTGCGTTTTCAATCTTTTCCTGAACTTCCCTGATCATATTGTCAGCGTTTGATGATTTGGCAAAGAATCCAATATTATTTTCCCAGAGCACGATATCACTTTCAAGCTGTTTGATCTTGGTAAAAAACTTATCCCGCTCGTTCCTGACTTTTCTCGATGCTTTAGGATTTGCTTTAAGATTGTCGAGTTTAGTCCTGTATTTAAGGATGCTCTTATCCTCATCGGCAATTTTAAGCTTGTCAAATTCCTTGTTCAGTGCGTTTCTGTACCTGTTGGTGATCTCTTCCTTTTTGTTGAAAGGGACGAAGCCGATCTCTGTCCATTTCCGCTGGAGATCTTTAAGGCGTTCAAATGCAGCCTGGACGTCGGTGCCTGGTTCAAATTTCTCAAGCTCGCCAATGATAGCAAGTTTTGCTTTCAGGTTATCCTCATAAGAGGTATCAAGATTGGCGAAGTACTCAGCTTTCCTGTTAAAGAAACGGTCGCATGCCTTGCGGAATCGCTTCCATAGCTTCTCCGACTGTTTACGCGGAACCGGACCAACATCTTTCCATTCTTTCTGCAGCTTAATAAGGGCATCTGATGTGGTTTTCCAGTCAGTGCTCTCCTGAAGCGACTCGGCCTGAACGCACAATTCGGTTTTTAGCTGAAGATTGTTCAGTTGTGTCTCCTTATTGTCAGCGTAGAAACTCCTTTTTTTCTCAAAGAAGGTGTCGCATGCTTCCCTGAACCTCTGATAGACTTTATTGTTTTGTTTCTTGGGTGCAAACCCTATCGTCCTCCACATTCTCTGAAGGGCAACGATCTTATCAGCTCTTTCGTCGAAATCCCTGAAACTCTTTATTTCCTGAAGGTTGATAGCCTCAACTTCTTCACACAGAGCTATTTTGGCATCAAGGTTCTTTCTCTGATCATCTTTTTGCTTTTCAAAGTACTCATGATGTCTCTTATTGATCTGAGTCGTCGCTTCCCTGAATCTTTCCCAAATTTCATTTTTGGATTCAAGGGGTACCGGGCCAATTTCCCGCCACTGGTTGTGATAATCCTGCAGCAGTCTGAATGCGTTTACAGGATTAGGTTCAAGAAGGAGCTCTTCAGCTTTTTCACACAATGAAATCTTGATCTCGAGATTTTTTTTCAGATCAAGGTCACGGAGCTCCTTATTTATCTTGATATAGTCGTAAAATACTTCAACGCTGTGATGATAGTTTTCCCAGAGATCTTTCAGTGATACCTGCGGAACGACACCAATGGAGTGCCATTCATTCTGCAGTGAACGGAAATCATGAAAAGTTTTATTTATCGATTCTTCCCTGTTGACAAGATCTTTGATTTCATCAATTATATCGTATTTCTTCTTAAGATTATCATATTTCTCTGCTTCCTGAACCTTATTGAAGTCATTCTTTTTCTCCCTGAATTTTTCAAGCAGCTCCTTTACACGATAGTCGAGAGGATCAACATAGATCTTATAATCTTCGATCTTCCCTCCTCCTTCCAGAAATTTGGCTTTTCTCTCATCTGCTTCTCCCTTTATCTTCTTGTAGAAAAAAGTCTTGATCCTTTCAACATCTTCACGGATCTCTGAAGGGGGGCGATTCTCTATGATGAGGGCAAGAGTTTCTACAAGCTCATGCTTTGTATAGCCTGAGTAATCAACGGGAGGAAGTTCGATATCTTCCAGGTCGTGAAACACTTCTGGTACGGAGGCGCGTTTTTCGGCCGCGGCTGGAGGAACTTCATTTTTCTCAGGTTCAATCTTCTCTGTGATACTTTCAGTATCGGGTTCCTTGGTTTCTTCAGCTTCTGCAGATCCGGCTTCTTCCGCTTTTTCTGCTTTTAAAGGTTTCTCAGTACCGGCAGCATCTTCATTCGCGCCGTTCTGTTCTTCATGAACAGTGTCGTCCGGATTTTCTATAATCATATTCAATCCATTAAGGTTCAATATCTTCCTAAATTAGTCACACCATGTCAAGCCATGGATTTTTCAGAGTACGAAAATATTGAATTATTTAATAAAACTCAAAGTTTTACCTTAAATTAAAATGATAATCAATCATTAAGCGCCCGAAGGCCGGTTTAAAAACTAAAATTTATATCACAAATCCCATAATCATTTCAGGTACAAAACTATTATTATAAGTATATTTGAGCGCTGAATCTAAAGAATTCCGGATGGAGTAAAACACTGTTTTAGTAACACAAACTGATAATAAAATGGAAAGAACTGAAATAGTACTTTTATCAATAGCCCTGGCTTTTGTGGGTATAAGATTATATCAGAAATACATAAAAAAGAACCAGCCCGGCAGTGGGAAAAAAGGGATAACAGGGTCATCGTTTCCTTCATCGGCAGGTGATGACGACTACGAACCCTATTCAAAAAAATAAATTAACTTTTGTTTCTGGAGATAAGGTACCGGAACGGATTGATAATTTTCCGGAGCAGACTAAGGTCGTCAGTGATGATCTCAGCGGTACCCTGCATGTTCTGGGTAAAATCGAGTTCCCTGCCGTAAAGTGTGGTCAGGCCGGAAGGCAAGCTGAGCTCTATCACGTAAGTATCGCCTGATGGCACCAGCGATTTGGACTTGATCACCCCTTTTAACATGCCGTATTCAAGGTACGGGAATCCGCTTAACTTGATATTTGCTTCCTGCCCTGTTTTTACTTTCCCGGAACGATTCATTTTAAGATATATCCTTCCGACATAGTCACCCGGGTCAAGCGGAACGATACTAAGTACAGGTTCATCCTTGTTTACGGTCTGGTTTTCGCTCCAGAATCTGGTGAAGGTTACAACACCGCTGAACGGCGATATGAGGAGATACGTATTCTCCCAAATCTTCACCTGTGCTTTGAGATTCAGAAACGATTCATTCAGAACAGAATAAAATCGCTCCTTCTCTTCAATCTTTTTAATCTTATAATCCTGCAGAAGCTGTCTTTTTTCTGCGAGCTCAATCGATTTTGCTGAATGATCAAGACGCACCTGCTGAAGTTCAATATTCATCCTCAGAAGTGCCTGCCGGGATTTTTCAAGTTCAGTCTCTGAAAAAACGCCACTCAGGTAAAGCATGGAATCTCGCCTGAACTTTTTGGTTTCAATCAGCTGACTTTCAGTGTAAAGACTCTCTTTTACCTTTACCCGGCCAATATAGACCAGAATCCCGTCTATTTCATCGGTTATTGAACTGACTTTTTTGCCGTAAAAATCATTTATAATGTAATTGTTAAAATCTGAAAGGGTTTTCCGGAAAGTCCCCCAGTATTCCTGGATCTCTCCAAGTTCAGTAAATTCAGGCAATCCTGAAAGCTTCATTGATTCAGGGTTTCTGATGGTATCGATGAATTGGCGCAGGATATTCAGCTCATCTACAGATGCTGCAGTCTCCATAACTGCAATTAACTGCCCCTTGCTGATATTCTCCCTGTCGCTGACGTACAGTTTTTTGATTCTTCCTGAAATTTTTGATACCAGGGTCACCGGAGGAATGACAGTAGTAATTTCTACCGGAGCCGGAATGGTATCAGGATATTTTATAATCCAGGCGAAAAATAAAAAGAGCCCAAAAACCAGTAACATTATTGCATTACCCCATCGTAACACCTTTCCCGGGGGACGTCCCATTATTTCGTTTACAGGTTCAGAATAAACTATATTTTGTTCCTTTTCATCCATTCTTTTTATCAATTACCAAGTTCAAGCTGGTTTTTAACGAGGTTATAATATACTCCTCTCTTTTCAATAAGACTCTCATGAGTCCCCGTTTCAGTTATCTGCCCTGTATCCATAACAACTATCTTATCGGCATTCCTGACAGTGCTCAGCCTGTGAGCCACAATAATGACAGTTTTACCCCGGTAAAAATCAGCAAGATTTTCCACGATTGCCTTTTCAGTATTGGCATCGAGGGAATTTGTGGCTTCATCGAAAATTAAAATATCAGGATCTTTATATATCACCCTGGCAATGAGCAGCCTCTGCTTTTGTCCCTCGCTCAATCCATGTCCATTTGCACCGATCCTGGTGTTATAGCCAAGAGGAAGGGAGTCGATAAATCCCCTGATATTTGCAGTTTCAGCTGCCTTTTTCATCCTGCTCTCATCGATTTCCTCCGAACCGGGAGCTATATTTCCTGCAATGGTGTCGGGAAATAAAAAGCCATCCTGCATAACCGCACCCACCTTCCTGCGCCAGAGTTTAAGGCTTAGATTTGAAATTGGGGTATCTCCTATCAGGATTTCTCCCGCAACAGGCTGATAGAATCCAAGTAGCATTTTCAACAGGGTGGTCTTCCCGCTTCCGCTTACTCCCACTATTGCTGTAACCTTGTTCTGTTCTATCAAAAGGTCAGCATTTTTTAAGGCAAAGGGAGAACGTGGTCCCTCGTATTGATATGACAGGTTGTTTATGCTGATATTTTTATTTTCAGGCAGTTTACTGATTTTATTTTCAGAACCGGTTTCCTCATCTTCCATATTATGAACCTCTGCAAGCCTGTCGAGGCTCATTTTAGCGTCCTGAGACATCCGGAAGAATCCGATTATCTGATTCACAGGAACATTAAGCTGTCCGATTATGAATTGAACTGCAAGCATCATACCCAGGGTAATATTTCCCTTAAGGACTGCTGTAGCTGCAACTATCGTAATAAGGATATTCATTATCTCATTTATGAGGGTTGCCCCTGCCGATTGATACTGAATCAGGCCCAGTCCCTTTACTCTCAACCCGAACAATGAAGCCTGATGTTTTTCCCAGTCCCATCGTTTGCTAAGCTCACTCTGTGTAAGCTTAATCTCCTGCATCCCGTTAATGATACTAATGAGCTTTGAATTGGATGCTGACATTTCCCTGAAGCGCATATTATCGAGCCTGGCCCTCGATTTCATGAACAAGGAAACCCATAAAATGTACAGGGCAGTGCCCGCAATAAACAATACTAATATCTTAGTACTGTAAATAGCCAGTACAATGCCAAATATTATAAGGTTAAAGAATGAAAAGAGAATACTGAGGCTTGCCGAAGTGAGAAACTCATCAATCCTGTTGTTGTCCTCAATCCTCTGAAGAATATCGCCTGTAAGCTTTGTGTCATAAAATGCGACCGGAAGAGCCATCAGTTTCTGCAAAAAACCTGAGATTATTGCAACGTTGACCCTTGATCCTATATAAAGAAGAAGCCATCCCCTTATAAATTCAACCGACAACCTTCCTGCAACAAGGGCAAGCTGGGCGAAGAGAATCAGGTAAATAAACCCTATGTCATTATTATTCAGACCTATATCAATTATTGACTGGGTCAGAAATGGGATGATCAGCTGAATACAGCTTCCCAGTACCAGGCCAAGAATCAACTGTCCAAGGAATTTTTTGTAAAGCTTAAAGTACTTCAGCAAAAACAGGAATCCACCGGGTTTTTTCTGCTCATCTTCAACTCTGAACAGCGCCGGAGTCGGTTCTATTATCAGGACCAGACCTGTCTGTTTTCCATCGGTCACCGAGCTGATCCATTTTTTTTCGAATTGATCCCTGGTGTATTGAATTAGTCCTGTTGCGGGATCAGCAACCCATATTTTGTCATTTTTGATCCTGTAAACTACAACAAAGTGTTTCTGGCCCCAGTGTACGATGCATGGCAATGTTACTTTTCCTGCGAGCATTTCAAAAGGGATCTTCACTCCCAGGGTCCTGAATCCTAAGGAATCGGCAGCCTCTGAAAGACCGAGAAATGAAACCCCCTCCCTTGTTATATAGCATCTTTTGCGGAGATAATCGAGCGTATAGCTCCTTTTGTAATACCCGGCTACCATTTTAATGCAGGCGGGACCGCAATCCATAGCATCATATTGTTTTACAAACGGAAAGGCCATATCTGGAACCCTGGGTTATAAAATGCGTAAAGTAACTAAATTTTTAATTAAAAAATACTGCTCATGCTTTTCCTTAAATCAATTGCAGAACTGGCAGATCAATACTTTAATGTCAGGAAATACTATATTTGTCAACTTATTATCGGGTAAAAATCAGCGATTGTTCCGTAAGATCTCAGATAATACAATAATTGAGGGCATCCGCCGGCAAGACGAAAAGATTCTTAACTGGTTGTACGACAATTACCGCCAGCCAGTCAGGCATTATGTCCTAAAGAACAGCGGTTCCGAAGCGGATGTCTCGGATGTGTTCCAGGAGACGATAATAGCTTTCTATAACCAGATCTCGGACAATGAATTTAAACTGACATCCGATCTGAAAGGCTATTTTTATGGAATAGCCAGAAACATCTGGAGTTGCCAGTTAAGGAAAAGTGTTAAAAACATTGAAATTGATATCGATTTTCCGGATGTTGATGATAATGTGGATGATATAATCCTTGAAAAAATAGTCAGCAGGGCGTTTCAAAAGTTAAAGGTTGATTCCCAAACAATTCTGACTCTGTTTTCTGAGGGTCTGTCATATGAAGAGATCGCTTTAAAAATGAATCTTAAAAATGAAACATACGCAAGGCGAAAAAAGTACCTGAGCAAAGAAGCCCTGATGGAACTCATAAAAGGGGATCCCGAATACAAGAACTACCTGAATTTGTAAAAATAGAGCAGAAGAAACAGGCTGACGGCAATTACAACGGCGCCTGCTGTAATTAAGATTTGTTTCGAATAATAGAGCGGGTCGTTATTCCCATAGATAATAAGCGCTGACCAGAAATAAGGATGTGACCTGAGCATATCGGCATTCTTAAGATAATCCAGTCTGGCTCTTTTGAGGGCTTTGCTTTTTGACTCACCTCTTTTCAGGTGGCTGTAAAAGCTCTTTACGATCTCCGTTCCTGATCTGTCTTCAATCTCCCACATCGACATAACCACTGACTGGCTTCCCGAATATAAAAATCCCCTCGCCAGGCTGAGGATTCCCTCTCCCGAATACAAATTTCCGGTACCTGTATTGCAGGAGCTGAGAATCACCATTTTCGCTTTCAAAGGGATATCATAAACTTCATATGTATTAAGAAATCCATCTTCAATAGAATCTTTATCCTGATAAAACAACATTTTCGAATGCATTGGAAATTGATCATTAAGGATCGTGTGCATTGCCATATGAATAATGTCGAAATCTCCCGCTTTTTCCTTGAAAACGGCTTCGGTTGCTCCACTATTGATGTAGAGCCTTCCTCCTGTCAGGCCTGATACGTATTCTGCTTCCTGTCTTGCAAAAGGAAGATCGGTTATGATTGATTGCCTCACATCCCTTGTCAGTAGTAGTGAGTCAATGTTTATGCTTTCCGTATATACCGGGGCAAACGCTATCAGGTTATTTGAAAGCCTTAACCCTTTCTTTACCGATTCAGCCAGAAGCGTTGCTGAATAAGTATAAGAAATGTTGAAATCCTTCATAAGATATGGCAGTTCGCTATAGAGGATTTCTTCTTCTGAAACCGGGGCAACAGGAAGTGTCTCAAATGGTATGTATGATAGAATATCATCCGGGGAAATTAAAATTCTGTTGGAGATGAGATACTTTCTGACGGGTTCGATGATCGTATTATATAACCGGATGCCTGAATGCTGGTACCTGATGAATTCGGATTTTGCATCACTCAGGGGCGATGGCATTGAAAGAAGCCTTCTGAATTCCCTCACATTGTTAAAAAACCCTGTATCAACAGGAACAGTAATGAGTTCCTTGAATTTCCTGTTGGTGAGAAAGATGTATATAATGGAATCTGATACAACATAATTTAAGTAATTTGTGCTTCTCCCTGCAATTGAAGGAATATCATCTGGTTTTATAACCTTCGTATTATACTTGATAAGATAGTACTCAGGGTACTGTTTTTCAAAGAGAGTGATCAGGGAATCCCGTTTTGCAGTTGCATCAAATACAATTTCCTTCCATTCAGCAAGAAGCGTAGCATTGGGCAACTTCCGTGTTTCTTCATCTGAGATTCGTGCATTATTTACGCTGATCTCTGACTTGAGTCTTCGCTCCAGGTCGGCTACATCGGAAGGTATATGGAACTGAGTGGCTTTAAGTTCCCTCGTTGATGCGAGAAGGCCTGCAACTTTGCTTTTCTCTGAAAATTCAAATGCCTTCTCCCTGTATTCCGCATTTCCTGTATGCCTGAAACAAAGTTCAAAATCCCGGATTGCAGACAGGTAGAAGTCCCTGTAACGGTCTCCAAGAATCAACCTGCTATCCTCTTCACTGATATTGATCCTGACCTTTTCAAGTAAGGCTACAATCAGTTCTGATGTTCCTGAAGCAGCAACCATGTACCCCCAGTTCCGGGATTTATTAAAGATATCCCAAAGTATCCTGTATTTCGCCTTCAGTACTTCAAGAGACCACTGATCCGGTTCAATTAATTCAATTTCCGGATTTTCCACTGCTGAATACTCTTTTTTCCCCTGAATGCGGGAAAAAAGCAATTCCTGAATAATATCGAGTGCCTTACCTGAATCTCCGGTCTCTGTCAGCACGAGGGCATACCCAAAAATTATGGGGTTTCTTAAGGAAACATCCTCTTCATGGGTTTCGAGATACCCCAGACACTTTTCATACTGCAGCCGTGATTTTCCCATATCGGTTTTATATAACCTGAGATATTCGGCATAGTTCTTCAGCACCTCAAAGTAATCTTTTGAGTCGGAGCCTGATGATTTTTTTGCCCTCTCCAGGGCATTTAAAATCAGTTCCTCCCCTTCAGTCACTTTTCCTGCTTTTGCAAGTACAATTGCAAAACTGTTCAAAAAGTTAAGAGACATAATAGAATTTGATGTTCTTGCCATTTCAAATCCCCTGTTAAAATACTCATCTGATTTTTCCTTTAAGCCCATTTGAAAATATGTGGCGCCAAGATTATTCATTAGATTAATATAGACTGCATTATCGGTAAAAGGCATCTGATCATAAATTGATCTGGCTTTCTCAAGGTAGAGCGCGGCCTTGGAGTAGTCCGACAGTCTTGCATGGCAGATCCCCAAATTTGCATATAACCCGGCTATTTCAATCGTCAAACTTCCCTTCTGGCCGTTTATAAGTTTAAGGGCTTGATTTCCATAGACTATCGCTTTATTATATTCATCGAGTCCAAAATTTGCCGTGACCAGGCTGGATAAGCTTCTGATTAAAAGAGGACTGTTTTCTCCATTCAGTTTTCTGACAATGGCAAGTGAGCGAAGTGTGTATTCTTCCATGTTTTTGAAGTCTCCGAGATTATGGTATGCCAAACCAAGATTGTAAAGGCATTTTGAAAGGATCTCATCCTCGCACTTAAGCCGTTCCCGGACAGCTGACGCAAGTTTAAGCCACTCTATTGCCTCTGTTTCTTTTCCGGCAATTAAATAAAATACACCAACATAGTACTGGGAGCTTGAAAAGATTAAATCGTCTGTTTGTTTCCCGTTGAGAATCTTCAGTATGGAATTTATTATATTCCTGGTTTTTAATGTATCACCGGAGTTAACAGAAACCTGGAAATCGGAATTCAGCTTCTCAAGAATTGTGATTGATTTATCCTTCTGAAGAATTCCGGTTTTACCTGTGAGGCCTTTATCGGGAATGGCAGCTAAGTGATAAATGACTGAACCCGCCATATTTGCCTCAGAAGGGCTGATGGTGCAAATAAGAAGTGCAATAAACCATAATATATGACTCTTTAAAATCATCAGTTCGCTGCCTGTATGTAAAATTTCCCCATATAAAGATCACAACTTTAAATCGAAATGCCAAACCGATTACAAATATCGATAATTTCTTGTCGTGTATATCTTTGATTTTCAATATTTAGTGATTATTTTTGAAAATAGTTGATTTTTCTGTGTCACAAAATCAGGTTTTCCGACATGTAACAATAGAAATGCGAATTACCCAAACTAAGTATCAACGACTAAAATTTGAACCAATGAAAAAAAATAAACCTGAACAGACCGAGGAGATTTTTGATGAGTTTGTCCTTTCAATTGAGGAGATGATATGTGTTAAAGGTGGCGATGGTGATCCAATACTGAGGCCTGTTCCTCCATTAGTCCAGATTTGAACACTAAATAAAACCCTTCTGCCCGGGAGAGGGCAGTAAATAATAAACTCCTTCACAGGAGTGCTTTTTGGAAACATAGTGATAAACCCGGAAATTATTACCTCCGGATGTTTAGGATACGCTTGAGAAGTCAGTGGATACTGAGGTTAGTATAACTGATTAATATCTGTAGAGCCGGCACACAGGATACCTGTGTAACCGATACATCAGCTTGATAACTGATAATAATATGGATTTAATAAAAAATAAACAGTCTGCAAGATCATGAAAACAAACGATTTTTCATATTTCATCGAACGGTTTAATGCCGGCGAGATGGATGAAGCTGAAAAGCAATGGTTCAGAAGGGAAATAGATGGAAATCAAAAGCTTCGGAACGAAGTCGATATCCGTCAAAAAGCCGATGCCATTCTCAAAAAACAGGATGTTATCAACCTCAGGAGCAAGCTCAACCTGATTGAGAAGAAAAGGGAAACCGACGTTTCACCCCGAAAGCATCAGCGGCTTATCAAAATTAAATATGCAGCATTGATTGCATGCCTTGTTACCTTAGGGGGAATTGCCCTGATATCAAATAAAAACCCGGGTAATGAGGAGATTATGGAAAGATATTACAGGTCATACGAAGCAACCTCCTCTCTGCGGTCGGGGGTGGTGATCGACAATCCTGATTTTAACCTGGCGCTTGAATATTATGAGATACATGATTACAGAATCGCGGCTATCTATTTTTCGCGTGCACTGGAAAACAAGCCTGGCGATATGCAAGCAGCTCTGCTGGAAGGAATTTCAAATTTTGAAATAGAGAATTATCCCGAAGCAAAGAAATCATTTGGGAACGTCATCGACGACAGTAATAACCTTTATATAGATCATGCCCGGTGGTATCTTGCATTGTGTTATATTAAAACTGAAGAAATGCAAAAAGCCGCTGAGCAGCTTGCTGTAATTGAAAGATCAAAAAGCATTTACAAAAAGGACGCCAGGAAACTGGGTAGAAATTTAAAATAGACAGGTCTGAGGGAAAACTGAGCCAATGTTTGATATTTCGGCATATAACAAGGGGGTATCGGAACCATCCGGACCAAAAGACCCGAAAGCGGTGAAGATTATGGAATCGTTGAAAAATAGTATGATTAATTGTCCTTCACTTTTGACCGGATTGTCACGTGAAATGAGAACCCAGATGAATGCCATAGTAGCATTTGCCTTTCTTCTGAATAAAAAGGAATATGAAGAAGCTGAAAGGGAAGAATTCAGCAATCTGATATTTGAATCCTGCGAACAAGTGATATCCCTGTTTGATAATTTTCTTGATTCTGCAATCATTGATACGGGTAATTCAATAGCCGAACCAAGAATTTGTAATCCTGACAAGATGTTTAATGATCTCTTTTCGGAATTCAGGGAGATACTAAGAAAGGACAAATACAAGGAGCTTATCCTTGTATCTGAAAACCAATCGTTTAAGAATGCTGAGTACAAGATTGACAGCAACAGGGCAACAAGGGTAATCCGTAATCTGTTTCAGAATGCGCTCACCAGCACAACATCGGGGTATATCAAGATTGGTTATTACTTCAGGGATGATAAGATGACCTTTTATATCCTTGATTCAGGCCAGGGGTACTTTAAGTCGCAGGAGTTTCTTCAAACACAGGACCCTGCCCAGGCACTCATCAGATTTAATGATACTTACTCTGCGGTAAATCTCCTTTTAACGAGAAACCTGATTCAAATAATGGAGGGTTCACTCTGGATCGAATGCAATGGATTAACCGGATCAGGGATATATTTTACAATTCCAGCCAACAAAGTAAATGCTGAAAATTCAGCGAATAACTATCTGAACACCATGATTACGATCTGATAAAAATGTCTTGTCTTTACAATGTCGGACTGCCACCCAGGCAAGTGCTGAAAATAGTTGCCCAACAAGGCAGCTATTTTCTTATTTTTTCAGGTCAAGGATCTGGACTTCTGTCCGCCTGTTAAGCTTCCTGCCTTCGGATGTTATATTATCCCCTATTGGCGAGCTGTTGCCATAACCTTTGTATTTAAGCCTGTCTGCCGAAATTCCGTTTTCCACAAGGAAATTGACTACCGAAAGGGCCCTTTTCTCTGAGAGTATGAGATTGTGTTCATTGTTTCCTGTGGCATCAGTATACCCTCCGATTTCAACAACAAGTTCCATATTATCAGAAAGAAGGTCCATGAGTATATTTAGTTCTATCCTTGATTCTTTCTTTAATTCCCATGAATCAGTCTCAAAAAAGACATTAGCGAGAAGCATCCTTTCACCTACCTTTAACGGGCTCAGCTTTATCTGCATCAGATATGGTTTTAATACCGGGTGCTCTCCCTCGAACATGAAGTTTTCAGAGAAAAAAAGGTAACCCTGCTTACTTACGTTTAGTGCATAATTAAATCCTGAAGGAAGACATACAAGGAAATTCCCGTTGCCGTCTGTGGTATTACTGACAACCGGTTTCCCTGTCGAAAGATTTATAAGTTCATATCCCGCAACCAGCATCTTGCCATTTATTCTGTCAGATACTTTGCCTTTCAGGTAAGCTACGGGATCAGGTCTTACAGACTCATAAAGGTTAAACGAATAGATATTCTTGCCATTCTGATCATCCTTTTTTGAAGAATAATAGGCTTGTTGTCCTTCAGAATTTATAATGAGCCCCGTTTCGTCATTATATGTATTGATAGGATAACCAAGATTTTGCGGTTCAGTCCAGGTTGTATCTTCCTTCATTCTGGTCTTATATATATCAAAACCTCCCATTCCGGCCCAGCCATCGGAAGAGAAATAGAGGGTACGTCCGTCGAAGTGTATGAAAGGTGACATCTCATCGCCCGGGCTGTTTATCGTCTTCCCAAGATTTACAGGGTATGCCCATTTCCCTTTTTCATTGATAACTGAATACCAGAGATCCTTGCCTCCCTCTCCTCCTGGCCTGTTGCTCGAAAAAAACAGCATTTTGCCGTTTGAACTTATTGATGGCTGTGATTCCCATTTAGAGGAATTCACAGGAGAGCCAAGGTTGACTGGAAATGACCATTTTCCGTTATTGAAAGCCGAAAAGAAGATATCGCAGCTTCCTAAACCACCGGGGCGCTCACAGGCAGTAAAGAACATATAGGTTCCATCAGATGACAGACTCTGGGCTCCTTCATTTTGAGGAGTGTTAAGCGGATATCCGGCGTTTACTGCTTTTTGCCAGCCATCGCCTGACTGAAAACTTAAATAGAAATCTTCCTGGGGTATACTTCTTGCTCCGGCTATCTGGACGGGTTTTGACTGCCTTGTGAACATCATGGTCTGACCATCTACGGTAATGGATGGCCAATATTCATCTGCGCCGGTATTTATGCCATCTCCGACGCTGACAGGACTAAATGGAACAGGATGTTTCAATGCTTCGAGGGCAAAGTGGCAGTTTTTTACATTTTTAATTGCCTGATCCCTGTTCTTATCAGAAATTTTTTCCTGACTGAGATATTTCTCATAATGCCTGAGTGCATTGACGTAGTCGCCCGACATAAATTCAGCTGTCGCCAGACTAAAGAATACCGGTTCATAGACCAGGGAATCAATATTAACCGCCATATGATAGTTTTCAGCGGCTTCGGAATAACGCCTTTGCTTCAGTAACAGTTCACCAAGTACCATATAGGCTTCATAGAACTTACTGTCGATCTCAACAGCCTGTTTAAGATAAAATTCCGCATTCCGGTAATCGAGAAATTCAAAGTTAGAAACCCCGTCCTTATATACTTTCAGGGCCTTACTGGAAGTAGTATGATAATCCTGGGCTTCCGCCGTTCCTGAGACGAAGCAGCAGGCTGTTAACAGAAATATCGTAAAGAAAATCCGCAATGCGTCTTCAGGGTATATGCATATACTTGTGAACCTGGAGCGAAATCTTCCACTCAGGATTTTTTTTGACATAATCGACAATTTCGGGTATAATTGCATCAAATCTGCTCCACTCGGGTTGCAGAAAAAGCCGGCAACTTTCATTAACGTACGTCCGGTATTTTTCAGCCCATTCAAAATCATGCTTCTCCTCAATTATAACTTTCAGTTCATCGGCTCTTTTACAAATCAAAGCATCAGGCGGTGAATTCTTCTTCGGGGAAAGACATATCCAGTCCCACTCCCCGCTTAAAGGATATGCTCCCGATGTCTCAATGAATGTCTTAATATTCTTCTTCTTAAGACCCGAACATAAGAGATCAAGATTCCACATAAGCGGCTCACCACCCGTAACAACTACGGATTTTGTGCCGGAAAGAGCTGCATGCGCAATAATAGTCTCTGCATCAACAAGCGGGTGAATATCAGGGTTCCACGCAAATCGTGAATCACACCAATTGCATCCCACATCACATCCTCCCAGACGGATAAACCAGGCAGCTTCACCCGAATGGTACCCTTCTCCCTGGACGGTAAAAAACTCTTCAACAAGGGGAAGCATACTTCCATCATTAACTATTTTGCGCTTTGTTTTCATAGTTTAAAACGAAATAATCACAAAGTAATTATCCGTTAAGGAATTAAAGTACTTTTTCTATCTGCCGAACAAGAGCTTATACTCACGCGTTTTTGCTGTTTTCACCCACTCCTCAGGTATAATTCTCCAGTTATTTAGGGCCTGTGGCCTGATTACTTCCTTTGATTCAAGCGATTTCATGATATAGTACCTTAAATCCCTGTCGGTGGAAGATATCAACCGGGTAGCGAGATCATCTTTGTTAATACCCGCTCCCTCAGTGAAATGACCTCCACCACCGTTCCCTCTGTACGAGTTAACTGCCACCCTGTATGTTTTGTTCAATTCGAATGGTTTGCCGTTTGAAAATGCTTTGATCAGAACCCGTTCTCCGTCAGGTTTTCCAACATCAACGACGTAGTCGATCCCGGCAGCAGAATCAAAATTATAAGGCTGATTTCTCAGCCATGCTTTACCATTCGTCAATGCAGGTTTTCCGTAATTATCAAGTCTGAATTTAAGAAGCATATCACCCGGACCCTTCATGGTATTAAGCCATTCTGAATATGAGAACTCAAGATATTTTCTGATCTCTTCGCCCGACATTGACATTGTGTAGAGCATATTTTCAAACCTGTACAATTTGAACATGTCTCCTACCGTAACCGGACCGGAGGAGATCTTCACATCAAAGGAGAGGGGCGCAGCAAAGGAAATATCAGCTCCTGTAATTTCAAGCTGAATTTCATGGATCATATCCACAAATGCCGAGGAGCCAAAATATGATTCCCTGGATGAAATATCCTTTTCGGAAGAAGCAATGACTTTGTCAACATACAGGTTTATAAGCTTTTCCTGTCCCGAAAACTCCTTTATAAAGGCAGGATCGGTTCTGTAGTAATCCGAATTAATAATGTCACCGGTAACTGACTTTCTCCCTGATGAGAAGATTACATCGGCACGTGCAATTTTTTCCGATCTGCTTCCTCCGTCGAGGATCAGCACTGTATCTCCGGCTGAATTGACAAACTTCCGGTTAACAACATTATGGTCGTGCCCGTTAAAAATAATGTCGAAGCCGGGTACTTCCCAGGCAACCGATGCTGAGCCGTTCTCAAAGGATGATCCGGTTCCACTATTTTCAATATCCCTCTCATCCCATCCTGAATGAAAGAGTCCGATAATAAGGTCAGGCTTCTCTTTTTTCATTACAGGCATCCACCGTTTAGCAGCCTCAACCATATCAGTAAATTCAATACCCGAGTATAGTTCAGGGGGCAGCCAGGTGGGTACGGCAGGTGTGATAAGCCCGAAAACCGCTATCTTCAATCCATTCTTTTCAACAATTGCAAAAGGCTTGAAATACGGATCCCCTGCTTTATCAACAGCGTTGGCAGCAAGCAACGGGAAATTATACTCTTTAACAAGCCTGTCATAAACAGAGTGTCCTGCTTCAATGTCATGGTTACCCACTGTACCGGCATCGTAACCCATATAATTCATTACCAGGGGATTAAAATGAGAAGAAACCGTATCAATGAAATTGTAATAGTAAACTTCCGGCTGTCCCTGTAAATTATCACCACCATCAAGTAGCAACACATTCCTGTTTTCAGTCCTTGCCTTTTTAACATAGGTAGCGACATGTGCAAGTGAAGCATCCAGGTCCTTTTTTTCGATAAAATCATAAGGAAGTATTACCCCGTGGACATCAGTAGTAGCAAGGATCACAACCCTCTGCTCCGGCTTTCTTGAACAGGAAATGAGTAGTAATATAAAGAGCAATAATTGAAGATGCGGTAATTGAAGAAACTTCTTCATACTTTTTCCCGGATTTATTTTGTTAATTTGTTTAATGGCCTAAACTTATGAAAGAATATTAACTTATTTTATTTTTAGTTGCCAAAAAAATAATCCGCTAAGTTAGCATAGTTAATATGTAAAGTATTTAATAAAAATCTTAGAAATGGTACAGACGGGGTTGGATCAGATAATCAGGCAATTCCCTCTTGCGTTGAAGGGGAAGAGGATCGGGATTTTATGCCATTCACCAAGCATTACCCCCGATTTTCAGCATATTGTAGATCTGTTTAAAGCAAATAAAGAGTGTTCCCTTACGGCGGTCTTCGGGCCCCAGCACGGTTTATACGGACAGACACAGGACAACATGATTGAGTGGGGAACCAATATCCATCCCGTTTACAAGGTTCCGGTGTACAGCCTCTATGGTGAGCACCGGAAGCCGACAAGTGAAATGCTTCAGGGGATAGACGCTCTTTTAATTGATCTTCAGGATGTCGGAGCAAGGTTATACACATATATATGGACAACAAAATTATGTATTGAAGCCTGTGCCGGAGCCGGTATTCCTGTCTGGATACTTGACCGGCCCAACCCGGTCGGCAGGCTTGCTTTTGACGGGCCGGTACTGAAAGAAGAGTATTTCACCTTTGTCGGCGGAGCAGCCCTGCCAATGTGCCACAGGATGACTATTGGAGAAATGGCTATGTGGATCAGGGAAAAATACTACCCTAATTGTGATCTGAATGTGGTGTGGATGAAAAACTGGAGACGGGGTTCGTTCTACAGCGAAACGGGTCTCCCATGGGTGATCCCTTCCCCCAACATGCCAACGCCCGCAACAGCAATTGTATATCCCGGGACGGTCCTTGTCGAGGCCCTGAACCTGTCAGAGGGAAGGGGCACAACAATCCCGTTTGAGCTTTTTGGCGCTCCTTTTATAGACCAGGAAAAGCTGAAAAAGAACCTTGATGCAAGAAATATTCCCGGATGTGCTTTCAGGTGCCACAGTTTCATACCCACGTTTAATAAATTTTCGGGACAATATTGCAACGGGATACAGATACATGTTACAAATCCCGCGGCCTATAACCCGGTTGGCACTGCACTCGAAATTCTTGACGCAATCATTGAAACATCGCCGCCCGGATCTCTAAAATTCAATTTGCCACCCTATGAATATGAATACAATCTGATGCCGTTCGATATCCTTTCGGGCGATTCCATAATGAGAACTTCCCTGACGAACAGGATTCCTGTTATGTACGAAAAACAGAGATGGCAGTATGAAATTGAAGAATTTAAAAGGGAGTTCCGTCAGATTTCAGTCTATCCTGAATGAGCCGGCAGCCTCTGGTGAAGATCAGGTTGCAGTTTTGTTGACAACCTTTGTAAGTTTTTCTATTAATTGCTGAGGAAATATTGGCTTGACTATGTAATCATCGAAACCTGATGAAAGTATCTTTTCACGATCACCAAGCAGGCTGTAGGCTGTCTGGGCGATGATTACAACTTTACTTCTGAGCTCCCTTATTTTTTTTGCAGCCCCATAACCATCAATAACAGGAAGCTGGATATCCATCAGTATGATGTCTATATCCGGATTTCCCATTGCAGCCTCAATTGCCTCTCTGCCATCACAGGCGCTTAACAGTATGGCACCTGTTTTTTCAAGTATTTTATTCAGGTATAACCTGCTGGATACATCATCCTCAACTATCAGAATTTTTTTCCCTTTAAGATATATATTTTCCATGATTGCCATTTTTATTCAAATAGTCCGTCATCTCTGAGAAGCAACAAAATTGCAGATTGTGGAACAACTACATATTTTTCTTTGTTGAATCCGATTTCTATGGCGCTGCTCTGGAGATAAACCGCCTGGTCTCCCTCCTTTGGTTGAAGCGGAACATATTTTTGTTCATCCGCCTGACCTTTCCAGGGTTCATCGGTATCGGTGATTGAGGGAATAGGGTAACCGGGACCAACCTTAAGTACATACCCGATCTGCACCTTCTCATTCTCGTTAACTCCTGGTGGCAGGAAGAGTCCGCTTTTTGTCTGCGACTGAGGCACCTTTGGTTTAATCAGGATTCTGTCGCCTATAACAATAAGTTTCTGAAGATCTTTCTCATCTAGTAGTACACTCATGCAATTATCTCAATTACTGGCAAAAATAGAGATTTTTACCTGAACCAAAAACCGTCTCTTCAAATTAATTAATATTGTATTTATATACCAACGAAAGAATGCTGGCATTATTTTATAATGGAATCCGATACTTATTTGACTATCAAATCTTTTTCCAAAGGGATTTATAAAGAAAAAGGGAGCAGGTTTATTGCGTTTGCCTATCCTGTCTTTTCCGCGGAAGAGACAAAGCCGGTTATCGAGGCTTTAAGAAAAGAACATCATGATGCCCGACACCATTGTTTTGCATATATGCTGGGTCAGAAGAGGGATACTTTCCGTGTAAATGATGACGGCGAGCCTTCAGGAACGGCAGGCAAACCAATTCTGGGCAGATTAATTCCCATGGGCTCACCAATATTCTTATTGTGGTCGTAAGGTATTTTGGAGGAAAACTTCTTGGGGTGAGCGGATTGATAAATGCTTACAAGTCAGCCGCTGAATCAGCCATCACCAATGGTGTCGTTGTAGAATTAACTGTAAGGGATTACTATGAGATAGTCTTCCCCTATTCTTCCATGAATGATGTCATGAAAATAATTAAGGAAGAAGATATTGCCGGTTCAGGACATGAATTTGATCTTAAATGCCGGATTGATATCAATTTCAGGATCTCGGCAAGGGATCGGATCATAAAACTGCTGACAAGGATTGAAGGCATTGAAACCAGATTCATCATCAGACATTGAGTGAAAATATCGGATTATAAGTTTTTAGATAATTATTAACATTTGTTAAGTAATTTCTATTTTCTTAGGTAAATTTGATTAAAATTCACCTGATCAACTAATACTGCCATATTAATGAGAAACAGAAGCTTAGTATCAATTGACGATCTGACGACTGATGAAGTGCTCAGGATTCTTGACCTTGCAGGGGAATTTGAAAATAATCCTGTTCAGAAGCTGCTTGAAGGGAAAGTTATAGCAACCCTTTTTTTTGAACCCTCAACCCGGACAAGGCTAAGTTTTGAAAGTGCCATTAACAGACTGGGGGGTAAAATAGTAGGGTTTTCAGATGCAAACAGTTCGAGTGTCTCAAAAGGGGAAACCCTTTACGACACCATCAGGATGGTAAGCAACTACAGCGATCTGATAGTAATGCGTCACCCTGTTGAAGGAAGCGCAAGATTCGCAAGTGAGGTTGCTTCAGTTCCTGTCATAAATGCCGGGGATGGCGCTAACCAGCATCCCACCCAAACCCTGTTGGATATGTATTCTATCCGTAAAACCCAGGGAACCCTTGACAATCTAAATATTTTTATGGTGGGAGATCTGAAATACGGCAGGACTGTCCACTCCCTGATGATGGCCATGTCAAGATGGAACACAACATTTAATTTCATCTCACCTGAAGAGCTTAAAATGCCTGATGAATTCAAACTATACCTCGAAAACCTCGGACTTAAATATTATGAGCACTCCGACTTTACAGACATAATTTCAAAGGCTGATATTATTTATATGACAAGGGTCCAGAAGGAAAGGTTTTCCGACCCGATTGAGTATGAAAAGGTGAAGAACGTCTATGTGCTTAAAAATTCAATGCTTGCAAATACAAAGGCAAACATGAGGATACTCCATCCGCTTCCAAGAGTTAATGAAATTCATACTGATGTCGATTCCAATCCGAAAGCATACTACTTCGAACAGGCTCTTAACGGAGTCTATACGCGCCAGTCAATTCTATGTTCACTTTTAGGAATAAAATAATGGGAAGACCAATTATGAAAGAACCAAAACAATTGAGTGTCAGTGCCATACAAAATGGTACTGTCATCGATCATATCCCTGCCAAAAACCTTTTCAAGGTAATTCAGATACTCAGGCTTGACCATATCGACAGCCAGATAACTTTCGGGACCAACCTTGAGAGTAAGAAGCTCGGAAGAAAAGCAATTATCAAGATATCAGATAAGTTTTTTGAAGATGCAGATATAAACAGGATAGCTCTTGTTGCCCCCGACGCCAAGTTAAATATTATAAGAGACTATGAAGTAGTTGAAAAAAAGGTAGTCGAAGTACCTGACAATATAGTCGGCATTGCCAGGTGTATGAATCCGAAGTGCATTACCAATTTTGAAGCTGTGACAACCAGGTTCAAAGTCGTGTCTAAAAAGAATGTTTCATTGAAATGCCACTATTGCGAAAAAATCACCAACCAGGAAAACATGCAGATAATTTGATTCAATACCCTGCCCTATGATACGTCCTCGAGGAGTTAAACAAGAGAACATAGATCAATTAACGGAGTCTGTCGTAAGATCTGACAAGGTTTTCATCCTTTTTAATTCCCCTGAGAGCCAGTATACCAAAAACAATTATCAAGGCCGGGATTACCATTTTAAAACCAGGTACAACTTCAGCCTGGTACATATTAATTACTGAAATCCCATAATATATAATCAGACCTGTCAGGATTACAGCAGACAGAATAAGTGCTGATGTTATTTTCATCTGAAGCTTTCTGTTTTTGAAAGTAAAAAGGGCAACCAGTGCAACAACGGGGATCAGAATAATAATTACCGAAAGAGGGATCTGTTTCATAAGAAGATCAGAATCCGCAACCCCTGATTGCTGCCATGTCCCGGTGAAATTCATGAAGAACTCAGACCCGGTTTTGTTAATAAACTTTAAAAAACTTCCTTTCAGGAATAATAAAGGAAGTATTATTGTCAAAGACAGGTAAAGGGATTGAATTCTCTGGATCATAATGCCTGATTTTAATTTGTAAAGCAAAAATAATCAGTTTTATTTAATTCATCCGCTACCTGAGATCAGCTTATTAAGTGAATGGTAAACTCTGATTTATGAAATTTTAACACAATTTTCAAAACATGAATTACCTAATAAACTGCAAATTACATACCTTTGCGTGCTTTGATTATTTAGAAATATATACCAAATAACAATTAAAGTAAACTGTTTAACATATTGAGTTTTATTAAAAATCCGGCCGGATATGAAGAACAAACAAAAAATGATAATCACAATTTTACTGATCTTAGTGGTTGCAGGAATAATTTTCTATCCAAAGATTAAACCACTTTTTGCTACGGATTCAAGCCGGTCCGGCGGCCGGGATCAGGCCCGGGTGCAGGTGGAATGCAGGGACGTCAATTACTCAATGTCAGCGGATTTCTGATTTCACCTACTGTTTTGAATAACTTCTACAACAGCACCGGGAAGTTAATTCCGGATGAAGAGGTTGAATTATCATTTGAAACATCAGGTAAAATTGTAGGTATTAATTTTACTGAAGGGACCCGCGTAAAGAAAGGTGATCTTCTCGCCAAAATCAATGACAAGCCTTTACAGGCTCAACTGCAGAAACTTCAGGCTCAGAAAAAGCTTATTGAGGAAAAAGAGTTCCGTCAGCGCAGCCTGCTGGATAAGGATGCAATAAGCCAGGAAAGTTACGACCAGATTGAGACCGAACTTCAGACTATTCAGGCCGATATCAACCTTATCCTGGCGCGTATTTCAGAAACTGAGCTCCGCGCTCCTTTTGATGGAATGATTGGCCTGAGATATGTCAGCGAAGGAAGCTATACCAGTGCGTCAACAAAAATTGCCAGGCTGGTTAAGATAAGACCTATAAAACTGGAATTTGCCATACCTGAGATCTACACCGATGAGGTCACTATCGGATTCCCTGTTTCGTTCACAGTATATGGCAGCAATGATACTTATAAAGCTGCTGTTTATGCTGTTGAACCCCAGATCACTGAAGAAACCAGAACAATTGTGATCAGGGCACTTTATCCGAATAAAAACGAGGAGTTGAAATCGGGTCGTTCCGCGACAATCACCCTTCTGCTTTCAAGAATAGAAGATGCAATAGCAATTCCTTCCGAAGCCGTAACCCCGGAGATGGAAGGAGAAACCGTGTTCGTATACAGGAATGGTAAAGCTGCCACTGTTAAGGTAGGAATCGGGCTGCGCACGGAATCCCTCGTTCAGATTGTTGACGGGCTGAAATTCGGTGATACCCTGCTTACAACAGGGATCCTGCAGTTGAGGCACAACCTTCCGGTTGTACTTGACACCCTGATTAAAAATCAGTAAAATACCAAAGCAATGAGTCTTTCATCAGTTAGTATAAACCGCCCTGTTCTTGCAACAGTATTTGCAATTGTTATCCTTCTGTTCGGGGTTGTCGGATTGACTTTCCTTGGGATACGTGAATTTCCCAGTGTAGATCCCGCTATCATCTCAGTAAATACCTCCTACCCGGGAGCTAACTCTGATGTTATTGAGACCCAGATCACTGAACCGCTCGAGCAATCCATAAACGGAATCCCGGGTGTACGTACCCTTACAAGCGTCAGCAGCCAGGGATCGAGCAGGATAACAGTCGAATTTGAGCTCACCGTCGACCTGGAGACCGCTGCAAACGATGTGAGAGACAAAGTTTCTCAGGCGATGCGAAGGCTCCCCCAGGACTGTGATCCTCCTACTGTCACCAAAGCTGACGCCGATGCCAATCCCATCCTCTTCCTGACAATCGAAAGCAATAAAAGATCATTGCTTGAGCTTTCTGAAATTGCAGACCTTACCTTAAAGGAACAGCTCCAGACAGTTTCAGGAGTAAGCGCCATTAGTATTTTTGGAGAGAAGCGTTATTCAATGCGGTTGTGGATCGATCCCATGAAACTGGCCGGATATGGTCTGACCCCGATGGATGTCAGGAGCGCTATTTCCCGTGAAAACGTTGAACTTCCTTCAGGTTCAATAGAAGGCACTACAACTCAGCTGACCATCAGGACAATGGGGCTCATGACAACTCCAAAGGAATTCAATGACCTTATAATTAAACAAACCGGTGACCAGCTGGTAAGGTTTAAAGATATAGGAAGGGCTGAGCTGGGTCCTGAAGATATCAGGGGCATTCTGAAAAACAATGGTGTCCCTATGGCCATGATCGCGGTTGTCCCCCAACCAGGTTCAAATCATATTGAGATTGTTGATGAGATTTACAGGCGTCTTGAATATATAAGAAAGGATCTCCCTGACGATGTGAAGGTTGCCGTAAATTACGACAACACTGATTATATCCGTTCATCAATCAAGGAGGTCAAAAACACAATTTACATAGCATTTGCCCTGGTTGTAATAATTATTTACTTCTTTCTGCGAAGCTGGAGAGCAACAATTATTCCTATCCTTGTCATACCGGTTTCCCTTGTCGGCTCATTTTTTATAATGTACCTGGCCGGTTTTTCAATAAACGTTCTGACTCTTCTTGCAATAGTCCTGGCTATTGGAATTGTGGTCGACGATGCAATTGTGGTAATGGAGAACATATATGTCAAGGTCGAGTCAGGAATGACACCTCTCGAGGCAGGGTTTAAAGGCTCAAAGGAGATCTATTTCGCTATTATCTCGACTACAATAACTCTTGTTTCTGTCTTTTTCCCAATTGTCTTTTTACAGGGAATAACCGGACGACTTTTCAGGGAATTCGGTATTGTAATGGCAGGGACAGTAACTATTTCAGCGTTTCTTGCCCTTTCGCTTACACCAATGGTCTCGACAAAATTTTTAAGAAAGGAAAAAAGCCATACCTGGTTCTACAGGAAAACAGAAAAATTCTTTCAAAAGCTTAATGATTTTTATAAAGGAGCCTTGGATTCATTCCTTAAGCACAGACGAACCTCCTTTATTATACTTGCGGCTGCCCTCGGTTTGATTGTATTGTTCTGGATGACAATCCCGGCTGAAATGTCCCCTCTTGAAGACAGGTCCCAGATCACAGTAAATACTTCGGCAACTGAAGGTGCGACGTATGAATTTATGCTCGACTATGCCGATGATATTGCCAAACTTGTTGAAGAAAATGTCCCCGAGAGGATAGGTTACACAAGTATGATAAGAGGAGGTGCCTTTGGCAACATCAGGATCAACCTTGTTAAACCTGACAAAAGGACCAGGACACAGCAGGAAATAGCTGATGAGTTGTCAGCCGCTGTAAGGAGCAAGACCAAAGCAAGGTCATTTGTATCCCAGCAGTCCACCTTTGGTCAGCGTCGTGCAGGTATGCCGGTTCAGTATGTTCTTCAGGCAACATCCATAGAGAAGCTCAGGGAGATCATTCCCCCGTTTATGGAAAAAGTAATGGAGAGTAATATCCTGCAGATGGCCGATGTGAACCTTAAGTTTACCAAGCCGGAACTCAGGATCCATATTGACAGGGAGAAAGCTATCACACTCGGAGTCTCCACCCAGAATATCGGACAGACACTTCAGCTTGCTTTGAGCGGACAACGGTTCGGGTACTTCTTTATGAACGGAAAACAATACCAGATCCTTGGCGAACTTGCCCGCGAGAACCGAAACAAACCCCTGGATCTTAAATCATTATATGTCCGAAGCAACACCGGCAGGATGATCCAGTTCGATAATCTTGTCACCCTGACGGAAGAGACAGCCCCGCCGCAGCTTTACCGGTATAACAGGTTTGTCGCTGCCACAGTATCTGCAGGTCTTGTAAAAGGGAGAACCATCAGCGAGGGAATTGATGAGATGGACAGAATTGCTGATGAGGTTCTTGATGATTCGTTCAGGACTGCGCTTGCAGGTGATTCCAAGGATTTTATGGAGAGTTCATCAAGCCTTATGTTTGCCTTTGGACTTGCCCTGATTCTTATATTTCTTGTTCTTGCCGCCCAGTTTGAAAGCTTTAAGGATCCATTCATCGTAATGATGACAGTCCCTCTGGCGCTCACCGGAGCCCTTATATTTATGTGGTATTTTAATATTACGATGAATATTTTCAGCCAGATAGGATTGATAATGCTCATCGGCCTGGTGTCAAAAAACGGGATCCTGCTGGTGGAATTTGCCAACCAGCGCAAGGCTGCCGGATATTCCAAGGTGGATGCAATCAAATATGCTGCCGCTGCACGTTTTCGCCCGATTCTTATGACAAGCCTGGCTACTATTTTTGGTCTTTTGCCTCTTGCCCTTGGACTGGGCGAGGGCGCTCAGAGCCGTGTCGCAATGGGTATCACCGTTGTTGGCGGAATGCTGTTCTCCACAATGCTTACGTTATTCGTGGTTCCGGCAATCTACACTTACATCTCCAGTGAAACAAAAAAGGATACTGATGAAAATAAAGTTATTGTCGCTTAGCCTGTTGGTCTTTTCTGTCAGCGCTTATTCCCAGGATCAACTGGTTTATGATGTCGAAGACTGTATTAAGACAGGTCTCGAAAAGAACTTTTCACTTCTGATAACAAGGAACAATGAAACGATAACAGATAACAACTACACTTTAGGGAATGCCGGATTCCTTCCAACCCTGGATCTCAGCGGCAGACATAGCGCAACATTAAACGATACAAAAAGGGAATTTACAGACGGAACTGAAACCCTGACAAAGGGCGAATTTAATACAACAACCTCTGCCGGAGTTGTTATGAATATGACAATTTTTAACGGGTTTAATGTCCTGACTACCTATAAGAAACTTGGCGAGCTTAAGCAGGTTGGCGAACTTAACACTCAGCTGGCAATCGAGAACCTTGTGGCTGACATTATTTCGGGCTATTACAACTACATTCAACAGCTTGAGCTTTTAAGCAATATCAGTTACGCTGAAACTCTTTCAAGGGAGCGTTTACGAATTGACCAGGACCGTTATCTGCTAGGGTCAAGCTCCAAGCTGCAGGTTTTGCAGTCACGAGTCTATCTTAATGCCGACAGTTCAAGGCTTTCAAGACAAAACGAGGTGGTAAGGGCTGCTCAGATACGTTTGAACGAGTTAATGGCGGTGGAAGACCTAAGTCAGAATTTTGCAACTGCAGATACTTCAATAAAAGTAAACCCTGAACTGCTCTTCGAAAAACTTCTTGATGAAACCCTGGGAAACAACACAAACCTGCAGATAGCTTCAAAAAACAAAACGATATCAGAATACGATTACAGGATAATTGCATCGCGAAGTTATCCATATCTGACGGCCTCCTCAGGTTATAACTATTCACTCAATTCTTTCTCTGCCAGCAGTGTCGACCGGCAATACACTGACGGCTTAAACTATGGTCTGACCTTTGGAATGACCCTCTTTGACGGATTTAATCAGAGAAGAAATATAAGGAATTCTTCAATAGACATTAAAAATACCGAACTCAGGTACCAGGAAGTTGAGCAGGGGATAAAAGCAGATCTCCTTACCCTGTACAGTGCATATAGAAATTATCTTAAGCTGATAACCCTTGAAAATCAAAACCTGCAGACCGCATCTGAAAACTTTGAAATTGCAATTGAAATGTACCGGCTTGGAAGTCTTTCGGGAATTGAACTGAGGGAAGTCCAGAAGAGCCTTCTGGATGCACGCGAGAGCCTTCTGTCGGTTGAATATCAGGCGAAGCTGGCAGAGATTTCGTTGATGCTCATTTCAGGAAGAATAATGGAGTACATTTAAAAACCATCCGCCACATTTTTTTATATTTGTCCCCCATCACTGAGCATGCAAAATAAAACCGAACTGATAATCAATCCGGATGGAAGTATTTTCCACCTTCATCTTCTTCCCGGTGATATTGCCGAAAAGATAATCATAGTTGGCGACCCCGGACGCGTTGATATGCTAGCATCCCTTCTTACAGATATAAGAGTAAAAAAAGAAAACCGGGAATTCCGGACGATAACAGGCAGTTATGAAGGTAATGAAATAACGGTTATCTCCTCCGGAATCGGCACCGACAATATTGACATACTTATCAATGAGCTCGATGCCCTGGTAAACATTGATCTGAAGACAGGAGAGGTGATGGAAGATCTTATCCCGCTTACTTTTATAAGGCTTGGAACATGTGGAACTTTAAGGGCTGATATCCCGGTGGGATCATTAGTGCTGACTGAAACTGCTGTAGGATTTGACGGACTTCTGCATTTTTATGAAGGCTACGACTGGATCCTGGACACTGCCTTATCAACCGTACTGGCAGAATATCTCGAATGGCCCGATACCCTCTCCTATCCATATGCTGTTAATGCAAGCAGAGAATTAGCCGGATTATTTCAGAATGAAAAATTTCTCAGGGGAATAACCATCTCAGCTCCGGGTTTCTATGCGCCCCAGGGAAGACGACTGCGGCTTGAAACCTTTGATAATGAGATCAACACCAAACTGGCAGAATTCTCATTTTTGGGCAGGACAATCAGCAATTATGAAATGGAAAGTTCCGCGCTTTATGGATTATCAGCCTTGCTGGGTCATAAGGCCCTGACAATTTGTGCGGTGATAGCTAACCGGGCAACAGGAGAATTTGTGGATGATTACAAACCTGTCATAAATGATCTGGCTGTCAGGATTATGAAAATTATCTGATCAACGGGATATCACAGATTGGATCTGTACCATTTGATAGCCTCTGCCATTCCTTCCACCACGTTGTGGGTCGGTTTATAACCAAGCAGACTTTTTGCCTTTTCAATTGAAGCAAGCGAGTGAGGAATATCCCCTGCCCTGTCTGGCCCGTGAAGTGGATAAATATCCAATACTTCACTGTCAAACCTGCCAATCAGACTCCGGATCAGCTCAAACAATTCAATCAGGTTGGTCCTTTCTCCGTGGGCAACATTATAAACCTGGTTTACAGCCGATTTATCCTCAGCCAAAGCAGCCAGATGATTTGCCTGGACAACATTGCCTATAAATGTGAAATCCCTTGAATTCAGACCGTCACCGTTAATCATAGGCGCCTGATGTTTCATCAATGCTTTGACAAATAAAGGAATTACTGCTGCGTAGGCACCCTGTGGATCCTGTCTGCGTCCGAATACGTTGAAATAACGCAGTCCGATCACTTCAATATTATAAATTCCTGAGAAGTTTTCAGCAAAAAGCTCATCCGCAAATTTGGTAATCCCGTAAGGTGACAAAGGCTTTCCGATTTTGTCTTCAACTTTGGGAAGATCAGGATGATCGCCATAGGTAGAAGAGCTGGCAGCATAAATAAACCTTCTTACCTTTGCTTCCTTTGATGCAAAAAGCATTTTGACAAACCCGCCAATGTTTACATCTGTCGATGAAACAGGATCTTTAATTGAACGCGGGACCGACCCTAATGCAGCCTGATGGAAAACAAAATCGACTCCCCGCACAGCGTTTTCACAGTCAGTGTAATTTCTGATATCCCCAACAATAAGTCTGAAATTCGGGTTATCCATGAAATCCCTGATGTTTTCTCTTTTACCTGTTGAAAAATTATCGAGGCAAATGACAAAATTGCCTGTGTTAAGCATGGATTCAACAAGATTTGAGCCAATAAAACCGGCACCTCCTGTAATAAGTACTTTTTTCCCGCTGAGAAGACGTTCCATAAGAGA
Source organism: uncultured Bacteroidales bacterium (assembly GCA_963849615.1). Lineage (GTDB taxonomy): Bacteria > Bacteroidota > Bacteroidia > Bacteroidales > VadinHA17 > LD21. The sequence continues at coordinate 63,056 of CAWKIC010000038.1, forward strand.
GAGTTTATATTAAAAAATCAGTTTTCCAGCAAATCGAGGATCTCCCTCAGGATAAATTCTGATGCCTTACCGTCACCGTAGAAGCCAGGGTATTCCAGCTCATTTCCTATATTCATAAATCCTGCAAATTCATCCCTTATCTGCTCAGGATTGGCATCTGTAAGTTTGACAGTACCATTTGTCACAAGTTCGATCCATTCTGTCTCTTTTCGTAAAACTATGCACGGTTTCCTGAAAAAATGAGATTCTTTCTGGACACCTCCGGAGTCTGTAATAATCATCCGGCTTGTTTTTTCAAGCAGTGTCATTTCAAGATAGGAAACCGGCGGGATGATGCTTATATATCCGCAACCGCGCAGGTCATCGAAGAGAGGCTTAAGACCTGATTTGAGCGAATTTATTGTTCGCGGGTGAAGGGGCATCACCATAGGTATTTTATAGTATTCGGCCAGCTGCTTCAATGTTGAAAGGATCTTCTCAAGACGTGAAATATCGTCGGTGTTGATGTCACGGTGTATTGTAACGAGAATGAATTTGTCACGTTCCAGCGATAAGGCTTCAAGAAGTGATTCTTTCTTGCGAACTGCAAGCCCGGCAAAGAAAAGGGAGTTATCAAACATAATATCTCCTGTGAGATATATTTTAGGATTGTCAATAGTATACGGCGGACTATTCTCGGGTCTGAATCCTTCATTCATCAGGTTCTTGAATGCCGCATTGGTGGGAGCAAAAAGAAGAGTTGATGAATGGTCGCTCATTATCCTGTTAAGCTCCTCAGGCATACATTTGTTGAATGACCTGAGTCCTGCTTCAATATGTATTACCGGAAAGTGAAGCTTTGAAGCAGCAATTGCTCCGGCCAGGGTTGAATTGGTGTCACCGTACAGCAGCACGCCATCGGGGCGCTCGCTAACCAATACCTCTTCAATACCGGTGATCATCAGGGAAGTTTGGCGCCCGTGAGGCGCTGAACCCACACCAAGATTGAAATCGGGTTTATGGATTTCGAGCTCATCAAAAAATACTTCTGAAAGCTCTTTATCATAATGCTGCCCGGTGTGTACTGTAATTTCATTTATTCTCCCGGAGAAGTATAAACGGATGGCTCTGCTGATGGCGGAGGATTTAATAATCTGAGGTCTGGCACCTACTATATTAAGTAGTTTTATTTTGGACATTATTTATGAAGAAGTAAGAAGTTTGGCCGTTAAAAGGGATAAATTCATAAGGTCAGGTAAATAACCGGTATTTATGGGCAACACTATATGATGCCCATAAATTTACCGGTATTTTATTATTTGGCGTAGCTTACTGACCTTGTTTCGCGGATTACTGTAATTTTAATCTGTCCCGGGTAGGTCATTTCATTTTGTATCTTCCGGGCAATTTCAAATGACAGATCTTCAGCCTCCTTGTCATTTACTTTTTCAGCGCCCACTATCACCCTCAGCTCTCTTCCCGCCTGAATTGCATAGGTCTTCGTAACACCCGGATACTGGAGGGCCAGCGATTCAAGCTCTTTCAAACGCTTAATGTAAGATTCCACTACCTCACGGCGTGCTCCCGGCCTTGCTCCGGATATTGCGTCACACACCTGAACAATAGGAGCAATAAGGGTTGTCATTTCTGTCTCATCATGGTGCGAACCTATTGCATTGCAGATTTCAGGTTTTTCCTTGTATTTCTCTGCAACTTTCATTCCCAGGATAGCATGCGGCAATTCAGGTTCATCGTCAGGCACCTTGCCGATATCATGCAACAGTCCTGCCCTCTTGGCAAGCTTTGGATTCAATCCGAGCTCGGCTGCCATAATGGCGCAAAGGTTTGCGACCTCCCGGGAATGCATCAGAAGGTTCTGTCCATACGAAGATCTGTATTTCATTTTCCCGATAAGCCGTATGAGTTCGGGGTGTAATCCGTGAATTCCGAGGTCGATGGTTGTTCTTTTACCAACCTCAAGGATTTCTTCTTCTACCTGCTTTCTTGTCTTTTCAACCATTTCCTCAATACGTGCAGGATGGATCCTGCCATCGGTAACCAGCTGATGGAGTGCCAGCCTGGCAACCTCCCTGCGTATGGGATCAAAGGCTGAAAGCACGATGGCTTCAGGGGTGTCGTCAACAATTATTTCAACTCCGGTTGCAGCTTCGAGCGCCCTTATGTTCCTTCCTTCCCGGCCAATTATGCGGCCTTTCATCTCATCCGATTCTATATGGAAGACAGTGATTGCATTTTCTATTGCGTTTTCTGCAGCGACTCTCTGTATTGTTTGAAGGACGATTCTTTTAGCTTCTTTGTTTGCAGTCATTTTAGCTTCGTCAAGGATCTCATTGACATATGACATTGCCCCGGTTTTAGCCTCTTCCTTCAACGATTCGATCAGGTGGTTTTTTGCCTCTTCGGCAGAGAAACCTGAAATTGCCTCAAGCTGATCGACCTGCTGTCTGTGGAGTTTTGTAAGCTCTTCCGATCTTTTATCAACAAGCTCAAGTTGTGAGCTCAGGTTTTCGCGGATTGCATCAGCCTCATTTTTCTTCCTGTGAAGCTCCTCTAGCTTCTGGGATAGTGCCTGCTCTTTCTGATTGATCCTGCTTTCGGCAAGGCCTATCTTGGTATTTTTTTCGTTTATGACTTTTTCATGCTCAGCCTTCAACTGTAAGAAACGTTCTTTTGCCTGCAGAATCTTTTCTTTTTTTATTACTTCAGCTTCTGTCTCAGCTTCACTTACGATCTTGCGGCTTTTGTTTTTCAACGCTTTTTGCCAGATAATATATGAGAAACCAAGACCCAGGATCAGTGCCAGTAGGATCAGGACTATTGTAAGTCCGATGCCCAAGTTACTTGTCATTAAAATCATTAATAATAATATTTAGTATATATATATAAAAAAACCCGCAAAGTCTCCTCAGCTTTTATAAAACCCCATATCTTTATGGTTGGGGCCGGTAGTCCAGCTCGAACGTCCACTGTCCCGCTGTTACGCGGAATCCCGACGAATCGGGATGAGGCCTGTTCTACCTGAACTAAGGAAGGCTCCAAAGTTTTAACTGTTGAGTTTCAAAAATGAATGAAGAAACAATGCGGGCAATAAGTTTATGTTAAAGAACGCTGCTACTCTTCTCTTCAAGAGCTGAATCAATTTTGCCGATCAGTTCTTTTAATTCACCTGGGAGTTGATCATTTCCAAGCTTCTCCTCCTCTTCAGTGAGCTTTATCACATACTGAAGCGAAGCCATCGCCAGAAAGTCCTGCACATCCTTGTCACTATAACGCTGTTTATACTGCAGAACTTTTTCATTAATCATCCTGGCCGCTTTCCTGATCTTTTCCTCATTCTCCCTTTCCACTTTCAACGGATAATACCGGTCTGCTACATTTACTCTGATCGAAAGCTTATCATCCATTGCTATATCTTATCTGTTTAAAAGAGCAACACATCTGTCAATTTCCCGCACCAATTCAGTGATCTTCTTCTTCGCCACAAAGGCGTTCTCACCCCCTCCAATCAATGCTCCTGATAATTTAATCCTCTCGTATTTAACTTCTAATTCTTTAATTTTATCATTACTTTCCTGAAGCCTGATCAATAATGCTTCATTTTCATTTTTCAATTCGTTATTTATAGTCCTCAGGTTCTCATATCTTTTTAACAACTCATCTATCTTACTATTCAGTAAAGCTAGCTCAACATAACTCTGCTGGGACATAATAAAATGTTTAGTACAAAGTTAATATTGTTAATGATATTTTCAATAATTTAACTTAAATAGTTTGGCGGACCGCTCCGGAAGCTTAGTTTTACACTTCTTGTTACCTAACATATGATTGTAATGCACTTAATTCAACTATTCATTATCAGCATACTGTTTTTCAATACGTTAAATAAGAAACCTGAGGTATTAAATTTTATTTCACCAATGAAAATTCCTCTTGCCTTGTCTGCCAATTTTGGTGAATTAAGGACTGATCATTTCCATTCGGGACTTGATATCAAGACCCAGGGGGTTATAAGAAAAGAGGTTGTAGCTGCTGCCGACGGGTACGTTTACAGGATAAGTGTTTCCCCCGGCGGATTTGGGAAAGCACTCTATATTAAGCACCCTTCGGGTTATTCAACAGTATATGGACATCTTGACAAATTTATTCCTGAAATTGAGGAATATGTTGTTTCAAGGCAATATGAAGAGGAGAGCTTTATGGTCACTTTATGGCCTCCAAATGAGAGGTTCCGGTTTAATCAGGGTGATCTGATTGCCTACTCAGGCAATTCTGGCAGTTCATCGGGCCCGCACCTTCATTACGAAATCAGGAAAACGGATGAAGAAATTCCTGTCAACCCGTTGCAATTTGAGTTTGGAATTGAAGATAATATCAAGCCTGTTATTGAAAAACTTGCAATATATCCGATTGGCAGCGGTGCATTGATCAATAACCAGAATAAAGCCCTGAAGATAAATGTATCCGGCAGTAACGGCAGGTACTCAATCCCCTCTGTCATAACTGTCAGCGGAGCTGCCGGATTCGGTATTAAATCATACGATCAAATGAATGGCAGCAACAGAAGTTCAGTGTACTCAATTGAACTGGTCATTGATTCTCAGGAAGTTTTCAATTACAGGATGGACTCATTTTCTTTCAACGAGTCAAGGTATGTCAACAGCCATATTGACTATGAGGCATTTATTAAAGATGACATACGTATTGAACGGGCATTTATTCTTCCGAACGACAAGCTGGGCGCATACGGCAAAGCAGTGAACAGGGGTGTATTCGATTTCAACGATGATAATAAACATCATATTGAGCTTATTGTGACTGATATATACAAGAACAAGTCCTCCCTTGCCTTTACCGTAATATCATCAACCTCCGGTCACACGCAGGCAACTCAGACAAGCGGGAAAGACTATATTCTGATGCCGCACAACCGTAACAATAAATATATATCAAAGGAAGTAAGCGTAAACATCCCCTCCGGAACCCTGTATGACACTCTTTTCTTTGTCTTTAAAAAAGTGAAAGGCAACTCACTTATGTACTCGGATGTTTACCAGATCCATAACAATTTAACACCTGTTCACAGGACTTATACTCTTTCAATAAAACCTGACATTATCCCTTTTGGCAAAGAATCAAAATTGCTTGTAGTTCAGCTTTCAGATGACAACCAGAAAATTCCTCTCGGCGGTACCTGGGGAAACGGGTCCCTGACAGCAAATCCGAATTCGTTCGGTAACTTTTTTGTGGGGATTGATACTGTTCCGCCTGTAATCTACTCGAACGGATTGAAAACCGGATCCGACTTATCCGGAAGGACTGAACTCAGGTTCAGGATCACCGATAACTTTTCGGGCATTAAAAGTTACGAGCCAGTCATCGACAACAAATGGGCGTTGTTTGAATATGATCAAAAGAATGAAGCTCTTATTTACAAATTTGATCCTCAAAGAATTTCAAAAGGCAAAAAACACCTGCTTTCACTTGCGGTTACAGATAACAGGGATAATGTAAGTAACTTGAATTGGGAATTTACCTGGTAAAAAAATATGTCTTATAAGACATATTAAATTTAAAAGAAATACGTCTTATAAGACATATTAAATTTAAAAGAAATACGTCTTATAAGACATATTAAATTCAAAAGCCCCCTGAATTTCGTTTTTTCTGTCCAGGACCTCTCCCCAACCCCTCCCCCGTTGTACGGACCACACACATAGTATACAGGGGGTCACACACATGGTATACAGTTTGAGAACGGTAAATTTATGGTAAAAAAGCCATGCCTTTCATAACACGTAGTATCATGAGTCAGAAGACAGAATTTTGTTTGTTAGCCAGTAAGCCTGGATCCAATATCAGTGATTTATGCAGGCGATATAAAATAACCAGGAGAACTGGTTATAAGTGGCTTGAACGGTATTCCGAGGAAGGGATAGCCGGGCTTTTGGATAATAGCAAGCGACCTCATCATTTTCCGAATCAAACAATTCCTGAAATTGAGAATTACATAATAAAATTAAGGAATGATGATCCTGAATGGGGATCAAAAAAATTGCATAAGCTTGTGTGTAATGATAAGGTTGCTGGGAAATATAAGTATGAAACAGTTCCTTGCAAAACAACAATTACAAAGATATTAAGCCGCAATGGACTGATTGACCCAAATCGTTCAAAATTGTCTAAGGATTTTGAACGATTTGTACGCCAGTACCCGAATGAGTTATGGCAGATGGATTATAAGGGCTGGTTCCGGTTATTGAACAGTCAGCAATGTCATCCTTTAACAATAACAGATGATCACAGCAGGTTTAACATATGCCTTGAAGCATGTAGAAATCAACAAGAGGAGACAGTAAGGAATGTTCTTATGAATGTTTTTAGAAAGTATGGACTTCCTTACATGATACTAACTGATAATGCTGGACCATGGGGATCTGCTGGTATGGAACCCACCGAATGTATCCGGAGCTATACAAGACTTGAAAAATGGTTTATTCAATTAAACATAAAACTGATACATGGCCGGCCTTATCATCCACAGACCCAAGGTAAGGAAGAACGATTCCACAGGACTCTTAAACAGGAGCTGATAGATCATGAGCAGTTCCGTGATCATGAACATTGTCAAAAAAGATTTGATCTCTGGAGGGAAAAGTACAACTGCATCCGCCCTCATGAGTCACTGGATTTTAAAACTCCTGGCGAAGTATATATACCTAGCTGTAAAATTTATCCTGAGAAAATCAATCCTTATGAATATGACATATCAGATATAAAAAGAAAAGTTGACTCAGGAATTATATACTTCAAAAACAGAGAAATAAAAGTCGGAAAAGCTTTTAATCATGAATATGTAGCTTTAAGAAAAACTCAGAATGATAATGTCTTTGAAGTATATTTTTGCAATCAATTAATTAGAAATATAACTTTGTAAAAGTGTATACCATGTCTATCACCCCTTGTATACCATGTCTATATCTCGTACACCCCGTGTGTGGGAGGGGCTTAAAAACCGATCGATTGATAAAGTTGAAAGTCGGAAGACAGAAGACGGAAGACAGAAGAAAAAAGAAAAAAAGAAATACGTCTTAAAAGACAAGTTAAAATAAAAATAATCAAAACCAGATTTAAAAGCTAATAGAAGAGGCACCCCTCTTTGCGAAGCAGAGAGGGGACGGGGGGTAAGTAGGTGATTCTCCGGAAGACGGAAGTCGGAAGACCGAAGACCGAAGCCAGAAGACTAACTAAATTAAGTAGAATCACAAATAGACGGGGCATAGCCGTCAACCTAAGAACCAGTTTTAAACTGAGAATTATTTAATTAGCTGAAACACAATTAAATAAGTTTCCCCTCCTTTTAAAGGAGGGGTGGCCAGACGGTGAAATCATCTTACAGACAGAAGCTATATTCGTCTGGCCGGGGTGGTTGATTCAAGTCTTTCATATTATCTGTCTTCAAATGGATAGACTTGAAACATAGATTAACCACCCCGGCCGGGAATTTAGATGGTAAACTGCTCAAAATATATTGTCCCGGCCACCCCTCCTTGAAACTACCCTTTATACACATCTTTTAAATCTCGCAGATTGAAAAAGTTTTGTGAATTTAGTTTCTTTTAAAAGCCACGAAGTGGCTTAATATGAATAACCCCTGGCGCCAGCCGGGGGTACGGCTAACCCTCTGATCTCAAGCCCTGAAAGGGCTTAATATAATTGGACTTATAAAAAATCAACAGGAGCATCATCAAAGAATATCATATGGAAGAGTATAGAAAACTTCTCCTGGACTACGGAATAACGCCAGATGAAAAGTTTTTTCCATAACTAATATATTCAGCTCCTTCAGAGCTGGGAAGTGTTTGGTGGTCATCTACCCCTGGCTGCGCCAGGGGTTATTCATATTTGGCTCTTTCAGAGCCAGATGGACTAAAAACGACAGAGTAAATTCAGAATTTAAAAAGATGTGTATAAAGATTAGTCCTTGAAAAGGAGGGGAAATGTAAATTATTGCAACTCAGTTGCATACAGTTTGATTCATAAGCTATCCCATTCCTTAGGTTGACGGCTATGGGGGACGGGGGTGAGTACGTGAAGAGTAAAAAAGGATTTTCGTGCCTATAATTTTACGAATAAATTCTTGCCGGATAGATCCCGTTCCTTATCATTTTCTTTATGCTCTCGACAACAAATGGTTTGTCCTCGCGGTATGTGACTCCAAACCATCGTTCATTGCTCATAAGGATTTTGATTGTTATCTCCCCGCTCTTAACGAATTTATCAACCGAAGTCGGAATGTCAAGCTCTGATTTGAGGTCCATGCCATAATTATCTATAAAATTACGGAATTCACTACCGAGAAAGTCAAAGCAGGATGGCTTAAATCCCCAGAGGTTCATCGAAACTATCTCATTTCCTGTAAAACGGATCAGTTTCCCGTCAGTTCCCGGAGCTGTTGCTCCATCCCTTGTTTTTTCTATCTGACGGGTTTCAACTATATTCACCAATAACCCGTCCTCCCCTGCCTCACAGACACCGCGGTTCACATGTCCGTGGTCAGAGAGTGTATTTCCCAGCTTATATCCAACTATGCAATAGTTATTTACATCTTTATCGTTGACAAGGAAGTCGTGCAGGATCCTGAAAGAATCAACTCCATAATAGTCGTCAGCATTGATCACGCCAAATGGTTCTTTTATTTTTTCTTTTGTGACAAGGATTGCATGACTGGTGCCCCATGGTTTCTGACGATCGGGCGCAACCTTAACCCCTTCGGGAAGGTTGGTAATCTCCTGAAATACATAGTCAACCTCAATTTTGCCGTTAAGCCTGTCAAAAAAGCGTTCCTTAACCTGTTCTTCAATGTCGCGCCTGATAACAAATACTATCCTGCCAAATCCTGCACGGATTGCATCATAAATTGAATAGTCGATAATAGTCTCGCCTGATGGTCCTACCTCATCAAGCTGCTTATTTCCGCCATATCGCGTGCCCATGCCGGCAGCCAGTACTAAAAGAGTTGGTTTCATTGGATAAAATTATTTGATTCACAATTATACAGAAAATATTGCTATTTTTATTAACCTGAATGAAATTTGTCGATGAGCATAAAGCTTGAGATTTGTGTTGACAGTGTTGAATCGGCAATAAATGCACAAATTGCCGGAGCAGACCGCGTGGAGCTGTGCGATAATCTCATTGAAGGGGGAACAACACCAAGCTATGGAACCATTGTCTCAACAAGAAGCAACCTTGATATCGGTCTTCATGTTATCATAAGACCCAGGGGAGGCGATTTCCTTTATTCCGACCTGGAGCTTGACCTGATGAGGCGGGATATTGAAATGTGCGGCGAATCAGGAGTAGAAGGCGTTGTTCTTGGGATCCTTCAGGCAGGAGGTGCAATAGATATTGACCGCACCGCAAAACTTGCAGAATTTGCAAACCCGATGTCAATGACTTTTCACAGGGCGTTCGATATGTGTAATGATCCAGTAAAGGGTATTGAAGATGTAATAGCCGCAGGGGCTTCACGGCTTCTTACCTCGGGACAGAAAAACAGTTCCCTTGACGGTATTGAGTTGATACGGCAGCTTGTAATCCAGGCAGGGGAAAGATTAATTGTAATGCCGGGAGGAGGGATTGACGAAACCAATGCAGCGCTGATCGTATCAGTAACGAGAGCAAAAGAGATTCACCTGACGGGAAGGAAAACTATCGTCAGTGAAATGATCTTTAAAAGAAGGGGTATCATGATGGGAGGAGTTTCAGGAATTCCGGAGTTTTCAAGAAAAGTGGCTGATATTGAGAAGATAAAGGAGATTGTCAATATTCTCAAACAGAAATGACAATTCTCTTTTGAAATTATGTCCGGCTTCTTACCTTTGCCAATCTTCTCTTTTTAGAAAACTATTAATAAAAATATCAGATTTTATGAAAAAAGTTCTTGCGACACTTCTGGTCACCCTTTTGTTTTTTGGCTTCTCTTCCCGGAATGCAAAAGGATGCACCAATTTTCTTGTAACGAAGGGAGCTTCGGTCAACGGGTCAACAATGATAACATACTCGGCCGATTCTCATCAGTTATATGGCGAGTTATATTACTGGCCGGCCGGGGATCATCCTGTCGGAACCATGATGGATGTTTATGAATGGGATACAAACAGGTTCCTGGGAAAGATACGTCAGGCTGCCCATACTTATTCGGTTGTGGGAAATATGAATGAGCACCAGCTTGCTATAGGGGAAACTACCTACGGTGGAAATGAAAGCCTGGTAGATACCACTGGGATAATTGACTATGGAAGCCTGATATACATCACGCTACAGAGGGCAAAAAATGCCAGGGAAGCAATTAAAGTAATTTCTGAACTTGTCACTGAATACGGTTATGCAAGTTCGGGAGAGTCATTTTCAATCGCCGATCCGAATGAGGTGTGGATATTTGAAATCATTGGCAAAGGTCCGGGAAACAAAGGCGCCGTTTGGGTTGCACTCAGAATTCCTGACGGCTATGTTTGCGGGCATGCAAATCAGGCGCGGATACAGACCTTCCCCATCGCCACGGGTAAAAAGACCAGTGTGGCAATTAATTCGAAGGACCTGAAAAGGATCTTTGATCCGATCGTAGAATGTGTTTATGCTTACGATGTTGCAGAGGTAGCAAGGACCAAAAAACTGTTTACGGGGAAGGATGAGGAATTCAGCTTTTCGGACACCTATGCTCCGATAACGTTCGAAGGGGCAAGGGCCTGCGAAATCCGTGTATGGTCATTCTTCAATTCAGTGAATAGTGACATGGACCAGTATTTCAGTTATGCTGCCGGGCATGATCTGAGTAAACGCATGCCCTTATGGATCAAGCCTGACCGTAAGATTTCAAATTACGATATGATGAACTACATGCGCGATCACCTCGAAGGAACCCCACTTGACATGAGAAAAGATGCAGGAGCCGGCTCCTTCGGGCTTCCCTACCGCTGGCGCCCCCTTGAATGGAAAACATCGGATGATCCCAATGCCCTGGTTTATTGCAATGAACGTGCAACCTCCACCCAGCAGACAGGTTTTGTATTTGTTGCCGAGTGCCGCAGCTGGATGCCTGATCCTATCGGGGGTATTTTCTGGTTTGGTGTCGATGATGCAGCTACGACTGTATTTAATCCAATTTACTGTGGGATCACAAGTATCCCCGACTGCTTCAAAGTTGGAAACGGGAATATGATGACATACTCCCCGACTTCCGCTTTCTGGCTTTTCAATCAGGTGGCCAATTTTTGCTACCAGCGATATGATTCAATGAGTGCTGATGCCCTCAAAATCCAAAAACAGCTGGAAACAGGTTATGTTGCCGAAACTGCAAATATTGACAGGGCTGCAGCTGCTCTCTTTGAAAAAAGTGAAAAAGAGGCAAGGGATTTTCTTACTGACTACTCCCTGAAATGCTCCCAAAATACATTTGACAGATGGAAGACGCTTAGTGAATATCTGCTTGTTAAATACATCGACGGAAATATAAAGCAGGAAAGAGAAGGAAAATTTGTCACAAATAAATGGGGTAACCCTTCAATGCCGCTTCAGCCTGGTTATTCTGACAGCTGGAAGAAATCAGTTATTCAGGATACAGGCAGCAAGCTGCTGGTTCCTGCCGGTGCCGGTCATTGAAATTAGTTTTTCAGGGCTGCCTGACACGCTTATAAACAGGATCAGGTCTAGTTTCCGCTAAATATTAACATATTGTTTTGCTGATTCTGAATTATTTTTGTAGTTTTGCGTCCGATTTCTAAAGCTTATTATAAAGGTTACAAAATTTCGCAAGATGAACTTAATGGACGTGGTTGAGAAGGAACTGGCAGTAGCAAACGAATATCCCAAATTTATCGCGGGTGATACGGTTACTGTACATTACAAGATTAAAGAAGGAAACAAGGAAAGAATTCAGCAGTTTCGCGGTGTCGTAATACAGAGAAACGGTGTCAGCAATACTGAAACTTTTACAGTCAGGAAAATGTCGGGAAATATAGGTGTTGAAAGGATATTTCCAATTTCTTCACCATTTATTGACAAGATTGAAGTCAATAAGCATGGTAAGGTAAGAAGGGCGAAAATTTTCTACCTTCGTGATCTTACGGGTAAGAAAGCGCGTATTAAGGAAAAGAAATATTAATACTATTCCTATCAATAAAAGGAGGGTGTCTCAAAAGGGCACCCTCTTTCTTATTTGGAATTATGTTCACCGGTATTCTCAGTTGATCTTTTTTAACAGCTCTTCACGTTTTGATTTGGCTTCTTCGACAAGCTTATTAGCCTGATTATCTGCTTCCAGTATTACCTGAGCTGCTTTTTTATCAGCTTCTTTTTTGATCGAATCCGAAGCCCTTTGTGCAGCCATTTTTGCTATTGTCCCCTTTGATTCAGCTTCCTTTATGAGCCGTTGTGCCTGCTGATCGGCCTCCAGTCGTATTTTTTCGCCAGCCTTTGCCGCTTCATCCCTGAGTATCTGGCCCTTCTCCTCTGCTTCCTGAACTACTTTGTCAGCCTGAATTTCCGCTTCACTTCTTACGGTTTCCTTAGCCTGTTCGACTTTTGTGTCAATTGCCTGTCTGACAGTCTCCTTTACTGCTTTAATTCCGCCGGTGCTGTCAGTAGGTGCGGACCCAAAAAAGGGTGTTATGACAGGCTTCAGGAACGTGCCTGTCACTTTAACATTTACTTTAATCAGGTCGGCCGGTTTGTAAGTAAAACCAAACAGCGATGCCTGTGCCGACAGATTGTCAATAAGCGAGTTCACCGCATTCCCGAGGTCAGCCCTTGGTATTTCAGTCTTTATAATATAATTGACAGTCTGATCAATACCCTGGTCTCCGCTTATATTCATTTTAATATTTCCTGCTTTTGTATCAAAAGGGCTTACAATTATCCTTCCCTGGTTTACTTTAAAGCTTATCTTAATATCTTTAAATGTATTGCTGTACTTCTCCCCCAGTTTCAGGGTCTCTTTCATTTTATTGTATATTGCTGATTCTAGAAGGGTCACTTCATTCGACTGAAGCTTGCCACTTCCTGCTATAGTCCGGATGACAGGCATGAGGTCGCTCCCGAGAAGGCTGCTGTATGATAGACTGGCATTAAACTTCCCGCTCAGTCCTTTAGCTGTCGGGGCAAATTTCTGAACGGTATTGAAGGAATTGAAAGCCTCTTTTATACCAAGATCCTGCATGCCAATATCAACTTTCACAAAAGGTTTCAGTGTATCACGCGAATCATAGTCAGCATTCATCACCACAGACCCTCCGAGTATGTCCATGCCTGTTTCCCTCATGCTTAGAATGCCGTTCTTAACTAATATGCGCCCCTTCATATTCGTGGCCATGATTTTACCATAACTGAATTCATCAATAAGAGCAGTAAAATCAAAATCAATATTTTCGGGTACTTTAATAACAGCCAGGGATGTCGAGTCATCAAGTTCCGTAGTATCCACAGACATTTTTGACATGATTTCAGTAAGATCAACAAGCTTTGAATGAAGCGAAAGGTTGCCCTTTATAACTTCATCTTTAAAAACATAGGGGATGTAATTTTCAAGTTTCCCGCTCAGCTGAAAATCGCTTTTCCCTCCAACGTTGAGATCAGCGGTATTCAGTGAAGCATAGGCAGGCGTAAAGCTGAACCCTGCGCTATTTATTTTTACTTCCGGGTATCCGGTCATTGAAATAGCCATTCCGGCGATATTCAAGTTCCCCGATGCCCTGAATTTGTCATACAGTCCATTTTCAATCATCGACATCCGGCCGGCCATATTCAGCGACATATCGATAATTCCAGAGAGGCTGATGCTGTCCATCGGAATTGCTTTGGAAAGAGCTGTAAGATCGATTTTCCCGAGCATTGAACCGGTAATATCAGGATCGCTCATTGGTGTTTTAAGTGCAAATGACATGTCGAATGGATTCCCTGCCAATTCCATATGGAATTTTTCAACATCGATTGTTGTACCGTCAAGGTTCTTACCGTCGACAAAAATGCTCGATTTTATGTTTATGTTTTTTATCTGTTCCGGAAGTGCCGGATAGCTTACCAATCCGTCATTCACACTGAGATCCATGGCGATGTCGGGCATTGTGCTGTCGGCATCGCTGTAGACACCTTTTGCCGAGCCCTTCAGGCTAAATACACCGGAGGTTTTAAGACCCTCGAAATCAGTCAGGTAAACCGATGGTATTATAGAGAGAAGCGCTTTAAATGAGGTCTCTTCCGATTTATAGGTAAGGTCGGTAATTATATCATCTTCAGGCATTGCAACCATTCCTGCAAAATTCAGAGGGAGGTCATTTATGCGGAGATAATTATCACGCAGGTCAAATCTCATGCTGTCGAGGTTGGCCAAAACATTTATTCTTGCCTCCGCGGTCGCTTTATCAAGATATTTCATCCCGTCCATTACAAAAGTCAGTTCATCTGTCGTTGCAAGGATTTCCAGGTCGGTCTCACTAAGGGTCATGTCGCCCTTGATATGAAAATCCATTCTTTTGAGCCAGGTTTCGATATTTGAACTCCTGTCAAGATATGAAATTGAACAGTTAAGCAGTTCTACGCTTTTAAGCAGGATTTTCATTGTGGAAGGTGATGTCTCTTCAGACACAACCGTCGTATCCTCCTTCATGATATCCCAGTTTGCGGATCCGTCCTCAAGGACCAGGGCGTTGACAGCGGCATTTTTAATTACAACTGATTTGATCTCATATCCGGTTTTTTTAAAGAGGCTTTTCAGATTAAAAACGAGGCTCATAGATTCAAAGCTGGTGAGAGTGTCACTCTCGAACCTGTCCACTCCCACTACCGAGACGTTGGTGAGTGAAAATGTAAGGTTCGGGAAGTTTCTGAAGAACCCGAGTTTATAATCTTCAAAAGCTGCTTTTGCATTAACGGATCCGTTGATCACCTGCTCCACCTTAACTTTTATTCTGTCTTTAAAGATCAACGGGACTGTAAACATCAGTACCAGAATCACTAAAATCAGCCCGAGAAACACTTTAAGCACGATACCTGCTATCCTTTTCATAATATGATTGCTTTTTACTGATTGTCAACGATATAAATGATAATATATTTTACATTCAGGACAAATAAAAGTAAAAAATATTCCTGAAAATAAAAATTTACTATATTTGCGTCCACTTAAGAATAAATGACCTGCAGTTTAATTATCAGCCCGCCGGAGAAAAGCTTAAGAAATGGAATTTAGAAGAGGACCTGTAGCTTAATTGGATAGAGCATCTGGCTACGGACCAGAAGGTTGGGGGTTCGAGTCCCTCCAGGTTCACCCTGATAAATAAAAGAGTTAAACAGTGTTTAGCTCTTTTTTTATCCCGCTGGTTTCACCTTGTTTACAAACCGTTTTACCCCCGTACTTTAGCTCCTTCAAGTTATGTTTTAATCTGATTAGTCGTGTGGGAACAAAATCTTCACTCCGGAACCGGCTTTAATCTTTTTTCGGGGTGGTTATGGGCAGAGTACGACTATTTTTTTCTTTGGAGAGTTTATATTCAGGGACCATTTCTTCGAATATCTCAAAAATCTTTTCTTCTGAATAAGAGTAAAGGTTAATCAATGCCTGGTTGACCTTGTTCATAACTTTTGAATAATCACGGTTGTCGACCTGGGCAATCCTGATCATTTTATGATGTGTTGGCAGCAGGTTTTCCTTTTCCGACAGAAGTTCCTCAAACAATTTTTCCCCCGGCCGTAACCCTGTAAACTCAATTTTAATATCTTTTCCCGGTTCAAGCCCTGAAAGCTTTATCATGTTGTTCGCCAGGTCAACGATCTTAATAGGTTTCCCCATATCAAAAACAAATATTTCCCCACCCTTTCCCATAAAGCCGGCTTCCAGGACAAGCTCACATGCTTCCGGGATTGTCATAAAATACCTTGTAATGTCAGGATGAGTAACTGTTACAGGGCCTCCTTCCTTGATCTGTTTTTTGAAAAGAGGTATTACGGAACCATTGGAGCCCAGTACATTGCCAAACCTTGTAATTACAAACTGAGTATTAGTGCCTTCCGTCAATGCTTTCGACTGGACCAGCAATTCACAAATGCGTTTGGATGCACCCATAATATTAGTGGGATTCACCGACTTGTCGGTTGAGATCATTACGAATTTCTTCACTCCGTATTCAGATGCAAGTTCCGTCATTATTTTCGTTCCGCCAATATTTACCCGGATAGCTTCGTGAGGGTTTTCTTCCATCAGAGGAACGTGCTTATAGGCAGCTGCATGAAAAACAATTTCAGGACGAAATTCACGGAATATCAATTTCATCTTTTCGTAATTGGTAACATCCGCAAGCTGTGTTTTGAATTTAACGTGCCCATATACCCTGCGGAGCTCATTCTCAAGATGAAACATAGGTGTCTCTGCCTGATCGACAAGTATTATTCTGTGGGTTGCAAACCGTGATAGCTGACGGACAATTTCTGAGCCAATTGAACCGGCAGCGCCAGTGACTAGAATGGTTTTCTTATTAAGACCTTTCCTTATCATTTCCAGATCAAGCTTTATCGGATTTCTCCCCAGCAGGTCTTCGAGCCTGACTTTCTCAAGTTGACGAACCTCCAGCTGTCCGTTCAACCATTTTTCAACAGCTGGAGTTTCAAGTATTTCCATGCCCAGATCTATAGCCTTGATTATTATACCGCTTTTCTTTACAGGTGAAATATTCCTGATTGCGAGGATAAGGGTTTGTATATTGTTTTTTGAAACAAAATCTGAAGAAACAACTTCCGGACTAAATACAGGGATACCGTTTATTTTTTTATTCTGAAGCTTCTTGCTGTCGTCAAGAAATCCAAAAACAGAAAAACCGCTTCTGGGATCACTAAGAATAACGCGTTTCACAATGAAACCCATCTCCCCTGCCCCATATATCAATACCCGCTTTGTACATGTCTTAACCGAACTTGTGGCAAAAAGGAAGAGCATTTTGATTGAGATCCGCATCGAAAAAAGAATTACAGATACCAGAACATAATGTATTAGAATAACAGAGATAGGGATTCTCAGAAAAGTCGTGAGATTGGATAAATCTACTGCCAATGATAACAATATAAGAAGGAAAGCAGAGACACTTGTAGTCAGGAATACCAATGAAATATCTGTGAGGGTTGTATGCCTTAACAGGCCGGCGTATGACTTGAATATTATTGCTGTGCCCGCATAGACCGTCAAAGCGACAAGCCCGTGAACTATTGATAATTGCAGCGGAAATTCACTTGGAATAAGGTTATAACGGAGAAGATATGCAAAAATGAAAGTCAGAAAGACGATCATGTTATCATGAATAAACACTATCCATCTGGGAACAGAGTAGGCATGAAAAAATGTTGAGGCTCTCTTCTTTAGATACTTTATCGACCCAGTGTAGTTGTTAATCTCCATAAAGTCTCTTTGAGGTAAGTGAAAGTTTTAAGCCGGACTAAATTATTAATCAAATTGTAGCCATCAAATGTATTAATTCCACTGCTCATTGACAAATTGGTCATGGATCAAACCCACTAAAACTGAGCTATTATAACGTCTCTAAAGTTGAAAAACTCAGGTTTTATCTACAGAAATATTTTGTTCACCTTAAATTTGAACACATTCATCAAATAAAATGATATTTATCTAAAAAAATTCATAGTTTACCTGTTAGTTTTTCAATAAGCCAGTTACTGAGCTTAATGTTCTGTTCAGGATATGTCCAGTGGCCGGTTTCAAGTTCTATAACCAGTTCCCTGGGAGCATTTATCTGATTGAATGCAGCATACATTGAGGTTGGAGGACATGTTTCATCATTGAATCCCCAGGTGTAAAATCCCGGCACCCTGATCTGCCTTGCAAAATTCACCACATCATAGTATTGAATGGTTTCTGATTTCTCTTTCGTATTGTGATACCTGATATTGTTTTTATCAAAGAAGTGTGGCCAGCCGCCTGCACGTCCCGATAAATAACCTGTAACATCACATAAAGCAGGATAGGCAGCAGCAAGTACTTTCACCCGCTCATCAAGAGAAGCTGTAATAATAGTCAGTGCTCCTCCCTGGCTTCCACCTGTGACCGCAAGATTTGTTCCATCATATTGCGGAAGCGAAGTCAGAAAATCATTTGCCCTCACGCATCCTGCATAGACACGTTTATAATAATACCTGTCCCTGTTATCCATATTGAAGGTCCAATATTCCCGCAGCGCTCCGTTTCCCAGATCAAAATAAACACCCGGATCCAGGGTAACCGGAATACCGTGAATACCTATAACAAAAGTAATTACTCCTCTTTCGGCAAGACTGACATCGGGTGAATATGCCCTGACACCGGCGCCAGGAACCTCAA
The DNA here is from genome assembly GCA_963849615.1 of uncultured Bacteroidales bacterium. Lineage (GTDB taxonomy): Bacteria > Bacteroidota > Bacteroidia > Bacteroidales > VadinHA17 > LD21. The sequence goes on from CAWKIC010000038.1 coordinate 81,432, forward strand.
GTACTGCAGGATACTTCCCTTCCTTCCGTGGTATTGACACGATACCGTATAATCTTGAATTACCGATATTCTGCAGATTGACAAGATAGACATTCACATTCTCCGTGCATCTTTCGGGCATAAGTGTCATTTTGGTATTAAGGGGAACTTTTGCCAGGTCCTCTTTTACTGATTTCCAGAACTCATTAAAATCGGAAGGAAGTTTTACCGTAGGTTTGATTTCAGTACAATTAAAACCGGCAGTAGCAAGTCCCCGGTACCTTCTGCCTTCAAACTGGAGGGTAACAAGGCACCTCATAAAGCCAGGCGATGACATGGTCCCCGCCTCCAGATTAAAAGCTTTTCCTGTAAGCAGCACCGAATCCTGCCTGACAGGTTCCATTTTCTCAGGACCGATTTCATAATACGCCATCACACCTTTAAGCGGATTATTGTGGTACAAAACCTGAACTGAAAAAAGCACCTTTTCCCCGGTCTTGTATTGCCAGTCATTATGATCGGGCGAAACCACAATCTTTATCCTTTGTTCGGGTATCTGACCGTAGGTGATAAACGATCCCAGCAGCAGGATAACTAAAAACAGTTTGTTATAACATGTGTTCATGGCGGAAGTGTATTAGAAGCATTTAAAAAATAAAATGTCCTCGGGAATAATGTACAAAATTATTTTCTCCGTTTCCCCGTCTCCAAGGGGAGCGAAGAAAATCAATTTACTAATTCGCTCCTTTCTCCCTCTCTCTCCTTTTCTCTTTCTTCAGGAAGTAAGGATTGTTTTATCTTTATTTTGTTTCGGTAGAAATGAGACAATAATTGCTCCTGCGACGGCTATACAAATAAGTACTGTAAAACCGAAGGTGTAGCTTTTCAGGGACTCGCTGTAAAGGGCTCCCACCATCATCGGGGCAAGAGATTCTGCAAGACCGTCAGCAACAAGAATAATCCCCATCACCCGTCCGAGGGTTTTCACACCAAAGAGGTCCCCCGCCATAAGCGGAATGATCATATAATCTCCCCCGAGACCAATGCCGAAGATTACAGCAAATATGTACAACCTCCCTGCAAAATCGGGAACAAGTAATAAAGGGATAGAGCAACCAACGATAAGGTAAATGAGTATCATCACATATTTACGGGGCAGAATATCGGAGAGTAAACCCATCAGAACGCGTCCTGCAAGGCTTGACAGCAGGACAAGCGACATTATCCCGGCCGCCTCTGACTGGGAGTAGCTAAGATCGCGCAGGTAGAGTTTCAGATGCTGATTCACACCGCCTACAGCGCCAATCGAACACATGCTGCCAAGAGCCAGGAGATAAAAATTCCTGTTTTTCAAAATCGGCCTTAACGGAGCATTTTCTTCCGGGTTTTTTTGTGTTAACCGTGCAGTTCCGGGTTCCTTCAGGAAGAAAGCAAACGGGAAGGAGAAAATAATTACAAGAACCCCGAGGGAAGTCAGCGCCAGGTGCCATCCCATGTCTTTTTCGAGTCCGGCAGCTATAAGCGGAACAATGGCTCCCCCGGTACCGATACCAAGATACGCAATGCCCATAGCTTTGCCGCGATTCCTGGTAAAACCGCGTGAGATCAGCACCTGGCAGGGCAACGGGCCGCCAAACACATAGCCCATGGCATTCAGCACATAAAATAAATAAAAGCTCCCAAGGGAATTCATCATGCTTAACCCGATGAGAGCCGAACCAGCCATTAATGAACCTGCCAATAACATCCTCCTGGGTCCGTAACGGTCAATAAGCCAGCCTGCTATAAATCCGAATGCCGGCGCAACAAGTAGCTTGCCCAGGGCATTTCCTGAGGTGACCACAGTACGGGACCAGCCGAACTCCTTTACAAAAAAATCATAGAAGAACGGCAGCCCGTAAAGGGCAAAACCAACTATTGCCAGCAGGGCAAAAAATGCGGTTGTTACCAGATAAGGTCGTGAACTGTGCGAAAGAGTTTCCACATCAGTTTCCAGTTTATGATTTCCCATTAAGGCTCAGATCAAAAGGTTCTGTTATGCGGTATACAAAAATAAGATAACTTTAATTATCTCAAAGGAGAATTGTTATAAAGTGTCAGACAGCCTCTGAAACAGGTTGATTTTTTGATACCTTTGGACTTAAATATTTGCACCCTGATATGAATGACAGAGTAAAGAAAATCTTTGAAAGTGAGGCATCTGCAATAAGGGCAATTCCTGCAAGTGACAGTTACACTGAAGTAACGGAAATAATTCACAAACATGTACATGACAAAAACGGGAAACTGATAACAAGCGGGATGGGGAAAGCGGGCCAGATCGCTCACAATATTGCCACAACGTTCAGTTCTACAGGCACTCCGGCAGTTTTCCTTCATCCAAGCGAAGCACAGCATGGAGACCTTGGCATCCTGCAGGAGAACGATATACTTCTTGTAATCTCAAATTCAGGCAAAACAAGAGAAATAATTGAACTTATCGACCTCAAGGACAAACTTTACCCTGCAATACCTGTAATTGTCATTACCGGAAATGAAGGGAGCCCTCTGGCTCAAAAAGCAGGCTATTTCATTTCCACAGGGTCACCATCTGAGGTGTGTCCCCTGGGACTCACGCCAACTACCTCAACTACAGTATTTACGGTGATCGGAGATGCCCTTGTGGTTCTGATGATGGAAAAAATAGGATTCAATGCGGATGATTATTCAAAGAGGCATCATGGCGGATATCTGGGTATCAGATCAAGAGAAAAGTCAAATGAGCTAAAAACAAAATAGTTTTTTTGGTCACAATGCCAAAAAAGATTAGTTTTGGCTCTTTCTGTAAAATATATTCTAAACAAATTCACTTATGCCAACCACCAGCCCCGCTACCGCCATCAGCAGAAAAGATTATATCTTTTCAATTACCATCATCGGTCTCTTCTTTTTTATATTTGGATTCGTAACCTGGCTTAACGGAGTCCTCATTCCGTTCCTCAGAACAGCCTGTGAGTTAAACGATTTTCAAGCCTATTTTGTAACATTTGCCTTCTATATCTCCTATTTTGTAATGGCCTTGCCATCATCAGCCGTTCTGAAGAGAACCGGTTTCAAAAATGGAATGGCATTGGGCTTATGGATTATGGCGGCCGGATCCCTGATCTTTATACCGGCTGCGCTGACCAGGACTTTCGGGCTCTTCCTTGCCGGATTATTTGTTGAGGGAACAGGTCTTGCATTACTTCAGACTGCATCCAATCCATATATAACTATAATTGGTCCTCCTGAAAGTGCTGCCAAAAGAATTAGCATTATGGGCATCGCCAATAAGTTTGCGGGAGTGATCGCTCCAATCATACTTGCAAGCATAATACTTAAAGATTCGCATATCCTGGAAGGGAAGCTATCCCAGGCAGTTGATGCAGCCTCACGCTCTGTTCTCCTTGATGAAATGGCACAGAAGGTGATAATGCCATATATTGTAATGACTGTAATCCTCATTCTTCTCGGGCTCCTGCTGCGTTTTGTTCATCTTCCTGATGTTGACACAGATGCAGAGGACGAAGCAGTCGGCGAGGCTAATCTCAGGAAAACAAGTATCTGGCAGTTTCCCCACCTGATTCTTGGCGTGATTGCCCTGTTTTTCTATGTGGGAGTGGAAGTAATAGCAGGCGACACAATAATAAGATACGGACAATCACTTGGCATAGCCATGGAATCTGCAAAATATTTTACTTCGCTTACAATGCTGGCAATGATAATAGGTTACCTCCTGGGGATTGTATTAATTCCAAAATATTTAAAGCAGGGGAACGCTCTAAAGATCTGCACCATATTAGGCGTAATATTCGCCTTTGGAGCCATTCTGACTCCGGCAGATAAAGTTTTCACCATGCCATTCGTTGACCTTGTTACGTTCCAGCCGCTTCAGCTTGTACTGCCGGTAACAGTTTTGTTTGTTGCCCTGATGGGCATTGCCAACTCGCTTGTCTGGCCGGCAATGTGGCCTCTTGCACTCAACGGTCTTGGAAAATTCACCAAAACAGGTTCTGCAATGCTGATCATGGCAATTGCAGGTGGCGCTGTATTACCATTGCTTTATGGTAAGCTTGCGGTCAATTTTTCAACACAGTCTGCTTACTGGCTGTGTGTTCCCTGCTACCTTGTAATAATGTTTTATGCTTTTATAGGACATAAAATAGGTACCAGGAATGAAGTATGACCTCAGGAAAATTTTTGACTCTTTCCTTACTGAAGGTACTTTTGCAGATGGAGGACCATTTGGCAGCGGTCACATACATGATACTTTCCGAATTGAAACCCTTGAAAAAGACAAAGATGATTATATCCTTCAAAGGCTGAACAATAGGATTTTTAAGAATGTCCCTGAGCTTCAGGAGAATATTGAAAGAGTTACACAGCATCTGCATCAGAAGCTTCTTAATATTCCAGGATCTGACGTAAAGCGTGAATGTCTTACGCTGGTCCGGGCTAAAAATGGCAAAAGCTGGATTGAAGATGAAGAGGGCAATTTCTGGAGAATGCTGATCTTCATTGCGAATCACCGGACATATGACATAGTCGATACACCAGACAAGGCATTCGAAGGTGGCAAAGCCATTGGCCGTTTTCAGGCCCTGCTTGCTGATTTGCCTGGCAAACCCCTTAATGAAACCATCCCCTCATTTCATGATGTCGAAAAGAGAATTGACACTTTTATGAGTACCTTGAAGAAGGATCCCGTGGGCAGAGTTGAGGAAGCTGTCAGGGAAACTGATTTCATTTTAAAAAGGGCCGAAGAAATGAAGATCATCCAGAAACTTGCCAGGGAAGGCAAAATACCTGTAAGGATAACTCATAATGACACTAAATTCAACAACATACTTTTTGATGAGAATGGCAGATCGCTCTGTATTATCGACCTCGACACCGTGATGCCCGGATATTTTCATTCCGATTTTGGAGATGCAATAAGAACAGGGGCAAATATTGCTGCGGAGGATGAGAAAGACCTTTCAAAAGTAAGAATGGATATTGACCTGCTCGAAGCCTATGCAAGAGGGTACCTTTCTGAAACAAAAAATACACTCAATGCCATCGAAAAAGAATATTTGGCTTTTGCTCCCCTGCTGATGACTTATGAACAGGCTTTGCGTTTCCTGATGGACTATATTGATGGAGACAAATATTACAGGATACACAATAAACATCATAATATGCAGCGGACCCGCGCTCAGATAAGATTGCTGGAGAGTATGGAGAAAGAGTATGATAAGATGCGAAAGATAATACGGAAACTGAGTTGAATTGTCTTGCAGTCTTCTGGTCTTCTGGTCTTGCTGTCTTCTGGTCTTGCGGTCTCCTGGTCTTCTATTAAGGAATTAATAATAAAACAGAGAAATGAAAATCCAAACACCTTTATTGGTAATGCTGATTTGTTTGCCCTATTCAGCAAGCATCGGGCAACAGGTTTTGACAAGGGCTGACAGTGCACGCTGGGGATCATACTGGTGGCACAGCAAGGATATGTTTGAAAAGCTGCCGGATACAAAAAACGAAATCTTCTTCCTTGGCAACAGTATTACCGACGGAGCAGAGTGGTTTGAAATATTCAATGACAAAAGGTGCAAAAACAGGGGAATCAGCGGTGATATTACCGAGGGAATTCTTCTGAGACTTGAAGGGATAACGAAATGCAAACCGGGCAGGATATTCCTCATGATTGGTGTTAATGACATTTCGAGGGGACTGTCTGATCAGGAAATACTTACCAACTATGAAAAGATCCTCCAAAGGATCAGGAATGAAAGCCCGGGTACGATGGTTTATATTGAAAGCATTCTTCCGGTGAATCCCTGTTATAATCAATTTCCTAACCATACAAATAAAACTGACAGGATAAAGTCAATAAATGAAAGCCTGTTGAATCTTGCCCTTAAAACAGGTTACGGTTACGTTGATCTCTTTGACCTGATGTGCGATAAGGACGATTTGCTCAGAAAGGATTTATCATCCGATGGTTTGCATTTAAATTATGACGGCTATAAAATCTGGGCTGAAGCTATAAAGCCGATGCTCCGGAAATAAATATACGATATGGCAGGGTCAGGTACAATTAAGGGCTGGTCAAAGGATGAACATGATTTTCTGAAGGGATTTGCTGATCCCTGGGATATCCAGGTTTTTCTCGATTCGATTGCCTATAATCCAAATTATGAATGCAGATCTCCCCGGTGGGTGATCAAAAAAAGATCAGCACATTGCTTTGAAGGCGCATTACTTGCCGCAGCGGTTCTGGACTATCTGGGTTACAAACCTCTTATTGTGGATATGAAGGCTTATAACGACGATGATCATGTAATTGCGGTTTTCAGATATGAGGGGTATTGGGGCGCTGTGGCTAAATCAAACTTCACATCCCTTCGCTTCAGGGAACCTGTCTACCGGTCATTGCGTGAGCTTATCATGTCATACTTTGATTTTTTCTTCAACACCAACGGGGAGAAATCGCTACGCTCCTATTCCCGTCCCCTCGATCTGACAACTTATAATGTGCGGCAATGGGCTACAACCGATGAAGATCTGGAGTATGTGGGAGATAAAATAGAATCCCTGCATCATTTCCCGGTAGTTTCCCCAAAAATGATTAAGAACTTAAAATACGCCAGCGAGTCAATGATTAAAGCGGGGTTGCTGGGCTCAAATGAAGAGGGGTTGTTTAAGCCGGAGAAGATAGATTGACAGACTCATGGACCAGGAGCCTTGAACACACTGGGCGGTCGAAGAATTAGTTGATGTATTGCATTGATATTTAAAACGATATAAATATGCTCGCCCGGCTGGTCGAAAGATATATTTGGAAATACCCATATAATGGCTATTTTTGAACCCTGAAAATGGCGGGAAGGGCTGAAGCCTCATGGCTTTATCTTGCTATCTATCTGATAATTAATTTTATATATTAAGATATGGATTTATCGGGTAAGTATTACAAAGCTTTTATCGAGCGGCAGGAAGCGATCAAAAAGCAGTATAGTCCTCAGCAAGCTCAGAAACAACATTCCAAGGGTAAGCTTACCGCTCACGAAAGGATCTCTCTTCTTTTCGACTCCGGGACTTTTGAAGAAATTGACGCATTTGTAACTCCTGCTGATCAACCTCTCGACTTTGGGAAGGTAGAAAAATCATTTGGGGATGGAGTGATAGTGGGTCATGGGAAAATCAACGGCCGACTTGTCTTTGCTTATGCACAGGATTTTACCATAATGGGCGGTTCACTTGGTATAGTGCATGCCAAAAAGATAGCCAAGATACAGGAGATGGCACTTAAGATGGGTTCTCCGATAATCGGACTTATCGATTCAGGCGGAGCCAGGATACAGGAAGGCGTTGCAAGTCTCAGCGGATATGCCGGTATCTTTCATAACATAATTCACTCCTCAGGCATAATACCCCAGATCTCTGTAATAATGGGTCCTGCAGCCGGAGGAGCCGTTTATTCCCCTGCCCTGACCGATTTTGTTTTTATGACAAACCACACAAGCTACATGTTTGTGACAGGCCCAAATGTTGTGAAGGAGGTTCTGAATGAGGATGTGACATCTGATCAGCTTGGCGGTGCAGAGATTCATGCCCGTAAAAGCGGAGTTGCCCAGATGATCTATGATGATGAAGAAAATACCATTCTGGCACTGAAGAAATTCCTCTCCTACCTTCCTTCAAATAATGTTGAGAATCCGCCTGTTGTGGCCGATGACAACTCGATACCTGATTTTAACAAAAAGCTCAGGGATATTATACCTGATGATCCAAACAAGGCTTATGATGTCAAGGAGGTTATAAACCAGATTGTAGATAAGAACAGCTTTTTCGAGACGGCCGAACTATTTGCTCCTAACCTTGTGACAGGTCTTGCACGGTTAAAGGGAAAGACTCTCGGGGTGGTTGCAAACCAGCCTAAAGTGCTTGCCGGGGTGCTTGACATAGATTCATCGACTAAAGGGGCAAGATTTATAAGGTTCTGCGATGCATTCAACATACCACTTCTGACTCTTGAGGATGTACCAGGATTTCTTCCCGGCGTCGATCAGGAGCATGCAGGTATAATAAGGCACGGAGCAAAAATGTTGTTCGCATACAGCGAAGCTACTGTTCCCAAGATTACCGTGATCCTCAGAAAAGCCTATGGAGGTGCATTTATTGTAATGAACAGCAAGAATCTCGGGGGTGATTTCAGTTTTGCCTGGCCTTCGGCTGAAATTGCCGTTATGGGTCCTGACGGGGCTGTGGCGATCCTCTATCGTAAAGAACTCGCAGAGTCTGATAATCCTTCCGAGCTTAAAAAGGAACTTGTTAAGAAATACAGGAGTAAAGTCGCAAATCCATTTATTGCGGATGAAAGCGGGTATATTGACGAAGTGATCGATCCGGCAGTTACCAGAAAGAAAATTATTTCTGCATTTACTGCTCTGAACAATAAATGGGTTAAGGTGCCAGCGAGGAAGCATGGTAATATGCCACTTTAAGGCGCAGGGCAGGGAGCAGGGAGCGAAGGGCGAAGAGCGCAGGGGAAGAAAAAGCTCAGAGCACAGGGGAAGAATGCTGGGAGCGGGGAGCAGGGAGCAGTTGGCCAGGATCCCCTCCGGCCGAGGAGGGGCAAGGGGTGGGTTATTAATTAGCGGGATCAGCGGGAAAAAGGTCTCCGCAGATTTCGCAGATTTAAATCCCGGAGATTCAACTAAGAAGAACCATAGACAATAGTCCCTAAACGTTTTTAAGACAAATATAGAGTATAGTTACATTTAATTTTACTAACAGATATCAGATCAGACAATAAATGAAAATCAAACGAATACTAATTGCAAACCGTGGCGAGATAGCAGTGCGTATTATGAGAACAGCCCGTAAAATGAAGATCGAGACTGTTGCTGTCAAAACTGCTCTTGAGCCAATAGCCATGTACGTCTCGCTTGCTGACCTGGTTTATGATAATACCGAAGATCAATCTGAGATCCCGGTCTTTTTAAATATTGAACGGATTATTGCGATTGCACTTGACATAAAAGCTGATGCAATACATCCCGGGTATGGATTCCTGGCGGAGAATGCCTATTTTGCCCAGAAATGTATTGACAATAAAATAGTCTTTATAGGGCCTTCTCCCGATGCCATTTACAAGATGGGAAATAAGACAATTGCCCGACGTATTGCCCTTGCCCTGAAAATTCCAATGGCTCTCGGAAGCGAAGGTAATATAGCAGGCGAAGAGGAAGCTGCTGTTATTGCTGAAAAAATCGGTTATCCTGTTATCATTAAGGCTGCTTCGGGAGGTGGCGGCAGAGGCATGAGGATCGTCAGGAAATCAACTGAGATGGAAAAAATGTTCCTCATTGCCAGCAAGGAAGCTGAAAAAGCATTTAACGATCCGTCAGTGTTCATCGAGAAATACATAGAAAACCCAAAGCATATTGAATTTCAGATCCTTGGAGATACAAAGGGGAATATTATCCATCTTGGCGAAAGGGAGTGTTCAATTCAGAGGAAACACCAGAAACTGCTCGAAGAAGCCCCGTCGGTTGCCCTGGATGATGACCTGAGACAGAAAATGGGCCTTCTGGCTGTTCAGATTGCTGAAGCTGTTAATTATAGTTCGGCTGGTACTGTGGAATTCCTCCTGGATTCCGAAAAGAATTTTTACTTCATGGAAATGAATACCAGGATTCAGGTAGAACATCCTGTTACGGAGATTGTTACCGGAATTGACCTTATCGAACAGCAAATCCGGGTTGCAAACGGTGAAGCGCTTAAATTTCGGCAGGAGGACATTAAATTAAACGGCTGGGCTATTGAGTGCAGAATAAATGCTGAAGACGTTCAGGCTGGCTTCGCTCCCGATCCCGGTAAAATTGAAAAGCTCAACCTTCCAAATGAGCCATATGTAAGAATTGATACAGGGGTACAGGCCGGATCTTCAATCGTTGCCAGTTTTGATTCAATGATTGCCAAATTGATAGTGAAAGGCAGCGACCGGAAAGATGCAATAAGAAATTGTAAAATGGCTCTTGATAAGGTTTGGATAAAGGGAACCAAGACTACCCTCCCCTTCTTCCGGATGCTTGTCCGCCATCCCAAATTTCTGGATGGTGACTTTACCACTGCTTTTATTGAGAAAGACCTGACGAAATTCTATTTCAACAGCGACTATGAGGAGATGCTTGCAGCATGGCTTGCAACAAAGCTGTTTATTGAAGAAAACCTTATGGACGACAGCATAAATGTCGACTTTAAAAACAGCAAGGATATCAACCCCTGGCTCCTTAATAAAAGGATCAATCAATTCTAAATCAGCTGACTGACGATGGCAAAAGACAAGCTCAATATAAGGAGGCTATACGCCCTTTCCTCCGAGAATAAAAGATATTGCTTCCCACAACCTTTAAAACATTCAATACGGATCGGAAACAGGGATTATGATGTTAAGCTTAAGGCAGACGAAAAGTTTGGCACTTATATTCTATGGAAAAACAGAAAGTATCCCGTGGAGATCATCAGATCGCGACAGAATAAATACGAGATACTTTTTAATGATATCAGTTACACATTCACTGTAGAGAACCCCATTCTCGCTACAAAGGATGAAGGTTTTGAATTCGGGCAGGGAGAAAGCAGAAAAAGAGGTACTCAAGGCTCCGATGCCCGGAAAAATAATTGATGTCCTTGTAAGGGAAGGATCAGTTGTTCTGCGCGGCGAGCCATTGGTGATCCTCGAAGCCATGAAAATGCAGAATGAGATTCAGTCACCGGTAAATGGCACTGTCATAAAAGTCAGTGCAAAAGCCAACACCAATGTGATGAAGGATGATATCCTCGTCGAAATCAAAGTAGAATAGCAGAGAGCACAACGCACAGGCATGCGCGATCTTAAGAATCAGTGTTAAACCGAGTATTTTTAACTTCCAGAAATACAATTACATAAGTTTCCCCTCCTTTTTTTAAGGAGGGGTGGCCAGACGGTGAAATCATCTTACAGGCAGAGGCTAAATTCGTCTGGCCGGGGTGGTTGACTCATGTCTTAACCACCCCGGTCGGGAAAGTTGATTGTTAACCTGTCAAAATCTATAGTCCCGACCACCCCTCCTTGAAAAGGAGGGGAAAGTTATGTTACATAATATCAATTACATACAGTTAGTTTCATAAATTTTCCTATTTCTTAAGTTGACGCGCATGGGGCACAGGGCTCATGGCTATGAGCAGAATACAACGAGGGAGCAGGGAGCGATATCGGTGTACCGTGCAAACAAAAGTTAAAAGACAAAAGCCTGATTTCTTAAATCTGCGAAACTCTGCGGATTTCAATCAGCGGAACTCTGCGAGAACTAACAATATCATCATATAAGGATACGTTGGGCAGTACAGGGCTCAGGGCTAAGGATTTAGGCTCTGTGCTCTACGCTCTACGCTCTACGCTTTACGCTCTACGCTCTGTGCTCTATTTCACAGGTATTTTTTTAAGGGTTTCGCACAGATAATCAAAAAACTTCCCGACAGAAGGCACAAATACTTTTTCATCCGGAGAGTGAGGGTATTTAATAGTGGGTCCGAATGAGATCATATCAAGATTCGGGTATACGCCTCCAAGGATCCCGCATTCAAGCCCTGCATGTATAGCCTTTACGTCGGGCAATTTTCCAAATTTCTTTTTGTATAATTCTCTCATCGTCTGAAGAATGGAAGAATCCATGTTTGGCTTCCATCCCGGGTAACTTCCTGTAAGACTGACCTCAGCTCCTATCAGATGAAAAACTGCAGCTATCTTCCATCCTGTAGCTTCTTTTGAGGTATCTACCGAGCTGCGTGTCAGGTTATAAACTTCAAATTTCCCGTTAATGCATTTGACTATTGCCAGGTTATTGGACGTCTCAACAAGGCCTTTCATCGCCTGGCTCATCCGCTGGACACCATTGGGACATGCGAAAACTGCCCTTATTATTTTGTACTGTTCTGCCTGCTTCATCACTTTGGCGGGAATGTCAACCTTTTTGGCTGTAAATGTAAGATCAGGCTCAGTTTCAGAGAATTCAGCCCGATAAATTTTCTCATACCCTTTTACAAATTTCTTAAATTCAGCTTCCTTTATTTCGGGGACAAGTACAACAGAATATGATTCACGGGGAATTGCATTTCTCAGATCACCGCCTGCGGCTTCGGCTAGCCTGATTCCAAAATCTGATTCTGCCTGCATCAGGAACCTGAACATTATTATATTTGAATTAGCCCTCTCAAGAGCAATATCCACTCCCGAATGTCCGCCTTTAAGTCCTTTGGCTTCTATTTTGAAGGCAGTCAATCCCTGAGGCGGTTTCTCCTGACCATAGTCCTTTGTGACACCCACATTTACTCCTCCTGCACAGCCCACACATAATTCATTTTCATCTTCCGAATCAAGATTAAGGAGGATATCCCCTTTTAACAATCCTTTTTTCAGTCCGTTGGCGCCGGTCATACCTGTTTCTTCATCAATAGTAAACAGTGCCTCCAGCGGGCCATGAGGAATATTTTTTGACGAAAGGATTGCCATTGCGGCGGAAACGCCAATCCCGTTATCTGAGCCCAGGGTTGTACCATTAGCCTTTACCCAGTCGCCATCAATAATTGTTTCAATCGGGTCTTTTTCAAAATCATGTTTTTTGGCACTATTTTTTTGAGGAACCATATCGAGATGAGTCTGCAGGATCACGCCTTTACGGTTTTCCATTCCCTTGGTTGCGGGTTTGCGGATAATTACATTTCCTACCTTATCAACAATTGTTTCAAGCTTATTTCTTTTCCCGAATGCCTGCATAAATTCAATAATTCTGGCTTCCTTCTTTGAAGGACGGGGATCTGTGTTATTTCATGGAAATAGTTCCATAGTTCTTTCGGTTCAAGTTTACGGATGTCGCTCATATCAGTATTTATTAGTTGGTCTTAAGTTTATAAAATTACAAAAATCTGATAATAAAAACAATGAATTAACTTCTGCGATGAGAACAGTAATTTAGATGACAAACCTGCATTTCACGTTTAAAAGTAATCACAACTTACCCTGTAATCATTTTGAAAATTGTTCCGATATTTATATTTTTGCGCCGCCACAACAGATTTCCAGAAATTAAAACCTGAGGGGAATGACCGGTGAATTCTTTTTATCCAATTACTATATATGAAATACCCCTTTAACCTCCTAATCCTGAAAAAATGACCTTTCTGTATGTTGTTATTGCAATGGTTCTGGTTTTTGACTTTATCAACGGCTTTCATGATTCAGCAAATTCAATAGCAACTGTTGTTTCAACAAAGGTGCTATCACCACTGGCAGCTGTTTCCATGGCAGCCTTTTTCAATTTCATTGCATTTACTATCTTTCCAATGAACGTAGCACACACAATCGGGAAAGGGGTAGTTAATCTTGATGTACTGAATCTTACAGTAATTGCCGCAGCACTTTTTGCAGCAATAACCTGGAACCTTATTACCTGGTGGTTGGGACTCCCGTCAAGCTCATCACATACCCTGGTCGGTGGTCTGGTTGGCGCTGCTATTGCACATTCAGGAGCAGATTCAGTTATTGCATCAGGAGTCTGGAAAATTGTTGCTTTATCTTTATTGCACCCGCCCTTGGAATGGCTCTCTCCTTTATCATTTCAACTTTTGTTGTGTTTATATGCCGCAATATGACCCCATTCAAAATCGATAAATTGTTCAGGCGGCTTCAGATTTTTTCTTCAGCCTCATTCAGTTTAGGACATGGAGGTAACGATGCCCAAAAATCGATGGGAATAATTTGGGCTGCTCTGATAGTCAATGGTCTGGCGTCACCTTTAGATGAACGCCCGGCTTTATGGATTATTCTGTCATGCCAGGCGGCGATAGCCATGGGAACACTATTCGGAGGATGGAGGATTGTTAAGACAATGGGACAGAAAATCACCAAACTAAAACCGTTTGAAGGGTTCTGCGCTGAAACTGCCGGAACACTAACTTTATTCGGTGCTACACATTTCGGAATACCCGTAAGTACAACACATACGATTACCGGTGCAATAATGGGAGTAGGCGCCAGAAAAGGCCTGTCAGCTGTCAAATGGGGAGTCACAAGAAAGATCTTCTGGGCATGGATACTTACAATCCCCATTTCGGGAATAATAGGAGGCAATAATGTATTATTTTTTAAATTGATTTCCCTTTATATAACGTTCAGCATCTTAATTTTTAAAATCACGAAATATGAATATAGATAAATTTCTTAAGTTTTTTGTTCCCAAGGATCATTCATTTTATCCTCTTTTTGAAGAGGATGCAAAAAACCTGGTAAAGGCCACAGAATTACTGAGGCAGCAGATGGCAAGCACTGATCAGGATGTTCATGAAAGGCTGCATCGCGAAATCAAGGCAGTGGAACACGATGGTGATGAGATAACCGATAAGACATTTCAGCTTCTCAATAAATCGTTCATTACTCCCTTCGACAGGGAAGATATCCACGAACTGACAGCACATATTGATGATGTGGTGGATTCAATCGACGGAGTCAGCCGGAGGATTTGTCTCTATAAGCCTAAAAACCTCATGCCGGTATATCAGGAAATGGCGGAGATGATTCATGAAGCAGCTCTTGAGATAGAGATCTGCGTTCATTCACTGAATGATGTGGCAGCAAATAAAGATGAAATAACACGGGCATGCGATAAAGTGAAAGAGATTGAGCACAAAACCGATGAGTATTATTACGTTGCTGTAGGAGAACTTTTTGAGAAGGAAAAAGATCCTGCCGAACTCCTTAAAAATAATAAAATACTGGAGATTCTTGAAAGATGCGTTGATGAAGAGGAAGATGTAACAGATACCATCAGGGCAATTATGATCAAGATGGCATAAAAAACGTTAAACACTTTTAATCATAGTAAGTACCATCTTGAATTTTTCAACAGCTATTACCGCGTGTGGTATGTTAGCGGGCATAATAATAGTCTGGCCGGCTTTCACAAAACAGGACTTCCCTCCTATTATAACTTCCGCTTTACCATCAACCACCTGAATCATAGCGTCAAAAGGTGCAGTATGTTCACTCAGAGATTCACCTTTTGCAAAGGCAAAAAGAGAAATATTCCCCGATTCCTTTTTCAACACCGTTTTACTTACTATTGCACCGTCAGCGTATTCAACTGATCCGGCAAAGCTAAAAACCTTCGATTTCTCAAATTCCATTGAAGTCATAGTTATGCTATTTAGTTTAAAAAAAGGACTTAAAACTACCGCTTATGTCCGGTAATGCACAAACAATTAACGATACGAAGCTATTCGAAGCCTTCTGTCAGAAAGAGGTGCCTTAGGGCTTTTGACCTGATGGCAATTCCAAACCATACCCCTGCTTCTTATCAGCTTTCTTTAGTTTATAAGCAAGGAAAATAGAAATTACACCGCAGAACACAAGTATAAATATCGGAACAGTATAGTTATAAGTCATTTCACCTGCCCTGATTGCAGTCAGGTTGGGTTTGTTAGCCAGGTCAAGAACAGCTCCGATGCCCCAGAAAAAGAGCCCGAGCCCCCAATTCTGAACCGTAAACATCGAAGCATAGGCTGTCCCGAGCCGGTTTTCGGGAACTATCTTGGCAACCGATGGCCACATGGCTGCCGGGACGAGCGAGAAAGCAATCCCCAGACTCACAAGGCCAAGATATGCAAGTATTCTTACATTGAACAGTGAAAGGGCTAAATGGGCAAAGATCAGGAGCAACGACCCCAGAATCATTAAGGAGGCACCACGCCCTTTTTTGTCAACATAATTGCCAAAAATGGGGGTAAACAAGATGGTCCCGAGCGGTATCAGGGATGCTGTTTTGGGCCCGTTTGAAAACCACAATCTGAAGGTATCCTTCAGGAGATATACAAACACCAGGAAAGCGGCAAATATTATCATCATAGAGATATTCTTGTTTGCCCTGGTTTTGATATTTGAAGGCACAAGCGAGAACGCTAAACCGAAGGCAAATAATGCCAGGAAAACACTGGAATTTCCGATAGCTTTGCTTCCGAAAAGTATGATATTGCTATCAGGGTTATCAGGAAGATCATAGGTGAACCCGAACTTATTGACCAGCATGTCGGGGGCATACTGTATAAAAGGAAAAACAGCAGCATAGAATGAAACGCAAAGCAGTGCAATATAGATAAATGAAGGATTGGTAGCCAGCTTTATAAGATCTGAAAACTTGAATTCTTCCTCATCAGCGATTTCAGTAGCCTGGCCCGCCCTTTGCCTGTCGAGCTTCTTGTCAAAAAAGGTATAGATAATGAAAAGTATCAGTGCGAGGGCAATCAGTGTAGCTGCGAAAGTCACAGCAGGCGAAACGTGCCCGTTGGCTATGTCGGGCGAGACTGCAATACCAAGGGCTGAGCCAAGCCGCCCGAAGCCAATGTTTATTGCCATTGCGAGCGCCATTTCATAACCTTTGAACCATTTTACAATTGTTCTTGTTGCAACGACGCACGTTATTTCAAGGCCCGATCCGAACATAATCCTTCCGATTATCATCATCGTAAGCATTGTCCCGTGTTCCTGACCGAAAACACCGGCTGATGCCATAGCTGTCAATCCGCCGCCGATGGCTGCAAGTCCGCCAAACACCAGACCTGCTATCCTTATCCCCCACTTGTCAAGAATTATTCCGCCAACTATTATCATCCCGAACATGTTGGCAATGGTTGTCAGACCGATGAGGCGCCCGAATTCCTCACTTGTGAATCCTAACTCCGACTCCATCAACCCTTTAAGCCCTGAGAAAAAGTCCTGAAACCAGTAAGTGGCAAACATCAGGGCGCTTAATAGTACAAGAACGATCCATCGAAGAGCAGTGGATTCACGCAGTGTCTTCAGGGTAGCTTCCATATTGATCAGGTTTTTGTGCCGGTAAATGTAAAAAATAATTTTAATGTAATATCTGACAAAAAAAATATATTGAATCCGGTTGATAATATGTTATTGATAACTATTATATGTCATGTTCTTAAGTAACCAAGAATAAATTTAGTTTAATTTGCACGGAATTTGCAGCAACTAAATAAATACATCGAATGAAAAAGACTATAATATTTCTGCTTTTTATCATGGCTTCGATCACTTCTTACTCTCAGGAGGCCGGTGTCAAATGGTACTCAATACAGGAGGCCGAGAAATTAATTAAGGAGTCGCCGAGACCTATTTTCATCGACACCTATACCGACTGGTGCGGATGGTGTAAAAAAATGGATCAGGAAACATTTACAAATTCAGTTATATCCGATATCCTGAACACAAAATTTTACCCGGTTAAGTTCGATGCTGAAGGTAAAGAGAGCGTCACATTTCTTGGACAGACCTACACCAACGACGGAAAATACGGTAAAACACATCAGCTGGCGGTTGCATTGCTGAAAGGACAGTTATCATATCCGACAGTTGTATTTTTCACCATGAAGGATAGTAAATATCAGGCTTCGCCTGTTCCCGGGTTCAGGCAGCCGAAGGAAATGGAAATGCTTTTAACGTTCTTTGCTGATAACGCATACGCGACCCAGTCGTGGGAAGAATACCAGAAAACCTTTAAAGGTAAAATCCAGTAATATCTGCAAAAGAGTTAAATGGTACCCTGAGGGTGGAACTTATCTTCCAATTATATAGTTTGAAGGGAGCTGGATTATTTCACCAAACTGATATATCATCTGCCTTGATGTTTTAAAGATCTCTTTCCCATAGGTGATCTTTAAATTAACGACATCAGGCATCCTGTAGTAAAGCTTATCGAATTTTTGTTTTGACGGGTCGGTCTGATTTCTGGTTACCAGGGTCAGCCCTTTTGTTTTCGCCTCAGGGATAAATTCTACAACAAGTGGTGTTACTGTTTTATCCGAAGCTGCTACAGGTCCGGCAGATTCCGAGAATCCGCAGATCGTAACACTCCCTCCGTCGGCAGCTTTCTTTGGGATCAGCTGGTATGAAAACTTCCTTGTTTCTTTCCACACCTTTCCTGTAAAAAGTTCAGAATAGTCTTTCTCGAGACGGTTCATTTCGATAATTGAAGAAGCATCCTGAGGAAAGACATTTGTTTCTCCCGTGAGAATCATATGTTTGCCGTCGCGCATTTCCATAAGTCTGACAGCTGCTTTTTCAGCAAGATCCCCGATAGTCAGTTTTTGCTTTTTTTCAACCAGGTATGGAATTTTAATAAATGTAGTATCCACACTTACAAGCCTATAGAGAGTATCGCTGCGTGTCTGAAAATACTCGTCAGATCCAAGGTCCGAAATCCGCATATGATTGAGATCTGAGCCTCCTGTCTGATTCCTGTCCTCTATATTAAATATTTCAGGATTAAGATCAAGCATCAGGCCTGCCTTTTTGAGTGAAAGTACATTTGTCTGAAATAATGCAGTTGCTTCGATTACATAAAACTCCGAAGGATCAGGTTCTTCATGCGATTTGATTGTGACTCCCCTTATAGTCCAGTGTTCCTTTTCATTCTGTATGACATCCTGAAGTCCGAGCAGCGCTTCAGCAAACCGGGCATACGGACCTGGTTTTTCAATCACCCGTTCAGTTTCAATGGTTATATCCAGAACAGTAAGAGGGAGGCTGTAAACGAGGCTTCCATCCGCGATGGTGGTTTTTCCGGAAAGCGGGGTTATTAAGTTTTTTGATTCCGACATATTGTTTGTAGCGCATGAAGCCGACGCTGCAAGAATTAAAATAAAAACAAGTGGTTTCATACCGTTTTTCATAGTCTAATCTGATTTATGTAATTCATTTGACCTTATCTTAAGAAACGCATTCCCAATGTTATTAATTATGTCAGATGCAATAGTTGATTCAAAGCCCGATTTTGATGCTGCAATATCACCTGCAAGCCCGTGAAGGAATACTCCTGTAAGGGCAGCATTTTCAGGATTGTAGCCTTGTGCAAGAAGAGAAAGGATGACACCGGTAAGCACATCGCCGCTACCAGCGGTTGCCATACCGGGATTTCCTGTGCTATTGAAATAAACCTTCCCGCCGGGTGTCGCAATTGACGAGCATGCGCCTTTTAAAATAACAATAGAGTTATACCTCACCGCAAATTCGATCTGTTTCTCAAGTCTCAGGTAACTGTTGTCCGCTTTTTCAGTAATCCGTTCAAATTCTTTGACATGGGGGGTCAGAATTGTATTGTTGGGTAAAGCAGATAACCATAACTTATTCTGACCCAGAATATTTATCCCGTCAGCATCAATCACGAGCGGTTTGTCGCGTAAAAGAAGAAGCTTATGGAACGCTTTCTGGGTAACCGGATCAGTTCCGATGCCGGGGCCTATAGCTGCAGCCTCATATTGATCAACTGATTGAATGTCAGAGATAAGTTTTTCATCACCATCTATTCTTACCATAGCTTCGGGGACAGCAGTCTGAACAATTGTATTACCGCACCCGGGGATATGACAAGTTACAAGTCCTATGCCTGTCTTCAACGCTGCTTTTGCACCGAGAACGGCAGCTCCCATTTTCCCGTACGATCCTGCAAAAAGAACGCCATGACCGAAATTGCCTTTGTGGTCGAACTTATTCCTTGTCCTGAGCAGGGGCAGAATATTGCCCGTCTCAAGATACAAATATGGGGTCTCAGTATTTCTTATGGCGCTATTGCTCAACCCGATGGGCAGAGCACACCATTCTCCCACATATTTTGCGTTTTCGGAGAACATGAATGCCAGCTTCGGGAACTGAAAGCTGAGTGTAAAATCAGCTCTTATTATGTTTTCGGGATTATTCGCCCTGTTGTCCTCCCCAAATAGTCCGGAGGGGATGTCAACAGAGATAACGATGCAGTCGGTCTGGTTAATATGCCTGATCACATCAGCAGCCAGGCCTTCTGCCGGACGCGTGAGTCCGGAGCCGAACAATGCATCAATAACGACGTCTTCATTTCCGATAAATGGCATCTGGCCGGCATTCTCAATGTCTTTAAACTGGGCCTGTGTTTCATTCTGAAGGCGTTGTCGATTGACAATCCAGTCACCTGATACTTTATCTGTGAATTTTACATTAAAGACATCTACGTTGAACCTGTTCATCGAAAGATGCCTTGCCAGTGCAAGTCCATCACCCCCGTTATTCCCCGGACCGGTAAAGACAATCACCCTCCTTGACCGGTCGAAGGACCTGATATACCACCTGAACAATTGAGATGCAGCCCTTTCCATAAGATCAGCAGATGGAATTGGTTCATTTTTAATGGTATATCCGTCAATCTCTTTAATCTGTTCTGACCGGAATATTTTCATAAGCTGATTTAAAAATTATCGTTATTCTTCGTTCCATAAAAGTACACAATCAAAATTAAATATTCTAATTGTCATGTTCTCCCACGGTAAGGGATGTCCCTTACTTTCAAACCCTGACAGGTTATTTCAGAAGCGATATTATCTCTTTTTATT
Source organism: uncultured Bacteroidales bacterium (assembly GCA_963849615.1). Lineage (GTDB taxonomy): Bacteria > Bacteroidota > Bacteroidia > Bacteroidales > VadinHA17 > LD21. The sequence continues at coordinate 101,880 of CAWKIC010000038.1, forward strand.
CATTTGCAAAAAAGATTAATATATTTGTTAACGATCGGAACACAGAAAATTCATTCCGGAGAACCTGAAAAAACCATTTTGATCTCATTCAATTTCAAACTCAATCTATTAACCAACTAATACAAAACAAGATGCTAAAGAATCATCCAAAGGGACTACTGGTCGCATTTTTCTCCAATATGGGCGAAAGATTTGGTTTCTATACCATGATGGCCATTCTTGTACTATTTCTTCAGGCTAAATTCGGACTTTCGGCTGAAAAGGCAGGAGGTATCTACAGCTGGTTTTATTTCAGCATTTATGCCCTGGCTCTCCTTGGTGGAATTCTGGCAGACTCAACAAAAAAATACAAGCTGGTCATATTGGCTGGTATTATAATAATGTTTGCAGGCTACATCATTATGGCTATACCCGGAATGACACTTTCTATCACAGTCATGGGGTTAATGACAATCGCCCTCGGGAATGGCCTTTTCAAAGGTAACCTGCAGGCTGTGGTAGGACAGATGTATGATGATCCAAAGTATTCAAAATTAAGGGATACCGCTTTTATGATCTTTTATATGGGAATAAATGTAGGCGCCTTTTTTGCACCTTTTGCGGCAAACGGTATGCGGAACTGGTGGCTGAAGACAAACGGATTTGCCCATGACGCAAGCATCCCCTCGTTGTGCCATCAGTTCATTAACGGAACGCTTACAGACACTTCCACTTTTCAACAACTTGCTGATAAAGTGAATCTTAGTGGTCCGGTTGCTGATCTATCCACCTTCGCTCACAACTATCTGGAAGTTTTTTCAAAAGGTTACAATTATGCATTCGGAATAGCTGCCGGCGCCATGGTCATTTCACTTCTGGTATATCTCATTTTCAACAAATTGCTTCCAAATAAGGAAACAAAGGTAAAAACAACTGCTACTGAGAAGATTGATTTTAAGCCCGTACCTCTTATCGCTGCTATTGTGGCAATGGGAGTGACCGCATTTGGTTTACACTTTATTAAAGAGGTAGGATGGGCAGCGGGATTCGCGTTCGGTCTTTTTCCCGCTTTTGTAACATGGATCATCCTGTCAATGCGCAAGGAAGAGAAGGCCCGTATTACCGCCCTGGTACTGGTATTTATCGTAGTAATCTTCTTCTGGATGTCGTTCCATCAGAATGGCCTGACACTCACTCTTTTTGCAAGGGATTATACTGTAAAACAGGTAGGACCCGTCACCAACCTGTTCTTCACACTTCCATCCATGCTGGCTGTTATAGGAGCCATAGCAGGAATAGTTTTACTTCTTTATCAGAACCTCAAAACAAAAGCAAAAATAACAGGAGGAATATTATTTACACTTTCCCTTCTTCTGTCTTTGTTTTACCTGACAGGCTTTGATCCTACGACACTCCTGGGAAGGGGACTCAACGCATTCGAACCAATGAATTCAATTGCTCCGGAAGTCTTTCAGTCGTTTAATCCGCTCTTCATTGTTGCACTCACATTTCCGGTAATGGCAGGCTTTGCATGGTTAAATAAAAAGGGAATTGAACCTTCAACCCCAAAAAAGATTGGCATAGGAATGATAATTGCTGCACTGGGATTTATAATAATTTTAGTAGCCTCAATTGGTGCCCCGTCTCCCGCCTCCCTTTCTGGATTGCCTGCTGCAGAGAGCGACAGGGTGTCGCCATACTGGCTTATGAGCAGTTATCTTATCCTTACAGTTGCGGAATTGTTCCTCAGTCCGATGGGCCTCTCCTTTGTTTCGAAGGTTGCTCCCTCGCGTTTTCAGGGTCTCATGCAGGGTGGCTGGCTGCTTGCGACAGCGGTTGGTAATAAATTATTATTCATCGGTTCGCTTCTCTGGGATAAAGTTGCATTAAGCACCCTTTGGCTTGTGTTCATTATTTGCTGCCTTTTGTCCGCGGCATTCATATTCTCAATTTTGAAACGTCTTGAAAAAGCAGCTTCAAGCTGATGTGATTATAATTTAGATCTCTTTGCAATTTGCTGCAGATAAAATATATACGTCTTATAATACGTATTAAAAGACATATTAAATTCAAAAGAAAGCAGTATTAAAAGACATATTAAATTCAAAATACAATTTGTAACACACATCGAAAAGTTCTATAGAAGCCCTTTGTGTACCTTAGTGCTGAACTTTGTGATCCTTTGTGGTTAATGGATTTATTTTTTTACCACTAAGTACACAAAGGTCCTCACAAAGGGGCACGAAGGAAATCTGCACGTTTATATAAAATAAGAACGCAGGATAATCTATATAAGCGCCATTAAAAGACATATTAAATTCACAGAAGACGGAAGACAGAAGACGGAAGACAGAAGACCGAAGACTGATGCACCTGCAGAAGAGAATGGAAGACGGAAGACCGATACGTATGGAATAACTCTGCGGAAATCTGCGCGATCTCTGCGGGAACTAAGCAAGAAATGTTCCCGCTAGATTTGCGCCGTAAGATCTACCTGGGGGTTTATTAAGTAATTCATATTTTTCTCTTAAATAATTAAAGCATCAGGCAGGATTATTTAGAACAATTAAATTTTTTCGATTCATTGCCTTATTATTATTATTTTTGTACCTTATTTTTTAAACCCTGAGAATTTAATTTGATAAAAATATCCGGGTATGAAAGTCCTGAAATTTGGAGGGTCATCAATCGGTACTCCTGAACGGATCAGAAATGTTAAGGCTATAATCGATAGTGAGCAATTGCCGTGTGTCGTAGTGGTTTCAGCGTTCCAGTATGTCACGGATTTGCTTAAAAAGTGCAGTGAACTTGCTTCCGTGCACGATGCGGCTTATAACCAGGTCGTGGATAACATAAACGCCCGGCACGAAGAAATCTGCAGTACTTTGTTCCCAGGCGATGCTGTGCCAGGGATCCTGTCCGTAACGGACACTCTTTTTTCCGAGCTGAAAGAGACGCTCAACGGAATCTTTCTTTTACGGGAATTAAGCAGCTATTCCCTTGATAAGGTTCTAAGCACCGGAGAAAGACTCTCCTCTGCAATACTGGCACGGTATTTCACAGGTTCCCAGCTTATTGATGCCAGGGAGATAATTAAAACAGATGAAAACTACGGAAGTGCCATAGTTGATTTTGATGCAACAAACTCATTGATAAGGAAAAGGATACTCAGGAAGAACAAGCTTATTCTGGTTCCCGGGTTTATAGCAAGCACCAGTGAAAATGAAACCACAACCCTCGGAAGAGGAGGATCTGACTACACGGCTGCAATAATAGCAGCAGCCATAAACGCCACAGTGCTTGAAATATGGACCGACACAGATGGTTTTATGACCGCGGACCCAAAAAAGGTGGAAAAGGCTTATGCGATTGAGAATCTCACCTATTCTGAGGCAATTGAGCTGTCGCATTTCGGCGCAAAAGTAATCTACACTCCCACTTTACGGCCGGTTTACAGGCAAAAGATACCTGTAGAAATCAAAAATTCGTTCAATCCGCAGTTAAAAGGTACCCTTATAAGTGAGAAATCAACCAACGGAAGCATAAGTCCTATCAAGGGGATATCCTCAATCGATCACATTGATCTTATAACACTCCAGGGGCCGTCGATGGTCGGCGTCACAGGGACATCGATGAGGTTGTTCGGATCGCTCGCAAAGCGCAGTATCAATATTGTTTTGATCACCCAGGCATCGTCGGAGTACTCGATTACTTTTGCTATTATACCGGCCGAGACAAAAAAAGCAACGGAGGCAATAAACCAGGAGTTTGAAAAAGAGATAATATACAGGAAGGAATTGAAAATTCTTGTTGAGAAGGACCTTTCAATTATTGCCATCGTCGGGGAAAAGATGAAAAACACTCCCGGCATTTCGGCTACCCTTTTCAGTTCACTCGGCAGGAACGGGATCAATGTAATCGCAACTGCCCAGGGTTCCTCCGAACTCAATATCTCCGTCGTCATTAAGAACGAGAACCTGAAGAAGGCGTTGAACGTGATCCATGACGGTTTCTTCCTGTCGAGATATAAAGAGTTACATCTTTTTATTGCCGGTACCGGGTTTGTTGGTTCAAGTCTGCTTAAGCAGCTTCAAAAGCAACACGATCTTCTTTTGAAAGAATATAACCTCAAAATCAATCTCCTGGGAATTATAAATTCCAGGAAGATGATTCTGGAGAACAAACCAGTTCCACTCTTTGAGTCTAAGGAACTACTGAATTCAACCGGGGAAAAAGGCGACATAGATCTGTTCGCCGGAAAAATAACGAAGCTCAACCTCAGGAATTCCGTATTCGTCGATTGCACTGCAAATCCAAGGGTTGCTGCAATTTATGGCGAGTTACTGGAGAAATACGTTTCGGTTGTAACGGCCAGCAAGCTTGCCTGTTCATCGGAATATGAAAATTATCAGCACCTTAAATCACTTGCAAGTGAGAGGGGTGTGCGATTTATGTACGAGACCACTGTAGGAGCAGGATTGCCTATAATCAAAACCATAAATGATCTTGTTGTAAGTGGTGATAAGGTCCTTAAAATTGAAGCTGTGCTTTCAGGGACGTTGAACTTTATTTTCAATACCCTCAGCCCGGAAGTATCACTAAGTTCGGCTATTAAGCTGGCAAAGGAAAAAGGCATTTCCGAACCTGACCCCCGTATCGACCTTAGCGGAACCGACGTAGTCAGAAAGATAATGATATTGTCACGTGAAGCAGGATACAAAGTTGATAATGAAGATGTTGTCGTCAAAAAGTTCCTTCCTGAAGAATGTTTTGAGGGGAGCCTTGAAGATTTCTATGAAAAGGTTAAAGAATATGATGCCGGATTCGAAGAAAAGAGGAAGCAATTACTGAAGCAAAACAAAAAATGGAGATACTATGCAATAATGGATAACGGAAAGGCAAGCGTAGAGCTGATTACTGTCGGATCGCAACACCCAACCTTCGATCTGGAGGGAAGCAACAACATCGTGCTTTTAACTACCGAGAGGTACAGGGAGCTTCCCATGGTCATCAAAGGGTACGGGGCAGGAGCTGATGTGACAGCTGCAGGTGTTTTTGCCGATATCATGAGAGTAGTTAACGTATAAAAATAAGTCTGATCTTGAGTCTGAGAAATTTATATTATTCAACGAACCTGAATTCACCATCGGTGACATTCAGAGAGGCTCTCCTTAAAGGGCTCGCACCTGATGGCGGGCTCTATTTTCCCCTTAAGATACCAAGGTTATCATTCGCTGATCTGGAAGCCTATCCTTTACTGGATTATCCGAACCTTGCAACAGAAATTCTGAGCGTTCTTATCGGAGATGAGGTTGAGAAGGATGAAGTGGGAAAGATCTGCAGTGAAATTTACAGATTTAACGTCCCTATTGAAAGGGTATATGGACGAAATTACATAATGCGCCTCGATCAGGGTCCGACAGCCTCCTTCAAGGATTTTGCAGCCTTGTTTATGGGCAGGATGATGCAGTACTTTCTTAATATTGACAATCAGCATATTACCATTTTAACTGCAACATCCGGCGATACGGGAAGCGCAGTCGCAAATGCATTCTACGGACTCGAAAATATAAATGTCATCATCCTATTTCCGGTGGGTGAAGTTACCGGAATACAGAGAAAACAGATGACCACCCTTGACAAGAACATCCGGGTAATTGAAATTGACGGAAAATTTGATGATTGCCAGAATCTTGTGAAGAAGGCATTTATGGATCCGGAGCTGTCCGGACTGAAGCTCTCATCGGCAAATTCTATTAACGTCGGCAGGCTTCTTCCGCAATCAGTCTATTATTTCTGGGCGTGGTCAAGGTTATCTTCCAAAAAAAGTGATCCTGTTGTTTTCAGCGTTCCCAGTGGTAATTTCGGTAACCTGGCAGGAGGGCTTATCGCGAGGGAAATGGGCCTGCCAGTCAGTTCTTTCGTGATATCAACCAATGAGAATAATGAAGTTCCGGAGTTTCTGAAAACCGGAGACTACAGACCAATAATCCCGTCAAGGAACTGCATTTCAAGCGCTATGAACGTCGGTCATCCAAGTAATCTTGCAAGAATTATTGCCCTCTACAGGGGGCAGATGGATGAAAAGGGAAACATGATCAAACAACCTGACATGACTGCAATGAGGAACGACTTCTTTTCGATAAGCGTTTCAGACACCGAAACCAGGGAAACGATCAAAGAGATATGGTTGAAGTTTAAAATCCTTCTTGAACCACATGGGGCGGTAGCCTGGAAAGGACTGGTCTCATATCTTGGAAGTCAGAACCGCAGAGCTAAAGAAAAGCTCCTGAGTGTATCGCTTGAAACTGCCCATCCGGCTAAATTCGGAGAAGAAATCCTAAGAGAGCTTGATTTTTTACCACCGATACCTGTTTCACTCCAGAATATTGAAAGCAAAAATGAAGAATATATATCTTTAGGAAATAATTATGACGCTTTTAAGAATTTCCTTACTAAAAATTATTAATTTAAAACAAATTAAAAAACATGTACATTGTTTGTTGTGACCTTGAAGGCGTGCTTGTTCCGGAAGTATGGATCAATGTTGCCAGGTGGACCGGGATTGATGAATTAAAACTGACCACGCGCGATATAAGCGACTATAACGCACTGATGACCAGGCGGCTTGAAATACTAAAGCAACACGGGATCACTATAAAGGATATTCAAAAAGTAATTTCCCTGCTTGAACTTATGCCGGGAGCGCTGGATTTCATAAACTGGCTCCACGGCCGCTCGCAGCTGATAGTGGTTTCCGATACTTTCCGTGAATTTGCAGATCCTCTGCTTGAAAAAATGGGATGGCCTGTTCTCTTTTGCCATCATCTTACAATTGACAGGGATGGTAACATAACTGACTTCAATCTCCGACAGTCCAATGCCAAGAAAGAGGTAGTAGTATCAATGCAGGATCTGAAATATAAGGTTATTGCCATAGGAGATTCCTATAATGACATTTCAATGCTCAGGCAGGCTGAGCTTGGTATACTCTACAAACCACCACAGAATGTGATAGATGACCATAGCGATCTGAAAATTGTCAATTCGTACAGCCAACTAAAGCTTCTTATTTCAGAAGTCATTGATATCTAACCAAAAACCGAGAACTATGAAACTTCCGCCCTCATCAAAAAACTGGTTAACAATAATCGGTTCAATAATAGCTGTCATTAATTTCATCCTGATTATTCTGTTGTTTATTATTTCTACGGTTTTTGAAAAAGCAAGCACCTATCTTGGTCTCTTCATTTATATCATTCTGCCCGGGTTTTTGTTGTTAGGCCTGATTATGATCCCTGTCGGGATGTCAATCAGGAGACGACGCCTTAGGAAAAGAATCTCTCCCGAAGCGGCGCCCCTGCCTGTAATAGATCTCAATAATCCCAGGCAAAAGATTGGGTTCGTTATTTTTACAATCGGAACAATAGTGTTTCTCTTCCTTACAACCTACGGAAGTTTCGAAGCATTTCATTTAACCGAATCCGTTCCATTCTGTGGAACATTATGCCACACCGTGATGGAGCCTGAATATACAGCTTATCAGAATTCCCCTCATGCGAATGTGACCTGCGTTGATTGCCATGTGGGTTCAGGTGCATCCTGGTATGTCAAATCAAAATTATCAGGTCTGCACCAGGTGTATGCTGTACTGACCAAAACATATCACTCCCCCATCGGCACACCACTTCATGATCTGCGTCCGGCAAGGGAAACATGTGAACGATGCCACTGGCCCGAGAAGTTTTATGCCCGCTCCCTTCAGACAAATAAATACTTTCTGACGGATTCACTCAATTCTGAATGGGATGTGATGCTTCAGATGAAAACAGGCCCGGAATACAGTGGCCTTGGCTTCAGTGAAGGAATACACTGGCATATCAATCCGTCGATCAATATCGAATATATCTCAGACAATGACCAGCGGGAAAATATTACATATGTTAAATACACAAACAAAGTAACAGGTGAAACATATGTTTACAGAAATCCTGATAATCCTGTGAGTGACAGCGTTATCGCTGTTCAGCCGGCCCGCTCAATGGATTGTATCGATTGTCATAACAGACCGACGCACAACTTTAATTCGCCTCCGGTTTATATCGATAAAGCACTGCTTACCGGAGAAGTTTCAAGAGAGATACCTTTTATTAAGAAGGTTACAATGGATATTCTGAAGCAGACGTTCACAAACAAGGACAGCGCCCTTATTGTAATTCATGACAGCATTATGAATTTCTACCGGTCGGGGTACGGAGAATTTATGCAGAATAACTCTGCTTCAATAAACAGTTCGGTTGCTTCAATCCAGAACGCATATTCACAGAATACTTTCCCTTCGATGAAAGTGACATATGATGCATATCCGGAACATATCGGACACCTGGAAACAGAAGGGTGCTTCAGATGTCATAATGATGCATTTAAAACGGATAACGGCCGCACAATTACACGCGACTGCAACCTTTGTCATACGATTATCGGCCAGGGAAAGCCACAATCAATGCAGATTACCAATGTGAGGGATTCGCTCGAATTCATCCATCCTATTGATATTGGCACTGCCTGGAAGGAAGCAAACTGTTCGGAATGCCACAGATACCTTTATTAGAGACAGCTCTAGAGCGTCTACTTCAGAATTTCAGATGTGTATTTGTCAGCTATATCAGCCTGATCCTTTGCCAGGCCATAAATAATCACGATTGTATCATCACTGCCTGCCAGGAATATTGTTCCATTGTAACCATCCGAAAGCACAAATTTCCCTTCGTCTGTTTCGACCGGATCAATGCCTGTGGAAGCAACATACGTTGAAATCGTTTTCCTGATTGTTTCGGGTGAGCTGTTCTGAATTACGTATATCGAAAAGTTATCGGGACCAACCTCATAGGTCGCCTTGAATGCCTTACTTAAAAAACCATGCCCAAGGACGCTTTCATTTACAAATGTTTCTTCATTCAGCTTCCTGCCTTCAGCCGGGAAAGCTGACAGCATGGCAGGCATTGTGCTCTCACCTTCCAGCATTGCTGCAACCCTGGAAGCAAGGGTTTGCTCTGCCAGCAGCGTTTTTGCCTTCTTTGAGTATGTTTTGATCTTGACATAATAATTTCCTTTAAAGAAATTAATGGAACCATCAGCAGAATAGCCCTGTCCACCAAGGTCAATGAAGTTGAACGACGGGGAGCGTTCAGAACTGTAGATTCCGAATGCCATGGTATGATCAGCATGCCTGTAGATCTCCAGTTTGATAACGTTTTTTCCTTTTTTGTATTCAGCTACATGCAGATCAACAAAATTATAAGAAAGGTAAGTATCAGCCGCCCCGTTTATAAAATCCCAGAGATTTTCAGGCGCATATACAGGATAATCAGTCCTGATCTTAAATCCCTTCAGGGCAGGATATGCAAGATCCTGTGCCTGGATTGCAGCTGAAATAAGAAATAGTAATAAGAATAACAGGGTCTTGTTCTTCATGTTAAAGCTTAATTTACGGATGAAAAAATCAGGTCAGAAAATCTGCAGGCACGTTTACAAGCCTTGAAACATCAGTTATTTTCTCCTTTACATTGAAGTTCCTGCTGCATTTCACTTTGCAATCACCTGTGCAGGTACTGCACGGGTTATCGCCTGTTTGAAGCTCTGCAAGCAAGGAATAAGCCTGTGATGGATTTGAATAGCCATAAGCATACATGTAGGCTCTCATCAGATCAGGAACCGGAAGTTTACCCGGACATACCGGAATACACTCCTGACAACCGGAACAAAACAAGCCGGGCTGTGTGGAGGCAATCAAAATGTCTTTTCTCTCCTGGTCGGACAGTGTTATATCAGTGAGTATCTTTACATTCAGGTCAAGCTGATCAAATGCTGTCATACCAGGGATTGTGGTATGAATATCAGGATTTGAAAGAACCCATTTGATGGCTGCCGTGGTATTAACCGGCTTTGTCTTCTCTTTGTCGAGGAATCCTCCGCCAGCGAGTGTTTTCATAGCAACAATACCTATTCCGGCGGCTGCAGCCTTTTTGACGGCGGCATCAAGCTCCTTGCGGTATGCCTGCTGAAAATTATATGAGGTCAGGATGACATCCCACTCTTCCATCGAGGCGGCTGCATCAATCACAGCAGGTTCATTCCTGTGGGTCGAGAATCCCATGAACTTAATTTTGCCGTCTTTTTTAAGCTGTTTTACGGCATTTACTATAGGTTTGTATTCAAGGTACTCAGGATTACTTATGTCATGAATATACAGGATATCAACGTAGTCCATTTTCAGGCGGGAAAGACTTGTATTGAATTTCGACAAAAAATCTTCGGCGGTGGTTTCGGATGAAGGTTTCCCTTCCCTGTCCATTCCTGCGGCTTTTACTTTCGTGGCAAGATAGAAGGAATTCCTCGGATACTCCCTGAGGAGATTGCCGAGCATAGTTTCATTATTGCCATTCTGATATCCGTTTGCTGTATCAAAAAGCTTAATTCCCTGTTCATAAGCTGCCTTGCATAAACCTGAATTATCTGATCTCATTACGCCAAAACTAACTACAGGGACCTTCATCCCTGTTTTTCCCAGCGTTCTGAAAATGATATTATTCTGCTGAGCCGGAGAGGCTGCTTTAATAACACCCGGCGCCAAAGCGATGCCCGCAGCTCCCGTGATCCCGGTTCTGATAAATCCTCTTCTGCTTAAACTTGTCATAAAATTACGTTTTAGTTTAATTTTCTTATCCTTACTTCAATATCTGTTCCTTTTAACAATCTTACTATTTCACCTGTGTTTGTATCTCCAAAATGATATGGGTACAAGATCTTCGGTTTAAATGTCATGGCGGCATCTGCGACCATTGACGGGCTCATAGTATATGGAAGGTTCATAGGCAGAAAAGCAATATCTATGCCTTTTAGCGCCTTCATCTCGGGAGTGTTCTCCGAATCTCCGGCGATATAAAATTTCCTGTCACCAATAGTAATTATATATCCGTTCCCAACTCCCTTCGGGTGGAAGGGAGTGCCTTTTGACCCCTCATTGACGATGTTGTAGGCAGTTACAGTTTCGACAGTTATGTTATTTATAGTTTTTATGTCACCCGGTTTAACTGTCTGTGCCCATGGAATTTTTGAAGCCGAGTTTGCATTGCAGAGCATAATTGTCTCCTTCTTACGCAGTTCATTAATAAGCTCTGTATCAAGATGATCATAATGCTCATGTGTAACCAGGATCAGATCGGCTTTCGGAAGATTATCATATTTACCTGAACTTTTAACAGGATCGATATGAATCACAAAATCACTTATCCTGAACATCAGGGACCCGTGCCCTATAAAAACCATTTCAACTTCACCTGCAGAGGTACTGACCAGATCAGATGAAGGCATTGATTGTGAAAAAACCGGTACCAGCATAACAATAAATATTAAGGGTAAACATATTTTCTTCATTTCCAGTAGATTAAATCCGATCCGGCACACTTTTCCGGGTTTCACAATATACAAAAAATTGTTTTATTTCGATAAATCAAAACTCCCGGAGAATTGTTAATAAGTATAGGTACAAGGTTAATTATGGTAACTCAACGTTCTGGATGCCGTCCTTCGCTACAGCGTAAGGGTAGGTTAAACATAATCTAACCAGCAACCAGCAACCGGTAACGGTACAGATTTATAGTATTAATATCTTCCTTAAAACTGTTGGCAATTTTCCGTTAAAAGAAATATCATGTATTGAAATTTTGAATACCTTTCCGGCAGAATTTAGGTTACAGTGTTAATTAATTAACATTGATGCATTTAGGGAACAGCAAACTAGCTAAAATATCATTTGTTTTCCTGATATTATCAATTCAGTTGTCAGGGCAGGCGGGGAAAAGTCATAAATACCGGTTCGATAGTGGTATGCAGAAAACCGAAGTTGCTTCAGATGATCAATCTATCACAATATATTATTCATTACCTGAACTCGATATAGAAGGTTTAACAAACGAGAACGGATCATTTTACAGGCTCTCGATACCGGGCCATACTCATTCTGTCGACCCCGGTAAACCTGAAATTCCTGTTTTAAGCCGTTTGATAGCAGTTCCGGAAGGAAGCAGTTACACTATCAGGATCTCAGATATTGTCTCCTCAAAAATAGTCCCGTCCAGAAATGATCTCAGAGGGCTCCTGTTCCCTTCGCAATACGGAGAACCTAAACAGGATCAGACCCGGAGGCCCGAGTTTACTATGGACAGGAAAATCTATGCTACCAGGGGATTGATAAAGTCGGACACTGTAAGGATCGAATATATGGGCAAGGTGCGTGGCAAACAATTGTCAAATCTTATAATTTCTCCTGTCAGATATAATCCCGGTTCTAATAACCTTGAAGTTATCACTTCAATGAAGATAGAAGTAAGATTTTACAATATTGTAGTAACACCCTCCAAATCCTTATCGTCCGAATCACTTCTGTTTAATGAATCACTCGGGAAAGGGGTGCTCAATTACAATCCCGACGATGTAATTACAGGTTATTCCGATCAGCCTGTTGAAATGATTATCCTCACCGACACCACTTACAGGAATTATCTCGAACCCTATTTCAAATGGAAAAGACAAAAAGGGTATAAACTAAGCGTTCTGTACAAGGGCGCGGGACTGGCAGGAGATAATTACACTGAAATCAGGGAGACAATTTCAGACATCTATTCAGCATCCGCCGCAACCGGACATCCTCCTGAATACCTTTTAATTATCGGCGATTCAAAGAAGATCCCAACATATGGATCAGGTTATCTGACTGATATGTATTACGGTGAAATGGACGGCGGAGGGGATTTTGTACCTGATATGTTTATAGGAAGGGTGCCCGCAACTGATACTACTTCGGTGAAGTCGTTTGTAAGCAAGATAATACAGTATGAAAAGTTCGAGTTCGCCGATACAAATAAATTTTATTCCCGTGCGCTGGCTGTTGCCGGGAAGGATGCGTCTTATGCAAACTATATGAACGGTCAGCTGAAATATGCAGTTACCAATTACCTTACTTCAGCAAACCGGATAACTGAGTCTCACTTTTATTATCCTGAAGGATCTACCAGAAAGGACTCCGTCATGAGCCTTATCTCAGGTGGTCTCTCATTTGTCAATTATACTGGACACGGTTCCTCCGCCGGATGGCTGCATCTTGAAATAAAATCGCCTGATGTCCTGAACCTTACAAACAAGAGCATGTATCCATTTGTGATTAGTAATGCATGCCGGACAGCACAATTTGATGATACCGCGTCATTCGGAAATAAAATGCTGATGTCAGCCGACAAAGGTGCAATAGGTTATATAGGTTGTACAAATGATTCGTTCTGGGATGAGGACTTTTACTGGGCTGTTGGCACAGGGACACCCAATTCTGATCCTAAATATGATCAGACAGGTCTGGGTGCGTATGACAGACTCTTTCATACACATGGTGAATCTCCTTCCGACTGGTTTATTTCAATGGGTCAGGTAAACTACGCGGGCAACCTGTCTGTAAGCGCAAGCCCGTCGCTGAGAAAAAAATATTACTGGGAGACCTACGCCCTTCTGGGTGACCCGAGCACCCTCCCGATAATGGGAAATCCAATCCCTTTCAGCATTTCATTGCCCGACACCCTTCCCAACGGTATCAGGTCCTTGTCTGTTACCATTGATCCTTTTGCCTATATTGCTGTTTCGGATTTCAACTCCCTGTGGGATGCCTCTTATGCAAGTCCTTCAGGATCAGCAGTACTCGATCTGCCTTTCGATGCCGGCGACTCATGCCTGGTAGTAGTAACCGGTCAGAACAGAATCCCTCTTATCAAGACAATCTACTTCTCGAACATAAACGAGGAATTTTTAAATCTTTCCGAGACTGGAATAAATGATATCTCCGGGAACAATAATAAAAAAGCTGATTTTGGCGAAACCCTGTTTCTGAAGCTCAGGATCAGCAATCTTGGTCTTACAGAAGCAACAAACCTTACAGCCACTATCTCATCCACCTCGCCATGGGTGACTATCAATACGAACGCCGCCCTGATCGGCACACTGGCAGCCAGATCAGAAACAATCCTTGAAGATCTGCTGGAGCTAACTATTGACGACAATGTACCTGATCTTGGCATTGTTACGGTTAACCTTACCTTAAAAGACAGCAGGATTGAAAAGAAGTATAAGCTGGATATTGTAGTTCATGCTCCTGATCTCGAGATAATAAATTGCATTATTGATGATTCGGCAACCGGGAATGGCAATTATGTTGCAGATCCCGGTGAGACATTCAGCCTGATATTCCAGATAAGGAATCTGGGGAGCAGTAACACTTCGGGACAACTGGTTGCTGAAAGTCTGGAGAATGATCTTGAAGTGCTTGATCCGAACGTTAAGTCGGGTGTTCTTCAGTTTGGGGAGATCACAAATCTTCCTATTTTAGTAAAATTATCTGAATCAGCGCTATACGGCGATTTTATTTCGTTGTCAACTACCCTTGATTGCAGTCCGTTTATTGTAAACAGGAATTTTGGCTTCAGGGTCGGAAAGGTCAGGGAGAGCTTTGAAACCGCCTCATTCAGGGTTTTCCCATGGATCAACCCGAGTGCAAAACCCTGGACGATCATTGAATCAGCCTCAGCCGACGGAAACCTTGCTGCCAGATCAGGCGCAATCGGTCATAACGGGAATTCAGCTTTAATGATGAGAACATACTACACCGGAGATGACTCATTGAAATTCTTTTACAGGGTCTCCTCAGAACCAAACTATGATTATTTCCAGTTTAAATTAAATGACACTGAAATAATGCGCATATCAGGAGAGACATTATGGCAGAAGAAGGCCGTGGCAATACCCGCGGGTTATAATAAAATGGAATGGATTTATAAGAAGGACAATTCTGTTTCGCAGGGTGCCGACAATGCTATGATCGACCTTATCGACTTTTCGGTTTCAGTACCGGTCAAATATATCCAAAGGGATCTGGAACTGGCCAGGATTGTTTCGCCTGTACAGAAGGAAGCTTTTGGCCAGGAGCCTGTTACTGTTAAAGTACTGAATACCGGAGCTGATACTATAAATGAATTCAATCTTGCTTTTCTTGTGAACAACAGATTCCCCGTGGTGCAAAATTTCAAAACCCGCCTTGTACCTTATGGCGATTCAGTGACTGTTACTTTCGACAGACGTGCCGACCTTGACCTTAACGGAATCTATGATATTACCGTTTATGGATATGATAATATGGACGATTACATAAATAATGATACATTATTTGTAAGTGTGTTGAATTCTGAAATTGAGGAGTCAGCCAGAATCTTCCCAAATCCCTTTACCACTGAAATAACTGTTTTACTAAATTCAAAATCAGATAATAAAATCCGCTTAACACTTACAGATGTTTCAGGCAGACAGCGGTTAAGCATTGAAAAGGAAATCACAGAGGGAGGGAATACAATATTACTTGACACACAACAGTTAAGTCCTGCACTCTATATCCTGAATATCAGAGGCACAAACTTTTCGAAGGCTTTCCCGCTCGTTAAAGTCAGACAATAGAGAGGCTTTCTCTCTTCCGCAGAAGACACCAGGGAATAAAAAAAATATTATTATATGGATCAGGTTACCCCCACGCGTGAAACAGCATTTGCTCTGCTTAAAGAGTATAATAAAACTGAAAGTCTCATCAGGCATGCTCTGGCAGTTGAAGGTGTTATGAGGTATATGGCAAAAAAAGCAGGCGAAGATGTTGAAAAATGGGGAATAATAGGGTTGATTCATGATCTGGATTATGAAATGTATCCGGAGCAGCACTGCAAAATGACAGAAAAAATATTGAGAGAAAACCTGTGGCCGGAAGAATATATAAGGGCTGTATTAAGCCACGGGTGGGGACTTGCCTCTGATGTAGAACCAGTCACGCGGCTTGAGAAAACGATTTATGCAGTTGACGAGCTTACCGGTCTGGTCGCCACGAGCGCACTTGTACGGCCATCAAAGAGTGTCCTCGATATGGAAGGAAGGTCAGTTAAAAAGAAATGGAACGACAGGAGGTTTGCTGCCGGAGTCAACAGGGATGTGATAGAGAAGGGAGCAGAAATGCTTGGTGTCACCCTTGATGAGCTGATTACCGATTGCATTCTGGGGATGCGGGAGGTTGCAGAGGAGATCGGGTTGAAAGGAACTGTGTTATAATATGTAGGCGTAGCGTAGAGATAGGGGCAGGTCGCGACCTGCCTCTATCTACGCGACGCCCAATTTATTACATTTCCTTGATTTTGATATTCCTGAACCAAACGTCACTGCCATGATCCTGCAGGCCTATGAAACCTTCATGTGCAGGATTTAGAAATGCCGGAAACTCCTTGAATTTTGAAGCTTCAACCATTTTCTTCCAGTCTTCAGTCCAGAGGTGGAACTCAACAACATTTGCTCCGTTCTGTTTGAACACAACAGTACCCTGGTAGCTAAGTATTCCGGCCTGGTTCCATTCTCCTGCCGGCTTTGTATTCTGAGGGACTGCCGGGATCAGGTCATATAAGGAAGCAGCCATGCGGTTCCCGTTTACGCCCAATTTTGCATCAACATGTTTTTCGTTATCCAGGATCTGAAATTCAAGGCCGGACTTCCAGATGGGTTCATTTGGAATCTCCTGAGCCAATATTAAGACACCGCTGTTGCCGCCCTGGCCTATCTTCCATTCAAAAGAGAGTTCGAAGTTACCGAACTTCTTGTCGTAAATGAGGTCCCCACCGGGTCCGCCCGCTTCGCCGTTACCGGAAGCGATACAGTGCAGTGTACCATCAACCACCTCCCAGCCCAGAGGGGGAAATGAAGGTTTTTCATAACTCCGCCATCCCGCAGTTGAAGTACCGTCAAAAAGTACCGTCCAGTTATCTGCCGGGGCTGCTGCCTGCTCCGTAGCAGCGGGTTCTTTCTCAGCTTTCTTGCCTTTTGATCCGCAAGATGCTGCAAGGCCGAGGATAACCAAACAAGACAAAAATATATTAATTCGCTTCATAATATTTACATAATTAGTTGTTTAAAATATAGAGACGGAACGGATTCCGTCTCTATAATAAAAAATATCTGTTTATTTATTATGCAGGCATTTCAGGTAAAGTAAAGCCTTTGCGGTAGGTATGTTTAACCATTTCTGAAGCAAACTCTCTGGCACTAATACTAATGTTCGGCCTGTCGAATTTAGGATCACCATCAATGATTGTGAAATTATCTGATATGGTGAGTCTTACTTTATCCTCTGCACCAATGTTGGTGAATTCCATTTTTTCACCATTCCATTCGAGTTCTTTATTCAAGCCCTGGAGTCTGACGGCAAGAACACCCATTACAACCATTTCGTTGAACGGGCCTGCTTCGGCAAAATTGGATTTGGTCTGAACCCTGCTGTCAGGACTTTCCTTGCATGCGCGTACCCAGTCCATTTCATGTCCGCCTTTCATGGCATTTTCAACTCTTCTTTCAGTTTTTGGAACAACAGGAACGCGGCCTGATAATAACCATGGACGAACCCCATAACATCCGCAAATCAGTTTGTCTTTTGTTCCGTGGAAAATGACACCGCCACCACTATCGTTCATGTTTTTACCAGCCGGCCATCCTGTAGGTTTTGCTGGCTGCAATCCGCCGTCATACCAGATTACTTCAACCTGTGGAAGTTTCATCTTTGCATTTTTCGGGGTAACCCTTTCAGGATAGACCAGATTAACCATTTGAGCATTTGGAGCACAATCTGTCAAAAGTAATGTTGAACTGCCCTGTGCTTTAATAGGATATTGAAGTTTCAGACCTTTGAAAACAGGATGCAGGATATGGCAGGCCATATCGCCAAGAGCTCCGGTTCCGAAATCCCACCAGCCTCTCCAGTTCCAGGGAGTATAGATGCTGTTATATGGACGCATTTTGGCAGAGCCAATAAAAAGATCCCAGTTAAGAGTATCAGGAACCCATTCACCTTTGGGGACGTTAAGTCCTTGCGGCCATATCGGACGGTCGGTGAAAGCTTCTACTTTTCTTACTTCACCAATTTCACCATTATTAAGCCATTCAATAGTCAGGTTAACACCTTCATCTGAAGAACCCTGATTACCCATCTGTGTGGCAACTCTTTGTTTAGCAGCAAGTTTGGTCAGCAACCTTGATTCATAAACTGTATGTGTCAAGGGTTTCTGAACATATACATGTTTACCTAATGTCATAGCCGTTGCTGCAACAATAGCATGAGAATGGTCTGCTGTGGCAACTATTACAGCATCGATGGATTTTCCCATCTCATCATACATCTTACGCCAATCCCAGTAAGCTTTGGCATTTGGATTGGCTTCAAATACTTTTTTAGAGTATCCCCAGTCAACATCACAGAGAGCTACTATATTCTCTGTAGGGGCAACTGCCCTGAGGTTTGAATTACCCATTCCTCCGATACCAACGACGGCAATATTCAGCTTGTCGCCGGGAGCTCTGTGCCCTAACCCGCTTATTACTGAGCTCGGAACTATTGTCAGTCCGGCTGCAACAACGCCAGTTCTTCCAATAAAGTCACGGCGTGTAATGTTCTTAGAATTCTCTTTCATTGTAAACTATTTTAAGATTTAGATAGATTTGTTTGTATGTAAAAGTAATAATTTATAAGTGAATATCATATGGAATTATTAATCATAGACTAACGATTAAGAACAAATAATTAAAGCTCCCTTATCCAGATATTCCTGAAGCCAACCGGATTACCATGCTGCTGCAACTGGATCCTTCCAGGACCATGTTTCCTGACAAGATATTCAGGAATCCCAATATATGTTGTAGGGCCACGCAATGCTACATCGTTTTGAATTATTATGCCATTATGTAATACCGTTACCCGGGGCGGGGTGAAATAAGTCAGGCTGTCCTTACCAAATCGCGGAGCAATATATATAATATCATATGTTTGCCATTCGCCCGGCTTTCTGCTTGCGTTAACAAGTGGTGCGTATTGCTTATATAAAGATCCGGCTTGTCCATTCCGGTATGAGCGATTATGGTAACTATCCAGTATCTGAACCTCATACAGATCCTGTAAATATACACCGCTGTTACCCCTGCCCTGACTTTTACCTGTTATAACGGAAGGCGTTCTCCATTCTACGTGCAGCTGGAAATCTTCAAAAAGACGTTTTGTTCTGAGGGTTCCGGAACCCTGAACCGATTCCATAGCGCCATCTTTTATGATCCAGGTAGCAGGTTTTACGCCACCACGCGACATTTCTTCCCATTCTTTATTGATGTCTGTTCCGTTAAATAAAATGATCGCATCCGAGGGTGGATCTCCAACTCTGGCAGCTGGTGTAATCATTGGTACTTCCGGATCCCAGATTTCGGTCTGGTAGGGTATCATTCTCACAGTAGTATCCCGCGGGGTTTGAGCTTGTGGCCTTTGCACCGGAGGAGTAGTTCTTTGCTGTTCCTGTCCTGAACCCAGGGCGGATACAGCAAACAATAAACAGAAAATCAGTAGTTGTTTCATCTGAGTTAATTTAATTAGTTTTTAATTACGATAATGTAAAGTTGACATTCAAAGGTTAAAAAAGAAGAGGGTGTGTTGACCGATCGTTTAAAATACTCATCGATTTTACCAGCACACCCTCAAAAATAATAATCTTTTAGAGCTAAGCGAAAATAAATTTCTCTATTTAAGCTTTTTTAAGCTTCCTAATATCCAGGATTCTGTTGCAGCAACGGATTTGCATCAATTGCTGTTTGTGGAATAGGAAACAACTTACGAAATTCAGCAAGTGCATTAGGTCTCCAGACGGGGATTGGATTTAAAAATGTACCAAACCTGATCATATCCTGACGTCCCCAGTTTTCCCATGCCAGTTCAAACCGGCGTTCCAACCTGATATCATCAATGGTTACACTGGTTTTTAGTTTAGCAGGGTCTGTGAAGGCTCTTTTCCTGAGCTCATTGACAAGCCTGGTTGCTTCAGTATTATCAGTACCGAGCCTTACAAGACATTCAGCTTTCATAAGATAGACATCAGCAAGCCTGTAAATCGCGCAATCGTTTTCCATTGCGGTAACACCTTTCTTAAACTCCCACTTATTGCATCGTGCTCCGTCTTCCTGTTCCACCTGTCCCCATCCGTCAGCATCAATTGCATATTTTATGGTAATATCAACGGTATGGATCAAAGGCCGTCCATGGGCTGTAATAATGGTTTGTCCGGTTGCAGGATCTGTCATCGGTCCAATCAGAAAACTCCCAAGATACCGTTTATCATCCGGATCGAATGACTTAACATAATCAGCCTGAGCGCATATTCCATTATTTGCACTTCCCGGAAGTCCCAAAGCTTTTGGATCAAGATAATGAAGGGTATAACCCCGGGACGGAAATGAACTGGATATACTGTTCACAGCTACTAAAATCGCTTCTTTGGAGTTTTCGTTAGCTGCACTAAACTGCTCTTTCCAATTAGGCTCCAGGGAATAGGGAAGGCCCATAATAACATTACAGGCGTCAATACACTCCTGCCATTTCGTTCCACCTGCGGGATTCCAAACCTCGGCATTCAGATACATTTTAGCAAGCATAAAGTATACTGATCCCTTTGTAAATTTCCCATAACTTGAGGCACTTACATCTGACCTTATCACATCTTTTATATCATTCAGTTCAGACAAAACCCAGTTATAAACCTCTGCACGCGGTGTTGTGCCTGGTTTTGTCAGGTCAGTAAAATCAGTTACAAGCGGTACATTCCCATAGTTGTCAATCAGCTCTATATACCTCTGCGCCCTTGCAGCTCTGACCTGGCTCTGGTATGGTACTTTGTCGGTTATCGCCGGACTATTATCGATCAGATAAAGAATCTGGTTGAAGTTTGTTATACGGGAATAACTGGTATTATAAATATTAATAGCAGCACTGGTTTGTGGCCTCCACATACCCATAGTCATCTCCTTATATGCACCTCCATCCCACCAGTCGCCACCCCTTCTGGTCGGAGTTACGGCCATGTCTGTACAATTTTCTTTCGGTGCAGGACTACCTACGCAGTTAAAATCTCTCAGACGTGTGTAAATCGGAGCAATTAATGAGTTTATCTCCGATGCTGTTGTACCATATGCATCCATTGGTAACTGGGAATATACTTCTTCATCAAGATTTGTACATCCAACAGTCAATAATCCCAGGAGCATGATCAATGCAAAATATAGTGTTAACTTTTTCATAATAAGTCAATTTTAAAGTTAGAAAGTTACATTTATGCCCAGGATATAGCTCCTTGTTTTCGGATAATACTCCCTTCCCTCAATACCGGGATCAAGTCCGGACATTGGCACTTCAGGGTCGACTCCTTTATATTTGGTAATCGTGATCAGGTTATGAGTCGTTGCATAAAATCTTATCCTGCTGATTCCCAGCATGTCTTTTGGTAACAATGAATAAGCAAGGGTCAGGTTATCCAGTCTCGCGAAAGATCCGTCTTCAATATAAAAGCTGTTATAAAACGGACTCTGTTTTAATCCCATGGTTAAAGCAGACTTCAAAACATTTGCCCCGGGCAACCATTGTAAATTTGCGTATGACATTTTTGAAAAATTCAGGACATCATTGCCAAGAACTCCCCGGAAAAAAGAAGGATAACTCTAAATTCTTGTACGAAATATTATTACTGATACCATAGGTCAATAGAGGTTGAGCTTTTCCTATGTATGTATAGTCAGCAACTGTAAAGCCGGCAATCCCGTCAATCATGTCGTTTATGATGTACTGTCCTGCATCATCGATTCCAAGACATTGCGGGCCAAAAAACTGACCAACCTGATATCCCTCCTGAATTATATGAGTTGTATTGGTTGAACCTCCTCTTACCCATGCGCTTCCTGTTTTGATTACTGAAGTAGTAAACTCTTCATTTGAAAGCGAAATTATTTTATTTTCGTTATGGGCAGCATTTACCGATATGGTCCACCTCAGATTGCTTTTCCTGACGACATCTCCTGTCAGCGTGAGTTCAATCCCTTTGTTTTCCATCGATCCGACATTTGCTGTCATTGTCGTATACATATAAGGTGGCACGGGTACTGAATAATTATACAGGAGGTCGTTTGTAACTTTATTATAATATTCAATTGTTCCATTAAGTCTGGCTTCGAAAATACTGAAATCAAGTCCGACATTGAACATTGATGTCGACTCCCATTTCAGATTAGGATTTGGATTCTGGCTTACCCCATAAGCAGTGTGCCAGGAACCGTTATCAAAATATAATCCCGAGGAACCATAGAGTGATAATGACTGGTAAGGATTCAAACCGCTCTGATTACCTGAGACACCATAACCAACCCGTAATTTTAGTTCATCCACCACACTGGTAAATCTTTCCATAAATGGCTCATCGATTATTCTCCAGGCAGCAGATACTGACGGGAATGTACCCCATTTATTATTAGGACCAAATTTAGATGAACCATCACGGCGTATAGCAGCTGAAAGAATATAACGATCAGCAAGTGAATAATTTATCCTTCCAAAAAATGAAATCAATTTATTCATATTTGCCTCTGAAGATACATCGCCAGTTAACAGTTGTTCTCCTGCGCTCAGATTGTTAAAACCAAAAAGGTTTGTCACAAAATACCTGTTTTGTGCAAATGCCTGCTGGTAATGAAAGTCTTCATAAGAATACCCTCCCAGTAGATTCACATCATGGCTTCCAAACCTCCTTGCATAATTTACTGTGGTTTCAATCAGGTTTTTATCATATGTCCTGGATTCGCGTGATGCAGTTCCATTCGATGCCCTTCCATAACGGGTCCGTGAATCAGTGTAATTGCCATAATCGCGCGATTCACGTTCCTTGTAGAAATTTATTCCTGCTGACAAACCGTTTGTGATTTTCAGATTTGCTTTTCCATTTACATATACTATGCCTGTTTTTCGTGGAGCCATGTTGTATGTCATATTCCTGACCGGATTTCCCTGGTCATATTCATCAGAATCCCACCAGGTACCGTCAGGATTAAATACCGGTATTGTAGGCACCACGTTATATGCCAGAACGAAATTTCCCGTTGCAGTAGCCTGATAGTCCCTCTGGTTAAGGCCACCAGAGAGGGTCAGATCCAGGTGATCATTCAAAGCCTTCTGGCTGATTGAAAACCTGGTATTAAGCCGTTTCTGGTAGTTGTCCATCATGACACCTTCCTGATCCAGATAAGAAAGAGAGACCCTGTAACTATTATTTGTTCCTGCTCCTGAAACTGATAAATCGTGGTTTTGACTGATTCCTGTCCGCATGATTTCATCGAACCAGTTGGTGTTGGCTCCCTTATCAAAAACGCTGATATCTACGTCGTTATCTGCGGCCCATTGCCTGTATTCATCGGCTGTCAGTACTTCAGGTTTGTTGCTTACAATGTCAATGGCACCGTATACATTATAATCTACTGTGGTTCTGTTCTGGGTCCCCTTTTTAGTGGTGATCAGAATTACCCCGCTGGCTGACCGTGAACCGTAGATAGCTGCAGCTGAAGCATCCTTCAAAACGCTGATTGATTCTATATCCTGAGGAGCAACTGAGTTCAGACTCAATCCCGGAACTCCATCTATTACTACAAATGGTTCACTGCTGCCTGTTAAGGACGAAGTACCCCTTAATCTCATTGATTGTTCAGCGGTAACATCACCGGTTGAAGTTGTGATTGTTAATCCGGCAACTTTACCCTGAATAAAATCAGCAGCGGTTCTTGTAATACCCGCATTAAAGTTTTTTTCGGTAACATTGGTTACTGATCCGGATATTGCCCTTTTTTGCTGGGTCCCATAACCGACGACAACTATTTCATCAAGTCCGACGGCACTTTCAGTCAGGGTAACATTTATTGAAGTCTGGGCCCCTACCACTACTTCCTGCGGTGAGTATCCGATAAACGAAAACACAAGAATTGAGTTGGCTGATGCAACATTCAGACTGAACTTTCCGTCCACATCTGAAATCACTCCGTTAATTGTTCCTTTTTCAAGAATATTAACCCCCGCAAGGGCTTGATTATTGGAGTCTGTAATACGACCCGTCACAGCTTTTTGCTGATCCTCCGTTGCCGTATTCGCGGCAAAGATTTGGACAGATCCTGACAATAGCAAAACGGTAAGTCCCATTACTATACCGATTTTTCTCAAATCGGGGAGCAATGAAACAAAATTTGCAAGTTTGTTTGTCATAAAATTAAGTTTTAGAGTTTAAAAATGGTTAAGGTTTTCAGAAAAGAGTCCATGAAGACGGGGTGACAATAACAATAACCCCGACGAGATGATCGATTATTCCATAGGCAGACAGGTTAGTTCAGGTCTTAAAAGATCACCGCCATAGAGATGGTTTTCCTGATTCACAAGGAGATTTTGAAAACCAAATATTGCAGTTTGATCAAGGCAATAATATCAATTAAAATTAATAATAGCAAATCTTCCTTATCCTTTTTTTGAACATGCAAATTCCGGCTTCATTTACCGGATGCTTCAGTTCTCCTTATTATTCGTATTTTTGAATGCTGTTGCTGTATAATATAAGGTCAACAGCCTGCATCACTGATCCACGCTTGCAATGGAAATACCAATAAATTTTTAAGATGAAAAGGTCTGTTCCTGTTTTGATTGCTCTTCTGCTGCTTTATTCCTGTAAACCAGCGGAAAAAGAAGAAAATGAATTTTTTTCGTTATTATCCGCGGAAGTAACAGGCATCGATTTTGTAAACCAACTGACAGAAACCGAACAATTTAATATCATCCAGTATCTTTACTTCAACAACGGCGCCGGGGTTGCTGCCGGTGATATAAATAACGACAACCTGGTTGACCTGTATTTTACATCAAATCAGAATCCCAATAAATTATTCCTGAACAGGGGGGATCTTAAATTTGAGGACATTACCGAAAAGGCGGGAGTTGCGGGAAAAGGTGACTGGAAGACAGGTGTGACGATGGCAGATGTAAATGGAGATGGTTTTCTGGATATCTACGTCTGTCAGGTAGGGAATTACAAGGTTGTTCATGGGAAAAACCAGCTGTTCATTAACCAGGGAAACCTTACCTTTAAAGATGAAGCTCCTGAGTATGGGCTTGATTTTCAGGGTTTTTCTACTCAGGCCGCTTTTTTTGACTATGATATGGATGGGGATCTTGATATGTACCTTCTTAACCATTCGGTTCATACTGCCCGCAGTTATGGTGATGTATCCCTCCGCTTTGATCATGATTCTCTTGCCGGTGACATATTATTCAGAAATGATGAGGCTAACGGGAAGCGGGTATTTCATGATGTTACCAGCCAGTCGGGGATTTACAGCAGCCAGATTGGCTACGGTCTGGGAGTAAATATCAGCGACATAAATAACGATGGGTATCCAGATATTTATATCTCAAATGATTTTCACGAAAATGATTATTTGTATATCAACAATGGCAACGGTACTTTTTCAGAGCGATTGACAGAATTCATTGAGCATACAAGCAGATCATCAATGGGGAATGATATAGGTGATATCAATAATGATGGTCTTCTGGATATAATGGTATTGGATATGCTCCCTGAAGAAGAAAAAATCAGGAAACAATCGGGAGGGGAAGATGATTATGAGCTGTTTGTTTTAAAACTTAAAGGAGGTTATAGTTACCAGTTTGTACGTAATACTCTGCAATTAAATCTGGGTGGTGGAATGTTCAGTGAAATCGGACGGTTGGCCGGGGTATACGCCACCGACTGGAGCTGGTCTCCTTTGTTTTGCGATGTTGATAATGACGGATGGAAAGATCTTTTTATAACCAACGGTATCTACAGAAGAGCCAATGATCTGGATTACATAAAATTTTTAACTGCAAATAGTTTTTTTTCCCGCGAGGATAATAAAGATGCCCCGGATAAAGTATTGTACGAAAAAATGCCACTATATCCAAACGTCAATTATATCTATAAAAACAACGGTGATCTTACATTTTCGAATATGGCCAAAAAATGGGGATTTGAGAAACGGACCTATTCCAATGGATCCACTTATTGTGATCTCGATAATGATGGTGATCAGGATCTTATTGTCAACAACATCAATGAGCAGGCAGACATATATATGAATAATGCTGTAAACCAGTCAGGTAATCATTTTTTATCTGTGTCGCTTAAGGGATCAGGGCTGAACCCCAGGGGAACCGGGACGCGTGTCACCTTATATTATAATGGTCAGAAACAGGTTGCCGAACAATTTGCAACGAGGGGATTTATGTCTGCCACTTCCGATGTTTTACATTTTGGGCTGGGGACGGCAATCTTGATCGATTCGATTGTCGTCCGCTGGCCGGACCTTTCAGAACAGGTGATGAAAGATGTCCCTGTAGATAAGGTAATAACACTGGAAATGAAAAACGCGGGGCAGCCTTCAGGGGGAGATGTTCTGAATAATGATAATCTGAAGTTGTTCTCTCAAACCAGGCTTCCCGGATTGGAGTACAGGCACAGGGAAGACCTTTTCGTTGATTTTAAACGTGAAAGCCTGATCCCTCACAGTCTTTTAGCAGAGGGACCGGCTCTGACCACTGGTGATTTCAATGGTGACGGAATGGAAGATCTGTTTGTTGGCGGTGCTAAAGGTCAGACATCCGGGATATTTATTCAACAAAGCAATGGAACCTTCAACCCATTGGAAGCTCCTGTTTTTTTAAAAGACATCAATTCGGAGAATGTTGATGCAGCAGCTTTTGATGCTGACGGAGACAGCGACCTTGATCTTTATATTGTGCGGGGAGGAAACGCAGCAACTGTTGGGAATCCCTTACTGGAGGACCAGCTGCTTATAAACGACGGTAAAGGTGGATTGAATGAATGTGAAAAAGGTTCATTGCCTTTTACAGCTAACAATGGATCCTGTGTACAGCCAGGGGACTTTGACAATGACGGCGATATGGATTTGTTTGTGGGTTCAAGATCAGTACCAGGAGCATACGGGTTATCTCCCAATCAGCTATTGCTTGAAAATGATGGACATGGAATTTTCACTGACGTAACAGATATTGGAATGAAAGGCCTTAAGAAGATCGGGATGGTAACTGATGCAACCTGGATGGATTACGACAAGGATGGAGATAAGGATCTGATTATAGTTGGTGAGTGGATGAAGGTTTGTGTTTTACAGAATGATAAGGGTGTTTTTACCGACGTGACCCGGCGCACTGGTCTGGAGGAAACATCAGGATGGTGGAATTGTATACTTGCAGCTGATGTTGACGGTGATGGAGACCAGGATTTAGTAGGGGGCAATCTGGGATTGAATTCCATCCTTAAGGCTTCAGTAAAGGAACCCGTCGAAATGTATCTGAATGATTTTGATGATAACGGATCTCTTGATCAGATAATTTGCTCATATCAGGATGGTATCAGCTACCCCGTCGCCTCACTGGATGAACTGGTAATCCAGATGCCCGTTTTGCAAAAAAAGTATGCAAGTTATTCTGACTTTGGAGGTAAGACAGCAAAAGATATCTTCGGCAGGAAAATACTGAACCATTCCATTTTAAAAAACGCTGTCCTGTTTGAAAGTTGTCTTTTCCTCAATAACGGAGATGGAACATTTGAAATAAAAAAACTTCCTCAGATGGCCCAGTTTTCCCCGGTTCGCGATATTCTTGTCCGTGATCTCGATACAGATGGAAAGATGGATCTGGTGCTGGTTGGGAACGACTATTCCATAAGGCCATCAATGGGTCGTTATGATGCCAGCTATGGCTGGTGCTTAATGGGAGATACCAATTTGGAATTTCAACCATTGATGCCGGTAGAAAGCGGTCTGGTTATAAAGGGAGATGCAAGGAGGATACTCCCGATTGATGTATCGGGAAAACACTATGCCATTTCTGCAGTAAATGACGGAAATCTGCAGGTATTCGAATTGTTAAAGTAAAGCGGCCCCCCGGAAGGTTCAGCGGCTCAAGACTTTGAATACTTGTAACGGATCGTTGCTCCTGGCTATTATAAGTATCTTTCCATTTGAGGTTGTTACTTCCATCATATCCCTTATTTCACCCTGGAGAAAGAAGCCCGACAATCGGGGCGGGATAAAGCGAAAGCCTCCCCTGCCGTCACCCTGTAAGAAACACCCATAACTGGCGTCATATCGTCCTATTTCCGGTTTCACATTGTAAAGGTTACCGCCGAGGAGGAGATCCGGATTGCCGTCGCCATTGTAATCTGAGACTTCTGCAGTAAAAACAGGTGAAAACTGCACTTCGACAGGTAATGGTTTTCTTGAAAAATGTCCTGTACCGTCATTTATGAACAGGCATGTTTCCAGCAGATTTGCATCGAGACGGATAGAATTTTTTAGTTGCCCGGGTGAAAAAATATCTGTGATCTTTTGATCTTTATACATTTCGTACTTCATGTATTTCTTTTCCAGGGCCGGGATCTGTTTTGTAAGATCATGCTTCAATGCCAGGGGAAACAATGTATCTCCATCATATGCACAAATAATCTGTTCAACCTGTCCATTCAGGTCGAAGTCATTTACGAACATGCTCACCGGCTTATCATATGATGCCTTAAACCTCGAGTTAGTCCCGTGATTCCCTGCAAGAAAATCAACATCCCCGTCTGAGTCAAAGTCGCCGGAGGCCAGGCAATTCCACCACCCCTGCGTTTTATCTGTACCGAAAGCGCCGGCATTCTCACTGAAGGTACCATTCCCGTTCAGGAATACTTTCAATGCCATCCAGTCGCCTGCCAGAATCATATCCTTATCACCATCACCATCAACATCTTCCCATAGCATGTCACGTATCATCCCTACATCTTTCAGTTGAGGGGCAATCCGGAGTGTGACATTTGAAAAATTACCTTTACCATCATTTTCAAGCAGATAACCATTTGCAGGCACACCATAAAGAAAAGGTTTAATCCGGATTCCCACAAACAGCTCGGTAATCCCATCCATGTCAAAGTCTTCTGCCCTGACGCAGCCTGTGCTCTCATAAATACCCGCCGGCAAAACCTGTCCTGATCTGGTAAAATGACCTTTGCCATTGTTCAGGTATAATCTGTCGGCCAGGGCTGATGAACTTTCAGGAAGCTCGTTGCCTCCGCTTGCAACATACAGGTCAACATCACCATCCTGATCTGCATCAAACATAGCGCAATCAGTATCTTCGGAAACCTTATCTGCTTCAAAAACAGCTTTGTCGGCCTGTTCAAACTTCCCGTTACCTAGCTGGATCATTAAAGCGCCTGCCTGATCCTTTGCGCCGCCGATATAAACGTCTTCCAGCCCGTCACCGTTTACATCGCCCCTGCACATTCGTGGTCCTTCGGTCGACATCATCTGACATATCAGTGGATCTCGTTCGAAATCATTAAAATCGGCCTCCTTATGGGTAAAGCTGATCCTTTGTTCCATACTTATATCTGCAAAGTATCGATTCACGGTACCTGGTTTGCCGGGCGGACTCATTGAGGCACTGTCCGCATCTGTCTGATACAGGGTCAGAATCTGATCAGCTTTTACGTTTGTCATTGTTGTAATCCTGTCGTCAGGCCACTCAACTATCAGGGAATCGACCATTAACAGGGGTCCAAGTCCAAGATTCGGACGGTTATCAACTGTTGACAAATATCCACGCACGGGCATCTGCTCGAGATAAACAAGCTTGCCCTTATGTTTTACAGTCACTTTGGCACCTATTGCAGCCGTATTTCCCGGCTCTCCCTTTAAAATCACTTTTAGATAATGATTGTCCGATAGATGATCAGCCTCATTCCGGTAAACAGACATTGGCATATTGACATTGTTTATAACAAGGTCCAGGTCGCCATCGTTATCAAGATCGCCATAGGCGGCACCATTTGAGAAACCCGGAGCATCGAGACCCCATGAAGAAGCGACATTCTGAAATCTGCAATTTCCCATATTTTTGAAAGCATAATTTGGAATCTTAACGGATGGGATAGCATCAATAAGGGTCTTATAGTCCACTTTGTTGCCTGAAATGATTGTCATGACAATATCCCTGTTGGAAAAGTATTGAATATAATCCTGATCAGTCAGATCCTTATAAATCCCATTGGCCACAAAAAGGTCCTTCAATCCATCATTGTCAAGATCCATTATCAGAGCACCCCATGACCAGTCTGTTGCCGAAACTCCGGCAAGTCTGCCAATCTCACTGAAGGTGCCATCGGTGTTGTTCAGCTGCAGCATATTACGGGTAAACTGATGGTAATAGCCGTTATCAACGGCCGATTTGTAATTTGCCCAGTCGTCAAATGTCGTTTTTGTTTTTAACCGGTCATTATGCTCGGGAAGCATGTCAGTCGTAAACAATTCGGGATAGCTGTCATTGTTTAAATCAGCCAGGTCACTTCCCATCGAAGATATAGGAACGGAGCCCATCATCTCTGTCAACGATTCCTTAAATGTACCGTCGTGATTATTAATATAGATATAATCACGTTCAAAAAAATCATTCGATACATAAATATCAAGCCATCTGTCCTGATTTATATCACCTACAGAAACACCCATTCCAAATCCGATGGCGCTTCCAAAAATGCCGGCTTCAGCGCTGACATCGATAAATTTATTCCCGGTATTTTTGAAGAGCTTGTCCCCTCCTATCGAATCACGGACCAGACGCTGATTCTCTTTCAGGTTAAAGCTGCCAATAGCCTTTGGAAAATTTTTCAATAAGAATAAATCAAGATCTTTGTCTTTATCGAAGTCAAAGAATACTCCCTGAGTAGAATTGCCGGATTCATTTATACCATATTCTCCCGCTTTTTCAGTGAATGTGAGATCCGCATTATTGATATACAATTCATTACGGTATTCGATGCCTTCCTCATTTCCCGATTTACACACGTAGATATCAATCCAGCCGTCTCCATTAACATCTGCCAGGCTGACACCCGTTGACCATCCCTTTCCTTCAACGCCAGATTGAATGGATATATCTTCAAATTCAAAATTACCTTTGTTCAGATAAAGCTTATTGGTTCCCATATTTGACGTCATGAAGATATCCGGAAGGTTATCATTATTAACATCCCCTAAGGCCACTCCTCCTCCATTATAGAAATTACGGAAAGTGTAAACGTTAAATTTACTTTTGAGCTGCCGATCGTAG
Source organism: uncultured Bacteroidales bacterium (assembly GCA_963849615.1). GTDB lineage: Bacteria > Bacteroidota > Bacteroidia > Bacteroidales > VadinHA17 > LD21. Next base: position 133,015 of record CAWKIC010000038.1, read on the forward strand.
TCCAGTCGATTGACAAAATCAGCATGGGTCACTGAAGCAGGCATAAGCATAAATAACGGGTCTCCGGACCTGGGTTTAGATTTTTTGGCACAGTTATATAACAAGCATGGAATCAAAAACCAGATTAACAATAAAATTTTATATGACCATGCTGTTCTTCCCATTTATTTTATTGTGTCCTTAGTGGTATCATGATAAAAATTCACGCTGTCTGAGGATGAATCTGCCGAGTCTTTTTTAACAAGCAAATCAGTAAAAATCGCCCATACATACAGATCGTCTTCTTTATATATAGTAATCCTCCTGTTACCGTCTACCTTAACGAAGGCTGATCCGCTCTCCGGATGCTTCACTTCAATGAATCCGCGGCCATAAACACTTCTGTACCACCTTAATAGGTCAATCTGGAGTTTTTCAGAGGAGAGTGCTTTATTCCACGGTGCCCACCCGGTATAAGCAAATCTTACCGGCATTTCATATATTTTCCCATCTTTGAATTTTGGATAGAAATCCATTTTCCCGGGATATTTGAGTTCACCTCTCATTTTATATTCAACGGTTGCATTACCTTCACCCTGTTTAACCAAGCCTTTCCCGTTAAGATTCCAGCATTGGACATAGAAATCCTTCTGGGGCATTCCCAGGTATAATCCCAAAAACAAAGAATCGAATCTCACCTCACTGGCCATCTCACGCTTCAACCTGCGTTCATATTTTTCTCTGGGGGAACAACCGGAAATTATGGTAACGCATAAGAAAAATCAGTAATCCACCGAGTTCTAGTATTCATGGTATCCTGTTAATATTTATAAAGCTTTAAATTGCTGTTATTCTGTGCAATTGCAATGATCCGCATTCCATGTATGTTAAGAATTTCAAAATCACGGATCTCCCCATTAGTGAATAGCCCGGAGTTCAGTGGAAGAACTGTTTGCCAATCTCCCTCTTTATAGCCTTTCAGTAAGAGTCCGTAACTGGCGTTATGTATCCCGGTCTCCGGCTTGGCACGGGACTGGTTACCGCCGAGGACAATATCACAGATACCGTCATCGTCAAAATCACCGGCAGCTATGGCATAAACAGGAGAAAACTGTGCTTCGACCGGGAGCGGAATAAGCTTAAAAGATCCATTTCCGCTATTAATCATGGCACAACTCTCCATGATTTTCGATGTTCTTTTTACTGATCGTTTCAATACTTCCGCGGAGAAAATATTCTGAATCGTCTGGTCCTTATATTCATCAAACTTAGCATATTTTCTTTCGAGTGACGGTATTTGTTTTATAAGATCTTCTTTTTTAACTACCGGGTAAGTTGTGTCGCCGTTGAATTTACATATTATTTGTTCGATGCTGCCATTCAGGTCAAAATCATTTACATACATAGTCACCGGTTTATCCGGAGTAGCTTTAAAAAAAGAATTCAATCCATGATTTCCAAGAACAAAATCAACGTTCCCGTCCCCATTCAGATCTTTGGCTTTGACCACGTGCCACCATCCTTCAGTATTTGTTAACCCGTACCTCGCTGACTCGTCTGAAAATACTCCCTTATTGTTAACAAATACCTTTACAGGCATCCAATCGCCAACAATTATTATATCGGGATCATTATCATTATCAATATCAGCCCAGGTCATGTCTGTTATCATTCCGGTTTCTAAAAGTTGTGGTGCTGCTTCCGGAGTAATATTTTTAAAAGTGCCGTGACCATCGTTTTCAAGCAGATAGCCATTTACCGGTAAACCATATTCAAAAGGACGGAGCCTTATTCCCACAAAAAGGTCAATATCACCATCATTGTCAAAATCTGCCGGTTCCGCGCATGAAGTGCTCTCGTACATTCCCGCAGGCAGTACCTGGCCGGATTTCTTAAAAACTCCGTTTCCATTGTTAATATACAGACGGTCACACAGAGCTGATGAACTTGAAGGAAACTCATCGCCACCGCTTGCAACATAAAGGTCCGAGTCCCCGTCACCATCAGCATCAAAAAACGCACAATCTGTATCTTCTGATGTTTTGTCAGCTTCAAACAAGTTTACATTGGTATTTCTGAAGGTTCCCTTTGCATCCTGCTCAAGAAGGGCACCTGGTTGATCCTTAGCGCCACAAATGTAAAGATCCTGTAAGCCATCCCCATTTACATCGCCTGTTGCAATGTGAGGTCCTTCGTTTGAAAGCATCTGGAATAAAAGCCTGTCGCGTTCAAAATCATTGAAATCGTTCTCCCTGTGTATAAAATCGAGTCCTTTTATATGTTCAACATCAGTGAAAACAGGCTTTGCCCAGTCATTCCTCTTAAGAAAATTTATGTCCCGGGAATCTTTCTGATCAAGAGTTAAAAACTGATCAGGTGCGGTATTGGTTAAGATAGTTTTCCGGGAATCGGGCCAGATAACAACGATAGAATCTATCAGCTTTGTCTCACCCAGTCCAAAATGAAGCCTGTCATCGACTGTGGATTTAAAACCGCGAGCGGGCACAAGTTCCTGGTAACTAATTTTCCCGTCATAGTAAAGAGTAACTTCCGAACCTATTGCAGCGGTATTCAGTCCGGCTCCCCTTAGCTTCAGCATCAGAAAATTTCTACCCGGCTGACTGCCTGAGTCATTTCTGTAAACAAAGGAAGGCATGTTTACATTATTTACAACCAGATCGAGGTCCCCGTCATTATCAAGGTCACCGTAAGCGGCTCCGTTCGAAAATGAGGGTTCTCCAAGCCCCCATGATGCTGATAAATTGGTGAATGTAAGATCTCTGTTGTTGTGAAATGCGTAGTTTGGAATCCTGACTGAAGGCATAGCATCAATCATGCTCAATATAGCCTTTTCCTCACTCTTTATCATTGACCGCACAACGGAAGGATCGGAGTAGAAATCGAGGTAATCGCGGTCTAATAAATCCTTGTAAATGCCATTGGCTACAAATATATCCTTCCATCCATCATTATCCAGGTCCATTATCAGGGCACCCCAGCTCCAATCGGTGGCGCTTACCCCACTAAGCCTTCCAATTTCACTGAATGTATTATTCCGGTTGTTAAGCTGAAGTACATTCCTTGCAAACTGATGATAATACCCTTTTTTCAACTTTGTCTGATATGTATCCCAATTTTCGAACAATGCTTTGGTCTTTAGCCTCGAGTTTCCTTCGGGAGTCATCTCCGTTGCGAAGATCTCCGGGTAAGCATCGTTGTTTATATCAGCCATATCCGCTCCCATTGCTCCCAGACTTATCTCATTCATCTGGTCTGTCAGCGATTCTGTAAAAGTGCCATCTTTATTGTTGATATACAGGTAGTCACGCTCAAAAAAATCATTCGAGATATACAGGTCGATCCATCCATCCCGGTTAATATCGCCGGCACTGACACCAAGCCCGAAGCCTATCTTGCTTCCATAGATGCCCGCTTCCCTGCTGACATCTATAAAATGCCCACCGTCATTTCTGCAGAGCTTATTTGCTCCAAGGGTATCACGTATTTCCCTTTGGCCTGGTTTTATATCAAAGTCAGTAACCGATTGGAATGAATTGTTAAGTAAATAACAATCGAGATCCCCGTCGCGGTCATAGTCAAAAAACGAAGCATGGTTTGACAATCCGACATCAGCAAGTCCGTATCCGGTTGCCTTTTCCGAGAAGGTTAAGTCGCCGTTATTAATAAATAATTCGTTATGGCGGTTGGTACCACCAGGCTTGCCCGATTTGCAGACATAAATATCGAGCCATCCGTCACCATTAACGTCCGCAATACTTACTCCTGTTGACCAGACATCATGGCATTCCACACCTGCCTTTTCAGTTATATCCTCAAAAACAAAATTGCCTTTGTTGATATAAAGCTTATTATCAACAAGGTTTCCGCAAAAATAGATATCTGTCAACCCGTCATTATTAAAATCACCAAGTCCCACGCCAGCGCCATTATAAAAATTCCGGTAGGTATAGGTATTGTATTCTTCAGTATAATCAACCCGGTTTAAAAAATTGATATGTGTTTGTTTTTCATCAAGAAGTGAAAACAGAGCAATGATTTGCTGATTCTGACCGGATTTGCATGAATATGTAAAAATGGATATTATCAGAATTAAATCTGCAGAGAGACTTCTAAAGATCAAATACGATATACAGTGAAGCAACCAATTTGATATTCTTGTCATATTCAGACGCATTATTTCCTCACCCTCCTTGATTTTACGTTGTGCAGAGCTCTACCCAAAAGAAAGAGAGCAAACAAATATAATAATTGCCTGCTCTCTTCAGAAATGCTATTCAATAATAGTATTAAATACGCGAATTTATGGTAAATAACCAGGATTCTGCTCAAGGTTAGGATTAGCAGAAAGCTTATCCTTATGAATCGGATAAATCGAAAGGTAACTTCCTGTTTTAATTACGTCACCAGGAACGTAGGTTGGCAGTGTCCATTTGGCAACCTGATCAAAGAATCCGAAGCGGATAAGATCCTGCCTTCTGTTATGCTCGTCGAACATTTCACGGCCCATCTCATTGAAAAGTTCTCCCCCGACACACTACCTCCGGCCAGATCAAAACTGAGCGGCCCGTCAAGCGAAGTCAGGGCGGAAACACCTGCACGGGTCCTTATCATATTTACAAGAACCAATGCATCGGTTGTGTTGCCTTTATGCCAGAGTGCTTCTGCCTTCATCAGCAAGACGTCAGCATAGCGGAAAACAGCATAATCATTGCTCATGTTTTCAGGATTAGCTCCCAGACCAAACTGCCATTTACCAATCCTTACACCGGATTGGCGGTATGCCTGAGGACCTACTTCATTGATCTGAGGCTGGGTTGAGAACATATTTCCAAAATTAACCAAAGCACCGTCAGGGTCACCCAAAAGGGGAACAGGTAACCGGTTGGGTTTAGGTGTTTCGAAACCATCATCGACAACCTTTACGCCTCCTGAAGTATACTGGTAGCCAGCGAGGAAATTCCCACGCTTACCTGCCGGAGTAGTAATGGTACCAACATCTCCCTTACGCAAATCAGCATTATCGTATGAATTATAGAATTCTTCAAGGGTGCAGTACCCATTCCATGGCTGCTGAGTCAAATTATATGTAGCCTGGCTGCCGTAGTGAAGAGTTTGAATTCCCAATGAGAATCCCTGGAAAAATACCTGATCATAGGGAATAGCAAAGATAAATTCTTTTGATCCCGAGTTTTTCGACATCGAAATTCGTAAAATAATTGCTTTCCAAAGAATATTTACCGGAATTGATCACTGAATCGCATGCCACGATAACTTTATCCCATTGTATAGTCCCCGTGTAAACTTCGGCATTCAGATATAACTTAGCCAGCAGGGTCTGACCGGCGTAATAATTCATACGGCCATAAGTTGTTCCATCAACTGCATGTGACAATTTTGGAACAGCTGCTTCAAGATCACCAACAACAAAATTATAAACTTCAGTTCTTGATTTGGTTGCAGGGGCCGCATCACCTGATCCAAAATCAGTAACCAGCGGAACGTTACCATAAACGTCTATCAGCTGCCAGTAAAAGAAACCTCTTACTGTCTGAAGTTCTGAAATATAGGCATCAGCCTGGGCCTGCTCAACCTGACCACTTTGAACCAGGGCTGTAAACTGGAATATCAATCTGTTGGCCGTATTTACACCACCAAAACAAAAATCCCATGCACCACCGGTATAGCTGTCTTCATTGGTCCAGGAATGTAAATGAAGTCTTCTCCATTCACCGCCGTCATCCCAGTCCTGTCCCCTGGTGGGCACTACTATCTCATCGGTGGGCTGTTCCTGTACGTCCATTATTGAACCGGATGCATACCCGCCGAACTGAGTATACGCTGCTCCCAATGCCGACACAAATGCTGCGTCTGAAGTGAAGAAGTTGTCAGGAGTGACCTCGCCATAAAGTTGTTCATCGAGCTTTGTGCACGACTGATTAAAGGTTGATGCAAGCAGGGCGATCAGTATAAACTGTACCAGAAACAGTGATCTTTTCATTTTGTTACTATTTATAGTTCTCATGTCTTACTTATTTAGAGTATTAAAAAACAATGTTTGCACCAAAAGATACCGATCTGGTTCTGAACCAGGTATTTCTTCTGTCGATACCCGGTTTTAAAGGATTGTTATTATCCTCAATATCTCCATATCTGGGGTTAGGATCCACACCTTTGTATTTGGTGATATAGAATAAGTTATTACCGGCGACATACACTCTTATTTTGTTGAATGATCCGCTTGTCGTCATCTTGAAGCTGTACCCCAGACTCATGTTATCAAGAGTAACGAATGATGCATTTTCAACATGAAAGCTCGATAAAACACCGGTAGAGCTGTTCAGTAAAGTGCCTGTAGTCTTGTTTCTCATGTCCTTAGCGGTTTTGGGCAGATTATAAGACCCAATCATATTCGGTACTTCGTAAAAACCACGGTATGAATTGATAAGGTCGTGTCCGAAAACACCCCGGAAAAAGACATTCAGATCCCAGCCTTTATAATTAACTGTGTTGCCAAATCCAAAAAGAAGTTTTGGTAAGCCATTACCAACCACCCTGCGGTCGAGGGGATCAATCGTACCATCATTATTTTCATCAACAAAGGTCAGGTTGCCATCCGGATCAATTTCCTTGAATACCAGAGTAAACAATTGACCTATCGGTTTTCCTTCCTGTGCCCTTACGAGCGGAACACCGGTTTGCCCCGGAGCACCCATTTCAGTCAGATCGCGGGTTCCGTATTTCAGCTCAGCTCCATTGTAGGTGCCGGAAAGAGAAACAAGTGTGTTTTCAAGATTATATGAAGGGGTTAAGTTAAGGGTATATGAGAAATTAGTTTTCTTGACCACATTCCAGGCTATACTCAATTCAAGCCCGCTACTCTTTATTTCACCAAGATTCAGCCAGGCCTGGTTATAAAGATTTGGAGGAACTGGCACCTCATATTGAAAGATCAGATCATGAGTTGTTCTAGTGTAAAAATCGAATGAACCGGATAGTCTGGATCTAAAAAATGAATAATCAAAACCTGCGTCAAATTCACCCTTCTTTTCCCATTTAAGGTCAGCGTTTGCATTACTAACCGGTGCATAACCTGGTACAAATGATCCATTATAGAAGAAATTTCCCTGAGGGCCAAGCCTGAGGAGAGAGAGGTAACTTTCATCCGGCCGGTTTCCGGTTATTCCATAACTGGCACGCACCTTTAAGGCATCAATGAAACCCACGTTCAGGAATTTTTGAAGGTCCACGCCACCTCCGATTGATGGGAATAAACCCCACTTGTTGGCAGCTCCGAAACGTGATGAGCCTTCATACCTTCCGCTGGCAGTCACAAACCAGGTATCTTTGATATTTATAGTCAGGAGACTAAAGAATGCGATCAGTTTTTCGGAGTTTTTATAACTTGTTATTGTCCCTTTACCATTCTTGAAGTCGAGGGCGGCTGCAAGATTATCATAGGTAAACGCATCTGTAATAAAATCGCCTCCCTGAGCATAAAAACCTTCATATTTAAAATCCTGATATGAATAACCTCCGACAATATTAAGATTTACCTGCGAGATAATATCTCCTGTCCAACGTGCAGTTGATTCAAAAAGCTGACTTGTAGAGATGTTTTCCTCCCTTGAAGCTAAACCATTCCTGTTCATCCCGACAAAATAACTGTTCTTATCATAGTATGTTCCTCTTATCCCATCAGAGGTCTGCATCGAGTAAAAAGCATCAATTGTCAGTCCTTTAATAATTTCATAAGTACCTTTCAATGAAAGGTTTAATAGTTTATCAATGCCATCATTAGTATTTTCTTCCAGGATCTGAACCGGGTTATAATAATCGTACAGGACCTGGTTGAAATATCCGTCGTAAATTTTATATGCAGGGTCTGTGCTTCTTACAGGAGCTGTCGGATTATAAATGGTAGCATAACGGAACGCATCGGAGAAGCCGTACTTTGCATCCCTTTTTGTTGCGCCCACATTGGCATCAAGGACAAGCTTATCATTCAATGCCCTCTGTGTAAAATTGATCCTGCCATTAAGCTGTTTATACCCTGTTGTGAGCTGAACTCCATTTGCATCGTGGTAATTGATTGAAGCCCTGTAAGTGGATTTATCCGAGCCACCCGACATTGAGAGATTATGCACATGAGTAATTGCATTCTGTGTAGTTTCCTTAAACCAGTCTGTGCTGCTTCCCCAATCCTTTCCCAGGCCTACTTCCTGTGACAACGCCCTCCATTCGGTTGCGTTCATAACAGGAACTGTTTTAGCAACCATTTCAGTAGTAACATATCCGTTGTATTCAACCTGAGCAAGACCCTTTTTGCCTTTTTTGGTGGTGACAATAATCACACCGCTCGAACCCCTGGTTCCATAAATGGAGGCCGCGGAACCATCCTTTAAAACGTTCATTGATTCAATATCGTTTGGATCGACATTTTCAAGTGAACCTCCGATTATGCCATCGATAACAACGAGTGGTTGAGAATTAGCCCCGATGGTACTCAATCCGCGCAGTCTGATGTTGTACGAACCGTTAGGGTCACCTCCGGGTTTATTTATTGACAAACCTGCCACCTTGCCCTGGATCAATTGCTCAGGACTTGTAATGCTGCCCTTGTTGAAGTCTTCAGAGCCTACCCTTGTAATTGAGCTGGTTATCTCTCTTTTCTTTTGAGCGCTGTAACCGGTTACTACAATTTCTCCGAGCGCACTGACAGCCGGAACCAGTAAAACATCGATTTTAGTCTGACTACCTACAGTTATTGACTGTGTAGCATAGCCAATATAGGTATATACCAGCACAGCAGCCGGATCAGGAACCGAAATGGTGTAGCTTCCTGAGATATCGGTCATTGTACCCGTTGTAGTTCCCTGAAGCACAACATAAACTCCTGGAAGAGCTCCTTCCGTCTCGGAAGTTACTTTACCCGTGATGGTTTGTTTCTGAGCCCACGTCAGGTTGATCATAAAGCTGAAAAGAAAAAGCGTCAAAAAGCTCCTCCTCCATAGCAGAACAGAATTTCTGTAAGTACGCATGGTTTAGCGAATTTGGTTAGTAATTAAAGGACATAAAAGGGTAGCTGGGTCAGACTTGCAGCTACAAAAGCATTCCGTAAAGAATAGCAGAAAGAACTCCGTCTTGAAAATTGTTAGGTACTCAAATATAGTAAAAAAATTCTAAATACAAAATAAAAAATAAAAATTCCGAAATTTACATAATATGATGTATATCAGGGTGATCGGTGTATCCGGCCGCCTCCCGGTCAAGAAGCATATACGATTTGTTCAGTGACTTTATAATTGATGCAGGTAAAACCGGAGATATTTCACTATCCATGATCTCCCTTGCAATCTTAGCTTTTCTGGTTCCATCAAGCTGGAGTATAACCGTTTTGGCTTCTGTTATATGTCCCATTCCCAGCGTGATGCCGAAGTCAAGTTCCACTTTGTGTGAGAAGTATTTCTGGCCAACAGTTTTTGTTGTCTCATCAAGGCTGACAATATGGGAATAACGGTTGAAAGGTGTTCCCGGCTCATTCAATCCAAGGTGTCCGTTCATACCCGCCCCCAGAAGGATCATGTCAATCGGGCCAAATTGTCTTATAAAATTGTCGGTTTTAGTGCACTCTACTGCAAGGTCGGGGGATTCCCCATCGAAAAAGCATAAATTCTCCTCTGAATAATCGATGTGATCAAACAGGTGTTGTTTCAGAAAGCAATAACAATTCTCCCTGCTCATTTCACCTAAACCTGCCCATTCGTCCAATCCCACAATCTTGCATTTTCTGAAACTTACAGCTCCCGATTTGTTCAATTCAATCAGGCGCTTAAAGGTTCCCACCGATGTTTCACCTGCCGGAAAGCATAACAGGGCATCAGGTTTTTCATGGATAATGCCGGCAATCAGATCTGCGGTTTCTTTTGAAAGTTCGTCGTAGTTTTCGTAGATTATTTGTTTCACATATATTGACTTTACAATGTCAACTCACCCCAACCTTTCCTGTATTCTCTTTTAACAAACTGATTGGCCTGTTCGAAGTTAGTTAATCGCATATTTACCCCATCCCATTTATAGCTGATGTATCGTCCCGGAAAGGTGGATCCTTCCATTTCACCGTAAACCGGGTCTTTTCTCTTGATAGTCTGGCGAATGTTGAAACATCTCAACAGAAGGTTGCCCATCAGAACGGTCTCGGTAAGCGGCCCGGCATAACCAACAAATGGAGAGTCCACTTCAGCATTTCCATAACCTGCAATACAGGCATCGATCCATTGCCACCAGTGACCATCCATATCGCCCGTCACCCTTGGATATTTTTGAGGCACTTTTATCTCTTTATTCAGGGAAAGCGGTAACAGTATCGGGTTTCGTCCGCCCCAGCCGCATGCAGCCTTTCCTTTGGTCCCAATAAACAGTGTAGCGCCTTCATAATCATTAAGCCCTGGCCAGTCCCCCATAATATCATTCATGTTCTTATCTGGATCAAGTTCAAATGGCCGTTCGGGGGTTATCCCGCCATCCATCCAGTAGAGATCCAGATCACTGCCCCCTTTCAGCTTGTATCTGAACCGGATTGAACTTGAAACCGGTCCGCTTTCGGGGAAAATACCCTCTTTGAAAATTCCGGTATAGACGGTGCTTGCACTGCATGAGACCTCGGTGGGATATCCAAGATTCAAGCAGCTTGAAAGGTGGTCCCATAATATGGCAACCCATATCCCCAAGGGCACCTGTGCCGAACTTCCACCAGCCCCTCCAGTTGAACGGAACAAGATTATCAATGTAACCGGTATCTCCTGCAGTGCCAAGCCAGAGATCCCATTTAAGTTCGGATGGAACGGGCGGGCGTGCCTCGGGCCAGGGAATTCCCTGTGGCCAGACCGGCCTGTCGGTCCAACAATAGACCTGTTTAATTTCACCAAGGATTCCGGCTTCTATCCATTCCCTCAATGTTCGCATTCCGTCACACGAAGCGCCCTGATCGCCCATCTGGGTAACTACTCTGTATTTTTCAGAAGCTTGTGTCAGCATACGGGCCTCGTAGATATCATGAGTCAGAGGTTTCTGAAGGTAAAGATGCTTTTTCAGCTGCATGGCGCTCAGGCCAACCAGCGCATGATTGTGATCGGGTATCGCTACCGACACAGCATCAAAGTTCTTGCTTTCTTTATCAAACATCTCGCGCCAGTCATAGTAAAATCCGGCTTTGGGAAATTCTTTTCTCCGCGGAGCAGCCATCCTGTCATCTACATCACACAGAAAGGCAATCTCCGCATTTTTCTTTGGTGCTATGGCATAATGACGTATATCGTCAGCGCCTTCACCTCCGCATCCAACCGCAGCAATAAGAAGCTTATCGCTTGGAGTTACATGTCCCAGTCCGCTTATGGTAAAGCTTGGAAGAATTGTTAATGCAGCTGCTCCTGAAGCGGCAGTCCTGACGAAGTTCCGCCTGGAAACATTTCCGGGATTTCCTGATTCTTCTTTAATTGTGCTCATTTTTTGAATGCTAAAATATTAGTTCATACAGAGATTAATCTTATTTTATAAGAGGTTTGACTGCAACCTCCTTAAAGAATACAACATCCGCTTCACCGTGATTCTGAATCCCAAAATAGCCTGAGTCGGGACGAGGTCCACGGAAAGGTTCAAAATCGAATTTGCGTTCCGGAACCGGGTCGCCTTCTTTGTAATCAGTTACTTTGGCTCCGTTCAGATAGACTATTGTCCTGGATCCGTCGAGGGTGATTTCCATCGTGTTCCATTCAGGACCGGGTTTGCCGGTTTTTGCCAATGGTTTTGTCAGGGAATATAAGGTTCCGGTATAGTGATACTCATCCTCGTCGGAGAGTTCAGGTTTATTATCGATCTGAACCTCATAACCGTAATGAACCGGCATCCACTCTTCACGCGGTTCGATCGGCATGCGGATAAAAACTCCTGAATTACTGTTCTCGTCACGCATTCTGAAAACCAACCTGAAAGTGCAGTTTCCGAATTTTTCACCCGGCCAGTAGAGCAACCCCATTCCACCGTGCGACTTAATAAAGCCATCTTCGACGTATTGATCCCCGGGGCCGACATGTTTCCAGCCTGTCAGATCTTTTCCGTTGAACAGCTGCCTCCATTCGCTTTTCTGCTGAGGGTTTGCCTGCATAAATGCTGCCTGGCTGCTGTTACCGCGATCTGTCATTGTACCTGATAAACAGAAAATGACAATTAATGCATTTAACAAGTTCATAATTAATAGATTTTTAGTTATAGCAAGTTATTTATAAAAAAGGAAACCTGACTTAATTAAAAGAAGCTATATTTCGTCAATTTCATCCGCATGAAATATATCTCTGTTTGAATCTGCGGAATCATTCTGTGATCCCGACAGCTATCTGAACTTCGGGAGATTTATTCCCGCTGATGATGCTGATCTTCTGAGATATGAATTCATATCCCTCCGTAAAAGATTCTTATTAGTACCGGAAAAACTAATAGCAAAATTACTTTCAGAACCATGTGTGTCTGAAATAACCATAAATTATAACCAACAACCTCTTAATTTGTTGACTAATTAATCCGGAATATGAATCCTGAATTTTCAGTCTGACGGTGAGTCAGATTTTCTTTTAATTGTTGCATTCACAATTAACGGTTTTGCCCAGAAACTTAAACTCAGAATGTAGGCCAGGGTCAGATATATTACCATCATTCCGGCCTGCAATCCGATGAGGTCTTTCAGCCTTCCCACAATTAGCGAAACTATAGCACCTCCGGCGATTCCGCTGCATAAAATCCCGGAGAATGACCCATGAGACTTTGTAACACTATTCAGGGCAAGCGAGAAAATTATGGCATACATCACTGAAAGACAAAAACCCAGAGCGGGGAAACCGAACAACGCAAATTCTACCCTGCCGAACAGGGTAAAGGTCAAAATAACGAGAGCCGCAAGGGTAAAAATACGCAACACTATTTTGCTGTCCATTATCTTTAATAAAGCCAGTCCGAGAATGCAGCCGACAGTCATCATTCCCCAGAACAAACCAACTGTCTTAGCCCCTTCAATTTCTGGTGTAAGGCCATGATACGTTCGCAGGAACTCCGAGATCCAGTTTGCGATTCCCTGTTCAGTTCCAACATAGCAAAATATACCAAAGAAGAATAGTATGACCTTCCTTTGCCTGAATAATTCTGCATGGGTTTTCCAGGCACCGGCAATTTCTTCCTCCTTAAGTTTAACTTCCGGAAACCGTGTTACAAGAATGACCACCACCATAAGTAAGCATATCAGGGTAAACAATAAATATATTGATACCCACGGTAATTCCGTTGGTGTCAATGATCCTATCCTGTTGATTAAAAATCCATTATCGGCCTGCTCACTGGCAAGTCCCAGAACCAGATATGAATAGACGAACGGGCTCAGAAATGAAGCAGCGCCAAATACAAGCTGTGCTACCACGGAATTGAAAGCAAAGTGCTCCTCCCCTCCTGCAACCCTGAGGAGAGGATATATGGCAACCTGCATGATCGCCATTCCGCAACCAATCATAAACAGGGAACACAGGAAAACAGGAAACACCGGGAACACAGAAAACAGCAGGGCTCCAGAAAACGCAAGAATCCAGGCTACAGTTAAACTTCTCTTTTCATGGTATTTCTGAATTATCATACCGGCCGGAATTGACATCAGACCGTAGGCAATAAAAAAGGAAAAAGGCAGCATTCCCGTCATTGTCCCGCTCAGTTTGTAGCTGTCGCTTACATTTGGATTTATCGAACCCAGAATGTTGGTTAAAAAAGAAATTGCAAAGAAAATCAGAAATATTAGTGCAATGAGGTAGTAGTTCCGTTTCATATTTTCTAAGGAGTTAATCTGAGATTTTGATTATTTGAATTATAAAATTAGCAATATTTATTATACAGGGTAAGAAAAATCCATTAACTATTAGTCCGCTCTTTTTTTGGTCAATTGTTATAATCTGCCTAAATCTGCGGGATCCGCGGGAAAATTTTTTCTGATCTACTTTAAAAATTAATAAATTGCCGGAAAACACGAAAAATGGACAAGAGCTATTATTCGCTGGAGGTAAACAAGAGCAACAGGGTGACAAGGATTTTCCAACTGGTTTTCGGGATTGTATGCGCGGCAGTTGCTGTCATATGGATGTTCCTGAACCTGAACACCCTCAAAGTGAATGGGACATTATGGATCACAATAATTTTTCTCCTGGGATTTGCCTACTTTCAGGTAAACTCAGGTCTTGGCCGTGCAGAAAAATTTATTGAATTTGGTCCGAATTCGATACGAATGAAAAGGAATTCCATCTTCCCTCCCAGTGAAATTGAAGCTTCGGAAATCATAAAGATCGTTATCCATCCCGTAAACCTTGTTTTTTTTCTAAGGAACGGTAAAAATGTGATCCTGAGATTCGGGACCACTTATACCGATATAATCGAACCCGTTAAAAAAGAAATTGAGAGTTTTTGCAGCGTTCACAACCTGAGTTTTGAATTCAGGGAAGATGAATTATGATTGCCTTTAAAGCAATTTAATTTTTTCCCATACCTCCTTGTTCACCGGGATCCCGTTCTTTCTGTTTTCCTCCCTGACTTTGACAATATTTTCTCCCGGATACCTGATTTCTGTCAGAGGCTCAACAGGAACAGAACCTTTCAAATCATTTATTATATTCTGAACCGCGTTCTCAATCGCACCGGATGCAGCAAGATTATTTAAACTTATGGCTATGAACACCTGGGATAGCGAATACTCTGTTTCTTTCCTCGATATTTCATGAGTGGAGAGACCGCCCGAAAGGACTGCAGCCAGGATATCAAGAAGGAGCGAAAGACCCGAGCCCTTCCAGTAGCCGATAGGGAGAGAGCGCCGGGTCAATAGAATTTCGCCGGGATCAGCTGTAAGTTCACCTCTGTCATTATATCCTCCCGGGAAAGGAAGAAGCTTTTCCCCAAGCTGGTATACCTCAAGCTTGCCGTATGAAAAGAGGGACATTGCAAAATCGAGGACAATAGCTTCTTTTCCGTAAGGAATCGCAATCACAAGAGGATTATTGCCAAGCCTGAAATCTTTTGCTCCCCAGGCTGGCATGTTTGCTTCAGTATTGGTCCAACCCATAAAAACAAATCCTTGTCTGGCAGCCTCCCAACCATAAGTTCCTCCGCGCATCCAGTGGTTCGTGTTTGCCAGGGCGATAAGTCCGATGCCGTTTTTGACAGCCAGCTCCATTGCCCTTTCTGTAGCAAATATGGCATTCAGCGGTCCCGGGCCAAGATTACCGTTCCATTGCTCTATGGAGCCGGCACTTTTTGCCAATGAGGGGCTGGCATCCGGTATGACGAATCCCTTCCTGATATTATCAACAAATTTCGGGAACCGGTTGTAACCATGGGAATAAACTCCTTCGAGACTGTTTAACGTGAATATCCCGGCACACCTGTCGGCTTTTTCTTCAGAAAACCCGTATTTTTTCAGAATTCGGATGAATTCTGATTTCATTTGATCGGCAGGAACTAATTCAATCATCAGCTTTTTGTTAGAAAAAATCAATTTTACAATATTGTAGATTCGTTGCATGCAACGAATTTATAATCAGTTATTTAAGTACCTGGTCCGCAAAATCCATAAACCAGTTCCAGTCCTTAAGCAACATGTTATGCCCTCCATCCCTTACGTGAAATCCGATTCTATTACTCGTTACCGGTTTATTTAGCGGGGGCATGGCTTCGGGGATAACAGTTCCCTTTTCAAATAGTTTAAATACAGGCACGGCATTATAAAGAGCAAGGTAGGAGCCACGCGGGTCTCCCCACAGATCATCGCTTGCACAGTCGACATAAAGAGCTCTCGGGGCGGTAAGTGCCAGTAGCATATGCATATCGACAGGCATGGCGTCTTCATTATTTGCCCACTTTTTATAGTTTAAGCAAAACCAGTGAGGAAATGCTGTATTGATTCTATCCACGGTTTCACCGAAACGGCGTCGTGCGAGGGCAGCTCCTCCACAACCTGATTCATTGCTGACAACAAGAGCAAATCGTTGATCCTCTGCACCTGCCCACAGTGCAGTTTTGCCGCCCCGGGAATGACCTACCACCGCTACCGCGTTCTTATCAATGTCCCCGTCTGTTTCAAAATAATCCATGCAGCGGCTGGCTCCCCATGCCCAGGCAGCAAGAGTTCCCCATGAATCGGGCTGCCTCACTCCTCTGTCGAGGAGGCCATGTATCCCGTTTTTAAAATCATCAAAGTTGTCGGGATCAACATCTGCATTACTGAATACTGCCATGGCATAACCCCTGGCAATGGCCTCCTCTGCAGGCCAGAATTCGCTCCTGACCTGCCTGGTCGGATCCGTGTTGGCAGGCCCCCTGTTATCAATAAGCAGAAAAACAGGAACCGGCTTCGGGACTTTGTTTGGCACAAAAAGTGTCAGGTGGATATCAAGTGATTTACCCTCGCAGGTGATTGTTATTTTAACCTCTTTCAGGGTTGCCGCTCCGTTCATTGCATTTTTATTCTCATTCATAGTGGAGAAACTCTTGCTGTAAGGAGTAGACGGGATCCTTCCAAAAACATTCTCTCTGAAGAGTTCCAGGATTTCGTTGCGTCGCGATTGAGTCCACATTTTCGCGTTTCTGACATTCTGGCCGTTCAATGTGGTCAGAACATCAGGCAATTTGTATGATGGAACTTTTTCCTCATAGTAGTTAAAATCGGGCTGGCTTTTTGAAAGCCGTTCAACGGTTTCTTTTGAGGCTTGCCACGGTTTGTCAGTTTGAGCTGCCGACTCAATAAAGATGCAAACTAGAATAAGTGTAAAGCATACACTTAATAATGCTTTTTGTTCCATTGTGAATTTCATTAATTCTTAAACACCTTATATTACATCTATATATTCTTTTATTTTGCTGAATCTGCGGGTTTTAAATCTGCGAAATCTGCAGGAGATTTCTCTTTTTCCCGCTGATCACGCTGATTCTCGCAGATCTTAAAAACCCACCCCTTGCCCCTCCCAGGAGGGGATCCATGGCCAACGGCTTTCTTCTGTGCCCTGCGCTCTACGCTCTACGCTGTACGCTCTAAGCTCTTTCTTCCCCTGTGCTCTACGCTCTACGCTCTACGCTCTTACGCTCTGAGCTCTGTGCCCTGTGCCCCTGTGCTCTACGCTCTACGCTCTACGCTCTACGCTCTACGCTCTGCGCCCCACTCCAAACAATGAGCCTATATTAATTCCTCCAACATATAGTCCCCTCCTGCAACAGTCTCCATCTCAATAACCTTCTCACCATATTTTACCTTACAGTTCCCTCCAATCCGTGAATGTAATTTTCCTGAAATCAGCTTCCCATTCTTCCAGGTGATGTCCACAACAAAGTTACCTCTTGCCACCAGTCCTTTTACCTCACCCTCACTCCAGGCTGACGGCAGAGCCGGAAGCAACTCCATAAAACCCTGATGGCTCTGCAACAGCATCTCTGCTATCCCGGCAGTACCCCCGAAGTTACCGTCAATCTGGAATGGCGGATGACTGTCGAACAGATTATTAAGGGTTGATTTTTTGAGAAGACTCATCAGGTGTTCATACGCTTTCTCACCATTCTGAAGCCTGGCGTAGAAATTGACTATCCATGCCCTGCTCCACCCTGTATGGCCTCCTCCTGAGGAAAGGCGCCGCTCAATTGTTTTTGAGGCAGCTTCAAACAGTTCCGGTGTCCGGGGAGTAATCTGGGCAAGAGGATATAATCCGACAAGGTGCGACATGTGCCTGTGACCCGGTTCAACCTCCTCATAATCACTGATCCACTCCCTTATTGTGCCAAGAGAGTTCACCGTTACCGGTGGTAGCTTTGATTGGACTTCCCTGACTTTTTTGACTAAGTCCTGATCCAGATCAAGTATTTTGGCGGCTTTCATGTAATAGTCAAATACAGCGTTCACAGTCTCAATATCAATTGTTGCCGAATAGGTGAGCTGGGCTGTCTCCCTGCTCCCCGGAAGGTAATACCTGTTTTCAGGAGAAGTTGATGGATTGGTTACCAGGTATCCTTCCGGCGAAGGGACCAGAAAACCAAGCAGGAATTCGGCAGACCCTTTCAGTACCGGATAAGCTGTCTTTTCCAGAAAATCTTTGTCGCGCGTGAAAAGGTAATGTTCAAATAATGTAAAAGTCATCCATGGCCCGTTGGTCGGGGTAAGTCCCCAGACACCGTCAGCTACGCCTGTTCTTCCGAACGGGTCGGTCAGATGATGCATTGTCCATCCACCGGTCCCATACATCTCCCTCGCTGTTTCAGCACCGGGTACGGTGAGCTTTTTAACGAAGTCCGAAAGTATAACTGCAGTCTCGGACAGATTGCACACTTCAGCAGGCCAGTAGTTCATCTGAAGGTTGATATTTGTATGAAAATCGGAGTTCCACGGGGCTTTTAAATCCTTGTTCCATATACCCTGCAGATTAGCGGGCAGAACAGCCGGAAATCGGGAGGAACCCATCAGAAGATATCGGCCAAATTGAAAATAGAGGGCAATCAGCCCATTGTCGCCTGCACCTGCCTTTACCCGCTCAAGACGCTCATTCGTTGGAAGATAGTTAAGTGTGTCAGGTCCAAAATAAAGTGAAACACGGCCGAACATCGCCTGATGTTCCCATGAATGATCACGTAAAAGATTTCTGTAACTCTTCTCCCCGATCCTGTCAAGTATTGCGTCACAGGTTGAAACAGGGTCAATTGCCATGTCAGTATCAAGCAAATTGATATTATAGTCGGTGGCAGCAGTCAGAATGACTGTTATTTCTGAGGCGTCAGTAATACTGAGAGTATCTCCCCGGGTAGTAATTTTACCTTTCGAAACCCTGAACTTCGCCCTGGAAGCAAATCTCATGTGCTTACCACCCGGACCAGTCAACGGATTATCTTCGTCCACAATTTGTCCGGTAAGGAGCAACGAGCCGTCGTCTGATATCCTGACATTTGCATCTTTCTCCCGTTTCAGCTCAAAAGTGCAGTTAATGTTTGTCTTGCCACCTGCCTTTATCTCAATGACAAGTGCGTTGTCAGCCGCTGATGCGAATACGGTAGAAGAAAAAGGTTCCCCGTTTACTTTAAATGAAGTAACAGCCAGCCCGGAGCGAAGGTTAAGAGATCTCCTGTACTCCGAAACAGGCCCTTTCCAGTCATATTTTATCAACAGGTCGCCCAGTGGCTGGTATGAAAGGATCCGCGGGGGAGTTCCTAAAAAACATTCATTTGCAATCTTTTCAGCTTTCCTGATGTCCCCTTTGAATATGGCCTCCCTTAATGCAGGCAGGTTGGCAAGCGCCCGGGAATTATTGTTATTTATCTTTGAACCAGCCCAGATACTTTCCTCATTAATCTGAATATGTTCGATTTCGGGATCTCCGAAGACCATAGCTCCAAGACGGCCATTTCCTACAGGTAAAGCCTCATTCCAGTCGGTAGCAGGCGTGTTATACCACAGTTCCGGGGATTGAACCTGTTTTTGGCAGGCTGTAAAAACAAATAAAATAAAAAAGGATAACGCCAGTTTGTTTCTCATCAGTAATTCAAGGTTGCTTAACCATAAAAGTAATTTAATTTTCAAACACCTTAAACCGATTTGGTGTAAATTTGAATGAAATTAACAGTAGTAATATGGGGCAGCTGTATGTAAAACATGAGGACTTCACAGAGTGTACGCTTTGTCCTCATTTCTGCAAGATCCACCCGGGAAAAAGAGGGATATGCGGTGTAAGAAAAAATACAGGAGATGGAATTGAGCTGGCAACTTATGGCGTCATTTCCGGATATTCACTCGATCCGGTTGAGAAAAAGCCACTGTATCATTTTTTCCCGGGCCACAATATCCTGTCAACAGGATCTTATGGATGCAATATGAGATGTGATTTTTGCCAGAACTGGCAGATCTCCCAGAAGGCATCCGAAAGCTTTTCTCAGAACTCCGATTCCGATAAAATCATAAATGATGCTTTGTCATCCCGCAATAATATCGGTTTAGCATTTACCTATAACGAGCCAATTGTCTGGTTTGAATTTATGAGAGATATGGCTCTGAAGGCAAAGGAAAAAGGTTTATATACCGTTATGGTAAGCAATGGTTATGTGAACAGTTCCCCGCTAAGTGAAATTACAGGATTTATTGATGCCTTTAACATTGATCTTAAAGCGTTTAATGAGGACTTTTATATCAGGCTGACGGGCGCCAGGCTGCAGCCCGTAAAGGAGAGCCTGAAACAGATTGCCAGGTCAGGAAAACATCTTGAAGTCACAACACTTATTATTCCTGGAAAGAACGATACCGATAATGAAATGGAGGCAGAATCGAATTGGATTTCAGAGGAGCTTGGAAGCGGTACCCCGTTTCACCTGAGCAGGTATTTTCCTACGTATAAAAGAGATGATCCCGCAACACCTCAGTCCACGCTTGACAGATTATTTGATATTGCGTCAAAGCATCTGAAAAATGTTTATATGGGGAATACTGAATCAGGAAACGGACAGGATACCAGATGCCCTGCCTGTGGAACCATTGTTACGGGCAGATCAGGTTACAGGATCAGATTGATGAACCTGGATGATGAGGGCAAATGTACAATGTGCGGGCACCTGGTTTACAGGTATTTTACTTTCCCTTCGCCGACAGCAGACTGAGCCTCCCGCATAACTTATCGACATTCGTATTAAGATCCTTAACCACAAGTTGAAAATGAGCCTTTGTAGTTTTGGGATCATCACCCTGATCAGGATTGTTAACCCTTTTGATCAGATCGTTTCTTAAGTTAACAGCATCCGATAAAATAGAGGTGACCTCTTCAGGACTATCATCAGGATGAAGGGAGCCAAAAGTAAAGCAGTCTGAAATCACTTCGAAAATAAGATAATCTATGTCTTTTTTAAGTCTTCTTACGCTTGGCATTTCTGTTGATTTATTTTTATAAGTGACAAAGATAACAAATTTAGTTGGCAAAAGAGTTACAGCCGGTCAGATATTGGCTACGAATGCATGGACGCTTTCCTCCGCCTTCTCCAGGTAAAGCTTTCTCAGTTGACTTATGAGTGGTACCTGCACGTTAAATTTAATGTCATCTATACAGTAAAAAGGAAGTACCATTGGCGATGTGCCTGTCATGAATACTGCATCAAATTCAGAAATTGAAACAACCGGAATACACGTGAAATCCACTCTGATCTTGTTCTCCCGGCAGATATCGAGAATATATTTTCTTGTTATACCGTTGAGTATCCTGTCATCGGGAGCTGTTGTCAGGATATCACCCCGAAGGAAGAAAATATTGGAACGGCTCCCCTCAGTGACGCAGTTTTCCTCATTAACAAGCAGCGCCTCATACCCTCTGTTGAGAATAAGCTTATGATAGATTGAAGAACGAAGTTTGTGATTGATAACTTTCGATTCGGGGTCTTTTCTTTCACCGTGGAAAAGTATCCCCCTTACACCCTTTCTATACTGCTCTTCAGTTGGATATATTGGTTCAATGAAGTAGATAAGGTAATTAACAGAATTGAGATTATAATTAAAAACTATCTTCAGATTAGCCTCTTTCCTGCGCTCAGTCTTTGTAAGATTAATTATATCCCGCCTTATTAATGACGGGTCGGCAAGCAATTTTTTCTTTTGAAGCCTTACACTTGAAACAAGCCGTTCCATATGGTCGCTGAAGAATACAGGATTTCCCTTAACCATCCTAAGCACTTCATAAACCGAATCGCCTTCATAAACAAGTACATTATCAAAAAGCTCGGATGGCTGCAGCACTCCGTTGAGGATGAATTTCTTTCCGAAACATTCGTTCATTATTGCCTGGTTTGGTTAATACAAAAATACGAACATTAAGGCAATCAGACAGTAATTCTGATTATATTAGCAGATGCTTTAATAAAGGAGAATTCAGTTCATGTACGCGATAGTTGATATTGAGACAACGGGAGGAAGTGCCAGAATTGAAAAGATCACCGAAATTGCAATTTATCAGCACGACGGGGAAAAAATCACAGGCGAATTCGTATCACTTGTCAATCCCGAAAGAAATATTCCTTATTTTATTACAAACCTTACCGGGATCTCAAATGAAATGGTTGAAGATGCGCCAAAATTCTATGAGATAGCAAAGGATATCATCGGGTATACGGAGGGACGTACATTTGTAGCACATAATGCAAGGTTCGATTATTCATTTATCCGGGAGGAATTCAAATCGCTTGGCTACAACTTCAGGAGAAACATCCTTGATACTGTTGTCCTTAGCAGAAAGCTGATCCCCGGACACAGGTCATACAGCCTGGGCAATATTTGTAAAGACCTTGACATAACCATTAATGGCCGGCACAGGGCTGCAGGAGATGCATTTGCTACTGTAAGACTGTTTGAAATGCTGACTGAATGGGACAGGCAAATCAATGGGCAGTCATCCGGTCTGTTAAAAAACACAAGGTTATCAAAACTGAATCCGAAACTCGATATTTCGAAACTCGAACTGATACCCGAGGAGCCCGGTATCTATTATTTCTACAACGAAAAAGGGGATCTTATTTATATCGGAAAGAGCCGGAACCTGATGCAGCGGATCAGGACACACCTTTCGAACAATACAACGAACCGGGCGATGGAAATGCGTGATATCATTGCTGATGTTGACTGGGAAGTAACCGGTAGCGAATTGATAGCCCTGCTTAAGGAATCGTCAGAAATAAAAACCAACAAGCCCGTTTATAACAGAGCCCAAAGAAGGACTGGTTTTCAATATGGTATTTTCAGCCATATTGATAAGAACGGTTATATTAATTTCACCTGCGGGCAACTAAATAACGGGGATATTCCGCTTTCGGTCTTTACTTCACGTGAGAGAGCCAAAGGGAGGCTTTTATCGCTTGTCGAAAAGTATAGCCTGTGTCAGAAGCTTGCAGGACTATACGATACCGATGGTCCCTGCTTTCATTTTCATGTCGGGATCTGCAGGGGTGCATGTTGCGGAAAGGAAACACACATCAGGTACAACGAGCGTGCAGGAAAAGCTGCAGAGGAATTCATTTTCACGCGAAGGAATTTTTTCATCATCGATAAAGGGAGGGACGAGGAAGAGCGGAGCGCTGTCAAAATAGTCAATGGGAAATATTCAGGTTACGGATATTTCAATATTAACGAAATGGGTTTCGGACTTACTGCTGTTCATGATTGCATTCAACCCTCAAAGGATAACAGTGATATTCAGGCAATATTGAAACAATACCTCCGGGGATACAAATTTGACAGGATTATCGAATTCTGAATAAGAAAGAAAAATTATAGTCAGGTATGGAAAAATCCTGATGGTACTTCGTGGAATCCTTTGGGATCCTCGTGGTTCAGGTATTCTTTCTCAACTACTGAGGATCACAAAGTACGTCCCCAGGAACTCAAAGGGAAAAGTAAGTAAGAATAACCTCCGGTAAATTCCGTTTAAATGTAAATCCTTATATTTGTTTTAAGTACCTAATAACCGGAAAAAGATGGCTTTATTCACAAGAACTACAAAAAATCTTATACTGAGTATCGATGAGTTTTTCGACAACATTGATCTTGGCCTTCTTGTATTCAGGGAGGGTGTAAAAGCATTTCTTGAAAAGGACATGGAAGCCTTCGACAGACATCTTAAGAAAGTGGAATCGCTCGAAAAAAATGCTGACAGGCTGCAGCGGTCGATAGAAAACGAAATGATAACTCATTCCATCCTGCCACAGCACCGGGCTGAAGTTACATTGCTTATCGATGTTCTCGACGAGATAATTGATTCGATCAAGAGTACTCTGAATGAATTCTCCATTGAGATGCCCGAAATTCCGGCTTCGCTGAACCACAAATTTATAAGTATCACGGAAGCCTCCGTATGTGCCGGGGAAGAGCTTATGCCGGCAGCACGGGCATATTTCAAGGCTCCATATACAGTGAGGGAAAAACTCCTCAAAGTATATTATTTTGAAAGCGAGACCGACAAGGTCTCAAGGAATGCCCAGAAAATAATCTTTCAGGATATGAAGGAACTTGACCTGGCCCATAAAGCTCATCTGAGATATATTATCCATCATATTGAAAACATCTCTGATACCGCTCAAAAGGCAGCTGACCTGCTTTCGGCAATGGCGATAAAGATTGTGATGTAGGCTGGTTGCGGGTTGCGGGTTGCTGGTTGCGGGTTGCAGGTTGCAGGTTGCTGGTTACGGGTTGCTAGGTTGCGGGTTGCTGGTTGAGAATTTTGGTATCGCGTTAAAGTAACTAATGTACTTTTTATGGAATACTGCCAACTGCTTAGAGAAAGATATAAATGGAATAAAAAGAATAAATTGACAGGATGATCTTATTATTTCTTACAAGCGGTCTCTTTCTTGGTTGGTCCCTGGGCTCCAATGATGCATCCAATGTATTCGGATCTGCGGTAGGCTCAAAAATGGTGAGCTTCAGGAAAGCTGCTATCATAGCATCTGTTTTTGTGATCCTTGGTGCAGTGATCCAGGGAGCGGGAGCTTCACAGACCCTGGGTAGACTCGGGGCTGTAAATGCTATCGGGGGTTCGTTCACCGTGGCTCTGTCGGCTGCAATAACAGTGTATCTGATGACAAAATTTGCGATCCCGGTCTCTACCACACAGGCAATCGTGGGTGCAATAATAGGCTGGAACCTGTTTACCGGAAACTCCACAGATAGCAATACCCTTATTGAAATAGTATCAACATGGATATCCGGACCTGTTCTGGGAGCCGTATTTGCCGTCCTCCTTTACATAATTTTAAAGACGATCAAAAAAAACACCAGGATCCATTTAGTTAGGTTTGAATCATATATACGGACCGGACTGATTGTTGTCGGCGCTTTCGGAGCTTACAGCCTCGGGGCAAATAACATTGCAAACGTAATGGGGGTTTTTATTCCGGCCTTTAACCTTCAGGAAATCAACCTTGGCATTTTTACACTCTCATCCTCACAGCAGCTTTTTTTACTGGGCGGGCTGGCAATTGCAGCAGGAATACTTACTTATTCCAACAGGTTGATGGAAGTTGTCGGAAGCAACATTGTCGAGCTTTCCTCGGAGGCAGCGCTTGTTGTTGTCCTTGCCCAGGCGATGGTATTATTCATTTTTTCATCTTCCGGTCTGTCGTCATTGTTTGTGAGACTCGGGCTCCCTCCTATTCCTTTAGTTCCGGTTTCAAGTACACAGGTAATAGTCGGAAGCGTCATCGGCATCGGTTTATTTAAAGGAGCAAGGAACATCAACTTCAGAGTTCTTGGTGAAATCGGCACCGGATGGATTGTTACACCCATTCTCTCGGGATTGTTGACATTTTTTTTATTGTTTTTTGTAAAGAATATTTTTGGCATCGATGTCGGAAGAACAGTTGTTAAAGGAATGCAGGAGCCATTCCATGCTCCGGTGGAAGCGGTTGATTCAAATATTTCAGAGATTATGCGTTATCTTCTTCCAGGCCTGTTAATTGCAGGTATTATTGCGGTGTTGTATTATTATTTTCTTGAAAGAAAGAGAAAGAGCGAACTGAAGAGATCGGAGGAGAGGTTTTGGAAGAATATTAAATGATGGGTGCGGGCAAGTTGCAGGTTGCAGGTTAGTCACTGGTTAATTACTTTATAATGAGAAGATATGATTATTTTCATCTGCAGGCTTTAATCTGCGAAGTCTGCGGGATATTTTTTGTTCCGCAGGATCCACGGATTTTCGCAGATATAAAATCATGTTATTAAAATTGACTTGTTAAAACATGAATAATTCCTATTATATCGGAATCGATGTCGGGGGTACCAAGTGCGCGGTTATAGCCGGTACAGGTGATATGGAAATCCTGAAAAGGATCAGCTTTCCAACTGAAACCCAAAAAGGCCCTGACCATGCCATAAATCTTTTATTGAACTCAGCATCTGAAATTACTGACCAGTTCGGAATGGCTGGTTTGAAGGCGGTGGGCATCAGCTGCGGGGGTCCTCTTGACAGTAAAAAAGGTATTGTCCAGTCGCCTCCTAACCTGCCGGGATGGGATAATATTCCAATTGTGAATTTATTCAGAAACCGGTTTAATGCACCCGTATTTTTGCAGAATGATGCTAATGCCTGCGCACTCGCTGAATGGAAATTCGGAGCTGGTAAAGGGACTGATAATATGATTTTTCTGACTTTTGGCACGGGAATGGGTGCCGGGATTATTATTGAGGGAAGACTATATTCAGGGTCCAATGATCTGGCTGGTGAGGTCGGTCATATCAGATTGGCGGAAAAAGGACCGGAAGCTTACGGAAAAAAGGGCTCTTTCGAGGGCTTCTGCAGCGGAACGGGAATTGCTCTGATCGCAAAAGAAATTGCAAGGGAGAAATTAAGATCAAATCAACAGGTTTCTTTTTGCGACAGCATAGAAAATATTGACAGGATAACGACAAAGGATATTGCAGAAGCAGCCGTAAAAGGCGATAAAACAGCACTCGAAATATTCGAAATCTCCGGCAGGTACCTGGGCAAAGGACTGTCACTTTTAATCGACATTCTGAATCCCCGGATGATTGTAATCGGAAGCGTTTATGCACGCTGCAGGGAGTTTATAGAACCTTCATGCCTCGAGGCTATCAGCCGGGAGGCCCTCGCCCCTTCAAGGGAGGTGTGCAGAATAGTTCCGGCAGCTCTTGGAGAAGAAGTCGGTGACTATGCCAGTCTTAGTGTCGCAATTGTCGGTAACGGGTGAGCCACGATAGTCTGTACCGCACTTCAGTCCCGGAACATTCAATCAGTGCACGCGAGGGATTTGGCTATTATTGGTTGCAGGGTGCAGGTTGCGGGTTGCGGGTTGGAAACCGTATTAAAAACAAAGAAATAAAAATGAATAACATTATTGAATCCCTGAGGCAGGAGATGATCCAAAATGCTGATGAGGCAACAAAAAAATCAGGCGAAAGATTTTTTAAGGAGGCAGTAACCCTCTACGGCATTAAATCAGCTGTTGTTATTCGTATCGGCAAGGAACATTTTAATAAACTGGCAGATAAGAGCAAACCGCATGTCTTCAGCCTGAGTGAAGAGCTCTGGAAATCAGGCATTATGGAAGAATCATTTATTGCATGCAACTGGTCACATTACGTCCGGAAACAGTATGAACCTTCTGATTTTGAGATTTTTGAAAGGTGGATTAACAGCTATATAAACAACTGGGCTTCATGCGATACATTCTGTAATCATTCTGTCGGTTCGGCAATAGAAATGTTCCCGGAGAAAATAGCTTACCTTAAGAAATGGGCCAGGTCACAAAACCGCTGGATGCGAAGAGCCTCAGCAGTATCACTTATTATTCCGGCAAGGGAAGGAATGTTCCTCAGTGATATTTTTGAGATATCCGACATTTTGCTGAATGATACCGATGATATGGTTCAGAAAGGTTACGGCTGGATGCTGAAATCTGCAAGTAAACCTTTTCAGAAAGAGGTATTTGACTATGTTGTAAACAATAAAGGAACTATGCCCCGCACTTCACTCAGATATGCCATTGAAAAAATGCCGGCTGAACTAAAAAAGGTGGCTATGGCAAAATAATGACATCACTTTATTACCTTTAATGCGTTTAAGAAAGGATATAATTTATGTTGAAGAGAGCCTTTATCACTGCTGTTTTTATTGTCACTCCTTTACTGATTCATTCTCAGGACCGCGTTACAGGAAGAGATTTTGCCAGCCGGTCGGAAGTCATTGCACAGAACGGAATGGCTGCAACCAGCCAACCTCTGGCGACACAGGTTGCACTCGATATTCTGAAAAAAGGAGGCAATGCTATTGACGCAGCAATTGCTGCTAATGCGGTAATGGGGGTTGTTGAACCAACAGGTTGCGGAGTCGGAGGCGATTTATTTGCAATTATCTGGAGCGCTGAAAAGGGTAAACTTTATGGTCTCAATGCCAGCGGAAGATCCCCGCGTTCACTAAAGCCTGACTATTTCAGGAAAAATGGTCTGGAATTCATACCATCATACGGACCCCTTCCTGTCTCAGTGCCGGGATGTGTGGATGGATGGTTTGAGATGCACGATATGTTCGGCAACCTGCCTGTCAGGGATATCCTTCAGCCTGCCATTAACTATGCACGCTATGGCTTTCCGGTAACAGAATTAATTGCTTATACTCTCGACAAAAATACACAGGCATTGAAAGATTATCCAAACATTAAGGAAACCTACATGCCCGGAGGCAGGTCACCTGCAAAAGGAGAGATATTCAAGAATCCTGATCTTGCAAATACCCTCGATAAAATTGCCAAAGGGGGAAAAAATGAATTTTACAGGGGAAGCATCGCAAAAACAATTGGCGCCTTCATGAAATCGCAGGGGGGTTTCCTGACCTATGACGACATGGCAAGGCATCATTCGGAATGGGTGGAGCTTGTCAGTTCCTCTTACAGGGGTTATGATATCTGGGAGCTTCCTCCGAACGGACAGGGCATTGCAACACTTCAGATATTAAACATACTCGAAGGTTTCAATTTAGCCTCAATGGGTTTCGGATCAGCTGAATATATGCATCTGTTTACTGAAGCAAAGAAACTGGCATATGAGGACCGTGCAAAATTTTACACCGATCCAACCTTTGGCGAAGTTCCTGTAAGTGAGCTTGTATCAAAAAAATATGCTGCAGAACGCCGGAAACTTATTAACCCTTCAAAAGCAGCCAAGGTATATGATGCCGGTAAAATAGAGGCAGGAAACACTATTTATCTTACTGTTGCCGATAAATTCGGAAATATGGTTTCCCTGATCCAGAGTAATTATAGGGGAATGGGATCAGGGATGTGCCCGACCGGACTCGGTTTTGTCCTGCAGGACAGAGGAGAAATGTTCAGCCTCTCCGAAGGTCATGCGAATGCTTATGCACCCGGCAAAAGGCCTTTCCATACAATAATACCCGCTTTTATCACAAAAAATGGCAAACCCTGGATAAGTTTCGGGGTTATGGGTGGTGATATGCAGCCACAGGGACATGCTCAAATTATTGTAAATCTTATAGATTTTAAAATGAACCTGCAGGAAGCAGGCGATGCCCCACGAATGCATCACATCGGGTCGTCAGAACCAACAGGCCAACAGATGACCGATGGAGGCATCCTGTTGCTTGAAAACGGGTTCAGGTGGGAAGTTATTCAGCAATTGCTCGAAAAAGGACATAAAATCCAGTGGGATCTCGGTGGATACGGAGGCTACCAGGCTATAATGAGAGACGATAAGAATATGGTTTGGTACGGGGCTTCGGAATCACGTAAAGACGGCCAGGCGGCGGGTTATTAATGGCACAGGGCGCAGGGCAAATCATGAAACATGGATTATTTAATCCCCAACAAATCCATTACACCATTTATGAATGTTAAAGGGTGGCAGGGATTACCAGGAACGTAAAGGTCGATGTGATGTTCATCGATGAACTGCCTGTTCAGAGCTTTGCTGCCGCTGAAAATTCCTCCGCTTATTGCATCTGTTCCTGCAAGAATAATCACCTTTGGTTCAGGTATGGCTTCATAGCATATTTTCAGCGCTTCAGCCATGTTTTCAGTTGCCGGACCTGTTATGACAAGCCCGTCGGCATGACGGGGTGAAGCTACAAATTCAATCCCATACCGGCCAAAATCAAAATTCACATTCCCTGTTGCAGCCAGTTCCATCTCACAGGAGTTATCTCCTCCAGTCGACACCTGCCTGAGTTTCAGTGCATTCCGGTATAGTTTTCTGACCTCTTTCCTGATGCTGTTTTCATTAAGTCTCATCCGGTTCTGACTTCCGGGCTTAATGATAAGGTCATCCCTCCTGTTCGCGGCTATCCTGTAATCATTTTCAAACTTTATTTTTTGCGGAAGACGGAAAGCACATTCCATACAGAAAACGCACTTACCCAGATCAATGGCGCCTGTCATTCTGTTTATAGAACCTGTAGGGCAAATTTTGCTGACAATGCCAGCTTCCTCTTCTGTAATTGCGGCAGAAATGGAAGGTTTCCCCCTGAAGAGCCTCGAAACAGGTTGAGTTCTCAGGTCCTTTATATATTGACGACCATGGCCGGCAAGAACTTTTACTTCTTTTAACATCATTTAAATTAATTTTCCTCTAAAGATCATTACCACAGTACGAAAGGTTAAAACTCTTGTTGCATACCGGAAAATCTGATATCTCCTGGTTCCGCACTGCCAGAGCCAATGCCAGCCAGTTATGAAAAGAAGGATCTTTAACCTTATAATGGACAAGGTTCCCCTCAGAATCTGTAAATGCCGTATGACAGATCTCTCCCCTCCATCCTTCAACAAGTGAAATGGCAAAGCATCCTGGCTTCAATTTATAATTATATACCGGCCTGCCGGGTCTGATGTCTTTTGTCAGCCAGTTCCCGATAAGACTGTTAATTGTATTCACTGATACCATTGCCTCAAGGAACCGGAGTCTGCCACGCGCCAGAACGTCACCGGAATCAAGTAACACTGGTTTGATCTGAAAGTCCCGATAAGATTGAAATGGATGAGTTTTACGGATATCGCGTGAAATTCCGCAGGAGCGGGCTGCCATCCCGACAGCGCCCACAGCAAGTCCCTGCTGCCTTGTGATCTGGCCTATATCATCAAAACGGGCAAGTACACTCGGCAGGGTATAGATAAGGTCACATACTTCCCTGAACCTGCTTCCCGTTTCAGAGACAACCCTCGAGATATCTGCTGCTGTTGTTTCATTTAATGGATAATTACTGCCTCCCGGACGGATCAATCCTTTTCCAAACCTGTTACCACACCAGTTCTGAGTGGCATTGATTATGGCAGTTCTTAAGCCTTCGCACACAGCCTGACCAAGCTGGTAAGCAACATCACCGCAAAGCGCAGCGGTATCCCCGATATGAACGGCGAGCCGTTCAAGTTCCAGGGCAATACATCTTTCGATCTGAAGAGAATCGGGAACCTCTAGTCCTCCAAGCGACTCAATAAGCTGTGTGTGTGCCAGTTCATGTCCCATCGGGGTATCACCCGAAATACTTTCGGCAAGAACACACCTTTGAACCGGATCATTTTTTTCAAGAAATAATTTCTCAATTCCACGATGCTGATATCCAAGATGGATCTCAAGGTGCAAAACCTTTTCGCCGTTACAGATAAACCTGAAATGTCCCGGTTCTATTACCCCGGCATGGATCGGGCCCACTCCCACTTCGTGCAATTCTTCACTTTCTATACCATAGAAAGGATAAGTATTCATGATCTCTGATTTATCTGAACGATCGTTCGGATATCTTACAGGTTTCAGCCAGGGATGCCCGTTAAATTCTACTCCAAAATTCTCATGAATCTCACGTTCAAAGATATGCAGCTGCGAAATAACAGGCGTTAAAGACTTCAGCTGCAGACTCCCTTTATGCAGCTTATGGGAAAATACCCTGATATTTTTATTTTCGTCGTCCCCGACACAGCAATAGAACTTCAGGTATCCGCCCAAATCAACAGCATAGTATGCCAGGCAATGCATTGCTTCATCCCTTAGCATTTCAGACAGCTGAATATAAAAAGCTTCATAGTCGAGCTCAGGTATTTCTGTAATGCCGGCCGGTAAGGAATTATTATTTATTTCCGAATATTGAATCTTGTCGTTCATAACTTCTATACTGGCAATATCGCAATACTTTGTTTTATCAGCTCAACTATAAATGGCGGCTGATAAAAGCACATTACGGTCACTATTCCGAGGAATACAAACTGGCTGATTGTTTCAGCAGGATTTACCCTACCCGGAGGATCAGGATCTGCACCTTTCCTGGGACTTGAGAAAACAATATGCATTATCCTGGTACTCAAGGCGTAAATCACAAAGCAAAGCAGGATAATGGAGGTAATAAGCACAAACCACTGACCGTTAAAGACCAGAGCCTTAAAGATCATAAACTCTGAAATGAAGAGTCCGGATGGCGGAATGGCAAGGATGCATATCATACCGGTGATAAGCACAAGCGCTCCCCAGGGGTATAATTTCATATACCTGCCGCAGTCATCCAGCTGGAAAGTGTGCAAAATCCTTGACAGCTGGCCCATCTGATAAAAAAGGCTTGATTTTGCAAGTGAATGCAGAACAATCAGTAATAAAGCCGCATAGTATCCGCTGCCGCCGGCGCCTATTGCTATAGCCACCAGACCCATATTTTCAAGGCTCGAGTAGGCGAGCATCCGTTTAAGATGCTTTGCCTTAAGCATATATCCTGCAGCCGTAAGTAAAGACAGCATCCCTGAAAGAATAAGAACGCTGTTCATAAAATGCAGAATCGAAGAGGAGGAAAAAAGTGTATAAACCCTGAAAATAGCCAGGAAGCCCACATTCATCAGGGCTGTTGAAATTAGGGCGCTTACGGGCGGTGGTGCTACGGAATGAGCATCTATTGTAACTGTATGCATAGGGAAAAGCCCCATTTTGGTGCTAAATCCGATTACAACAAATACAAATGCAATTTTAAGGTAGAGAGGGTTTGCCCTGTTGATGACATTTGTCAGGGATATAAATGAAAGATTAGCGGCATCCTCACTACCATAAATAAATCCCAGGAACAGGATGCCAAGATAAGCCAGCGCTATCCCGGTTGAACAGATGAAAACATATTTCCATGTAGCTTCAAGGGCCGTTTCAGTCCGGTCGTGATAGATAAGGGCTGCAACCGCCAATGTTGTAGCTTCAACAAATATCCACAAAACTGTCATTCCGTTCGCCAGGTAAGCGCCGGTCATAAATGTTACAAGGGCAATAAGTGCAGAATGGTAAATATTGAACTTTCTGAGATCATCGCCCGAAGCATATATAAATCCGTGATAGACAGTCGGTATCAGCAACAGAGATAAAACCGAAAGCAATAAAACACCAGTACTGTTGAAGGAAAAATAGGTGAGCTCAGTCTGATTGAGGTTTATCCAGCAATAAATAGTAAACCAGATGTGCAGTACAACATATCCGGCGGTAATTATTTTTGTTAAAGACCTGTTCCTGAGTAAATATCACAGAAATACACATTAATACAGAAACAGCGAAATAGAGCAACAACGTCATTTTCTAGTCTTTTAATCTGGTCAGCTCATTAGTGTTTGGCTTAAGTCTTAAACCAAAAAATCCAAGGATCAGAACTCCAACAAAAATGTCGAGCAGAATCCCAACGTTGATGAGCATAGGCATTTCATTTCCCACTGCCAGCGAAAAGATAAATACCGCGTTCTCCAGGATCAGGAAACCTATTATATGGGAGATTATAAGCCTGTGAGTGACAATAAGGAGCAAACCCGTAAACAATGTAAAGAGGGCTATGACCAAATATATTGTATTCACAAAGGGATTTATAAGGGCATTTGCAAGGATCACACTAATAAGTAATGCAAAAATCGAGAATATGAGAAGGTAAAATCCTGGCATTGCCTGTCGATGCACCTTCATTACTCCAGAGCGGCCAATGATCCTGAAAAGAAGATACGGTATCAGCAAAGCTTTGAAAACCAATGTTTCAGCAACAATAAAAATAAGGTTTGCTGTGTTTACCTCATTGAGTTCAAATATTGCAATGCCACACAGGAGCAACCCCTGAAATCCAATCAGCCTGACATAAATTATCAGCCGTTCGGCAGCACAGAAGTAAACAAGTGTTACAGCAAAAAGTACAATCAGATAATCTACCATAATAATATATGTATCAGATCAGTTTATCTGTCATTATAAGGACTATTACAAACGCGATCCATGCAATGGCGGAGATTGACAGAATGAATTTGGGGTTTTTATTCATCTTGTTCCTCGCCCTGAAGGATTCCGTAAGACCGATGATGACTGCAAATAGCATCTGCACAGCCAGGAAAAGGGTTATCTGCAATATAATGTTCCATCCTGCCGGAACAATTATGTTATAGATCAGAGCCCCGTAAATTGCAAACTTCAGCGATGTTCCGATGTGGATCAATGCTTTATCGAATCCACTATTATCGAGAATCATTACTTCATGAATCATAGTTAGCTCGAGATGTGTCTTCGGATCATCAACAGGTAGTCTGCTGTTTTCGATCATTGCGATCTGAATTAAGAGAAAAAATCCTATAATGCTGTATATCAATACATAATGACTTCCTGTAATAAAAAAATGACTAAAAATATCCGAGAAGGAAGTATATCCCGTGAACATTGCAAAGGTGGCCAGAAGTATGAAAAATGCGGGTTCTGCCAGCATCGAGAAAAAAACTTCCCTGTTAGCTCCCATTCCCTCAAAGCTGCTCCCGGTATCCAGGGCAGAAATTACTGAAAAGAATTTTCCGAGAGCCATAAGATATGAGAAGAAGATAAAATCTCCTTCAAATGAAATTATTGCCTTCTGATAGGCAAATGGAATGACAAGCAGTCCACAAAGTATACTTGAAAGAGCAATCACAGGGGCAATCTGAAATATCAGTCCTGAGGTATTACTGAAGACGCTTCCTTTTCTCAACAGAATTCCTATCTCTTTTACCGGCTGAAAGATACCGGGGCCTTTACGTCCTGATGAAAGGCTTTTGGTCCGTATTATCAGGCCGGGAAAGAAGGAAGCTGCGACTAAAATCAAAAAAAGTCCTGTCATCATCAGATCATGTTAAAATATGTCAGAATGAAAACAAGCAGCATATAAATGAATGCGTACAGAATGTAGTGCTGAATAAGTCCTGTTTGCATCACAGCAATCTTCTTAAGCAGCCCTGAAATCCAGTCAACGGGCTTGTCAATCAGAAGGCTTTTGAAAATATCATCGCTGTGTGAAACAAATGTTCTCTTTTCCGGGAAAATTTCATTTTCACCGATATCCTTCATCAGTTTCTTTGTCTGGAGCACAGGTTTTGCAAGATGGTTGTAATTATAAGCATAAGAGGTAGCTGAGTATTGCATTTTTGGCGAAGGAGCAGTATATCCGCAACCCCATGTCGGACCAAAGCTGACAGGTTTTGATTTAAGATGATAATACCTGTAAACCAGGAGAGTAACAACCAGAAGAACAAACACGCCGCTGATAATGCTTATCTGAGAAAGGTTTGCAAGTGACGGGAGTGTTAAATGAATAATGTCTGTAAGGCCGAATGACTGGGATATGATGCTGAATACCGGTTGTACGAACAACACGGATCCCAATCCGATGAGAACAATAAACACAATTATTATGAACTGAGGCCAGATCATATCTTTCCCGACTTCAATCGCGGCGGCAGCTTTTTCTGAGCGTGGTTCACCCAGGAACACAATTCCAAAAGCCTTTGTAAAACAAAAGATGGCAAGTCCCCCGATAAGTGAAAGTCCAACGATGGTTCCAAGGATAAGTATTGACTGAAGAAGGTTGGCAGCTGACAGGCTTTTAAACATCCCGAGATAGATAAGGTATTCGGAAATAAAACCATTGAAAGGAGGCAAACCGCAGATGGCAAGTGAACCGATAAGGAAAAGGATTGAAGTATAGGGCATCTTCTTCATCAGGCCCCCAAGATGCTCAATATTCCTGGTATGGGCAGCCTGATATACAGAACCGGCATTGTAAAAAAGAAGCGATTTAAATAGCGAATGATTAAATACATGAAGTAACCCTCCGCTGAAGCCGAACAGGCTAAGGGCGCTGTTACCCGTGGCCAGGCCTATCATTCCGAGACCGATTCCGATTCCAATTATACCAATATTCTCAATACTGTGATAAGCGAGCAGCCTCTTAAGATCGTGCTGGACAATAGCCATCATTACTCCGAGGATCCCTGAGATCAGAGAAACTCCAAGTATTATAATTCCAATTAAAAGTAAATTTTCATGCACCGACATCAGGACTCTCAAAATCCCGTAAATCCCCATTTTTATCATTATACCCGACATTACCCCTGACACATGAGAGGGGGCTGCGGGATGAGCCTGGGGAAGCCATGTGTGCATCGGGATGAAGCCGGCTTTTATACCAAATCCTATAAAAAATAAAATAAAAAGTCCGGTATTCGGATGGCTGGAAAAATAGATTTTAAGGGTATCAAAGCTCATCTGTCCTGTCTCCCTCTCAACAATCAGGAAAGCGATCAGGATGAAAAACATACCAACATGCATTTGAATCAGATAGTTGATTCCGGTCTTCATGATTGTTGTATCCTCTGCATCAAAAATGACAAGAAGGAAAGATGACAGGGCCATGATTTCCCACACAATCAGAAATGGCAGTCCATCGCGGACTATCACCACAAGGACCATTGAAAGATAAAGCCAGAGGTATGAAAAGTAATGTATTGAAAAACGCAAAGGATTTTTGCTTATGAAATAAGGTCTGAGATAACCCCTGGCATAAAGAAATCCCGTGAAAACCGTTATATTGATAACTGCAATAAAAAATGCTGAAAGCTTGTCGATTGTCAATGTCACCCAGCCCTGGAAAGCCCATGGCACCAAGGGTATTTCAAGCATCACACCGCTTCCGGAAAGCGCTTTAAAACACCATATTGATGTGAGTCCGATGCCTGCAGAAAGTACTGCTAAAGTGTAGTGGTATTTAAGTTTCCCGGGTATTACAAAAACCAGAAATGTCAGCGCAAAAATGACAAGTAGCAACATTGAGCTTTAAAGTTACTTCACGTTTAGCTGGATCTCCTCCTGGACTTCTTTAATTTCAAGAACCTGGGTTGTTCCGCCTGTTTCGAGGTTGATATCGTGAGGTTTGTTCGTTTTCCATGATCCCCCTGTAAAATCGGGCACATCGATCGATTGTGACCTGTTTGCCACCGACCATTCACTCAGCGGCGCAATTGAACTCCAGAGCACTCCGTCATAAACATCCTGATCCAGCGGAAGACCGTTTCTGAGACAGTCGATAAGCCGCCAGTCCATTATGAAATCCATTCCGCCATGTCCTCCTACTTTCTTTGCCATCTCGCCAACCCGCTTTACAATTTCAGGAGTAAATTTTTCAGTTACAGCTTTCATTTCCTCATCGTTAAGCCAGCTGTGTCCTAAAGCAATGCGTTCCGGTTCAGGATATTTGCTTGCAGCACCTGAGGTACCCGTTATTAAATGTATCCTTGAGTATGGGCGGACTGAAGATACATCGTGCTGTATCATGATTGTACGTCCAAGGTTGGTTCTGACAAGGGAAGTGTTCATATTGCCTCTGTAATTCTTATTGGCATAGGGAGCAAAGAACTGATCACCAGCTGCCAGTTCATTCGCATGTTTGCCCATTGTAAAATCAACAGATGACATTGAGGTAAGATATTCCATTTTGTCGCCCCTGTTGATATTCATTGCCTGGCAAACAGGTCCGAGGCCGTGGGTCGGATAAAGATTGCCGTTTCTGGCAGCATTCTCTTTCAGCCGCCACATGTCGGTATACGCACCGTCTGACTGCCGGTCTTCGAGGGGCTTTTTGAAGTTGTAGCCCATCAGGTTGTGAATATAAGCGCCCTCTCCGTGAACAATATCCCCAAACATGCCCTGCCTTGCCATGTTCAGTGTCAGGAGCTCGAAGAAGTCATAGCAGCAGTTTTCGAGCATCATGCAATGCTTTTTGGTTCTTTCTGAAGTTTCGACAAGTTGCCATGCCTCGTCAATGGTCCTGGCGATTGGTACTTCGCATGCTATATGCTTTCCGTTTTCCATTGCATAAACTGAGACCGGAGTATGCATAATCCATGGAGTACAGGTGTAAATAAGATCAAGGTCAGGCAGTTCGATAAGTTTCTTCCATGCATTTTCATCCCCATAAAACTCCAGGGCAACCGGACGGCCAATATTCTGAAGATATTTCTGGGATTCCTTAACTGCAAGCTCTCTTTTATCACATAGAGCTTTTATCTCAACGCCTTCAATATATGACAGCCTTTCAACAGCGCCGCTTCCCCGGTCACCAAGACCAATGATGCCGATCCTGACAACAGGCAGGGCAGGAGCTGAATAGCCTGACATGTTGAATTTTTGTACATGTGGTCTTCTTACCGATTCAATGATGGAGGCCAGGTTCGATTCGGGCTGTTTTGGGGTGCATCCGGGCAAAAGACTTCCGGTGAAGGCTCCGGCACCAGCAACAGTTGCTGTCTTCAGGAAATCACGACGATTGCTTTTCATTATACAGAGGTATTCAGGTTAATAAAATTTTCAGAAATCAGCCTGCAAATTACAGTATTATTTAAGAAATAAGCAACCGGATATGAAAAACCGGGGCAAATAAGAAAGGGATTTGAAACTAATTTAAAAAGTAATCGGGATATTCTTTTAAGAGAGGTTATATTGTTATATTGAGCTCCTGAATTTTAGTCTGAACAGGGATCCGAAATGATTTACGAAAATATCTCTTTAAGGAAATACAACACATTCGGACTGAACGTAAAAGCCGACAGGTTGATCACCTTCAAAATGGAGGAGAATGCCATTCGCTTTTTTAAGCAGCAGGAACATGACGGTAATTTTCTCATTGTTGGCGGCGGCAGCAATATCCTTTTCACAAGCGATTTTCACGGAACCATAATTCATCCTGTACTGGAGGGCATTAATGTTGAAGAGAAGAAAAGTGATTATGTAATTGTCTCCTGCGGTGCCGGTATTATTTGGGACAAATTGGTGGAACTTACAGTAAATCATGGATTTGGAGGATTGGAAAATCTCTCCCTGATACCCGGGCTCGTTGGAGCGGCCCCGGTCCAGAATATCGGAGCTTACGGGGCAGAGGTCAGGAACACGATTGAGAAAGTAAGGGCTGTCTCTTTGATTGACGGTTCAATAAGGGAATTTAATAATGAGGAATGCAGGTTCGGGTACAGGGACAGTATTTTTAAAGGTGAGCTTAAAGGTAAATACCTGATCACTAAGGTCTATTACAGGCTTTCAACCAAACCAAAACTGACCCTTGAATACGGCTCGTTAAAGGAAGAGGTTAATAAGCTTGGCTCGACTTCGCTCCATAATGTCAGGGAGATCGTTATAAACACAAGGCGTAAAAAACTCCCCGATCCGGCAGAAATCGGCAATGCAGGAAGTTTTTTCAAGAATCCTGTTGTGACAATTTCATATGCAGATGATCTCAAACTGAAATATCCCGGATTACCTGTTTTTAAGGATCACTCAGGTTGCATCAAGCTTGCAGCCGGATGGCTTATTGAGCAATGCGGCTGGAAAGGTAAAAGGACGGGCGAGGCAGGAGTACATGACAAACAGGCGCTGATCATAGTAAATTATGGGAACGCCACAGGAATGGAATTGTTTGAATTATCGGAACAGGTAAGGAAATCAGTTAATGAGAATTTCGGAATCTTGCTCGAACGTGAGGTCGAAGTAGTAGGAACTACCTGAATATTTTTCGTTTGTTCAACTCCCTTTGATACTGAGCAGCGTACCTGTTATGTTCTGAGAGGGTCCTTGAGAAATTGTGATAACCTGAAAAATCTGATTTAGCAGCAAAATAAAGATATTCGTGTTTTTCGGCGTTAAGTACAGCATCGATACTTTCGGCCGACGGACAGCCAATAGGCCCGGGAGGCAGCCCTGAATGTTTATATGTATTGTAGGGTGAATCTACAGCCAGGTGTCTGAACAGGATCCTTGTAATTTTAAAGTCATTCAGGGCAAATTTGATTGTCGGATCAGCCTGCAACGGGATCCCTCTCCTGAGCCTGTTGAGGTATACACCTGCAATCCTTGGTTTTTCTTCTGTCTTCGAAACTTCATTATCAATAATTGAGGCAAGCACCGACACTTCTACTTCCGTAAGCCCTTCCTGGGCGCATTTGCTCAGCCTGTCGCTATTCCAGAATTTTTTGTATTCCTGGAACATCCTTGAATAGAGCTTACCCGGACCAGTATTCCAGTAAAATTCGTAGGTATCGGGGATGAAAACAGAAATTACATCCTCTCTCTTAAATCCGTCGTTCCTGTAATTTTCAGGATCGGAAAGGAAGGCCATTATTTGTGCCGAATCGGCTTCGATCTGACCTCCAATCCTGCCGGCCAGGTCGTTCAAAGTTCTGACATTATTGAAAGTTATCCTGACAGGGGTCTGCCTTCCGCTTCGCAGAATATTTATTAACTCGCTGTAACTTAATGAATTGGTAATAACATATTTTCCTGGTTTAACAAGTCCGGGATACCCTTTCTTCTTTGCAACCCATTCAAAAACTTTCAGG
Organism: uncultured Bacteroidales bacterium; assembly: GCA_963849615.1. Lineage (GTDB taxonomy): Bacteria > Bacteroidota > Bacteroidia > Bacteroidales > VadinHA17 > LD21. Next base: position 173,221 of record CAWKIC010000038.1, read on the forward strand.
TTCCTTATTGACAGGTTAGCTTCTATAGAGTCAATAGCCTGACGATAGGAAGCTCCCCCGGGAATATAAATAGCCCTGTTTTCAGACAGAGGCCTGATAGCCGGACCAAATATCAGATTATAAATAAAGATGGTGCCGGTAACACCTATTGTTAATAATATAAACAGGATGTAAATCAGCCTTTTTTTAAGCATAGTTTTTTTATGACGTGCAAATTTACTGATAGTGTAAGTTTTTGCCAAACCCTGCAGCTTAGGTTAATTATATTTATTTTCTAATTTTACAGACAGAAAAGAACCCAGGAAATAACTAACACAAATGAAAATGTCAACTTCAGTACTTCTGATCCTTGTTCTTATTGGAATATTAACCGGATTCATGGCGGGCATGCTTGGCATTGGCGGGGCAATTATCATGATCCCGGCACTTGTATTCTTTATGGGATTGAGCCAGCAAACGGCTCAGGGAACAAGTCTTGCTGTAATGCTTCCTCCCATCGGCATCTTAGCCGCATACAATTATTATAAAGCAGGCCAGGTCAATTTCAAATTTGCACTTATCCTGGCGGTGGCATTCCTTGCCGGTTCCTATTTCGGATCGAAGCTGGCATTGGAAATCCCGCAAAATCTGCTCAAAAAAATATTCGGGATACTTCTTCTTGTTGTTGCGATCAAAATGCTGCTTTCAAAATAAGAAGGCGTAAGAAAAATCCATTAAACGCAAAGTCCGCAAGGGTTTGGTAAAGTCAATTCCCCTGCGAACTTAGGAATTGAGTTTAATGGATTTCTTTCTCCGCTATTAGAAAATAATACCAACGCTTAACAGAAAGGCATTCGGCCTGTCATCGAGTTTAAATGTTGTTCCGGTCGCATTTTCGATTTTTGTCTGATATTTCTGCAAGCTGCCTTCATATCTCAGGTCAAACGGTAAGCTTCTTTAAATATATCAAATCCAAGGCCGGCCTGATATCCGAAAGTGAGGTTATTATACATTGCCTTAAAATCGGGGTGATCAATGAGATCTTTCGGTGAATTAATAAGAAGGTTTGCAGACGGACCTGCATTAAGGCGAATCGGACCCAGGTGTAAAGCCAAGCATTATAGGAATATCTATCCTGTTAAATTGTTGTTTTTTAATTGTCTCAAGTGTCGGATTTGCCAGATCAACTACTGTGTATTCATCTGTTCTTGAGGCAAACAAAAATTCGGGCTGAAGGTACAAACCCAACAAGCTCAACCTAATGAAGGCACCTCCGTGAAAACCGTAGTTTGCTCCCTTCAGGGCTTCTACAGTATATTCAGTATCTCCGGAAGTTAGTGTTTTCAGGTCTTCCATTTTCAGTTCGTAGTGCTTAAACCGGCTTTCAGTCCGAATTGCACCTGGGAAAAAGCTGGAAGAACAATAAATGCTGTCAGAATGATCACAAATAGTTTTTTCATCATTTTAAGTTTTTAATTTTGATGTCCGATTGGTCAAACACTGACTAATGCCTTTATAGAAACGTTTAAATTAATAAAAGGTTACATCTATAGTTCAGTTTTTTTGCCATTGACATTAATCAAAACGTACAGGATACAGGTTTTATTTTGATGCAAGCGCCTGAAAGATCACCTTTTTCATATTATCAAACTCATTCCGGTCAAACAATCTTGTAAGAAAAATAATTTTCCCCGACCTGTCAATAATAACATTCCGGGTTACTCCTGCTTCTTTCACGGCATAAAGAGCGAATATATCAGCACCGGGGTCAAGGGCCAGCGGATAAGTCACTTTGATTTCTTTTTGAAATTTTAAAACCATGTCAACTGGTTCATCCCTGTCAATGCCAACCACAATGAGGCCCGCCTTCTTCCTCAGCTGCCATATCTCCTTTTCTATAAAAGGCATCTCCTGCCGGCATACGGAACACCAGCTTGCAGTGAACTGAAGCATAACAACGTTACCACGAAGCGATGAAAGCCTGTAGGATTTTCCCCCTGCTTCATTGATTACAAAGTCAGGAGCCATATCTCCTGTCCTTACTATGTAACCTTCATTCTCCTGACTATACGCCAAAGAACACGACAATAAAACTATAACCAGTATCAATTTCGTTCTCATAATATTATTTTTTTCAAATATAAGTTTCCCATGATGAAAAAAACTGACATGGAGATGCAAAGACTCGACGAATTACTGCAACAAAACAGTGTTAACTTTATAACATCTTAATAAAATGGAAGTTATAATATAAGGTATAACCGTTAAAAATTGTTAAGGCATAAAAGCCCTATAAGGTTATTGTAATAATTAAGTATCTTAGTCTTTCTGATAAAACCAGGTTTCTAAACAGAATTAAAATGAAAAGAATATCGTTATCCATTCTCTGCATGGCTCTCTTCGCCTGTTTGTTATTACGCGGCCAGACCACGCCTGTTGAAAAAGGACTAAACGCAATCACAACCGGTGTCCTGAAAGCACAATTGGGATTTCTGGCTTCGGACTGGACTGAAGGCAGGGAATCGGGTGAAAAAGGTGAATATCTGGCAGGGGATTATATTGCAAGCATGCTTCAGCTTTATGGTGTTAAACCGGGTGGTGATTATCCGCTTGCAAGAGGCTTTACGAATATCCAGAGAAGCAATGAAAAAACTTACTTTCAGAATTTTATTCTGCAGAAGACCTCTCCGGGAGATGAAAATATTCTAAAGGTCAGGCTGACAGATGGAGCCGGGATTAAGGTCATCAGCTTTACTTACAATCTGGATTTTACTTTGCGACCCTCAGGTGCAGGACTTGAGATCGACGCCCCTGTGGTGTTCGCAGGATACGGTTTTAAAAATGATAAGCTTAAATACAACGACTTCAGTAAGCTTGATCTTAAGGGGAAGTTTGTACTAAAGATCTCCGGTGCTCCCGGATTTGCAAGGGAATCTCTCTCCCCTTCTGAACTATCAGCTTCAGCAAGGGAAGCGGAGACTGTTATGAAATCGATGGGCGCAGCAGGGATAATTGAAATTAATCCAAATTCAACAACAGTAGGAAATGTTCCGGGGAATATGCCGGTGAACCTCTCCCCCGCCGAAGCCAATCCGAGGTCTGCCAGGCCTTACGCAAACTATTCCATTCCGGGAGAAAGGGATCCTGAAAACCTTGTCAGGATCATGATATCATCCAGTGCCGGAAATGAAATACTTAAAGGTACAGGTATCGTGCTTGAGGACTTCATCAAAAAAGCAGAAAAGAACTCAAACGTTGCCCTGCCTTCAATATCGGGCAAGAGTATTTATTTTAAAACAACTGTCAGAACCGAAGCGGTAAGGGTAAGGAATATAATCGGTGTGATTGAGGGTACGAGCCAGGACCAGATTATTGTTCTTGGCGCTCACTACGATCACCTGGGGATCGGTAACGGATATATCTGGAACGGAGCAGATGATAATGGATCAGGTACAGTGGGTGTTATGACCATTGCAAAGGCTATTTCGGAAAGTGGGAAAAAACCACAGAAAACAATCATCATTGCATTGTGGACAGCTGAAGAACAGGGTCTGCTCGGATCAGAATATTATGTTAAGAACCTTTCATACCCCTTAAAGGACCTGAAGCTTAATGTGAATTTTGATATGATCTCCAGATACATTGCTGATAATGATCAAAACAAGGTAATAATGACCTACACCGAATCAAATCCGGACTTCAGAACCATTACCGAAAGCAACATAAAAAAATACGGGATCGACCTAGTTGTTGACTATCAGCCTTCAAAAGATCCCCCCGGTGGAAGCGACCACAGGTCGTTCGTATCAGCCGGGGTGCCTGTTATGAGATTTAAACCAGGGCACAGGGAAGAGTATCATACTCCTGCGGATGAAGTAAATACCCTCGACTGGGATATCATGGAGAAAATAGTGAAGATCAGCTTTGCAAACGTTTGGGAGCTGGCAAACAGCAACTGGTAAAAAGCTACTTATTTTTTATTGAAACAAATTCATTTTTTGTAAATTGCCACATAAATCCTGATAAAATGAAAACACTGATTTCCCTTCTTCAATTATGCATTATGCTGGTCCCGGTCACATTGCTGAATGCACAGCAGGCCGGTCAAAGCAACAAGCTTCATATCATAATAATCGGCGCCCACCCTGACGATCCGGACGAGGTTGGCGGAACAGCATACAAATGGGCGCAGGCGGGTCATGATGTCCTGATGGTGTCACTTACAAACGGTGATGCAGGGCATCAGACGTTAAGCTCAGAGGTGTTGGCCAAAACAAGACGGGAGGAAGCCAGGAGAGCCGGAGAAGTTATCGGAGTCAGATATATAACACTTGATAATCACGACGGACAGCTTATGCCAACATATGAAAACAGGCTCCAGGTCATTAAGCTAATCCGCGAACAAAAAGCTGACATTGTCATCTTCCCGCGTCCCTATGACTATCATCCCGATCACCGCTATACCGGTGTATTGGTACTCGATGCAGCCTATATGGTCACGGTGCCTAAAATATTGCCTGAAGTACCATTCCTGGCAAAGAATCCGGTTTTCCTCTATACGTACGACCAATTCGTTCATCCCGAGCCATTTAAGGCAGATGTTTGCGTAAGCATTGATGATGTTATCGAAAAGAAGATCGACATGTACCATCAGCATACCTCCCAGATGTATGAGTGGCTTCCTTTCAACAGGGGAGAACTTGATCAGGTACCGGCTACAGAAAAAGAGAGACGTGCCTGGCTTGGCAAAACCTGGTCAACAAGGTCCAATGCAGAACCTTTCAGGGATATCCTTGTTGAGCATTACGGTAAAGAAAAAGGATCGAAGGTAAAGTATTGCGAATGCTTCCAGGATTCTGGTTATGGTACACGGCTCACAAAGGAAAACATAAAGCGCTATTTTCCTTTTTATTGATATTCAATATACTGACAGTTCTGCTTCAGTTCAATAAAGTCGTTTCCCACTTCACGGTAGCCATACTCGAAACAGTAATGGTATCTGGGGCCGTTTGAAGTTTCTATTACGTGTGTAAAGAAACTGAAATTGTAACCCAGGGCAAAAAGTGCATCCTTATGGATTCTCAGCTTCCCGTCTTCATAAAGATCCGCAAGAATCCTGCGGTTCTTTCTTAATAATCCGTGAACATTCCTTACAAAATTATTCGTTTCACGGTTAAGCCTGTTGTTGTAATTATTCCTGCACTGGTCAGAACAGAATTTTTTGTCGGTGCGACCCCGGATGGTGTCACCGCAATCGAGACATTTCTTTTCCACAGCACTAATGTTTTGATAAAGATACAAATCCCAGCCGCATCACTCCCATCTGGTTGGTCCAGGTCGGCCCAATTTGCATGTGACGTTTGGCCCATGCTATGGAGTTCGGGATACCACTGGCGCCAGCCCAAATCACAGCGCCCTAGACACCATTAGTCAGTCGGATCGCAGCGGGGTGTTGAACCCCGCTGAAAAAATGTGCGGTACTAGGTGGCCTTAGGATTCCGAGCGGGGAGTCTATGCAGATTTTCTGAACGAGGAGTGCGCTTGTGCCACTGGCACATCAGGATGCCGCAAAGCTGGCAGGCGATTTTGTGGCAGGGGGAAGATGTCCCGAGCCGCTCCGGGTGGCACGCCTCTGCTCACGGAGTGCCGGCAGGTTTTTTCAAGGAGAGCCTGCAGATATTCCCCGGGTGCCCCGTACCAAGAATTCAAATATGAATGAAAAAAAATACTGATAATTCCCCAGGGAATCAGGGAGTTGAAACGAAAATGTCGCAAACCGTAAACCAGGCCCGCTGGGTCTGTCTCGAATGCCACTGGATCTATGATCCGGCGAAGGGAGATCCCAAGAACGGCGTACCCGCCGGGACACCCTGGGAGAACGTGCCCGACACCTGGCGGTGTCCTGAATGCAAGATCCTCAAATGCAAAAAAGGTGTGTTCAAGCGCCTTGATGTTTAAGGACCTCACGGTTGAACCAGTAAATATTGTATGACGATTGGGGATGCGGGAAGGTATCGCTTGAGACGAGAAGGTGCGTTGTTTTATCGTACACCTCAATCCGAACCGTATCCTCCGGGTGAAATGTCCGGTCATTAAAATCAATATACAGCATCTCGTTTGGGCTCCAGGTGCTTCCCGAGCAGCCGGCCCCGCCCATGATATCCACCCCGGTCGTATGGTAGTGGGCTATGTAATCGTTCCCGTTCAGGGAACCCATGACAAATGCAAGGGGGATATCATTCCGGTAGATTTTTGCCATGAGATTCTTGTTTTTGTAATCCACGCTCCCTGTATGGATCATCATCACCCGGCTGTCATACGTTAAAACGCCGTGGTCATTGACATGGCGGATAGTGGTAATTTCAAAAATACAGGGCGGGGTTGGATCCAGAAGAGCCGGTATCTGCAGGAGCTGGGCCAGGACCAGGGCAACAATTGCGAAAGTAATCGCGATGATCAGGATGGTGCCCATCGGGTTGGAGTCTCCGTCATCTCCGGACATGAGGCAACCTGTTGTTATTATTCATAATTTAAATATTTTTTCAAATCAATTCCATGAGACGAAAAATTAATCTTTTATTTTTCTTCCAGCTATCCCCGAAACCCGATGCTGCGGATTTCGCCAGTCCTGCCTCTGAAGCCGGAATCCATTCAACATAAATAACTCCGGCACTAAGGAGCGGTACCGGAGAACCGGACCCCTAATCGCCTAATATGATCTCACCGGCCCCATTGGACCCTGCACTTTCCCGGCGGAAAGCAAGGGACTATTACCAGGAAGGTCTCGCGCTCGGACGTGAAGGGCGGCATGAGGAAGCCCTCCTGACATTTTCCCTCGCGCTTGATTGGATCCCGCCCTTGCCCTTGCATGGGCAGGTCGCGGTTTTGCTCTCGGAAAACTCGGCAGGTTCGAAGAAGAGATCGAATGCTGCAGAAAGGCCCTCGCACTCGAACCCCACTGCATCGATGCCCTGAATAACATGGGATTTGCCCTCGGAATGCTCGGACGCTTCGAGGAGAAGGTTAAGGCTTGCGAACAGGCTCTCCAGCTGGATCCGGAGAATGCCGCTGCATGGAACAACAAGGGAGTGGCCCTCGGAATGCTCGGGAGGTTCGAGGCTGAGGTCAGGTGCTGTGACCGTGCCCTTGAATTGCGCCCGCGTTACCTGTCAGCCTGGGCAAACAAGGGGTACGCCTACGACAAGCTGAAATGGTACGAGGAGGCTATCATCTGTTACGACCGTGCCCTCAAGATCTACCCGTTTTACCTTTCTGCGATCATCAAGAAAGGAGCAGCACTCATCCACCTGAAGCGTTACCGGGAAGCCATCGAAGTGCTCGACCATGCACTTTCAATCAATCCTGAAAACGCAAAAGCCCTGTACAGGAAAGGGCTCTCGCTGAGCATGCTCGGAAGGCATGAAGAGGCGATAGTCTGCCTGAAGCGTGCACTGGAATCCGATCCCGCGATCGCTGATGCCTGGGTTGTCATGAGCAATTCCTGTTTCATGCTGGGCAGACTTGATGAATCGGCGCGGGCCTTCGACCAGGCCTATTATATCGATGTCAAGGACGTCCGCACCGGTGTAGTCAAAGGGCTCTCGCTGCTCAAGGGCGGGAAGTTCGACGATGCCCTGAGGAGTTTCTCGGATGTGTTCGGGATTCTCCTGAGGTGAGAGAAGAGAGAATATTTTTTTTTGGAAAATGCTATTTCCAGCCCCTGAATCCAGGAAGGATTTACGAAGGAAAAATGGGGAAAAATGGCATTCCTGAAATCACGGTTAAGAACTGCACCAGTCAGGGATGGGAAACGCTGACGCTCCGGGGGCATCGCCCCGCTGTTGTGGCGCCCCGGTTGCGATAATGCTCTATCACCTGGACCGGATTTCAGGTAACACCATGGAATCGCATGCGCCCCCGACCCCAATGGGGGGCAGGGCTGGCGCAAGGGGGCAAAAACCTGTTGATGGTAAAAGTCAGGGGCCGGATTCGAACCATTACCCTGCTTTTTTCCCCGGGGTATCGAACGGATGACGAAATCTGTTCCTGCAATGAATCAGAAAATCGGAAACGTTCTTTTCACCAACGATGCAGAGTCGCGTCCTGACAACTCATCTTCGAAAAGCATCAGGGAAGTTCGGCATTTTCCTCTAAAATTTTTTCAAACTCTTCTATACGCTACAGCGGGTCCTTGCCGGAAGCGGCGGCGTTCAATCGAAAAAACCGGGGGATGTCGGGATCCACCTGGACTCAAAGGACTGCCTGCGGAACGGAATGGCGAAGATGCAGGATACAACCCCGGAGGAACCAGAAAGAGGGTTTGTTCTTCTCTTACCAACCGTTCCTACCCTTTTCCTTTTTATTCCCTTCAAACCAACAGACAGGTATGGATATTGAGGAATATGTCCGCAGGAAACTTGCGGGCGGTGAGATGGAAACAGCCATTCACCATGATCTTACCGATCAGATCCTGTCATTTAAAAACGTCGGGGAATCCTATGCCTCCGCATTTGCCGCTGCGGTTATCCAGGAGGTAAAAAATTCCCGGGGGTTGACCGGCGATTTTTTCTCGTTCGAACCTGCCGGCGTGAAGATGGGAGAGTTCGGGGTCGGCTCACGCGGCAAGGGAGATTTTTTTGCCCACCGTCAGATCGCGAGGATCATCGGCAAAACCTCTGCATCTGTAGGGGTTGACGAGATGGATGATGCCGGGGCAGTCTGCGCCGGGGGGAAGTATATCATCTGCACCGTAGACGGCATGCACTCCCGGCTTTCTGACTTTCCGTTCCTTGCAGGATTCCACGTCACCCGCGCAACCCTGCGGGATGCCTACGTCATGGGAGCAAAACCGATCATGCTCTTCTCGGACATTCATGTTGCGGACGATGGCGATGTGGCAAAGATCTTCGATTACACCGCCGGTATAACAACGGTCGGGGAAGCCATGGACGTGCCGCTCGTCACCGGGTCGACCCTCCGCATCGGGGGGGACATGGTGCTTGGGAGCCGGCTCACGGGGTGCGTGGGGGCGGTCGGGGTTGCCGAACACCTTACCGCGAGAAAGTCGACCCGGCCGGGCGACGTGCTGCTGATGACCGAGGGAGCTGGCGGGGGTACCATTGCCACAGCCGCAATCTACTCCGGTTTTCCTGAAGTCGTTGAACATACTATCAACCTTAACTTCCTGAAAGCCTGCGAAACCCTGATGAAAGACGATATATTCCGGAGCATTCACGCTATGACGGACGTGACAAACGGGGGCCTTCGCGGCGACGTCTTCGAGATGGCAGAGACTGCAGGCTGCCGCATTGTCATCGATGAATCGACGACCGCCAGTCTCGTCGAGCCGCATGTCCGCCGGATGCTCGAGACACTGCAGATCGACTATCTCGGCGTCTCCCTGGACTCTCTCCTCGTTGTGGCGCCGCAGGACGCTGCGGAGAGGATATGCAGTGTCGTCGGTTCGGCAGGGGTTGCGATGCATACGATCGGCTATGTCGAAAAGGGAAAACCTGAGTCCGTCCTCAAAGTTGAAGGTATTGACCGGGACTTCTCTCCGCGGTTCAGGGAATCCGCCTACACCCCCGTGAAAAAAGTTGTTGATACGGACGTCCGGGATTTCGAGGAGATGAAAGAGAAGGTTCTTCGTGCGTCGGAAGCTGCAATCCGGAAGAAGGAAAGGGTGCTTGCGGATCTTAAGAAGAAGAATCTTAGTTGATAGTTTCGGTTCACTCCGTCGCATTCTAATTCACTTTTTTTTATCGGAAATCGCCTGGAAAATGACGATTAACCCGTTCTTTAAAAAAAGTCTGTTTTATCGCCAAGAAGCGGATATCTTCGTCAGAGTTCAAACAGGCGGAGGAAATTTCGGCATGTAACGAGGATCCCCGCCTCAGGGCCTCTCCGAGGCACGGCGGGGCAGTTCGGTTTAATCGGGCCTCAAGGAACTGTGCTTTTCATACGTGCCGAGAATATTCACCGGTGGAAAGTCAAACGGTCACCGTCTGAACCGCCGCGGGGGCGCCCCGCCGGGGGCGGCGGTATCCATCGCAATGGGGGGTATGGGGGTCTCAACCCCCATCCTGAGATTTTGGGAATCTTTTCGAGAAAGGGCTTTTTTGAGTTTATGATCTTACTTTACGAAAGTTTGTGCATATAAACGCCCCGGAAAATGTCATTGCTGAAAATTGGGGAAACAGCAGAAATTAAAAAATGAGTTATTGGCCGGAATGAACCCGGGCTATGCCTCATACCGGTTTTTTTCCGCTCGCACAGATGTTATAAGCAAGCTGGGGAACGCGTCTTTCGACAAAGGGTTCCATCCGGCTCGCAAGATTGTAGAGTGGATCGATCATGTCGATATGGGCAAACGAGCACCATTTGATCCTGATATCGGTGAACCCGGCCTGGCTGAAAAGATCGAACATCTCCTGCTCGTTATAGTAATGTTCACCGAAGTCCTTCATGACCACGTGCTTGAAGTTCATCTTCTCGCCTAACTGGTAGATCGCCGGTATACCCCGGGTGATGAATTTCTTCCCCAGTGTGCACAATGAAATCGCCCCACCGGGCCGCAGCACCCGGTACGTCTCGGAAAGCATCTCCACCGGATCTTTTACATAACTGAATACAAGCAGGCTTGACACGGCATCGAAGGTGTTTTTTCGGAACGGTATCTTCTCCCCGGTGCCGACGGTGAATTCACTCTCCGGGCACCGCTTCCGGGCCTGCTCGATCATCTTTCTGCTGATATCGAGCCCGGTGGCCCTGGCCGCCCCGGTCGGTATACTTTTTGACGAAGAGGCCGGTACCGCACCCGATATCGAGCAGGTTTCCCCCCACAGGAAGGGAACTCATCATTGTATTGCTGATGTGGGTGTGATAGTTCCTGCCCCGGTGGTGATCGTAATGGTGGTCGTAAGTGTCGGCAATCGTATCGTAATGGTTCTGGATCTTCTCCTGCTTGATGGTACTCACGAAAAAACCTCGCGTATCCCGGTGGTAAAGGATCCCAGCTGGACAAACTCATTGTTCGAATGACGAAGGCGGTATTCACAATCGGCGAGGGCGACAGCGAGGGCCGGATGGTTGTACTCCCGCTGGATGATGGTCCGGATTGCCGATAGCACTTCGCTGCCGGAAAGGCCATAATCGATCATGAGGGATTCAAGGCGGCGCACCGCGCTCCGTACATCCCCCTCTTTTAAGGTTATGATCGCTGATGCCGCGATGTTTGCGGTTTCGGACTGGGAGATCAGGAAGAGGTCCTGGCACCGCCCCGATTCCAGTGCAGCCTGAAGAAGAAGGATCCCTCTGCGCATATCCCCGGCAGATGCCTGGACAATGAGATCGAGATCGTCGGGAGAACAGGGCTCTGAAGATGCTGCCTCCTTTCCCATGATATCCTGAAGATAGCAGAGCATGGTATCCGGGTCCACAGGCCCGAAGAAGAGCGGAAGGCAGCGGGAGCTGACTGCAGGAATGATCGCGCTCTGGTTCGTTGTCGTGAAGACAAACCGGCAGGTCGCACTGGTCCGTTCCATGATCCTGCGCAGCGCCTGCTGTGCTTCGCGGCTGAGGGCGTGGGCATCTTCAAAGATCATCAGCTTGAATTCAGCGTCAAGCGGGCGGATGGAGGCATACCACTTGATGATGTGCTTGAAATTCGTGATGAACGACTGGTTTCTCTGGTAAAGGTGCTGGTAGCGTTCATCCTGTTCGAGAAATGATTTTCCCTGCATGAAGAGGTCAGCAGTCGGGAAGACAGTCGTATTCAGTTCCCAGTTATCACCGTAAAGCGCTTTTGCGAGACATTCCACTGCCATGCTCTTTCCGGTCCCGTGCGGGCCGGCGAGGATGAGGTGGGGAACCGATCCCGATACGGCGAAGGACGACAGGTAGCGGGTCACCTGTTCCTGCCCGACAATTCCCGAAAGATCGCCGGCGCGGTATTTTTCAATCCAGAGCATGGGAAAGCCTCGCTGTCATCTCACGTATTGCCTCTGACAAAAGATAATCGTTGTCAACGGAAGCGATGAGGTTCTTACACTCTGCACCGGAGAGATCTTTGCAGGCAGAGGTTATCTGAGGGAGAGCACGGGTTACTTCGTCGACGATGGTCAGGCTCGCCGTGCGTGCAGTCCGGGAAAGCGGGTTAAGATCGACCGCGATCACGGTCTTTCCCATGGCGACCAGCGCACCACAGCGATCCCCGTCTTCAAGGGGGACTAGGACAACATCAGCGGAAAAGATCCCGTTCCTCCGGCACCAGGCACGGTCATGGGAGAGGGGAAGCAGCCGCTCTGCCTCCCCGGAAAATACTTCAACACCGGCGGCCTGGAGAAGGTCTTCGATCATCCTGATACGTTCTTCAGTGCGGTGGAAGAGGTTGACTTCAACTGTTGCCCTGCTGGCTTTCTGCAGGTCAGCAATTTCTCCGGCGGCGAGGGCTGCCGTATTCCCATTGACCGAGATGACCGGGTGCCGGGCATTGAGGAGGAGTGCTGCGGCAATCCGTTCAGCCTGGCAGGCAGCGGGCGTTGTCTTCTCGCCGATCAGGTAGTCGAAGGCTTCGCCCCTGCCATGGGCGGTAAGCCCCTCCCAGGAGACAACCCCCTTTTTTGCATACTCAGCAAGGCGTTCACGGGTGACGAGCGAGCGGTACCTCGGGTGGTCCGGCGGGATCATGGCATCTCCCCCAGGATACGGGTGCCGGTCCGCGCCATGAAGAGTTCAGTCGTGTTCCCGAACTTCTTAAGAACGTCACGTGCTCCGCGGCCATAGCCAAAGACTCCATTGCCGAGCATCGTCATGGCTGCCGGGACATCCTCCTCGCGGCATGCTGCGAGAACTTCCTGCACTTCAGGAGTCACCAGCCCGGAACGTTCCGCAAAAGTGTTCGCGTTTGAGAAAAAACCGGGAAGGTCGCGGGATGGTCCGGGCGGGTATGCTGATGCGATCTGCTCCAGGCGTTCCGGTGATCCGAGAACGGACGGGGATGGGATCGGGCCGAACGAGACCGCGTACAGGGGCTCGGTGAGGTCGAACATCCTGTCGATCCTGCCGTCGATCCCGGGACCCTGCCTCTCGACTCTCCCACCCCCCTGGCATGCCGCCACATCACCAGAGCCCGGTCCGGTGGATCACTTCCGTTTCATGGGCCCCGCAGGCAATATCGTGCCGGGTCAGGCCGAGATCAAACAACTGGTTTGCTGCCGTAAGGGTCGCAAGGAGAGCCGCGGCAGAAAGGCCGAAGCCGGCACTGATGGGGAGGCTGCATTCGGTGGTAACAGATGCTGTCACGCCGCATTTTTTCAGGACGTACTCGATTGGTTCAGAGCGGGTAGCAAAATCCCTCACATGGCCTGATTCGTCCTTCTCCCGGATGCAGACCGAAAGGGTGTCTGCATCCGTAACTGTAGCCACGACTCCTTCGCTGATCACGATTCCCGCCCCGATGCTCCCGGTTGTCGCAATAGTCTCACCCTGGATCTTTTTGAAATCGCCGGAAAGGTGCCCCGGGCAGAATGTGGTAACGGAAGTGAGCGTCATGGAGCAGGACCGGGTTGTTAAGAAGAATGGGATTTTTTTTCACTTAAATGAATCCCGGTGACAAAAAAAGGCAAACGGAATGTTCAGATGAGCGTCATCCCGTTTGAATTCTGCTGGAGGTCACGCAGGATCCGGCGGATATGGCCGATATTGATCGTCCGGGTGGTAAGGATGCAGAGAAAGTTTTCATGGTAGGGGGCAATGATCACATTCCCTTCGGGGATCTGGAGGGTCATATGGACAAACGATCCCCAGTCGAGAAGCGGGTCTATCTTCCTTGTTGTCGCAAGCATCGTCCGCGCAATCCGCAGCAGGGGCTCGATTGCCACGTCCCCCATGAGGAGGATATTGCGTTCATCATTAAAAACAGAAATCGCGACGATCCCGTTCAGTTTTTTCATCTGCCCGATGATCTTCATATCAGGCTCTTCCAGGGTCACGGCCTGCGGGACGAACCGGACCCGCAGGAGGGGCCTGGATCTCAGGATATTCTTCCGTTACCACCGGTTCTTCGGCCGCTTCCTCCACGACTTCCTGAGCCGGTTCCTCCATCAGTTCATCGGCAGGTTCCTCTTCAGGTTCCTCTCCGGTTTCCCCTGCAGGCGCCGCCCGGGGAACCGGAGGAGTCACGGAGACCTGTGGTGCCGGCGGGGCGGGGGGTTCCCCCGAACCTCCGGGGCGGATGTGGCAGGCGGAGATTCCTCGAACTGCAATTCCGGTTCCGGCGCAGGGCCGGATTCTTCGGGAAGGTCTGCAGGCCGTTCCTCGAAGCTGCAGATCTTTAATGCCTGGGCAAATTCCTCAGGAGTATATTTACAGAGATTAAACTCGATGATCGGGTGGGATTTGAAATAGTCAAGGGCAGCCCTGCCCCGGAGTTCGATCCGGCCATGTTTGAAATAATAGACCAGCGGGGTTCCCTTTCTGATAAGAATAAATCCCTCCCCGTCCTGGATTACGATCCGCACAATTCCCATGAACCTGACGGTGTGGGTAAATATCCACTGGGGGGGTGCCTGCATCCAGCCAATGCTCTTTCCTTCCGGTAATTGTTCGATCATAGCTGCGACACGATTGCATCCTGGTTCTTTTTCATCTCGTACGTGATCTGGCCGATATTCGCCGTGCTCTTCGCGATAACGACCAGGAAAAACTCCTCAATGAGCGGTCCGAGGATGACCATATAGTCGGAAAACTCAATGAAGACCGTGGAAAGCGAAGCATTGCCGAACTGGGCGGCGGTGACTTTTGAATCGAGCATGATGATGGAGAGAGCTGACTGGACATCCTTGTTGATCACGATGGCAGATTTCATGCTTTCGATGATCTCGCCGTTCTCCTGGATGACAACTGCAGCCTGTACGCCGTTAAGGATGAGGAATCTGTTCAGGGTCTCCTTAAGCATCGACAATTGCGTTCACGCTCCATATTCCTTTGCAGGGTAGTGATAAGGTCATTATTGGTAACAGGTACGGGTTTTTGGATACCCCGCCGGGATTAATCATTGTCTTCTTTAGATAATGTATCCAGGATTTTATAGGTATTTATCATACGGTTGAAGGCAGTCTGGAGTTCCCCAATCTCGTCGTTGCTGAGCAATTCGATCTCGGGGTTCTTGAGCTGCCGGTACTCATGCTGGTGGCGATCTTCGAGAGCCGTACGATCGGGTTGGTGATGCTGCTTGCGAGGAAGAAACTCCACATCACGACGACGATCAACGTCACCAGCGTGATGATGAAGATCGTGTTCGCAAGACCGATGTTGTGCACGATACTGGTGGAATCGCCACCGACCATGACGATACCAAGGAGGATCATCGGGATCGTGGCAACAAAGAGCATGCTGATCATCAGCTTATAGAAGATGGGTATGGGAATCGTAAATCCCGCGGGCACCGGTTTTGGATCATTTCGTTTCATGGCGGCCATATATGAGTATTTACACAAACATTATATAAAAATTGCCAAACGATTCCGGGAACTTTAAGTTCTCGGATAGATAAATTATGGCAAAATCAAAGAAGAACAAGGTTCCCCCCAGCGCGGGGGAAAACGTCGTGATCCTCAGGGCAGGATCGTTTTGCAGACGTTTTCCCATACCGCCCTGGCGATATCGTCTTTGGTCCCGCTCAATAGTACAGTCCCGTCCTGCGTGAACTGGTGATAGATACCGGTACTGCTGCCCATGGTCTCCGGTGCATTGACAAGGACCATGGCAATACCTTTTCGGAGCATAGCCTTTGCCCGTTTTTCCTGGGCGGTGCCCAGCTTGAATGCTATGACAACGGGTGCCCATCGCCGGACTACTTCGTCAAGGAGTTTTGGGAGCGGTTCAAGTTCCAGCCTGACGGGCTTCCCGCTTGGGATCTTCCCCGTCACCGGTTTTGGTGCAAAATCTGAAATTGCTGCGGCGCTGATGTAAAGATCTGACCCCGCCGGCAGCAGACAGGACCTGCAGTACCGCACGCCGCATCTCATCAGCACTGTCTGCCTTCACGTTCTTCACGCAGGGAAATTCGTCGGCATGGACAACAGTGACATCGGCACCGAGCCGGAATGCCTGGAGTGCAAGCGACCGCCCCATCTGACCACTCGACCGTGTGGTCAGTACCCGGACATCATCCACCCGCTCACGACAGGGGCCGCTCGTGATAAGCACCCGTTTTCCCCGCAGCGGCTGTCCCATAACAGCCCTCTCGCAGTGGAGAACAATCTCCTCATTGCTGGCAATTTTTGCCTTCCCTTCCTCGATACGGGGGTCAATGACCCCGACACCCCAGTCCCTGATCCGGCAGAGATTGGCGACCACGGCTGGATGGCGGTACATGCTGTGGTGCATAGCCGGCACGATGATCAGGGGAATACCACTCCCGAGAGCAGTGGTTGCAAAGGTAGTTACCGGTGTATCGTCAATACCGCAGGCAATTTTTCCGATCGTATTGGCGGTACAAGGTGCGATGAGGAGGAGATCTGCCGATCCGCCATCCCCGCAGAAGAGCACGTGTTCAACTGACCCCGAAAGCGCAGTGATGGTCTGCTTCCCGCTCGCGTACGTCAGAGCCTCGGGGGAGATGATGCCCATCGCTGCAGAGCTCATAACCGGCTGGACCTCCGCACCGCAGCGCCTGAGGGAGTGGATGAGTTTTACTACTTCAACAGCGGCGATGCTGCCAGTGACAGCGACAACGATCTGTTTTCCGGAAAGGGTCTGGAGCGGGGTCATCCGATATGCACGTCCTGGACCACATGCCATACATGCGGCCGGTACTTCTTGACCATATGTACCTGGATAGATGCAGAAAAACCTGCGCACGCCAGTTCAGCCTCGATCTGATCGCTGCAGGGACCAAGGCTGTGGACGTGCAGGACGCTCTTCTTCCTGACGTGCTGCAGTGCGACCGGGAGCATTTTCAGAGCATCAAAATGGCCCATGATGATTCGGTCGTAGGTACCATCCAGGAGCTCCCGACAGTCGCCGAGGGAGGGTGTTACCCGGTCAGAAAGCCCGTTCGCCTCAAGGGAACGTTTCAGGAAATCGAAGGCAACGGGATTGATCTCCATTGCATGGACCCGGCTCCAGCGCCGGCGAAGTGGGATCGTGAAGTAACCGATACCGGCGAACATGTCAGCAACTCTTTCGTGACCTGTTCCTGCCTTTACCTGTTCCGTGACCCGCCTTTTTTCTTCGCGGTTCCCCTGGGAGAACATCACTTTGCGGGGATCGAGAATATAGGTGAAGCCGTTTTCTTTGTGGGACACCATTCCCGACTCTCCCCACAGAACCTCTGTCTCCGGTGTCCTCGTAACCTCGTTCAACGAAGCAATCCAGAGGATCCCCCGGGGGTGTCGGAGGCGGCGGATCCTGTCGATCGTGTCAGCAGTCGGCCGTGGGCCATGGATGACTGCAATGTCGCCGATCATGTAAAAGCCGCGACCGTGATAGAGCGGTGGAGGGGTGATCTCCCGGTCACAAGGCTCACCGGATCGAACCGGTACCCAGGTGACGCCGTCATCCCGGAACGGGCGCCGGGTCCGGTCGACCCAGTCCATCTTCCCAAGCTGCCGGAGTTGATCGTCCGGCACTGCCCTTACCCGCATTATCTACCCGGTAATGATAAGATGGTCCCCGTCCCGCAGGAGCTGCAGGTACTGCCCGTCCCTCACGTTCAGCCATTTCGGTTGCCTGCATTCCACGGTCCTGTTGCTCGCGGGATCCAGGATGCCGACCGTTGTATCGTCGGTATAAACGACGAGGCCGGATTCCGCATTCCGGGCGTTCCCTATCGTGCGCTCGACATCGTCTTCACGGAGCGATTTTGATGCCCCGTCGGCAAGGTCGATTGCCCGGATGCGGGATTCCACCGCCTGGACCTCGTAGTACCGGTTCTTCACCACGACCACGTCGTATTTCTGGTAACGGGGCAGGCGTACCGAGTAGGTGATCCGGAAGAGCTGCCTGCCGTTCTTCTCCCCGACCAGTTTCGGATGGGTCGTGTACCTGCCACCGAGCTCCGCGGTGATCCGCTGCGAGATCTGGGCACCGATGTGCTGGGATCCGACGATGATGTCCAGCCCGTCGTGGATCTCGCTCATCTCTGAGATGAAAGAGAGGCGTTCTCCCCCGGCCTGCAGGGAGTCCTCTACCTGTTGGGCAATGGATGATGAGGTCTGGATCTCGTAGACGCTGGGGATCCTGCCGTCGGCACGCACCTGGACAACCCCCTCGTAGTCAGCTCCCGCTGATACGGTTGCAGCGGTCGCACTGCTCCTTATGCCAGATGATCTCGGTGGAACAGGTTCCTTCAACCGGCTTATTGTACAGGGTCCCGCGGAGCGTGAGGTTTCCCCGGGACCGGTTTACGGTCATGTCATCGATGGTGACCCCGATAATCGCCTTTTTGACATCCGGGTGGAGGTGGACTGCGGTCTTTGCGATCTCCGGAGCAAGTTCTGCTCTCTGTCGTTCGGAATCTGTCCAGGTATTCCGCACCTTAGAGGCACCACAACTGGGGCAGTGGATGTGGGTTACGCGCTTGTCGCAGGAGAACCAGGGCGTGTTTCCGATTTTGCACGGAGTACAGAGTCCCGGGGTATCAGACGGGTTTCCGCATTTCGGGCAGAAATTATGCTGGATATTTTTGGTCATAGTCAGAAAATCTGTGCGTGGGGCACATTGCCGATCATGATGCAGCCGGACCGGGTGATAAGTCCCATTTCGATGGCAAGACTGACGGACCGCTCACCCATGAGGTTGATGTTTCCGGCGGTTTTCAGTGCGTTCCGTATCTCTTCTTCCGTGGCCGGGCAGTTTCCATAGAAATCCTCGGTAATTGTCACCTTGATCTTATCATTGCTTATCGTCGTGTTGATAAGTTCCCGATCACACACCGCAACAATATCCCCGGACCCGGGACAGCGATGAATCTTTAGGAACATTGTGTAGTCAATAGGCGGGGTCGGAATAAAAAAGGTGAGTTCGGGGGTGCTGGTCATTGTTGTGAGTTGTCTAAGGTGAAGCAACGGGGTGATTGTTTTTATCTTTGTGCATGGTAGAAATCCTCCAAGAAAAGAATTACCGCTCTTGGGGGCTCTTTGCACCTGGTGCCTCCGCCCCCGCCGCTCGGGCATCCCCCAGTCACGATATTCTCTCAGAAGGAAGATAAAAAAAACCTCCCATAAAAAAGGGGGTGCAAGGGGTGCCCCCCTTGGGTTGCCTCCCCCTTTGGGGGAGAGAGGGGGTCACCCTCATTGTTGCCACATTGGGCCAACCGGATCCACATTGAACTGAGGTGTCCTAGAGAGCATATCTTTGGAAAAATCTAGTAAAAAAGTGCTTCAATACATGTTGATTCTTGCCAGCAATTTTGAAAACAGTCACGATTGGAAAAATTTCGGAGTTTTCCCCGCCTCAGGGCCTCTCCGCAGGCACGGGGGGCAAATTACCGTTTCCGGAAAAATGATATAAGTTACTGATCCGCCGCGGGGGCGCCCCGTCGGGGGCGGCGGCGTTCATCCTAATAAGAATAATGCTCTGGGAAAATCCTTCGTAAAAATCTGCCGTAAAAAAATGCGGGCGCCCGATGGAACCGAACCCAGTTTTTACAAAACTACCGGTACCCTGTACACCTTCTCAACCGTCTCCGCATGGATGAAAAAACAGTCTTCCACGGTGATCTTTCCGGCGGCAAGCAGCTGGTTCGTGTACCGCGGGACCGATTTGGGCCCGATGACCGCCCCGGGGCGGCTGTTCTCGTCCATATAATCGCTCTCCATGGTAAAGCGGCGGCGTCCCCGCACAAGGTCGGGTATCGATTCTTCCCGGGCAATGAAGGAGGGGTGCAGGGGGGTGTCGGGCGTAGCATAATGTTTTACCACCCGGTCGACCGGTACACCGGCCCTGTTTGCCATATCAATTACGTCATTGCACGGCCCGCTCTCGGCATGGATCTGCAATGCACAGTGCATTCGGCTGTTCTTTCCAGGGCATGGACAAGGACTTCATTTGATGCGGCGAGAACCTCGGGCGCTACGTCATAATGGGGTCTTCCGCTCTTGAGGGCCACCGCTTTTCCCTCGAGCACATATGTTGCCGCAGTGTCAAGACCGGCCTTCATCACGGCCGCTGCTTCCGCAAGCGATAAGCGTTCGGTAAGGCGACCGATCT
Organism: uncultured Bacteroidales bacterium; assembly: GCA_963849615.1. Classification (GTDB taxonomy): domain Bacteria; phylum Bacteroidota; class Bacteroidia; order Bacteroidales; family VadinHA17; genus LD21. The sequence continues at coordinate 193,414 of CAWKIC010000038.1, forward strand.
CCGCCGGGTGAACGCCGAGGACCGGGTACACAACAATTCCCAGGTCTGCAACAAGCCCGGCAACGCGGATCGTCTCGTCAAAGACCTTTGCGTAATCAGCCCCACAGGAAGGGGCAACCCCGAGCGACCACGAAGGTTTTGAGACAAGGAACATGTGCGTCCCCCCTGCGCGGAAAAAATCCTTCGCAGCTTCGAGCCCTCTCCCGTTCACCGGGTCGATATGGATATGATCGTCAGTGACGGGAAATTTCGGGGATGTCATGCAACTCCAGGATCTCCATGAGGGGGTAGCCGGCATCCGGCGAGAGGCGGGCCCTGCAGTACCAGAACCCAACCCGGGTCGTGATCTCAACGTCGAACATCAGCCCGGTCAGTTCGCTGTACCCGAAGACGTTTTCTGTCATGAGCCCGCGGTCGAGCCTGACGGTGATCTGCTCCACGAATGGCTGGAGGATGACTGCTTTTTCAACAGCCGTCTCTACGCTGCCGGCTGACTGGCGTGAGATCGGAGTGCCGACCCACTGGTGATAAAGTGCCCCGAGTTTTATCCCTGCTTCAAAGATTGCCTGTTCCCTGTTCGTTTTCACCACATTTCACCTCATATCAGCTGGATGATACCGGCTTTAGGCTCCATCGCCTCACCATGCCGCAGGAGCATATCGACACCCTCCTTGACCTTGTCCCGGGGAAATCCTTTGCCGCTGACCGACTCAATGACCTGCTCAATGGCTGCCCGCCGGCCTTCGCCACCGATCTCGCGGATGGCGTCCTTGATGACCCTTACGATGTCGCGTTTCTCCTTCGAGATCCCGGTGACGACTTTGTCGATATCGAATGTTCCGGTTTCTTGCATCGTATGCGATCTGCCGCAGGCAGGCATCGACGATATGGATCACCCGTTCGGCATCGCTCTGTTCGATCGAATCCGAGAGGCGGATGCGGGCACTTGCTTCTGCGAGCCGCACCAGCGCTTCCAGTCTGCCGGGCCGTTACTGGCACCGGTTTGTTGGGTTCGGCGATCCCCCGGAGTTTCAGGTAATAATTTACCAGTGCCTCTTTTGCCTCGGTGGAGAGGATCGGGATAGCAGGAACGTTTGGCATAGGCTACGTATTTCCGGAAAAGGGAAGGATCGATATCCGGCATTACCGGCGTGAGCTGCTGCAGGATGTATTCCTCAGTGCACCCGGGGATGGGCGTCTTCTTGTGCTGGGCGATGAGTTCGCCGGTGCTGTGGGCCTTCAGGATATGCTCCGCGATGGCGAGGTCCCGTTTCTGCTCCGGCTGATCGGTCATGATGAAGATGAGATCGAAACGGGACAGCAGGGACGGGGGCATGTTGATCTGGTCCGAGAGATCGCCGAACATGTCGAAGCTGCCGTACTTCGGGTTTGCTGCCCCGAGAAGCGCACACCGTGATTTGAGGGTGGCGGTAATACCCGCCTTTGCCACGCTGATCGACTGCTGCTCCATGGCTTCGTGAAGTGCGGAGCGGTCCCCCTTCTCCATCTTGTCCATCTCATCGACGGCAGCGACACCCATATCGGCGAGGACCAGCGCTCCTGCTTCGAGTGTCCAGCGGCCTTCCCCGAATTCATCCTTCACCGCGGTTGCGGTCAGCCCGGCCGATGTCGACGACTGGCCGCTCGTGTAGATCGCCCGGGGGAGAGTTTCACGACATACCGGAGCAGCTGGCTCTTTGCAATACCGGGGTCCCCGATGAGCAGGACGTGGATATCGCCCCGGAGACGGCTTCCGTCCGGGCATCTCTTTTGCGATACCCCCGAAGATCTGCAGGGCGATTGCCTGCTTGACATCCTCGCTCCCGTAAATCGTCGGGGCGATCGAATGGGTGATCATCCGGTAGATCATCGGGTCTTTCCTCAGCGAGCGGATCTCGTCTTCCGCTTTCTCATCGATCTCGACTTCCTCGAACTCCTTTTCCGCAATCTCAATGGAGTTGCATTCGAGGAAGATATCGAAGACCGTGCTCTTCTCGCCCTTGATGACCCGCTGCATCGATCGGAGGATCCCGTTGATGATGACCCGGTCCCCGGGGAGACACGCCCGGAGAGATCGTCGGTTACATCGATGTCCAGCGTCTGGGGCTGTTCGCCTCCCCGCAATCCTTCCGGTGATTCCTGGATCCTGAGTTTCTGGGAGTCGACAAACTTGGAACGCTTGGGCAGGAGTTCGAGCTTCTTGAAGGTGCACCCGTCGGTGGCGCATCCTTCAGGCTCGATGAATTTCCCGTATTTCTGCTTCTTGATGGTGAAATGGCCTGCAGGGCACCGGAACGCCGCTTCGACGATCCGGGGCCGGACTTCCGTGGTTTTGCGAAGGATCCCTTCAACGGAAACGAAGGTGTTGATATCGTCGGACCGGATGTGGCGGATCCCGGTCTTTTTGGGGAGGTTGGTGAAGCGGATGTTGATCCCTTTCGGGGGTTCCTTCCCCTCCTTGGTGCGGATCAGCTGGTCGTTCTTTATCGCGTCCCAGACATCCTCGAGAACTTTCCCAGGGTTTTCGAGGAGTTCGTCAGCAAGAGCGATGCCGGCTTTTCCGAACCGTTCGATATCGCGGTAGTCGATGTAGAGGGAACGTTTGTCGGGGTATCTCCCGGGAGATCTCCCCCATCTCCTTCTTGTACCGCGTCTTTAACAGGCGGCTCCAGTCGCCGTCTTGTCGCTCTCATGAGGGGGGTTGTTTTCCATGGCCTCTTACTCACCTGTTCTTCTCTGCGGTCAGAACGAAGCGGGCGATGAGCGCTTCCATCTGGATGTCACTGTTCGCACCCTCGGAGAGGCGGAAGTCTGTCTCCCCGAGATGATCGATAAGGGCAACTTTGAGGTTCCGCGGGATATCCATCCGGACCAGCGCGCGGTAGCACTGGTTGATCAGTTCGTTCGGGGCGATCCCCCGTTCACGGAGGAGGTGGGCGAGGAGGGATTCCGCCCCGTCGAAGTCACCCTTGAGGAGAGCTCCAGGAGATCCCGGATCTCATCGGGGCGTGCTGTCGAGGTGATCGCGTAGATCATCTTCTCATCGATGGCATCGTTGATGATATGCTCCCTGCACCGCATTGATCGCCTTTCGCATGTCACCCTGGGCTATATAGACGATCGCCTCAATTGCCGCCTGGCGTGATCGCAAGTCCCTCGCAGCAGGCAATCCGCCGGATCTCTTCCTTGATCGCCTCCGGGCCCAGGGGTTTGAAGCGGTAGATGGCACACCGGCTCTGGATAGGATCGATGATCTTTGAGGAATAGTTGCAGGAGAGGATGAAGCGGCAGGTCTGGGCATAGCTCTCCATGGTCCGCCTGAGAGCAGACTGGGCGTCCATCGTCAGGGCATCGGCTTCATCGAGGAAGAGGATCTTGAAACTCGCGTCACCAAGCGGGGTGGTCCGGGCGAACTGTTTGATCTGGTTGCGCACAACCTCGATTCCCCGTTCGTCGGATGCATTCAGTTCGCGGAAGTTCATCTGCCAGGAGTCTTTGAAAAATTCCCGTGCAAGGGTGACAGCGGCAGTCGTCTTTCCGACCCCGGCACTGCCGGTAAAGAGGAGGTGCGGCAGGGTACCGCTCCGGACATAGGACGACAGGCGCTCAACGATCTCATCCTGGCCGACGATATCGGCAAGGGTCGAAGGCCGGTATTTTTCAATCCAAATCGTGTGGGTGTCATCCATCCTGATTTTCCCTCCGTATTCCCGCGATCACCGCTGCGGTTTTACCGCTCTCTATTGGTTTTTGGATCTTTTAGAACTCTTCCTTCTGGTGTTCCGGGTAAAATTCCTGCTGTTTTGTTTTAACATAATCTTTATCATAAGGGTTTTGAAATTACTTTTCATGAAAGAAAAATTTATTTTGCCTGTTTTTGTCGCCATCCTTCTTTTTTCCTGCCCCGCCGCGGCGAGTTTGATAAAAATT
>CAWKIC010000039.1:0-3368 GCA_963849615.1 uncultured Bacteroidales bacterium
GAGGACATAAGTGTAAAATCGCTGCGGACGCTTACAAGAATGGTCAACCTGGCTCAAAAAAAGATGCCCGGCAGATTGGCTGAAATTTTAATTTACTTTGCCGACGAAATATTTCATTCGGATGAATATGAAATGATGCTTACAAGACAGGAGCTGGGTGAAATGACTAATATGGCAAAAGAAAGCGTGGTGAGGATACTGAAGGAGATGGAAGTATCAGGTGTATTGATCTCCACATCATCAAGCATTAAGATACTTGAAAAAGAAAAGTTACAACAGATCTCAGAAAAAGGCTAACAAATTCAGTATATGAAAATTATAAAATTTTTTGTTTCTCCTCTCTTTATGGGAGTTTTGTTTGTTGTCTTTGCAGCCTCAATGGCTGCTGCAACATTTATTGAGAATGATTATGGTGCATCAGCCGCATATAATTACGTTTACGATACAAGATGGTTTGAATTGATACTCTTGCTGCTGACTATCAATTTGATAGGTCAGATTCTGACTTTTAAGCTGTATAAACGGACAAAGCTTACAATAATGATATTCCACTGTGCATTTGTTGTGATGATCGCCGGTGCAGCAATTACAAGGTACACAGGATGGGAAGGTACGATCCATATAAGGGAAGGAGAGGAGCAAAGCGCCTGCTACTCAAGTGATAAATTCATAGGCTTCACCCTTAAGGATAATGCGGGTAATATATTGAACCAGGCATCGGAGGAATATTATTTATCAGGCAAATCGGCGGGCAACTATAAGAAAAAGCTCGCTATCGGGGACAGGAATTATAATCTTGTCCTTACGAAGATATTGCCCAATGCTGCGGAAGTCATTACCGACTCACCGGTTGGTAAACCGATGATCTCAATCCTTATTGCCGGCCCCCAGAGGGAGACTGTCAGCTTAATCAGCGGCGATTCAAAAGTTACCGCAGGCATCTCAATCGGACTTAATTCCGGTGGAGAAACAGATGTAATAATAACTTCCGACTCATCCTCATTTTCGCTTAAGTCAAAGTTCCCTTTCCAACAGATGAGTATGATGACACAGGAGACTCTGACATTTGAACCCGGCCAGAGCATTGAACTGAAACCGATGCAGATCATTACAGTAAATGGCGTCAGGCTGGTACCGCAGGAAATGTCGGCCAGCGGTGAATTAAAAGCTGTGTCGATAGACAGGACTGTCCAGGAGACAGGGAGAAATGCCCTTATTTTAGATCTTTTATCGGGAAATGAAACGGCTGCCACTTTTTACCTTTGGGATGACCAGTCGGAAAATGTTGCAACGAGCTCCTCTCCGGTTAATGGCAACATACTTGAGGTATTTTACGGCCCCAGGAAAACAATGCTTCCGTTCAGCCTTAAGTTAAATGACTTTGCACTTGAAAGGTATCCGGGCAGTAACAGTCCTTCCGGTTATAAAAGCGATGTCGTCCTTCTTGACAAGGCGGAAAATGTAGAGAGACCATACACCGTTTTTATGAATAACATACTGAAATATAAGGGTTACCGGTTTTACCAGTCGTCATATGACCCCGATGAAATGGGAACTATTCTCTCCGTCAATCATGATTTTGCCGGCATGTTTGTTACCTACTCAGGCTATCTTCTGTTGTTCCTTTTTATAATGCTCTCACTTCTTAATAAAAAATCAACATTCAACAGCGTGAAACCGGGTTTATGGAATTCAGCACTGAGGAAGGCGCTTCCGTATTTTTGATTGTTCTTCTTTTATCGGGACTTGGAAATGCAAGCGGACAAAAACTTATAGCTGACCGGAATCCGCCGCTGAATTCGGAAAAGTACTGGTTCAGGATCAAAAAGGAAGAACTAAGCCATTGTTTACCCTTAGTAACGACATTCTCCGGAAACTGGCAAGGGAAAATAAATTTGAAGGAATGACCTCCATGCAGGTTTTCCTTGGGGTCTATTTTGATTTTGACAACTGGAAGAATGTTCCGTTGATAAGAGTCTCAAACAAGGATCTGCAGCAGACCATTGGCATAAGGGGAAACCTTGCTTCATTTGGTGATCTTGTCAACCTTGAAAATGGCGGATCCTATAAGCTTACAGAGGATGTCAACAAAGCTTATTCAAAAGCGCCGGGCGCAAGGTCAAAGTTCGACAAGGAGATAATGAAAGTGGATGAAAGGGTTAATATAGTCTATATGATATATACAGGGGGTTTTCTTAAGATGTTTCCCCTCAGGGACGGAACGCACACCTGGGGATCACCTCAGGAAGCCATGAAGAATGCAGTCAGCGAAGAGGACTCCCTATATCTGAAAAGCATTATCCCTATGTTCGCCGAAGCCCTGCAGACCAATAATAAAGCAACGGCAAAGCAGATTTCGGAATCGCTCATAACCTACCAGCAAAAATTTGCGCAATATGATCTGCCACCTGCTTCCAAATCAAAAGCTGAGCTTCTGTATTATAAGCTGATGATATTTGAAAAGCTTTTCCCGTTTTACGCCACTACCGGACTTATCATGCTCATAGGCCTGATTGTTATGGTGATCAGGGGCAGGAAAAAGATCTCACTGTTGGTCAGAATATTAAGCTGGCTGCTTTTTGCGGGATTCCTTTTCCACACGTTCGGACTGGGACTGCGCTGGTATATTTCGGGTCATTCGCCGATGAGCAACGGTTACGAATCGATGATCTTCATATCGTGGGTAACGCTTCTTGCAGGATTTATTTTCAGCCGCAAATCGGCTTTTGCATTGTCGGCCACTGCTGTCCTGGCTTCAATGACACTGATGGTTGCGCATCTGAGCTTTATGGATCCCGAGATCACTAACCTGGTACCGGTTCTTAAATCATACTGGCTGACCCTTCATGTTTCGGTGATAACCGGCAGCTATGGTTTCCTGGGCCTTGGGGCAATACTGGGTATCATTTCCATGATACTGATGGCTTTGTCGAATGAAAACAACAGGGAAAGGATTTCAAATACAATAGATGAGCTGACTGTCATTAATTAAGGACTCTGACCCTCGGTCTCTACTTTCTTACTATCGGAACTTTTCTTGGGGCAGTATGGGCAAATGAATCGTGGGGCAGGTACTGGGGATGGGATCCTAAGGAGACATGGTCGCTTATTACTATTATCATTTACAGTCTGGTTACCATTCAAGCCTTATTCCCGGAATGAAGGATATCTATACCTTTAACCTGTTGTCCCTTTTTGCATTCTCATCGGTACTGATGACATATTTTGGGGTGAACTACTATCTTTCAGGTCTTCATTCATATGCATCAGGCGATCCGGTACCGGTACCCTCATTCGTCTATATCACGGTTATCATTCTTGCCGGATTGTCTTATGTGGCATATATGAAATACAGGAAATGGGAGAAG
>CAWKIC010000040.1:0-4449 GCA_963849615.1 uncultured Bacteroidales bacterium
AAGATACAAAAAAACGTTTTCAAACGGTTACAAACGACTCTAATTGATTTAGAAGCGTATATAAATATTTGTTGACCGGAACAACCCGGATCAGGGGTGTAAGTTTGTCGGGTAATTAAATTTTATGTCAAATTAAAACTCAGAAAAATGAACTCATTAAGAAACAGGGTCAATCTGATCGGTAACCTCGGTCAGGACCCGGAAGCAAAAAGTCTCGACGGTGGAAAGAAAGTCACCCATTTCACCCTTGCCACTAATGATGATTACAAGAATGGTGAAGGCCAGAAGGTAAAGGAAACTACATGGCATAACATTGTGGCATGGAACGGGCTTGCCGACACCTCCTCGAAGTTCCTGAAGAAGGGCAGCCAGGTGGCGGTCGAAGGAAGGATAGTTTACAGGACCTATAACGACAAGAACGGTGTTACGAAATACATCACAGAGATCATTGCCAATGAAATTCTCTTCCTTACCCCGCAAAAGGACCAGGGAAAGGATGAATAATCCGGAAGTCCGGAATAACATCGCTGCATTTCCCGAAAAGAGGCTGTTTCGCCAGGGAAACAGCCTCTTATGTTTATAACATAATATTAAATGATCTTTACGACCAATAACAGAAAATTTATGTTTTATAACATAATAAACAAATGACCTTTTACCTGGGAATCAATCCTTATGTTTTATAACATGTTCTAAAAATCAAGCAGACCTGTATTGGTGCGGTAATCATCGAGTAAATGTTCCGCAAAATAATACCACATCATCCTGTCAAAGTATGCAGTGGCATCGCCAAACCCGTGCCTCTGCCCCGGAAGCATCATAAAATCGAAACGCTTGTTTGCCTTTATCAATGCATCGGCTACCCTGAGGGTGTTACCGGGATGAACGTTATTGTCAATATCCCCGTGAACGAGCAGAAGATGTCCTTTCAGATTCTTCGCAAGATCCTGGTTTTTTTCAACTTCCGCCTTGAAAATTTTTTCGGCGTCCTTCTTTTTATCGATGGTATCCTTAACTACTACTTTTGTCTTAACATTTTTGTCATCTTCCTTTACACCATTATGGGTTTCACCCCACCACTGGTTATAGATATTATTATCATGGTTACCGGATGATGAAACAGCAACATCATAAAAGTCGGGGTAGGAAAGAATTGCAGCTGTCGACATAAAACCACCACCTGAATGGCCGTATATACCTACCCTTTCCGCATCGATATATTTGTATTTCTCTGCCAGCTGTTCAATTCCATATTTATCATCGGCCAGCGCATAATCCCTTAAATCGTTATAGCCAAAGGTGTGGTAGTAGTTATTCCGGACCGGGCTGCCTCCTCTGTGCCCGAAATTCACAACAATAAATCCAAGCTGTGCAAGGGCAATATTTTTGCCACCTGTAACTGTAAACTGATAAGGGACCGATTCAGTCTGTGGTCCAGGGTAAACGTACGAAATAACCGGATATTTTCTTGTGGAATCGAAGTTAAATGGCTTATACATAACCCCATAAAGATCGGTCACACCGTCTTTAGCTTTAACCGTAATGGGTTCAGGCATCTTCCATCCCATTAGGAGTAGTTGTGAAATATCAGCCTTTTCAAGTCTGACCAGAACATTACCGTTGTTATCCCGCAGAACAGCCTCCGGCACCTTATCCACCCTTGAAAATGTATCAACAAAATACTTGTTTGATTTTGACATTGAGAATGAGTGGTTTGCAGGTTCCTTAGTAATCAATGTCATACCTCCCTTATCGAGGGGTGCTTTATATTTCATGCTGTAATAAGGATGGACTCCCTCTTCCTTTCCAAATGCCTCAAAATAGAGAACTCTGCCGAGAGTATCAATGCGGTCGATCCTCCCCGTTACAAAATATCCGTCGGATATCTGCCTTTTCAGTTTTCCATCTCCATCATACAGGTAAAACTGACCCCAGCCTGTCCTCTCCGACCACCATATCAGGTCTTTCCCTTCATTAATAACAGACAGCCTGGAATACTCATCATTGAAATATGGCCAGGTCTCTTCACTAAATAGTGTGGAAACAGCGCCATTATCTGCATTGACAAGGCAAACGTCGAGGTTCTTCAGTGGCCTGTCCTTCCTGACAAGTATCAGCTTATCAGCCTCCTCCTGCGAAGTCCACTGAACTCTGATGGTCTGATCCTTCCATTTTTTCAGATCAACGTTCACCCTGTTCCTTGTAGCGACATCGAAAATAATAAGTTCTTCCTGAGGTACAAATTCTTCACCGGGCATTGAGTATCTGTATGTTTCAAGCTTTGGCCGCGGATTTGCCAGAACATCTATTACAAAAAGATCCTTTACCTTCCTCTCATCCTGCCTGATAACATAAAATTTCTTTTCGTTTTTGAACCATCTTGCATTTGCCCTTAACTTCTTACTTCTGGTGGTATCCTCAGAATTACCGGCAAAGCTATAATACCTTTCACCGTCGCTGGTAAGCTGAATTTCAACACTATCCTTATCTTTTGCCTTCATCAGGTAAAGATTATGGTTCCGGGCGTATGCAATCCATGTGCTGTCAGGTGAATAGGAGACCCACGATGGCTTCTTCTCCTTACCGATGGTGTCCACTATCTCAAGCTTCTGTGTTGTAATGTCATAAAGATATTTTATAGAATCAACCTGGAAAGTGAACCTTGTAATGCTCTTTTTTTCAAATTTAAGCTCCTTTATGGGCAGGTCAAGCTCATTATTAGGGTGATGGGTAAGTTTCTGCAACTCCGCAGCCAGAAACCTTCTGTCGAACATAAACTGTTTTGTCTTAGCCGCAGCATTTACATAATAGAAATTTTTGCCTGAAGAGTTTTTAAATGAATACCAGAAATAATCCGATTCCTCTATCCAGGTCGGATTTACAGAAAGATCACCATATCTTGATGTAAGATTGTCTCCCCTGAATTTCTCAGCAGCTTTGAAATCGGCTTTTTGGCCGCTGGAGGTCAGATAGAAAAGAATGAATAAGTTAAACACCAGAAGTTGTTTCATATAGTACGGATTAGTTTTAATATTGAAATCAAATAAAATGAAAATAATTCAAAAACAGGTAAAGTAATTGACCTTTATATTAATAATCACGATCAAAAAATATATTAACTCAAATTAATTTTAATTTATAAATCCTACTTTTGACGGTCAGTAGAAATTAGCCAGTTCCGGTAAATAAGAATGAAAAAGATCCTTACAGTTTTGGTATCTCTGCTTCTTGCGAGTCAGATCCTTTATGCCCAGACAATTAAATCAACAGGAGCTCCGTTAACTGAGATCTTTACAGATTTTCACTTAAACCTGAATGATACTTCAGAGACAACAGGTTTCGGACTGACCAGGGCATATCTTGGGTATAAATTCCTTCCTGGCAACAATTTTTCAGGTACAATAATCCTTAACCTGGGTGTACCCGATGAACTTCCAGGCGGATCGGAACCAAGAAGGTATGCTTTTTTCAGGGAAGCTTCAATTACATGGTCAAGGGAGAAGCTCAAAATAGCTTTCGGAATCACCGGCACAAGGCTTTTTGATTTTCAGCAAAAATTCTGGGGGAAGAGGTACATTGCAAACACATACCAGTCACGTAACGGATATGGATATGTTGCCGATCTGGGTGTTGCGGTTGATTATATTTTCAGTGATGTAATAAAGGGCGACATTACAATAATGAACGGAGAGGGTTACTCAAATATCCAGCTTGATAATGGCATAAGAACTTCGGTTGGCTTCACCATTACACCGGGAAACCATTTTGCTATAAAATTATATGGTGATATTCTAAAAACCACTGGCTTGTGGCAGCCTATGTTCGTGGGTTTCATAGGCTTTAAGAACGAAAGGGTGACCATCGGGGGTGAGGTGACATACAAATCAAACCTTGATCCCGTAAAAGGTCATCATGCATGGGGCATATCGGGAACAGGCTCTGTAGGCCTCACTGAAAAAACTGAAATTTTTACCCGGATTGACTATTCAACCTCTGTTATTGCGCCACATGAAATATCCCCATGGAACAGGGTAAATGACGGTGACTTTTTCGTCGCCGGATTTCAATATGCACCTGTAGAGAATGTGAAATTTGCAATTGATTACCAGGGAATTTACCCGTTTGCACGCGAAAATATTGCCTCCAAAGCTGTTTACCTTAATGCAATGTTTAAATTTTAAGCTTCCCCTGCCAGATCTGCTAGTTAGCTTTCTATGCGTCCCTGCCGGCTTTCAGGGCTTTAAGGTTCATCTCCACGATTTCTTCCCCCTTCTGTGCAAATAACTTTCTTACAGCACTTTCCAGGCTGCTGAAGGGCATATCGATAAAATGTGATGCGGCTCCAAGTATCACCATATTACCTGACCGTGAAGAACCTGATTCCTTTGCGATCGCGTCGGCATTTATAATTTTGTGATTTTTGATTTTTTTTATCTCCTTAATAATTTC
>CAWKIC010000041.1:0-26701 GCA_963849615.1 uncultured Bacteroidales bacterium
TAAAGCCCGGCCAACGGCCAACATTTGTTGTTCGCCCCCGCTCATCAGACCTGCCTTTTGCGTACGCCGCTGAGCCAGAACAGGGAAAAGGTCATACACCTCGGGTCATATCGGCCTGGATTCCCTTTTTATCGTTGCGGGAAATCGCCCGGCCTGCAAGTTTTCCTCCACGGTAAACTCCGTAAAAATCCCTCGGCCTTCGGGGATTTGAATCAAGCCCAGCCGAACGATGGCGGCCGGCCGCAACCCGCCGACCTCCTTCCCGTAAAAGGTGAGGGTTCCGCTTTGGGGTTTCAGGAGTCCGGAAATGGTTTTCAGAAGGGTGGTTTTCCCCGCCCCGTTCGACCCGATGATGCTGATAATCTGCCCTTTTTCCACCCGGAGGGATACGTCTTTCAATGCCTGTACGGATCCGTAAAATGTGTTGACCTCCTTTAATTCAAGCATCTTCATCACCCGCTCCGAGGTAGGCTTCTATGACCTGTGAATTACGCTGAATTTCGCCGGCGGGTCCTTCAGCGATTTTTTTTCCCGTAATTCAAGACCGTGATGCAATCGCAAATGGTCATGATAATTTTCATGTCATGTCCCACGATCGAGGACCGTTACCATATTTTTCTTCAGTTGGTAGATAACGTTTTTCACCTGCTCGATTTCTTCCGCGGTCATTCCGACGGTGGGTTCGTCGAGCATGAGGAATTTAGGCCGCGACATGAGGGCCCGCCCGATTTCTACCAACCGGCGCATTCCATAAGGAAGGGATTTGCATACCGAAGTTTCCTGATCCTGCAGGCCCATATCCGAGGCCATGGTCCTGCCCGTTGCCGTAGATCTGTTTCCTCTTCTTTTACCCTCCGCGGATGGATGACGACGTCATGGATCTCCCGATGACTGGAAAGGTGCCCTCCGATGAGAATGTTCTCCGACACGGTGAGATTGGGAAAAACCCTCACGTTTTGAAATGTCCTGGCCATTCCATGCGCGGCTGCTTCATGCGGGGGCAAGCCCACCAACTCGTGGCCTTCAAGCTTGATAGAACCCGACGCGAAATTCAAAAACCGCCGATTGCGTTGATGGTAGTTGTTTTGCCCGAACCATTAGGGCCAATGAGACCCCTGACCTCGCCTGCCGGCACGTCCATACTAAGCCCGTCCACAGCGACCAGCCCGCCAAACTTCACCGAAACATCTCTTAAGGAAAGAAGGGTCATGGATCCCCTTTTCAGTCCTAGAATAATTTCGACAGGCGACGCTCGATTCCTTCCGCCAGGCCCGCCAACCCCTTGGGTAAAAATAAAATGAAAAGAATGACGCTCAATCCATATAGAACGAGCTGGTACTGGCTGAATGTTCTGAAATATTCAAGGATGAGGGTCAAACCCGCCGCTCCCAAAAACGAGCCAGCCACGCTCCCCATTCCCCCGACTACCACCATAGAAACAAAAGTAATGGAGTGATGAAAGGTAAAACTATCGGGGCTCACGAATCCGATGTAATGGGCGAAAAGACTGCCGGCGCAACCACAATAAAAGGCGCTCATGGCAAACGCCATGATGCGATAATACCGGGCATTGGTCCCCATGGCCGAGGCGGCGACCTCGTCCTCCCGGATGGCCAACAGCGCCCGCCCCACCCGCATTCGCGCCATGCTGGCGGCCACGACCAAGAGAATGCCCAAGACGCCGTAAATCAGATAAAAACTGGCTGCCGCTTCTTTGAATGAAAATCCGAGCAGCGAGGCAGGGGGGACGTCCGTGATCCCAATTGCTCCCCCGGTGAAGGACGTCCAAGACATGAGGACACGGTAGATAGAAATCCCAATCCCAGGGTGACCAAAGAGAGGGTTAAATCCTTCATCCGGTTTGTGGGAATGCCTACGATGAGTCCTCCGACAAAGCTCCGGCCCCGCCCCCCAGGAGCCCAAGAATCCAGGGGAGGTGAAGATTCATGACAATCTTCGTGGATAGATAGGCTCCGATGGCAAAAAAGCCCGCATGGCCGAGGGAAACCATTACCGCAAATCCAACGAGGAGATTGAGGCCCAGAATGAGAATGGCATGAATCCCCGTGAGGTTTATGAGGTAGAGGTAATAGGGCTGCTTGAGGAAAAGGGGAAGGAAAAGACAGGCCAGGATCAGGATGCCGATGATCAACCGGGATTTCAAGTTTCCTTCACCCTTGATCGGGTAAGCTGTTGATGTGGCAGAGGGGGGTTCCATGGATTCGCTTCCTTATGTCCGGTCGATTCTCCGTTTCCCGAGAGCCCGTTGGGTGAAACCAAAAGCACCGATGAACATGGCCAGGAAAGCGAACACGTCTTTATAGGCCGATGATAAGTACTGGGCCCCCAATGTTTCAGCGGCTCCGATAATGATCCCCCCCACCATGGCTCCCAGCATGTTTCCGTAGCCTCCGACCACCGCGGCCGAGAATCCTTTCAAACCTGTCAGGACCCCCATGTCAGGAGTGACGTAAACAATCGGAGCGATAAACATCCCGGCGATGGCGGCCAGCAGCGCCGCCAGAAAGAAGGTCAAGGCGTTGGTAAACCTCGTCTCTATGCCCATGAGTGAGGCCGTTTCCGGGCTCTGGACGGCTGCCCGCAGACAAAACCGATTTTGGTCCGCGCCAGAAAAATCTGCAGACTGACCATGAGCAGAATGCCGATCCCCAAGACGCTCAGGGTCTGCGGGGTTGTTATGAAGCCCGCCGATCTGAAGAGGCTGAGCTCCGAATACGGTGGGAAAGAGATTCCCGCCGGCCCCCCACACCAGGATCGCTCCGTTTTGAAGGAATATACTTAATCCCAGGGTAGCGATGACAATGTAGAGAAGGTCCCGCCCGTGCAAGGGGCGAAGGACCGCCCGGTCGACGAGGAGGGACAAAGTCCAATGAGGACCGCCGTGAGCGGGGAAAACTTACATAAAAAGGAAGGCCCGCCATCTTCATCAGGGTAACGCCCAGGAAAGCGCCGAGCATGGCGAATTCGCCGTGGGCGAAATTAACGATCCCCATGGCGCTCCAGAGCATACTGAACCCGAGACCGATCAAGGAATAAATGGCACCGATGGATAAGCCGCCAGCATGATCTGCAGAAAAAACCACAAGGGCCCTAACCTCCCATCCGAGTTCTCCGATTCGTCGAGGCAGGGGCGGAGGCTCGCCCCGCCCTTGAAATTCAGAACCTGGTTAGAAGATTAATTCTGATAAAGACGAGCTTTCCACCCTTTACCATTCCTATGGCCATGGACTTGCAGCCTTCGCCTTTCTCGTCAAACTTGTAAGGTCCCCTGAAGGCCTTCATAGGTCATCTTCCGTGCCGCGTCCCGAATTTTTTCCCGGGAAGCATTGGCCCCGGCAAGTTCCATGGCCTGGGCAGCCATCTTATATTCGTCATACCCGGCAGCGCAGTGGGCCTCGGGGTCCCCCTTGTATTTTGTCCGCCATCTTTTTACAAAACTTTCCACCTTCTGGGTTGGCTCGGTGGCCAGGAAGGTATTGGTGAAATAGGTGTTTTCCGCTGCACCCTCGGCAACCTGGATATACTTCGGGGTTCCAAAAGCGGAAGTCCCGATCATGGGGATCGTAATCCCCAAACTCCTGGCCTGCTTCACAATTAATCCAAAGGATACTTCCAGGCCGTGGAGGTATAAGGCGTCTATACCGGCGGCTTTAATCTTCGAAAGTTGAGCGGTGAAATCCCGGTCCCCCTCATGATACACTTCCCGGATTACAGGTTTCTGCCCCAATTTTGCCAAATTGATGACGAAGGCATCCGCCCCACTCACCCCATATTCCGATGAATCATTCATCACCCCGATTTTGGCAACCTTCAGGGTATTGACCGCGAACATGGCAATCGCCCGGGTATAGTTGGCGTCGCTGCTTCGGGCCCGAAAATAGGACTTGCTCCCTTTCTCGGTGAGTTTCGGGCTCAGGGTGCCGGAAAACCAGGCGATATTATATTTATCAACAGTGGGCATGACCGCGAGGCCGCAGCCGCTGTGATGAGGACCCAGCAACACGGGAACATTGTCTTTGGTCAAAAGTTTGGTGACTACGGCAATGGCCTTCCCGGGATCTCCCGCATCGTCCTCTTTGATCAGCTTGACCGTTTTCCCCCAAGATTTGGGCACTTCTTCTAACGCAATGGCGTAGCCCTGATTGAGGTATTCGCCCAGAATCGCCGAACCGCCGGAAAAGGGGCCGCTCACACCAATGTTGATCTGCCCCCAGGCAATCCCTCCGGGAAGATTGAACCCGAACGCCAGCCCCGCGATGCAAATTGCGACCCGTACCAAATTTCTCTTCAGCATCTCTGTTCCCTCCTTTATTTATCCCTGGATCTTATCCGGGATGCTCAAAGGGAATCTAAGACACCCGCGAGAGCCAGGAGTCCCTCAGCCTCACTCGATGGCAGACTGTCACAGGCCCACTCGGGCCGGTCGGGGTTCCCGCGGGGAGTCTCAGAGTCTTACACATGGGTACGTGGGATCGATCGATTCAAATTGCGGAGGCGGAAGGGATATGAAAAAAATCGATAAGCCGCACGTTGGGCGACCGGGATCAAACTTCGCTATCGTCCTTCCGAAATTCAGTGCATTCGTTTTAAATAAATTCCTTTCACGCCGTGCCGAAACTAACAAATTCAACTATTCTTGTCAAGGGCAAAGGGCGGCCAAAGGGCAGTCGAAAAAGATGAAACGAGGCCTTCTCGCGATTCCCGTATGAATCGCGGAGCCGCCATATTCTATCTTGGTAACGGCCCAAATAATCCCTTGCTTCCTCTTCTTCCATTGAATAAAATTCTACGGGTTCTGGCTGTGAGAAAGGAGGAATCATGAGAGTACTCGATCAATTCAAACTAGCAGGCAAGGTGGCCCTCGTTGCCGGAGCCAGCCGGGGCCTGGGCCGGGGGATGGCGCTTGCCTTAGGAGAGGCGGGGGCGAATGTTTCCCGGTCGCCCGCACAAAACTATCTCTGGAGGAAACCGCCGGGGAGATAGAGGCGGCGGGCAGTCCGGCTCAAAAGATAACGGCTGATTTATCCCAAATCCGAGAGAGCGAAAGGGCTGTGAGGGAAACCGTGGAACGCTTCGGCAGGCTGGATATTCTCGTCAATAGCATAGGCGCCCAAGTCAGGAAACCCGCCCTGGAGATGAGTGAAAAAGACTGGGAATACGTAATGGGGATCAATTTGAAAGCGGTCTATTTCCTCGGCCAAGCCGCGGGCCAGGGAGATGATCAGGGCGAAGAAGGGGAAAATTATTAATATTAGCTCTCTCACCAGTTTTATTGGAATCCCGAATATCAGCATTTATGGGGCGAACAAAGGCGGTATCCTTACCCTGACCCGCCATTGGGCCGTGGAATGGGCAAGATACAACATTAATGTGAATGCCATCGGTCCCGGGTATTTTAAAACGGCTATGTCAGCTGAATTATTCAACGATCCTGAAAAATTGAAATGGCTTCACAGCCGAATTCCAATGGGAAGGACTGGCCTTGCGGAAGATTTGGCAGGGGTTGTTGTTTTCCTGGCTTCCGATGCTTCGAATTATATCACCGGGCAGGTGATCAACGTTGACGGCGGATGGCTGGCCGCATAATTGGAGGTGACCCATGAAACTGGCAAACAAAGTGGCCGTAATTCCTGGCCCCGGTTCCGGCTTAGGTCGCGCCAGCAGTTTACCGTTTTCCTGAGCCAGTTCGTTCCCCATCTCAAAAT
This sequence comes from uncultured Bacteroidales bacterium, assembly GCA_963849615.1. Taxonomy (GTDB): domain Bacteria; phylum Bacteroidota; class Bacteroidia; order Bacteroidales; family VadinHA17; genus LD21. Next base: position 5,727 of record CAWKIC010000041.1, read on the forward strand.
CCGGGAAATAGCGGATGCGATACAGATGTGTTATCGCTTGACAAATTTTCTAAGGATGTGTCACAAGAAAGGCCAAATAGATGGGCGTTCGGTGGCCTGCCTCAGGCCTGAAAGGGAAGCCGGTGTGATTCCGGCATGGACCCGCCGCTGTGTATGGGGACGAAATCCCGCAGAGAGCCACTGTGTCGTAAGGCCAGAATGGACGAAACGACATGGGAAGGCGCGGGACGTAGGAAGATCCACAAGTCAGAAGACCTGCCGATGCCCGTGCGGTAACTTGGAGAGAAGGTAAATCCCCAAGCTGATAACAATCAGTTTGGGGATTTTTTGTGGTACATCTTAGCAAGGGAGAATGAATATGGCCAATGCACTTTCCATTAAGATCATTCCGGAAAACTGCCGGGGCTGCCGCCGCTGTGAGGTCGCCTGCTCTTGGTACGATCCGGGGCCGCTCAATCCGCGCCTTGCCGGGATTCAAGATCATGAAATTGAACGAGGGGGGCTCCGACTATCCGGTCATCAATATGGAGTGCCTGGAGAGGTTTTGCGGAAAGACACATCCTCGAAACAAGAACTAAGCAGGAGCCTGCCTGCGTAAGTGCTTGTCTCTTCGGAGCCCTGCAAATGAACGGGAAGGATGGGGACAATGAGTAAGAAATGGTACGGCTGGACCGGAACGATCCTCGAGGTGGATCTTACCAATCAAACTGTTCAAAAAAAGGGAACTTACAGAACACTTGGCCTATCGGTATCTCGGGCAGGCCGGTGTCAATGCCCGCATATTATACGACCGGGTCTCATCCGCAACCGATCCCTATAGCCCCGAGGCGCCCCTCATCTTCGGGGTCGGACCGCTCGGGGGCACACTGGCTCCCTGCTCGGGACGCTTCAGTGTGACGTTCAAGTCCCCCCTCACAGGGATCTTCGGGGATGCCAATTGCGGCGGACATTGGGGTCCCGAATTGAAGATGGCAGGATACGACCACATTGTGATCACCGGGAAAGCCAGACATCCTGTCTACCTGTGGATCGACAACGACCAGATACAGATTCGAGATGCCCGGTCTCTCTGGGGGAAGAACACCTGGGAGACCGACGAACTCATCCGGGAGGATCTCGGTGAACGAACAGCCCAGGTGGCCTATATCGGCCCGGCGGGTGAGAATCTGGTTCGCTTTGCGGCGATCATCTGCAATCATGCCCGGGCTGCGGCGCGTTGCGGCCCCGGAGCAGTCATGGGGTCAAAGAATCTCAAAGCCATTGCCGTGCGAGGGGACCGCGGAATTCAGGTTGCCGATAAAGCGGCATTGCAGGAGGCTGTCGAGGAGGCTGTCGGGGCTATTCTGGGTGACCCGCTGTATGAATCGGCCAAGACCTATGGCACCCTGGCCATCACCCCCTTGGCTCAAGCCCTGGGGTTTTTGCCGACCCGTAATTTCCAGGAATCCACATTCAGCGGCGCTGAGAAATTGCAGGGAGATGTGTTTTTGGAGAAATACGCTACGAAACATAAGGGGTGCTATAACTGCCCCGTGGCCTGCAGCCGCTTCTATAAGGTTCCAGACGGTCCCTATGCTTCGACCCGAGGAGAAGGCCCCGAATACGAAAGCGTATCTGCTTTGGGATCAAAATGCGGCAATGATAACATTCGAGGCCATTCTACACGCGAATACGCTCTGCAATCAACTGGGCATGGACACCATCTCCACGGGGAATACGCTCGCCTGGGCTTATGGAATGCCGCGAAAAAGGCATCCTGACCCGGGATCAGTTGGACGGGCTGGATCTGCGCTTCGGAAACGATGCGGCCATGATCGAGTTAATCAAGAAAATCGCAGCCAGGGAGGGCATCGGGGATCTTTTGGCTGAAGGGGCCTGCAGAGCGGCCCAAAAGATAGGGGGTTCCGATCGCGTGGTCCACAGTAAAGGCCTGGACTATCCGGCGGTCGACACCAGAGGGACGAAAGGCATGGCACTCTCCTTTGCCGTGTCGCCGAGGGGAGGGGATCATCTGAAGGGCCTCTCCCTTTACGAGGTGGCGCCGGATCTTTATGCGCAGGATATCCGAAAGGAGACAGGCATCAACGTCACTCCTCAATATTGGCTGCAATATGAGACCAAAGCCGTGCTCATGCGGTGGCACGAGAACTGGCACTGCGTGGTAGATTCGCTGGGCCTGTGCAAACTGGAGGGAATCGCTTTGAAGCCCCTCCAGCCGAAACATTTCCAGCGCATGTTGGCTGCCGCCACCGGATGGCATGTATCGGTGAATGAGCTGGAGCAGATTGGAGAACGTATCTGGAATCTGGAGCGTCTTTTCAATGTGCGGGAAGGGATGACGAGAAGAGACGATCTTCCGCCTCGCCGCCTGCTGGAGGAGCCAATAGCAACCGGGCCTGCTCGGGGCGAGCGATTGGATAGAAATAGGTATGAGCAAATGCTCACTGAATACTATCGATTGCGGGGATGGGATCCCGATACAGGGATTCCATCCGCTGAAAAGTGCCGTGAATTGGGCTTGGACTGAGTGAACTCGGCGAGAAGCGTCTTCTTACAGCAGGAAAGGAAGGAGGGTGAGGCTCATTCTTCCTTCAAGGACGAGATGAACTCGTCGGCCTCGGCGATGGCGGTTTCCATGTCGCGGACGAGTCTGTCCACATTTGTCTGAACACTGTTCACTTCGCTGCTCAGCCCGGCGATGGCTCTGGCGTTCAGGTTATGCTTCATGAAGAGGACTTGATCGCGCAGGGGAGCCAGCGCGGGTTCCAGTTTGCTTTCGGCCCTCTTCATGGCCTTGATGAGCTGCGACATTACCGGATTGAAGCTGCTGGATGAAATTTATCTTGATAACGATTTTACAGATCTGTATTACAGGGACCGGCGTGAAAACACAATTTTGATCTCATCAGATTGTTTTGGTACGCAAAAGCATTGTCACTGCTTAACCTATGGCATTAAACCATATGCTGAATCTGATGCAGATATGGCTGTAATTCAGCAAAATGGTTTAATTATTCTGCGTGTAATTACATCAAAGGGGCAGGAATTCCTGAATCAGCTCTCTCTTTTAAAACCATTGGATTATCCATCAGTAATATCCGAAATTGAACAGGAGCACAGGACAACTGAATCGTTGCTCCAGGGCGCAAATAAGAATTTACCTGATTACAAAACCACAGGTAAGCTTTTAAAGGAAGCCGGCGATAGATCTGGAAAAATATTCCGCCACCTGCGTTTCATGCGGAGCGTGTGCAGTCATATGTCCGACCTGCTCATGTTTCCTTTTGATTGACCGACCGGGGTTTGAGAAGCTAAAACAGATGGATGTCTGCCAATATCCGGGTTTTGAAAGGGTCGCCGGTGGTGAAGACGCACTTTTCGAGATTTCTCACCGGTTCAGGAACCGGTATATGTGCAAGTTCGTATGGAAACCTGAAAAGTTTAAATCATTAGCCTGCACAGGCTGTGGCAGATGCATTGAAGCATGCCCTGGCAAAATAAATAAGAATGAACTTATTACGGAACTTGCAAGATGATCAGTTATGCAAAACATGAATATATATAAACCATTCAAAGCAAAGCTGACCGGGGTAATCGATGAGTCTCCCCTGATTAAAACTTTTGTGCTTGAACCTGAAGATGATTTTTCATTTAAAACCGGCCAGTTCATTGAGTTATCTGTCGATGGTATCGGTGAGGCCCCTTTTACCCCCTCTTCTTCGCCTGTGGTTACAGAGAAAATCGAGGTAACAGTAATGAAAACAGGATATGTTACTGAACACATGCACAGTATGAAACCCGGTGTTTTTATGGGCATAAGAGGACCTTACGGAAGAGGCTATCCCATTGAGAAATTTTACGGAAAGGAGGTTCTGATTCTTGGAGGGGGCTGCGGCCTGCCCCAATAAGATCACTACTATATGCCCTTGAAAATGTTAAAGATAAGCTCGAAAAGGTTATCCTCTGTTATGGTTCCAAGACTAATGCCGATTGTATTTATAAACCTCTTTTTGACCGGTTGAACAGAACCGCCAAGTTTGAAGCTTACCGGACTGTTGACAAAGCAGATCAGGACTGGAATGGTTCAGTGGGTGTCGTAACCACCCTTCTTGATAAAATCAGGATCAACCTGAAGAATTCAGTCGCAGTGGTATGCGGGCCGCCGATCATGATGAAATTCGGGACCATCCGGCTGCTTGAAATGGGATATAAGAATGATGAGATTTACCTGTCGATGGAGAAAAATATGTCGTGTGGCCTCGGAAAATGCGGACATTGCATGATGGGAGAGTTCTTCGTCTGCAAGCATGGCCCAGTTTTTACGTATGAAGAATTAAAAGATACTCCGGATTTATGGAAGTGATATAAAATTATTGATCATGAGTCTGAATATAGTTGATTTAAAGAAGATCCGGTTTTTCGATAATTATACGAAAGACCAGCTGTCGACAATTGCCAGAATGAGTTCGATCAGGGAATTTAAAGTAAAAGAGGTCATTTTTGAACAATATGATGAGCTTTCAGAAGTTTATGTCCTGCTCGAAGGCACATTATCTCTCGGGATCAGCCTTGCTTCGGAAAAAAGAATCCATCTGGGCACTATTGAAGAAGGACAACTTTTTTCATGGTCGGCAGTCTTTGCTCCACACATTTCAACTGCCTGGGTAATGGCCCTTACACCTGCAAAAGTAGTGGCAATTGATGCAAAAAAACTTAACCTGGAGATTGAAGTAGATTGTGATTTCGGGTTTAAAACCATGTCAAAAATAGCGCAGACTATTTCACACAGGCTCAGCGATACAAGATTCCATTTGATGAATCAAATGACAATTTCAGCCTGAAAATAAATGTCTCAGAAGATTCTTTTGGATATGATCAAGCTTCGTGCTGCCCTTTCCCAGGACTCATCCAGACCTGTTCCTGAGGGAATTTTTTATACCTCGATTGTAACAAACGGCCTTAAGACGATAAGGGAGCTGGCCACTTTCGGATACACCTGCCGCAGATGTGAGGATGCCCCGTGTATCGGTGTTTGCCCGGCGGAAGCGCTTGAAAAGAATTCTGAGGGTATTATAGAACGTCATACCAATCTTTGCATTTCATGTAAATCATGTGTTACGATCTGCCCGTTCGGGACAATGATGACCGACTTTTTCAAACATCACCTGAATAAGGATCTTTATTACAACCTGGATGATAAAAAAGAGCTTGACATGTTTGTGGCAGCATGCCCTGAAGGTACAGTCTCTTTCACGGAGTCGGAAGAGATGCCTGAGAAGAATATTTACCGTCTTAATGATAAGGTCCTTATCAGAGACTACCTATATGTGACTGAAGATCATTAAATAACCTTATTATGGCTATTAACCTTTTTTATTTTCTTGTCTTTCCCGGTCTTATTTTTGCAGGCGTCACCGGGGGATTCCTCTCCTGGTTCGACAGGAAAATAACAGCCAGGGTCCAGTTCAGAGAAGGGCCTCCCCTGTTGCAGCCATTTTATGACTTTTTTAAATTATTGCTTGTCAAAGAGACAATCCTGCAAAACAGGGTTCTCCCCTATTTTCCTGGCGGCACCTGTATTTGCAGTCTTTGGGGCAACAATGGCAGGCGTCTTTATTCTGTTGCCCCTGTTTAATATTACAACCGGGTTCAGGGGTGACCTTATAGTGATCTTCTACCTGCTCACCATACCTTCATTCTCATATATAATAGGTGCGCTGGCATCCGGTAATCCGCTTGCTGCTGTCGGCGGTTCAAGGGAAATGAAACTGATACTCAGCTATGAGCTTACATTTCTTCTTTTTGTTGCGGGCATTATAATGAAAGCAGGCCAGCAATTTGATCTCAACGGTATAATACATACCCAGCAGGCAATGTCTCCATTTATAGGGAGCATTTCAGGAGTGATTCTTTTCATCGTCGGTATTTTCTGTATCCAGGCAAAGCTTGCCTTTGTGCCTTTTGATATCCCTGAGGCGGAGGCTGAGATCACCGAAGGAATTTTTATCGAATATTCCGGGGCAGCTTATGCTTTGATCAAGCTCACAAAATACATAATGCTGTTTGTTCTGCCGTCTTTACTGGTTGCCCTGCTGCTGGGCGGTTTCAGACTTGAAGGGATTAATGTTCTCTGGAGCAGTCCTGAAAGTTCTGGGAATCGTCCTGCTGCTTACGCTTATCAGGAACACAAATCCCAGGATTAAGATCCGGCAGGCTGTCAGCTTCTTTATGATCTGGATGAACCTGCTGGCGGTTATTGCGCTTGTTTTGATTGCTTTTGGCTACTAAAAACTTTGAGTCGTGGGTTTTAAAAGTTACTGTTTTAAAAAGTCTCTCTGGGTCTTTCATTTTGGAGGAGCCTCATGCAATAATTGCGATATAGAGATCCTTGACTGCCTGACACCACGGCATGATCTCGAGAGGTTCGGCATACTGCTCGTGGGCAGTGTAAGGCATGCTGATGTTCTTCTTGTAAACGGTGCAATAAACATGCATGACAGGGAGAGATTGCTTGAGATCTATAAACAGGCGCCAAAACCGGTGCTTGTAGTCGCAATCGGAGCCTGTGGCTGCACCGGAGGGTTATTTACTGAAAGCTATACTTTTGCCGGACCAGTTGACAAAATAATCCCTGTCGACGCCTATATACCGGGATGTCCGCCAAAACCGGAGGCCATTATTGCGGGAATTGTGAAGCTTGTTCAGAAGAATTAATCAGAAATTAAGAATCAGGAATCAGGAACAAAATTAATGGATACAATTTCTATCATAAATCAGCTAAAGGAAAATTTCAATTCCGGTATTCTCTCAGTTATAAAAAAGAATGAGAGACGGATCACAGTTTCCATAAAGCCTGATTCGATCATCAAAGTTGCAGAATATCTCTATAAAAGTGCCGGTTTCAGGTTTATCATCGCCTCTGCTTTACACACCAGGAGGGGATTTGAGATACATTACCATTTCAGCATGGATGCAGAGGGGCTTGTTCTTAACCTGCACGTGATCCTTGACAGGGTTAATCCTACGATCGAATCATTGTCAAATATGTTCAATGCATCAAACTGGATTGAAAGGGAGATGCATGAGCTTTTCGGTATTGATTTTCTGAACCATCCCAACCAGGATAAACTGATATCGGAAGGGAACTGGGCAGAAGGAGTCTACCCGTACCGGAAGGAATTCAAATCAATCCCGGAGGAAGAAAGATAATGAAGACTCTCATACCTATAGGACCATACCATCCATTGCAGGAGGAGCCTGAACTTTTCAAGCTTTATTGCGACGGCGAAATTGTCAGGGATATACAGTGGGTTACCGGGTATAATCACCGTGGTATTGAAAAACTCAGTGAATCAAAAACATACGAACAGGTATTTTTTCTTGTGGAACGCATCTGCGGCATATGTTCAACTTCACACCCCTTTGCTTTTGCAAATGCAGTTGAGGAGATCGCTGATATTGAGATCACAGACAGGGCGAAATATATAAGGACGATCATCGGCGAACTGGAACGGATTCACAGCCATCTGCTGTGGGTTGGGCTTGCAGGTCATTTCCTTGGTTATAATACTGTGTTCATGTGGGCATGGAAATACCGGGAACCTGTCCTTGACCTTTTCGAAATGATCTCCGGAAACCGTAACAGTTACGCGATGTTTAAGGTCGGGGGTGTCCGCAGGGATATAGAAAACCACAAAATTGCCTCTATCCGGAAAGTACTCTCCGATGTCAGGAAGAAAACTGATCTGCTGACCGGCGCCGTTATGGATGATCCTGTGATCCATGCAAGAACCAAGGGGGTTGGGATCCTTACAAAGCAGGATGTGATCGATTATGCTGCTGTAGGACCTACGGCCAGGGCATCCGGAGTTGCTATCGATGTCAGGATGGATGATCCGTATGCGGCCTACCCGCTCGTAAACTGGAAAGTAATTACATCCCAGGCAGGAGATGTTTTTGCAAAAGCCGAAGTAAGACTGCTCGAGATGTACGAGTCAATATCAATTATCGAACAATGTCTAAACCGTCTTGAAAAAGAGAAAGAAGGGGAGATCACGGTTAAGGTGACGGAGATACCTGAAGGTACGGGCAATGGCCGCGCTGAGGCCCCGAGGGGTGAAGTATTTCACTTTGTGGCATCTGACGGATCCAACTCTCCTGCGCAGGCATAAGATAAGGGCACCGAGTTATGTCAACATTGCAACGTTCAGGAAATCATGCATAGGCCAGACAATAGCTGATGCAACAATAACGCTGGCGAGTGTCGATCCCTGTTACTGCTGTACCGAGAGGATGGCAGTCGTCTGCGATGCTGTTTCAGGAGAACAGATAATGAACGGACGGGAACTTATTGAACATTCAATAGCTATGTCGCTTAAGCTGAGAAAAGACCTTAAGGGAAAACCATGAAAGATATTCTTATCATTATCACATTGCCAATCCTGGCCGGCGTTTTGCTTTTACTTGTTCCTGAAAAGTTCAGGACCTTTAAGGGTGTTTTTGCCCTTCTGGCCGCGGTGGCTGCCGGATATTTCTCGGTGGTGATCTACGGATCAGGTGGACCGGCCGAAACCCTTGATGAAATCTCAGGCGGATCAGGAATGGGCGTCTTTGGCATCGACCTGTTTCGGGATGCGGCCAGGTATGCCGTCTTTGGCATTGATAATCTCAGCAAGCTTATAATTCTGTTCATCAGTCTTTTTTCAATCCTTATACTTCTTTATTCGATTGTTTATATCAAAAACGGCAGGGCAGCAAAGTATTATACTTATTTTCTGGTAACCATTGGCTGTTCATATGGCGCAGCTTTATCGGATAATCTCCTGTTGTTCCTGACTTTCTGGGGAATACTGGGGATCACATTATTTAAACTTATTCCGGGGTATAATGAAGAGAGCTCCGCAACTGCCAAGAAGACTCTTATACTGATCGGGGCTTCCGATACAATAATGATAATCGGGATAGCAATAGTATGGAAGCTGACAGGATCGTTAAGCATGAGCAGCATTTCGTTGCCCACATCCGACGCTTTAACGGTCACAGCTTTTATAGCCCTGCTGGTGGGCAGCTTCACAAAAGCAGGCGCTTTTCCCTTTCACAGCTGGGTCCCTGATTACACCAGGGATGCTCCCGCTTCTTCCTCTGCCTTGCTGCCGGCTTCACTCGATAAGCTTCTGGGGATTTATTTTCTTGCAAGAATAACAACCGGAATGTTCATTCCAGGTAAATGGCTGACACTTATATTGTTGCTGACGGGTGTTGTGACAATTATCACCGCTGTTATGATGGCCCTGGTCCAACACAATTATAAAAGACTGCTGGGATTTCATGCAGTGTCACAGGTAGGATACATGATCCTCGGATTCGGCCTGGGCTCAATGATAGGAATTGCGGCAGGATTATTCCACATGATTAATAATGCGCTCTATAAAAGCGGACTCTTTCTTTCTGCCGGGAGCATTGAATACCGTACAGGGAAGGAAAACATTGACGACCTTGGAGGTCTTTCCAAAGCTATGCCGGTAACATTTTTTGCTTCGCTTGTTTTCGCGATGTCAATATCGGGTGTCCCCCCGTTCAACGGATTTGCATCAAAGTGGATGATTTATCAGGGTATCATTGATTTCGGCGCCGGGATCAGATCCTGCCAACAAGCTCTGGGTTATCTGGCTGGGCTTCGCAGTCCTTGGATCGGCCCTTACCCTGGCAAGTTTCATCAAGCTGATCGGAGGAATCTTCCTGAGCAGGCGTAAGCAAGTCTTTGAAAACATAAAAGAAGTTCCTGTCCTAATGCTTATCCCCCAGGTACTCCTGGCATTATTCTGCATTTTCTTCGGAGTTTTTGCCACCAGCCTGGTAATTCCAAAACTGCTTATGCCGGTGTCGGGTGTGTTCCAGTTTACCGGGTTGTGGAACTCTGCTTTTGTTTCCATCCTGGTCCTTGTTTCGATTATTCTGGGGTTCCTGGTATATCTTATACCCGGCATTAAGAAACTAAGGACTGAAGACAGTTTCATCGGCGGAGAAAGCATTCAGGATCAGACAAGCTACCCGACTCCGGAATTTTATAAGACAATCGGTGAATTCAGATTCTTTTCATGGATGTACAAAAAAGCTGAAGAAAAGTGGTTCGACATTTACGACCTTTCAAAAGGGGGTGTCCTTTGGTTCAGTCATCGGCTGAGCATGGCACATACCGGCGTTTTACCGGTTTATGTGATATGGGTGATTGCAGGCTTGATAATTATGCTGCTCATAATGATCTAATTAATGAAATTCTTATGGAACTGGCTATCTCAGTTATAACAGGATTTATGATTATCGGAGCGCTTTACGCCATCCATGCGAAAGACATTTTATCAGCCGTCATCGCCTGCGGAATAGTGGGTTACAGCCTTGTGATCTGTTTCCTCCTGCTGAAAGCTCCTGATCTGGCAATTGTCCAGATTGTCGTTGAGATCAATTACACTTATAATAATGGTTGCAGTGGTTCTTGACAGTTCACGCGAAGAGGCTTTTTCAAAACCCGACGGACGAGGTTATGTTACGGCTGTATCAACTGTTTTGATCTCTCTTGTATTGTTTTATTTCTTCAGAATGGCTATCGGCTCGCTGGATAGTTTTGGGATAAGCACTCTGAGGATGGCAGGTCCTTATATCGAAGGTGCAGCTGAAAAAACAGGCAGTGCAAATCTTGTAACCGGAGTTGTGTTCGACTTCAGGGGCTATGATACCCTTGGAGAAGCAACAGTCCTTGTAACTGCAGTGCTTGGCGTACTTACAATACTTAGAATTAAAGGAAAGAAATGAAAGGAATGACTATTATAGTAAAGAAGACAACTCAGCTGATAGCAGGGCTGGTATTTCTTTATGGCATTTATATAATCATCCATGGGCACCTTACACCGGGAGGTGGATTTGCCGGAGGGGTAATACTTGCCGGTTCATTCATACTTCAGATACTTGCCTTCGGAAGCGACTTCCTGAATCTGGTAAAAGAGGAGTCAGGGTCAACATTATATGAAAATCTTTCGATTCTGGTAGTGCTGTTTCTTGCAATTTCCGGTCTCCTTTTCGGAGCCGGCATATTTTTCAAAAACTGGATGCCCGCAGGTACCGTTGGAGAGCTCGTCAGCGCGGGAATGCTCCCGCTTTACAACATCTTTGTCGGCATTGAGGTTGCGGCTTCCATACTGACTATCTTTCTTGCACTTGTAATTTTTAAAGAAGAAATATCAAAATGATAGCATACCTGTTATGTTTCATATTGTTTCTTGTTGGGCTTTACGGGGTAATAACAAGGAGAAACCTGATCAAAATAGCGATCTCGCTGTCGATAATGGAGTTCAGCAGTTTCCTGTTCTTCGCGCTGATTGGATACATGGAGGGTGGAGTTGCTCCCATCGTCGACCCGGCCGATCCTGTAAAGATTTATGTTGATCCTCTGCCGCAGGCGCTGGTGCTCACCGCGATTGTGATCGGGCTTGCAACAACTGCAATGATGATGGCAGTAATAATCAGAATTTACAGGAAGTATAAGACTTTCGATATAAGAGAGATAAGTAACTTAAGAGGATAGAAGATGAATCCGTTGATACCATTATTTGTCACAGTGCCGCTTGCGGGAGCTTTCCTGATAATGATCCTCGGAAGGTTCATCAGGAATTTTAACAAATATTTTGCTTCCCTTGTCCTCCTTTTCCTTGTTGTTATCAGCTTTTACTGCCTTGCCACAACAGGATTTAATTCATCAGTGTACAAAGTCGGCGGATGGGAACCTGTCGGAGGATACCCCATTGGCATTTACCTGGTAATGGATGGATTTACCGTTATCCTGCTGTGCATAGTTAACCTTATCGGCTTCCTTTCTGCTTTTTATTCAATATCATACATAAGCAGGTACACTTCCGAAAACTATTATTATGCCCTCTTCTGCCTTATGATTGCCGGAATGAACGGTGTTGTAGTGAGCGGAGACCTGTTCAATATTTTTGTCTTCCTCGAGATATCAGCAATTTCCTCGTATGCACTTGTTGCTTTCGGTGTTGAGAAGAATGAACTGGAAGCAACTTTTAAATACCAGGTACTTGGCGGGCTTGCATCTTTCCTGATCCTGTTCGGGATCGGTTTCATCTACTGGAAGGCTAAGACACTGAATATTGCTGACATAAAGGCTGCTTTCGGGACTGGCAGTGACAAGTATTACTATCTTTTTATTCAGATGCTGATCTTAAGCGGTTTTGGTCTTAAGGCAGCCATTATCCCTTTTCATGCCTGGTTGCCCGATGCACATTCATCAGCGCCCTCCCCCATCTCCGCGATGCTGTCGGGTGTGCTTATCAAAGCAGTGGGCATCTATGTCATTTTCAGATTGTTCTTTAACATGTTCATTATCAGTGAGGGGATGGCGGTAATGATAACCACGCTTGGGACCCTTTCAATGGTAGTCGGAGTTTTCCTGGCAATAGGACAGTGGGATATAAAGCGATTGCTTGCTTACCACAGCATAAGCCAGATGGGTTACGTTGTCATGTCGGTCGGCATTGGGATGATACTTATTTCAAGGGGGTCGGATTATGAGATTGCAACGCTTGCCATTGCAGGAGGAATTTTCCATCTCATTAACCATGCAGCCTTTAAAGGACTACTTTTTCTTAATGCCGGGGCAATTGAATACACAATCGGAACCCGCGACCTGAAAGAGATGGGAGATCTTGGTAAATCGATGCCTTTCACGTCTGCAACATCTTTTGTGGCTTCGCTTTCAATATCAGGGATCCCACCATTTAACGGATTCTTCAGCAAGCTTATCATTATAATAGCGGCTGTAATGGCTAAGTTCTATCTCCTTGCAGCTCTTGCGGTTATTGTTAGCATTGTCACACTTGCTTCGTTCCTCAAGTTTCAACGGTATGCATTCTATAACAAGAGCCTGAACAAGATAAGGGAAAATATTAAGGAGGTTCCTTTCCCTATGGTTTTCAGTATGGTCATTTTGAGTATTATGTGCCTGGCACTGAGCCTTCTGGCATTTCCCGGAATAAGGGAAGCTGTTCTTGCGCCTGCCATAAATATTCTTACAGATCCTGGAATTTATTCAGTCGAGATAATTGGATATTGATATGAGATTTCTTACAGTTTTTATATTGTCGCTGATATTCTGGTTACTCATGACCTTCAGGCTGACCCTCCCGAATATCATTGTTGGAACTGTTGCGGCCCTGATATGCTCAGCTGTTTTTTCCCGGTATTATTTTCATGATGTCCACAAGTTTTTACAACCCCGCCGCTATTTCTGGTTTATTGTTTACTTTTTTATTTTTATATGGGAATGCATTAAAGCAAATCTTGATGTTGCCTACAGGGTACTGCACCCGGCAATGCCAATCAGACCCGGAATAGTTAAGGTAAAAACCACACTGAAATCAGATTTTGCCAGGACCCTGCTCGCAAATTCAATTACCATGACACCCGGAACCATAACAGTCGACATAATCGACGATAACCTTTACATTCACTGGATCTATATACGATCGGAAGATCCTGAGGTCTACACCGGTATCATAACCGGAGTTTTTGAAAAATATATTAAAAGAATTGTTGAATGATAAATTTCCTTAACATACTTCTTTACATTCAGATAGCATTAAGCGCAATCTGTCTTTACAGGATAATCAGGGGCCCCACAATACCGGACAGGATGGTTGGTGTTGATATTTTCGGGATCCTGGTGGTAGGTATTTGTGCAATTATTTCGATTCAGACAGATAAATCATTTATCCTCGATATAGGGATAGCCTGGATAATACTGAGTTTTATCGGCACTTTAACTCTGGCTAAATATCTGACTGGTAAAAAATTAAATGAGTAATATGATAAGTCTGATTTTCATAACAATAGGAATTCTATTCAATTTGCTGGGTTGCATCGGCATAATCCGTCTGCCCGACACCTATAACAGGCTTCAGGCGGCAACCAAATGCGTTACGCTCGGATGCTGCAGCATTCTCACAGGCGTCGTATTCCATTTTGGGATCAGTGACGCAGGGATGAAAGCCTTGATCGCTATTCCAATACTGTTTTTCAGCTCAACAGTGGCCGCTCATGCGCTTATCAGAGGGACATACCATTTCGGGATCAAGCTGGGTGAAAAAAGTGTCAAAGATGATTATAAGGAGACAATAAGATGAGATACCCCAAGATGCGAGAATTACGGGAGGCTGTGATTTCATTGGTTACTCCGGCTTACACCTCGAAATTTCCGGCTGAACCGCATGTCCCATTTGAGAAATTCAGGGGAAAGCCTGAAGTGGATGATACCAACTGCGTTGGTTGTGAAACATGTGCAAACGTATGTCCTCCGAACGCAATAACCTTCACTGACGACAGGGAAAGGGGTGTGAGAACAATCAAACGGGATTACGGAAAATGCATTTTCTGTGGTCAGTGCCAGGATCATTGTATAACACAAAAAGGGGTTAAATTGTCAGACAAGATATTCGATCTTGCAGTCTTTGACAGGACTAAAAACATTGAATACCAGGAAAAAGAGCTTCTCATCTGCGAAAACTGCCATGCAGTTATCACAACCAAAGAACACCTTCATTATATGCACCTGAAGCTGGGACCAAGGGCGTTTTCTTCAATCCTTAATCTCAATATGCTGAATCAAAAACTACGGCTGGCTGAGGGTCAGGATATTGATGTTGAAATCAGGGACGGATTGAAAAGAAAGGATATGTTCAATGTCATCTGCCCCAACTGCCTGAGACAGGTACTTGTTAAATATCTGTTTAAGGGTGCTTGAAGATCTAAATAGGCTCCTTTCTCAAAAAGACAGAAAAATTCTCTTTGTCGGGATTGGCAACCTTCTGAAAATGGATGACGGGGTTGGTGTTTACATTACCAGGCAAATAAATAACTGCGGAAGTATTTCATCCCTTACAGTTGAGGTAAGCATCGAAAATTACATCGGCAAGATCAATCAGCTGGCGCCTGACATCCTTGTTCTGGTTGACAGCGTCGATCTCGGATTGTTTCCCGGTGACGCAAAGCTCCTGCCTGTAAACCAGATAATAGATCTGACTTTTAATACCCACAACATTTCCTTAAGACGGATTTCGGATTTTTTTAAAATGCCTGTTCTCATCCTTGGAATCCAGCCTGAAAAAATTGGTTTTGGTGAAAACATTTCTTATCTTGTAAGAGATAAAGCAGACAACATTATTAACTTAATAAATACATGGGAGGAAAAACATGGCTGTTGAATATCTTTGTAAAGTTTGCAGGGGGCATCTGAATGTCAAAACTTCTATTGTCCTTGCCGCCACAAAAACAAATAATGCCAAAGGCGGTTTGGTTTTTCTGAATCCTGAAATAGGGAACTACACAAAAACAACCCACTCTTCTTTTAAGATCGAAGAAGGCTCAGAGTACTTATACACCTGCCCCATCTGTCACTCACAGCTGAACAGCGCCAAGTACAGTCATCTCGTAAGAATTATTATGATTGATGAAGCCGGGAAGGAGTTCAATATCTACTTTTCGGGCATAGCGGGTGAAAAATGTACTTATAAGATCAGGGGAACCAGGATCGAAAAGCAAGGGCCTGATGCCTCTTTATATGACAAGTACTTCGATGTCCCGGCAGAAGACAGAAAGTACCTGTAGACAATTTCTGCCCGGTACGGGTCATATCTGCTTTTTTATTGACAATTAGTTTTATTTTTGTTCCCGTTAATATTACTAACGGTTAATTTTTTTTTTAATGAACAGTGAAGTAAATAAAAGGGCAGCAGATAATATCCGGATCCTGGCAATGTCGATGGTGGAAAAGGCAAAATCGGGCCATCCCGGAGGGGCCATGGGCGGAGCTGATTATATCCATATTCTTTTTTCTGAATTTCTTAACTTTGATCCCTCCGATCCTGGGTGGATCAATCGCGACAGGTTCTTTCTTGATCCCGGACATATGTCGCCGATGCTCTATTCAATCCTTACCCTGACCGGGCATTTCAAAATAGATGAGCTGAAGAATTTCCGCCAATGGGGCAGTCCGACCCCCGGCCACCCCGAACTCGATTTAAAGAGAGCTGTTGAAAATACATCCGGTCCTCTCGGACAGGGGCATACGAATGCTGTGGGTGCTGCAATAACCGAAAGGTTTCTTGTTGCAAGATTCGGAGAACTTTTTGCACACAAAATATTTACATACATTTCCGACGGAGGGGTCCAGGAAGAGATTTCCCAGGGAGCAGGCCGCCTTGCCGGATTTCTGGGGCTCAGTAACCTCATCATGTTCTACGATTCGAATGATATCCAGCTGTCAACAGAAACCAAAGCTGTCACAATCGAGGACACGGCAATGAAATATACATCCTGGGGATGGAATGTGCTTAAAATCAATGGTAATGACCAGGACCAAGATCAGGGAAGCCCTGAAAACAGCTGTAAATGAAAGAGATAAACCTACCATTATCATAGGAAAGACAATAATGGGCAAAGGTATGCTCGATAATGAAGGAAAGAGCTTTGAAAGGAAAACCGCAACCCATGGAATGCCGGTAAGCGAAGCCGGCGGGTCGTTTGAAAAGTCACTTATCAACCTCGGAGGTGATCTCTCCGATCCTTTCCGGATCTTCGACGACGTAAGAGAATTTTTTGATCAGATCCTGGCAGAAAAAAGCAGGAAAGCGGCTGAGTGGAGGAAGAGGAAGGAAGCCTGGGCAGCTGAAAACATGGAGCTCAATAAAAAGCTTAACGCCTTTTATTCGGGCGATATCCCTGAAATTGATTACAAAGCAGTTCAGCAGAAGGAGGGTTCTGCCACCAGGGCTGCTTCGTCAGCAATGCTTGGTATGTTTGCCAGGGAAATTGGAAACATGATAGTTGCCTCTGCCGACCTGGCTAACTCGGACAAAACAGACGGGTTCCTCAAAAACACTCATCCCTTTATAAAAGGAGATTTCTCAGGTGCATTTCTCCATATAGGCGTTTCGGAGCTGACAATGGCCGGCATTATGAATGGAATGGCCCTGCATGGGGGAGTAATCCCAGCCTGCGGAACATTTTTTGTTTTCTCCGATTTTATGAAGCCTTCTGTCAGACTTGCGTGCCTGATGGGTCTGCCTGTTAAATATATCTGGACGCACGACGCCTTCCGGGTGGGTGAGGACGGGCCGACACATCAGCCTGTTGAACAGGAGGCACAGCTGCGCCTTATGGAACATCTGAAGAATCACAATGGCGAAAACAGCATGCTTGTTCTCCGTCCTGCCGATGCTACTGAAACAACCGTATGCTGGAAGCTTGCTCTCGAAAACAAAAAAACACCTACTGCACTTATTCTTTCACGACAGAATATTAAAGACCTGCCTTCTGACACCGGCAACAGATTCAACGATGCGCTGAATGCCGCAAAAGGAGCCTATGTTGTTCAGGATTGTACGGGCAAGCCGGATGTAATACTTATCGCAAGCGGATCTGAAGTTTCGACGCTTGCAGAGGGAGCCGGATTATTACGGAATGATAACCTGAAGGTGAGAATTGTCTCAGCCCCTTCAGAAGGTCTTTTCAGAAATCAACCTGAGGAGTATCGCAAGTCGGTAATACCTGATAACGTGCCTGTGTTCGGGTTAACCGCCGGTTTGCCGGTCACACTCCAGGGCCTGGTGGGGCCCTTTGGCAGGGTATGGGGTGTCACCAGCTTTGGTTATTCAGCACCCTATAAGATCCTCGATGAAAAATTAGGTTTTACAAAGGAGAATGTTTATCGTCAGGTAAGTGATTACCTGGCTCAGTATAAAGGGTAAACATTATGATCATTCGTTAAAGGCCGCCTCATCAGCGGCCTTTTTAATATGTCTTATAAGACGTATTTCTTTTAAATTTAATATGTCTTATTAAGCTACGTATTTCTTTTGATCTTTAATAGTGGCTCTTTAAGAGCCCACCATCCACCCGCTTAACCTGGCTCCTTCCTGAAATAGCCCACTGGGTTATTTCTTATCGCTCGGCCCTTTAATTGTGCCTTTTCTAGCCTTGTTTATTCTTTGCTCGCCCAAATTTATTCTTTTACTTTCTTTTTGCGCAAAAAGAAAGTAACAAAGAAAAGGCGCTGGAAACGAAAAGTTAAGTCTGTTTCTACGCCCGCTTCGCAAAGCCGTGTTGGCGCTACGAAACAGACTTAACTTCGCGCCGTTTCCAGTTTGCCATCGCACCCAAGTGTGAAAACTCGGCTCCTCCCTAAAATAGCCCACCATCCACCCGCTTAACCTGGCGGATCTTCGCAGATTTAAACCCAGGTTTAATACGCCTTTTAATGGCAAAGAGCTTGCCCCTTTCCATCTAAAGAGTTTTCTTTAAGTCCCCTTCAGGGGATTTAGGGGTGAAAAACAAACGAGGCAACTTCGCGGCCTTTGCTCCGACTCGAATTTATTTTTTCAATATTATGAGTTATTTAGTAATTTAGACTGAAATTTATGTTTCCTGAAATGAAAAAATTAATATCCCTTCTGATT
The DNA here is from genome assembly GCA_963849615.1 of uncultured Bacteroidales bacterium. Classification (GTDB taxonomy): domain Bacteria; phylum Bacteroidota; class Bacteroidia; order Bacteroidales; family VadinHA17; genus LD21. The sequence continues at coordinate 24,245 of CAWKIC010000041.1, forward strand.
CTCCTCTCAGCTTTCTTTATTCAGCCGGCCTCCGGGCAGGTCGATACCGTTCCTAACCCGTATGCAGCTATTGATACCCACAATGTAAACATCAGGCTTTTCGAGAGCGACGAGCTGATTGAAATTGCCCTTAGATTCGATATCACCTATTACCGGAAGAAAAAGCCTGACGTGGAGTATCTTCCCGCCGTTCTGACATATTATACAGGGAAGGCGGATTCCGTCAATAAAAATATAAAGCTGAGGGCAAGAGGCGAAATGCGCCGCATGTATTGTGACTTCCCTCCTATCAGCCTGAATTTCAAGCTCAAAGATTCGGTGTCGACTGAATTCGACGGAATTGATAAGCTTAAACTGGTCACTTACTGCAAACTGGGTTATGAAGAATATGTCCTGAAGGAATTTCTTATATATAAACTATATAATGTACTCACAGATAATAGTTTAAGAGTACGGCTGGTCAGGGTAAAATACATAAATACGGCTAAGGAGAAAAAGCCCATCGTTCAATACGGATTTGTAATAGAGCCTGTGAAAATGCTCGAAAAAAGGATGAATGCCATAGAGATAAAAACACCCACCCTGACTCAGAAACATATCAGACCGGATCTGATGGACAGATTTGCTATTTTTAATTATATGGTCGGCAATACCGACTGGTCTGTCCCGAATATGCACAACGTCCTTGTGCTTGCCCAGCCCGGGCAGCTTCTGTCGGGACTGGCGACGATCGTTCCATTCGATTTCGACTATTCCGGACTCGTTAATGCCGATTATGCCGTTCCTTTTGAAACGCTGCCGATAGAGTCGGTGAGAGACCGTCTGTATATGGGAATATGCAGGAGTGAAGAGGTTTATAAAAATGACCTCAAACAATTTGTCGAAAAAAAAGAGGAATTTTATAAGGTCATTAATGACTTCCCATACCTGAAGGAGAGAACCAAAAAAGAAATAATAGTCTATCTTGGAGGCTTTTTCAGTGGTTTCGATAAGCGTTCCTCCATAGTATATAAAATCCTTAATGAGTGTAAGGACTTTTAAGCAATCACAATAATTTTCAGTAGATTTGCCCCCTTGTTTCTGAAATTTATGAAATACGATATACTTCCGGGGGTAAAAGCATTAATTTTTGATCTTGACGGGACGCTTGCCGATACCATGCCTTATCATTTTGAAGGTTGGAGAAAGGCATCGCTTAAATACGGAGCACATATCGATACCAGCTTTCTCCGGAAACACACAGGAAGCCCGGGCTGGATAATTGCAGAGGAAATAATAAAAGACTGCGGCCTGAACGGGAACGTGACAATCGATCAGATAATGAATGAAAAATTCGCTGAGTTCTTTAAGCTGCAGCATCTCATTAAGCCTATCGAACCTGTTACTGATATCGTGAAGAAATACTTTGGCATATTGCCGATGGCTGTAGGTACGGGAGGCCACAGGGAGGCTGTCGAAAGGACACTCGAGTTGACGGACCTGCGGAAATATTTCGACATAATTGTTACAGCCAACGATGTTGATTCCTTCAAACCCCACCCAGAGACTTTTCTGAGGTGTGCGGAGCTTATGCAGGTCGATCCTGAATTTATTGAGGTTTTTGAAGATGCAGAGCTCGGAATTGAGGCTGCGATAAAAGCCGGTATGAAAGTTGCTGATGTAAGGTCATGGTACGACTCGAACTGGTAAACCGCATGACGGGGTTGAAGAGTGTAACTTTGTGGAGCACTGATATAAAATTAGTTGTATATTTGAAAAAAATATGGTTTTGAGGAAAGCAATCAGGATAAAAGCTTCAATCCTTCTACTGGCGTGGTTTGTTATTTTTGCTCACGGCATAATTCCCCATAACCATCTGGATAATCCATGTTCAGACTGCCACAATATTCTTCATACTGAAGGTGTTGAGAACGCTTCTTCCGACAGGCCTATGGACTATCATTCCCTGCCGGCCGAAAAAACCGTCTGTCATTATTCCGGGTTCATCTTTTATGAATTAAGTTCAGACAACCTGATAAATGCTTCTGACAGGGCAGTTATTATCAACCCCCCTGGATGCGCTGACATCAAATATCTTCAATTCAACAATACTTTTCATTTCTGATCCCCACCCTGGGTATTTCAGCTCTCAGGGCTCCCCCGCTCGTATAAATAATCCCTCCGTCAACAATTTATTCTATGATAATCAATTAATTGATTGTCCAATATTTATTTATATCCATACAATAATGAGAAGCTTTTCAATTTTTATTTTTATACTGTTTCTGACTTCCGGTTACAGCTGCAAGTCAGATAAGAAAGAGGCTGAAGCTGTTCCGGCAGAACCCGCCAGTGAGCTCAACCATGAAAATGAAGCAGAACCTGTTCATTCCGTCTTAACTCTTAAAAAACAGCCATTTTCATTTGTCATTCGTACAGGCGGAAGGATCCTTGTCGACAGCAAGGACATAGTTGTTA